>CACWLG010000040.1 GCA_902761635.1 Oscillospiraceae bacterium | reverse complement strand
CCCCGAGATGTCGGCGGGGGAACATTCCAACGTGGGCGTGGTGGCCTTCGCCCTGGGCTTCAGTCTGATGATGGCGCTGGACGTGGCGCTGGGATAAGGGGGAGAGAATGAAGTATCATATCGAGAACAATACTGTGCAGGAGACCCTGGTGATCCCACTCTTTGGGCGGCTTATCTGTTCCGAGCGCTTTCCGGAACTTTTCTCCGACCCGGAAGCAAAGCGTATATGCGATTCGTTGGATTATGATTTTGCGGAGAAGCGAAAAAAGATGGAGTCTCCGGCAGGCCTATTCGGCGCGCTGGAGGTGGCACAGCGGCAGTACGACCTGCGTTGCGAGGTTGAAGACTATCTGATGAATCATCCGAAGGCCGCCGTAGTTAATCTCGGCTGCGGATTGGATGATACCTTTTCCAAGGTGGATAACGGCCAATGCCAGGGATATAACATAGATCTGCCGGATGTGATCCGAGTGAGAGATGAATTACTCTCTGCAGGAGATCGCGAAAAGAATGTCGCATGCGACCTCAACGATTTCGCTTGGATGGATAATATCGACGCTGCAGACGGGGCAGTGTTCTTCGCTGCCGGCGTGTTCTATTACTTCAAAACCGAGTACGTCAGGCGTTTGTTTGCCGCCATGGCAGAGCGTTTTCCAGGTGCGGTCCTGGCTTTCGATTCCTGCAATGAGCGCGGTGCAAAGCTGATGCGGAAGACCTGGCTCAAAGAAGCCGGGATCACCGATGTTAGTGCCTTCTTCTCACTGGAAAACGAGAAAGAAGTGGAGACGTGCAGCAGGCGGTTTGCCTCTGTGTCGGCCAAAAGCTATATGCGCGGCTATCGGGATATTTACAGGGATGTGGGGATGTTCCATAAGCTGATGATCCGTTTTTGCGATAGCCTGGTGAATATGAAAATCGTGAGGATCGAGTTTGGAGTGTGAGGATATGACAAGAAAGGAACAGATCAAAGGAGCATACAAGCAGCTTGGCGGTAGCGCGACCTTCTATGACGGGATGATGACCTATTCCACCCTGCCGGGCAAGGCCATCTGCCGCCTGGTGTGGAATATGAACGGGGAGAAGAACCTCGAATACCTGACCAGGGCTCTGTCCGGCGTGCCGGAGGATTTCTCCGGGAAGCTCCTGGAGGTGCCTGTGGGCACGGGCGTGCTGACCATGCCGGTCTACAAGGACCTGCCCAACGCAGAGATCACCTGCCTCGATTACTCGGCGGATATGATGGCCGCGGCCGAGAAGCGGGCCAAAGCCGCCGGGCTCAACAACGTGACCTTCCGGCAGGGGGACGTGGGGGCCCTGCCCTTCAACGATGAGACCTTCGATATCGTCCTCTCCCTGAACGGCTTCCATGCCTTCCCGGACAAGGATGCGGCCTATCGGGAGACCTTCCGCGTCCTCAAGAAGGGAGGAACCTTCTGCGGCTGCTTCTACATCCAGGAGGGCTGCCGGCGTACGGACTGGTTCATCGAACACCTATATGTGCCCAAAGGCTTCTTTACCCCGCCCTTTGAGACGGAACAGACCCTCCGGGCGCGCCTTGCATCCATGTACGAGGACGTGACCGTCAGCTCCGTGGAGGGCATGGGCATCTTCCGCTGCAGAAAGTGAGGGAAGGATATGGCAAGAAAGGATTCGGAGCATCAGAAGAAGTCCATGAGCGCCCTGTTTCGCGGCAAAGCCATCTTCAAACCCCTGAACACGGGCCGCATCGACGAGCGTGTGGTCTGCGTACGGGAGTGGGTGGCCAACATCTTCTTCTATACGAAGAACGGAGCCACCATCATGATCGACGCCGGGTACAACTACGCCCGGCTCCGGGAGAAGATGGGCTGGCTGGACATCGACCCGGCGGCTATCCGGCACATCCTGATCACCCACCAGGACACGGACCATGTGGGTGCTTTGGAGACGGACAGCGAACAGCTGTTCCGGGACGCCACGGTCTATATCGGCGAGATCGAAAACCGGTATCTCACCGGCGAGACACGGCGGAAGGTGTTCCATGGCCTGTATAAGCTGCCCATGGTCAAAACCAACAATAAACGGGAGCTGTTGAAAAACGGCCAGGTGCTGGACATCGATGGCATTCGCATCGAGTGCCTGCTGGTCCCCGGCCACACTTGGGGGCACATGGTCTACCTCGTCGACGACGAATACCTGTTCACCGGCGACACCATCTGGTTCGGCGCGGACGGCGGCTACAGCTTTATCGCCACCCTGGCCGAGGACAACAAGCTTTCGGTGAAATCCCTGGAGCAGCTGGAGAAGAATCTCCGTGCCAGGAACGGACCTCTGAAGATCATCACGGGCCACACCGGCTGGACGGACGACCTTGATTTCGCCTTCGCCCATCGGACGGAGCTGTGCAAACCGTTTACAAAGAAATATGTCGATCCGACCGCAACCTACGACGGCTATGAGGAGGACGACGATACGGAGGAGAGCGCAAGGACGATGCTCCTCGGAAAGGTGAAGACGAGATGAAGCCGGATTACAAAAACTGGATGCCGAAGGGTATGATCCGGACGGCGGCGGGTCTGACCGGGCTGTTTTTCATGCTGTTCGTCCTGTTCGGGCTGACGGGCATGGTCTCCGGCACATGGAAGACCGTGCTGTCGGTCGTGTTCCTGGTCCTGACGGTCATCGGGCTGGGTATCACAGTCTGGATGATTCTGCTGTACCGCGCCTTTTCCTACGACGGCAAGCGGCAGATGTCCAAACAGATCATCGAAGGCGTTGCGGAATATGTGCATCTTCCCGATGGCGGCAAAGGCCTGGACGTGGGCTGCGGCAGCGGCGCGCTGACCATTGCCTGCGCCAAGCGGAACCCCGCCGCGACCTTCGTGGGAGTGGACCGCTGGGGCAAGGAGTACGCCTCCTTCAACAAGCCTATGTGCGA
This sequence comes from Oscillospiraceae bacterium, assembly GCA_902761635.1. GTDB lineage: Bacteria > Bacillota > Clostridia > Oscillospirales > Oscillospiraceae > Limivicinus. The sequence goes on along the minus strand of CACWLG010000040.1, from coordinate 17,650 downwards.
GCGAAATGCCCGGGTGGAGGGGGTGAAAAACGTGTCCTTCCTAAGGGGCGACGCCGTGCATCTCGACTTCCCTGACGAGAGCTTCGACGCCGTGGTGAGCAACTACGTCTACCACAACATCCCCGGCCATCGGCAAGAGTATCTATTGGAGACCCTGCGGGTGCTGAAGAAGGGCGGCGTCTTCGTTCTCCACGACATCTTCTCGAAATCCAAATACGGTGACATGGAAGCTTTCGTCCGAAAGCTGAAGGATATGGGTTACGAGGACGTCCGTCTGATCGATACCGCGGACGGCACCTGGATCACCAAACGGGAAGCGATCTGGATGGAGCTGTATGGTTCCGCCCTGCTGGTGGGCAGAAAGTGAGGCCAAAATGTTGCTGACGCTGATTTTGACCCTTATCTTCATATTGGCCGTATGCCTGTTGCTCTACGCCGCCGTGGCGCTGATCCAGGACAGACGGTTCTTTACCACCGCGCCCAAGGACATCCAGGCCGCCGCCGTGGACCATCCGGAGCGCTTTCCCGGCGCACATGCCATGGGCTGGCTGCTGGCGATCCTGAGTCTCGTTTTGATGGTCGGCGCTTTCGTACACGGCGGCTGGAACGGGGTACTGAGCGGCTTCACCTTCTGGCAGCTGTTCCTCCGCTTCGCTGTGATGCTGTATCTCTGGAAGGCCTTCGACGTCGTGTGCCTGGACTGGCTGCTGCTGACGAAATCGCACTTCTTCCAGCGTTACTATCCGGAGACGGAGGGCTGCGCCGGGTATCGTTCCTTCGGCTTCAACCGGAAGGAGCAGCTGATCCGCCTCGCCGTTTTTCCCTTTGTCGCGGCCTTGATGGCGTTCCTTTCCTTGTGGATCGGAGGGAAGCTATGATCCAAAACCACCTGATCATCGACGAGCTTCCGTATTGTGGCAAAGTCAAAGCCTGGCTCAAAGAACGCTACGGAAATGAGCAGGCCGACGATATCTGGAGAAAGACAGAGGCCGACTATGCTGCGTATTTGAACGATCTGCCGGATTACGGCGGAAAAAAGAACGGACATGCCTATGCGATCTACGGCGGACTGCTGATCTTCTCATTGATTCCCTCGCTGCCGGATCGTCCGCCTCAGGCGGAACTGCAGGATTTCGTACAGAAGCTCTTTATGGAGCCGTTTATCAAGCTCGGAAAGGTGTTCGATCTGAACCGTTCTTTTGATATGTGGCTGATCGATAAGGTGTTTCGCAGAAGCGGCGACCGCGACAGAAGAGACGCCGCCAAGTATCCTGCCGGCTTCATCAATGTGGACGAACCATATGACAAAGAGCATCATGCCGCACGGTATTCCTTCACGCAATGCCCGAATGCGGAGTTTGCGAAAAGCCATAACCTCCTTTCCGTTCTGCCCTTGTTATGCAACAGCGATTTCTTCGGCATTTCCAGGATACATGGGACGCTGATCCGCTGCGGAACCTGCGGCAACAGCGACCGCTGCGATTACCTGGTGGTGGGAAATCATGATCCCGTCGCCTCGGAGTATACGACCGTCACGGATGAAGACGGATTTTTGGTCAGCCGGCGTAAGGGGGATCGAGTATGGCGGTAAAGCTGTTGTTTGAAGGGCTGGGACTGGGCTTCCTTCTGTATCTCGTCTGCGCGATCGGCATACGCCATGGGGCGGTCGGGATGGTCCATCTGTACAGCGAGGCAGTACAGACCCGCACAGTAAAACTTGGATTGACTTCTTCCGATGAGATCCGAAAGAGGAGCCTTTTGTTCAAAGGGCTTTGCGTACCCGGGTATCTGATTTACGTCCTGGTATGTGTTTATGGGATCAACGGCGCGAAAGGCTTCTTTCAGGGCTTCTGGCAGATGCTCGTCATACTGTCGATCATGAATCTCATTGACCGGTTTCTGATCGACGGGTACTGGGTCGGACACACAAAGGCATGGGACATCCCGGGGACAGAAGATCTGAAGCCCTATATTGGAGCCACAGACAAAAAGAGAAAATGGATCATGGGAACGGCCGGAATGGCATTCATATCGGCTGCGCTTTCCGGAATCATGTGCCTGATCATCAGATAAACAGACCGTAATAGCAGAGGCAGAAAAGAGCGTTGGATCTATGAGAGTGTATGAATTCGGCACGGAACAGGAAAAGACCTTCGCCATGTTTCAGTGCGCCGCCGAGCCTTGGTGGGTCTTCGAGGCTTCCGCTAAGGAGCTTGCCCGGGACTATCATGTGTACCTGTTTATTGCCGACGGGCACGATGAGCAGGGCACGACTTTCATCTCGATAGAAAAAAACGTGGAAGACGCGGCTGCGTTCTTAAGAAAACACGGGGTGCGGCGTCTTGATGGTGCCTACGGTGTTTCCATGGGCGGCGCCAGCGTGATCCGCTTCCTTGCCACGCAGGATATCCCTGTGGATAAGGCCATCATCGACGCCGGGATCACGCCGTACCATTACCCGAAGATCATCTGCCGATTGATCGCCTTGTGGGACTGGGTTACGATCTCTCTCGCAACGAAGAATTACTGGATCATGAAAGCGGCCATGCCACCGGAGCGCTGGACGCCCAAGGGGGAAGACCCGGAAGAGCACTACAGGCGGATCCTTGCGTTCGAGAGGGACCACTTCTCCTCCAAGACGATCTATAACGTGTTCTGGTCCACGAACAACTATTCCATGCCGGACCCGGTCCCAAAGATCAACACAAAGATCGAGTACTGGTACGGGGAAGAGGAGAAGAAGGCAAGGAAGAACGACCTTGCCTACACCAGGAGGATCTATCCGCAGACAACTCCGAAGGAGTTCAAAGGCCTGGCACATGCGGAGCTGGTGCTGATGTTCCCGGCCAGGTTCTTCTCGGAAGTCAAGAGGTTCATGGAAGCGGAACAGGCGTAGAAACGCTGAGATGAACGCTGCATCGTCAAAGACTGCGCACAGTATGAACTCATAACAGACGAACATGGCTTCCTCGTAAGCCGAAGGAAGGAGGACGCTTAGAATGCAGTTTTCGGAGTTTGGGAGGCCGGACGGCAAGACGCTGTTGCTCCTGCCGGGCACGGCCTGCACCTGGCAGCTGAATTTCAAAAACGTGGCGGATGAGCTGGCGGAAAAGTACCATGTCATTGCCGTCAATTACGACGGCTTCGAGGGCGATCCCCAGGTGGTTTTTACCGATATGCTCACCGTCACGGCAAAGATCGAGGCCTATATCCTCGAAAAACACGGCGGCTGTGTGGACGGCGCCTACGGCTCCTCCCTCGGCGGAAGCTTTGTAGGTCTGCTGATCCAGCGCAGGCGCATCCACATCGACCACGGCTTCATCGGTTCCTCCGACCTGGATCAGGGCGGGAAGCTGACCGCACGGCTGCTGACCGCCATCGTCGGCCCCATGCTCTCGGGCGCCTGCACCAGTGAAAAGAAACGGGCAAAGCTCAAAGCGAACCTGCAGAAGAAAGGCGCGCTCGGGGATGGGGATGGCTCGTTGGAATTCGCCAACGCTTTCATAGACAACATGAAGACGCTCCATCCAAAGACCATCAGCCGCCAGTTTTATTCAGACTACGTTACGCCGCTGGACGACTATATCCATGTGGACGGGACGAAGGTGCATATCGTCTACGCATTGAAAATGGGCGAGAAATACGGCAAACGCTACCGCCGGCATTTTCGCGACCCTGACATCCACGAGTTCGACATGAAGCACGAGGTCTGGCTCTATGACGAGACCTGGAAAAAACCGGTGATGGACATGATCGACCAATGCATGGGATATGAGAGCTGAAAAAAGCGAAGAAAAAGCATGAAAGAGAAAACGAAGACCATGCTCGGGTGCCTCGCCGTGCTGGCGATCGGCTTGATCGAATTTATCAGCGTTGTATGGGTTTACCGGAGCGTTCAAAGCGGCTCGGCAATTTCCGTGCGGCTTGCGTCCGGGCAGCCGATAGCTTTTTTGTGCCAATGCCTGTTTGGATTTCTGATCCCTGCGGCTCTGCTGATCCTTTTCGCCTTGGCGCTGAAAAAAGAGTTTGCGTCGGAGTTATATTTCAGGCTTCAGGGAAAGTGGCAGCGGATCTGTGCGGCGGTCCTTATCGCTGCGATCCTGGGGCTTACCGTGTATGGCCTGATCGTCAAGCCGGACAAGGCCTCCATCCTGCTGAGCCTGTTCTATTACCTCGTCTTCATCGGATTTGGTGAGGAATTCGTTATCCGTGACGCCTGCACCTGGTTTCTGCGACATGCCTCCTGGCCGCTGCGCTATCTGCTGCCGAACATTCTCTTCGGCGCCTTGCATTTGTTCGCGGATGCGGGCTGGGGCGAGATCAGCGCCAAAGTGCTGCTCAGGTTTTTATTCACTGGCACATTCCTCGGATATGTATTCGGCGGCTGCCTGTTCCAGCTTTTCAAGGAGAGGTCCGGGACGATCTGGCTGCCGGTGCTGCTGCACGGGCTGATGGATTATACGGTCATACTGACGTATTGAACACCCGTTTTTACAAGGAAGGTAAGCTTATGTCTGTAAAATATGAGATCCTCAAGGGGCTGGTCAAAGCCGCGAACATCAAAAAGCGCTGGGTCGGGATGAGCACGGAGGAGCTGCTGGAAAACCGGCGGAAACAGAACGCGAAAAACCGCATTCCGAAGCTCCGGGACGACGCCTTCCTCATCAGCCGTATCGAGGTGATGGGCTGCCCCGTGCTGAAGCTGATCCATAAGGAGAACACGGACAGGGCTGATCTGTTCCTCATCGGCGGCGGCATGATCAGTGCGCCGCGGCCGGGTTCCATCAAAAAGGCACTGCGCTTTGCCAGGGAAACGGGGCTGGACGTATTTGTCCCATATTATCCGCTATGCACGGACTGGCCCTTGACACGGGCCTATGAAATGATCCATGAGACCTATCGTGTCATGCTGCGGGACTACGAGGCAGAGCACATCTCCGTGCTCGGCACTTCCTCCGGCGGCAATCTGGCGCTGGGTATGGTGCCCTACATCAACGACGGTCACGGCGATACGCCCATGCCCGGATACATCATGGCGATCTCTCCCGGGACCTGTGCGGATACGGAGGAGGAATGGCAGCGGATGCTGGAGCTGGACAAGAAGGACGTGGCGATCCCGGCGGCATACATGAAGACCGCCGTGGGGATCATGCGGCACGGGGACGACACCGTGCCCGACTACATGATCTGGCTCCAAAGGGGCGACTTTACGAATTGCCCAAAGGTCACGTTCATCTACGGCAGCGATGAGACCCTCTATGCCTGCGCGCCTTCCTTTGCGGCGGCCATGCAAAGATACGGCGTCGACTACGAGATAATCGTTGGTGCGGGCATGTTCCATTGCTATCCCGTCTTCTCCATCTGCAGAGAGGCGAAAGAAGGCTGGGACACGATGATCCGCCGGGTTAAGGAGGAGACCGGGCTATGATCCTGCTGCAGCTCCTTTTGTTCTGCGCCTTGTTCACCCTGATGGTCAAGATCGCCGTAGGCAGCAGCCCGCTGAACGGTCTCTTTTTCTACCCGAAGCCCGTGCAGGAACGGGCGTATGCACTGGGACTGATGGACCGGGAAAAAGTGAGCCGAAAGCGGAGGCGATTCATGATCCCCTTCTTTCTGGTCATGGCGGCGGCGCTGGTGCTGATCGTCGGCCTCTGGAACGGCATCTGCACATTTTGGCCCGCCTATTGGCAGGCGCTGTTGTTTCTGGAAGTCATGAACTGGTACGACGGGGTGGTGATCGACCAGCTCTGGGTCGGGCACAGCCGCTTCTGGATCATTCCCGGTACGGAGGACATCCCCCTTCGTCCAGACCTGGCCCCAGGTGCTGAAGAAGCGCGTCATCCTGACGCTGATCTGGCTCTTTGGCGCGGCCATCGTGGCCGGGATCGATGTGCTCTTGTTTTGAAAGGATGGATGCAAGGTGACGACAGATGAACTGAGAAAGACATACAGGAGAATGCTTTGGATCATTCCGGGTATGCTGCTGGCTATGATCGGCGACTACTGCATGGGCGTCGAACCTTTGGACAGCTATGCGATCTTGGGAATGATCTCATCCGGCTGGCTGACCATCGCCGACTGGCGGATCGCGTTGTCCAACATCGGCGGCCTGATCGGCACGGCTTGCTATACCGTCGCCGCGCTGCCCTTTGCGGAGTTTCTTAAATCTTTGCTCCCAGGGTGTAAAGACAAATGGGATCGTCGCCTGCTGAAGCTCTATATCGCCGGGCTGATCCTGGGGGTCATGTGTTTCCTGTACTTCCACCTGGCATGCGGGACGCTGATCCATACCTTCAACGTGATCTACGAAGCCTCCGGGGGCAATACGGAGCTTGCGGCGGATTTATGGAACCGCTCCTACATGGTACAGATCGTTCCCTATTGGACGACCTTCTTCGCCTTCGAGCTGGCTGTCCTGATCGGCTGGATCGCACTGATCTTTAGAGGGACGTTTGCCCTGAAGAAAGCGTGGATACTGGCTTCGCCGCTAATCGTAGCGGGGATCGGATATCTGCTGGAACTGCTGATCCCCTGGCCGTTCAACGGTTTCGTCTCCGGGTTTGAGAGCTTCGGCTGGATGCTGATGTTCCTCGGGGGCAGAAAGCTCGTCCTGCAGGCCATGCAAGAGAAAAATGAGGAGAGAACAGCATGAACTGGCCGAGAACGATCCTGGACGGAGCTGTCATGGCGCTGCTTTTCAACGCAGTCGTGGGGCTGGGCTTTTTGCTGTATCCCCAGGCATACAGCACCATGTTCCCAAAGGAGATCAGGGAAGCGGCAGCGCCGTTCGTCGACAGTAAAGAAGTTCAGAAGATGAAGCGGATCCTCTATCCGCTGTATCTGCTGCTGTTCGTATATTGGGCTATCAGCGCCGTTTTCGCGGGCGTATTTGGCTTTTCGCACTTTTTCTGGACCGGGTATCTGGAAATGACGATCGTAAGCGTCAGCGATTTTTTGATCCTCGATTGCTGGTTGCCGCCGAAGGCAAGACCCTATATCAAGGGCGCGGAGAATTGCAAAGCCTGGGAGCGGAAGGAATGGCTTTGGAAGCTGGCGATCCCGGAACACGCCCTGGGCTGGACATTTCTCGTTTGCCCCGTTGCCGGGCTGATCGTCGCAGGGATCGCAATTCTTTTGACTTGAAGGCAGGAATAGCAAAGCAGATAATAGAAGCCATGCGATATGGGGGGAACAGACAATGAAGGTGCTGGTATATGGAGCCGGCGTGATCGGCGGACAGCTCGTGCATGCGCTCACGATCAGTGGAAACGACGTCACCGTGATCGCCCGCGGAGCATGGAAAGAAGCGCTTGAGGAGGACGGTCTGCGCATCCGGCATTACATACAGAAGAAAGATACGACGGATCATCCCCGCGTTTTGGAAAAGCCGGATGGGCAGCGGTATGATATCGCGTTTGCCGTGATGCAATACCGACAGATGGAACGGATATTGGAGGATCTGGCGGCTGTAAACAGTTCGATCGTGGTGCTGGTAGGCAACAACCTGTCCGTTTCAGAGATGGAGAGACGGATCCTGCGAGCGGCAGCCTCTCCGAAAGAAGTGCTGTTCGGCTTTGGCTCGACTGCCGGGACACGTGAGAACGGGAAGCTGACCACTGTGCATACCGGGGATGGCAAATTAACCATCGGAAAAGCTCACGCAGAGTTGACTGCCGCAGAAAAGACTCTGCTGAAGCGCCTCTTTGCGGGCAGCAGGATGTCGGTTTCGTATTGCGACGATATGGACGCCTGGCTGAAATATCACGCGGCGTTCATCCTGCCGGTCGTTTACTTATGCTACAAAACCGGGTGTGATCTCACGAAGTCCACAAAAGAGGAAAGAGAGCTTCTGCTGGACGCGGTGGGCGACGCCTATCATCTTCTGATGGCGCTGGGGTATCCGGTCCGTCCGGTAGGGGATGAGAAAAACCTGGAACCAGGCATTTCTAATCAACTTGTGAAGCTGGTCATTTACTGGATGTCGCGGACCCGGCTCGGAGCCCTTTGCACGACTGAGCACTGTCGTCACGCTCCGCAGGAAATGGAGGATCTGGACAAGGCGTTTCAGAGATTGAGAGCGCGGAAGCCGGACTTCCCAATGCCGCATTTTGATGAGCTGTACAGAATGATACCCTCCTGGGAAGAAATACGAAACACGTACACCTCGTAACGGAGAATAGGTCTGATTAAAGCCTCGTATGAACGAGGCATTTTACAAACGGTTGTGTTAGCAACTGCTAACACAAGGCGACAAACAAAAAGAAAGGGGCATGTGTATGAAAAAACTACCTGTTGGACGCATCCTGATCGCATGCGTGGCGTATCTCCTTCTGTTCATTCTCGGTTCCTCGAGCGGGGCGATCCATCCGGCCTGTTATGCATATATCGGGGCACTGTTGCCGTTCCTGTTCAGCTTTGTCTACCTGTATACGGCGGCAAACGTGCCATGCTTTGGCGCGGCGGTGATCCTGAACGGCTTCGTGCTGATCGTTGGGTCGATTGCGGGCGAGGGCAACCTGGCGCTGCTCGTCGGTCTCATCGGCCTTGCTGCCATAGCGGAGTTCGTCAGAAAACTGAACGGCTATGACACGTTGCAGAGCGTTCGCCGCAGTTTCATCCCCTTTGCCTTTTCCTTTTTCACATACACCGCCCATTGGTGGACGGACACGGAAGGCTCTCTGGCGGCGGCGGTGGAGGAGATGCCGACAGGCTATGCGGACAAGATGGTGACCGTGATCGAGAACATCCCGGCTCTGATCGTCGCGCTGATCCTGACGGTCCCGGCCGCCATCATTGGGATGCGGATCGCCGAAAGGGTCATGAAAAAACAGGCGGCGATCCTTACGAAAAGAAAGAGGGACTTGAAATGAAAGAGAAAAAGCAAAACAGATCACCGTCGGCCTTCGGCCGCCTGATGGAATATGCAGGCCGCTACCGGACGCTGACGTATCTCTCGCTGATCCTGTCTGCCCTGAGCAGCGTGCTGGCCCTGCTGCCCTTCGTGTGCCTGTGGCGGATCATCCGGGAAGTGCTGGATGTGCAGCCGGACTTTTCTCAGGCCACAGGGATCGTCCGCAACGGGTGGATGGCTGTGCTGTTCGCGGTGCTGGCCTGGCTCGTGTACGTGGCCGCGCTGGTCTGCTCTCACGGCAGCGCGTTCCGCACGGCCGCCAATATGAGAAAGACGCTGATGCGCCATATTGCCCGCCTGCCCATCGACTTTGCGGATGAAATGGGCTCCGGCAAGGTGCGCCGGATCGTGACGGAGGTGACCGGTTCCACGGAAACGCTGCTGGCCCACAACCTGCCGGATATGGCGGGCGCCATCGCCATGCCGATTTGTATGCTGGTCATGCTGTTCCTGTATGATTGGCGCTACGGCGTCGCCTGCCTGATCCCTATCGCTCTCAGCTTTGCCGTCATGATGCGCATGGCGGGCCCGGCCATGCAGGAGGATATGCGGCAGTACCAGAACGCGCTCGAGCGCATGAGCAACGAGGCGGTCGAATATGTGCGGGGCGTTCCGGTGGTCAAGACCTTCGGGCAGACCGTTTTCTCCTTCCACCGGTTCAAAGCCTCCATCGACGATTACTGCGGATTCTGCATGCATTATACCCGGATGATGCGCAAGTCCATGGTGGGGTACACCGTGCTGATCAACAGCGCCTTCGTTTGTATTCTCGGCGTGACCCTGTTTCTGATCCGCGGCGGTAATTATCGGGCGGACATCCTGCTGAACTTCCTGTTCTACGTCATCTTCACCCCGGCCATCGCCACCGCCATGTCCAAAGTGATGTTTATGAGCGAGAACGACATGAAGGTCAAGGATGCTGTGGCCAGGATGGACATGATCCTCGGCCTGCAGCCCCTGCCGGAGGCGGAGCACGGGCGGGAACCCAGCGGCGCGACCGTGGAACTGAGGGACGTGACCTACCGCTACGCGGCCGACGCTCCGGCAGCGGTGTCCCACCTCTCTCTGAAAGCGGAACGAAATGAGATCGTTGCCATCGTCGGCCCGTCCGGCAGCGGCAAAACCACGGCGGCGGGACTGATCTCTCGTTTCTTCGACCCGCAGGAGGGCCAGGTCCTCATAGGCGGCGTGGACGTGCGCCAGATCTCCAAGGAGGAGCTGATGCGGCATGTGGCCTATGTCTTCCAGGACAGCCGCCTGCTCAAGCGCTCTATCGCCGATAATCTGCGTATCGCGAAGCCGGACGCTACAAAGGACGAGATGCTGGAAGTCCTGAAAAAGGCCCAGTGCATGGATATCGTTTCCCGCCTGCCGAAGGGGATCGACACGGAGCTGGGCGCTCGGGGGACGTACCTCTCGGGCGGCGAACAGCAGCGCATCGCCATCGCCCGCGCCATGCTGAAGGATGCCGACGTGGTGATCCTGGACGAAGCCAGCGCCTTCGCAGACCCGGAATGTGAGGCGCAGGTCCAGCTGGCTTTCCAGGAGATGGCCAAAGGGCGGACGGTGATTATGATCGCACACCGTCTCTCCACGATCCGCAACGCCGACCGTATCTACGTGCTGCAGGACGGCCGGGTGGAGGAGCAGGGGAAGCATGACGAGCTGCTGGAAAAGAATGGTCTTTATGCAGATATGTGGGCGGAATATCAAAAGGCAGTCAACTGGAAGGTGGGTGAAGCGGTATGAAGAAGTATTTGATGAAGCGGTTCGCGCTGACGGAAAAGGGCGCGGCGGATATGCTCAAAGCGATCGCGGCGGTGACCGTCTCGAATATCGCCCTGATGACGCCCGTATGGCTGCTGTTCGCATTCACCGGGGCGTTTCTCTCAGGCACAGCCGCCGGACGATGGGTTTACTATCTGCTTTTTGCGGCATTTTGCCTGGTGCTGATCTGTCTTCCGAACTACTGGCAGTACAACGCCACCTTCTTTGCAACCTACGTTGAGTCCGGGAAACGCCGCATCTCCCTGGCGGAAAAACTGCGAAAGCTCCCCCTGTCTTTCTTCGGGAAAAAGGATCTGGCGGACCTGACGAATACCATCATGGCGGATGCCGAGACCTTGGAGCACGCCTCCTCCCACCAGATCCCGCAGTTCTACGGGAGCCTGATCTCCACGTCGCTGATCGCAGTAGGGCTTTTCTTTTACAAATGGCAGATGGCCCTGGCAGCGGTGTGGCCGATCCCCGTCGCCATCCTCATCGTGGCGGCGTCGAAAAAAGTACAGGCCCATTTCATTCGCCGTCAGTCGAGATCCAAGGTGCGGCTGAACGACGCCGTGCAGGAGTTCATCGAGGTATCCCGCGATCTGAAGAGCTGCAACGCGGAGGGAGCGTATCTGTCTGAACTGGAGGAGAAGATCGACGATGTGGAGAAGAAAGCCATCGGCGCGGAGCTGGGTCAGGCTGCGTTCATCGTTTCGGCCCAGCTGATACTGAAGATCGGCGTCGGCACCGTCGCCGTGGTGGGCAGCGCCATGCTTCTGCAGGGGCGGCTGAACGTGATGGAGTTCTTCTCCTTCCTGCTGGTGGCCTCCCGCCTGTATGAACCCATGAGCGGGAACCTCATCAACCTCGGCATGCTGAACCTGCTGACCGTCCCTGTGGAGCGGATGAACGAGATTGCGGAGCATCCGGCCCAGACCGGAACGACAGACTTCCATCCGAAGGGATACGATATCCGCTTTGAGAACGTCGGCTTCTCCTATGAGCAGGATAAAACGGTGCTGGAAGACGTGACCTTCACCGCCAAGCAGGGCGAGGTAACGGCCCTTGTGGGCCCTTCGGGCGGTGGTAAGACCACCGTCTCCCGTCTGGCCGCCCGGTTCTGGGACGTCACCCGGGGCCGGATCACGATCGGCGGACAGGACATTTCAAAAAACGATCCCGAAACGCTGCTCGGCGCGTTCTCCATCGTGTTTCAGGACGTGACGCTGTTCAACAACAGCATCCTGGAGAACATCCGCGTCGGCAAAAAGGACGCCACGGACGACGAGGTCCTGGCGGCCGCAAGGCTGGCCAACTGCGATGAGTTCGCGCTGAAGCTGCCCCAGGGATACGCTGCTATCATCGGCGAAAACGGCAGCGAGCTCTCCGGCGGCGAGCGTCAGCGGATCTCCATCGCCCGGGCGCTCCTGAAGAACGCGCCCATCATCCTGCTGGACGAAGCCACCGCATCGTTGGATGTGGAGAACGAGACGAAGGTCCAGGGGGCCCTGTCCCGTCTCCTTCAGGGCAAGACCGTGCTGGTCATCGCCCACCGCATGCGCACCGTGGAGGCGGCGGACAAGATCGTCGTTCTAAGTGACGGAAAGGTGGCCGAGCAGGGCACCTCCCGGGAGCTCATGATCCAAAACGGCCAGTTCGCCCAGATGGTCAGGCTGCAGACCGAGAGCCAGACCTGGTCGATCGCATAAGGGCATTCAGGTTGACTTTGGCGCCGCGTGTCGCTTCGCGGCCTTTTGTCGCGCACAGCGCGGTGACCAAAAGACGAATACCTTGGAAAAACGTCATTTTTCGTCCGCTTAATTCTTGACAGGAACAACATGTACAGTATATGATTATTACAACAACAAAGGCATCCTGGGGCTCTGGAATGGAGTGAAATGCTCCGCGAGTCGGTCACTGTGAAGCCGCCGAGGGAAACCATCCTTTGAGCGGATAAGTCAGATACATCCCCATGGTGTGTGAAGTACTCTGCCGAAACTGGAGTTGCTTACGCCATACCGTCGAATGATTTGGTTACGCGCGCTCTGTTTTGGTGCGCGCTTTTTTGTTGTAAAAAAGAAAGAAGAGAGGAAGAAAAACATGAAAAAGACCCTGAAATGGATCGCCCTCGCTCTCGTCGCGCTCCAAGTGATGCTGCTGCTCGTTGCCTGCACGAAGCCTGCCGCTACCGAAGCGGCAGCGCCCGCCAAGACCGAAGCCGCCGCTCCTGCCGAAAAGCCTGCCGAGACAGCCGAGAAGCCCGCAGAACCAGTCAAGACTGAGGAGAAGCCTGCCGCTACCGAAGAGCCCAAGGAAGAGGCTGCCCCGGCAGAGGAACAGGTCGAGGCGCACTATCCCGTCACCATCTCCACCTACAACTATGCCAAGGAAGAGGTAGAGGTCACCTTTGAAAAGTGCCCCCAGCGGGTCGTCTGCACCAACCAGACCCAGACTGAGCTGCTGCTCTACTTCGGCCTCGACGAGTACATCGTGGGCACCGCCTACCTCGACGGAGAGATCCGGGACGATCTCAAGCCCCAGTATGAAGCGCTGAAAGCTGCCGGCAAGGAGCTGACGGTAAAGGGCTATCCCGCCAAGGAGACCGTGCTTGCTTTGGAGCCCGACTTCATCTTCGGCTGGCGCAGCGCTTTTGCCGAGGACCAACTGGGAGATGTGTCCGAGTGGCATAAGATGGGCGTGGGCACCATGATCCTGCGCTGCTCCAACAACACCGCGCCCGTGCGGGATCTCGAAGCGGTGCTGGCGGATATCGCGGACATCGGCAAGATCTTCAACATCGAGGAGAAGACAAACGCCTATATCGAGGAGACCCGTGCCCTTATGGCCAGGATCGCCGAGAAGGTGGGCACTCTGGAGGCCCCCTACAGAGCCATCATCATCGAGCCCTACGGCGGCACCTTCTACTGCTGGGGCGAGAAGACCCTGACCGGCGCCCTAGTAGTGGCCGCCGGCGCCACTTACGCCCTGCCCGACGGCGGCGACCTGTCCGTGGAGGATATCGTCAACATCAACCCCGACGCCATCATCGTGGACTATATGGACGAGGAGGGCATCACGCCCGAGGAATCAAAAGCCAAGGCCATCGCCTCCGTCATGGATGAAGCGGCCCTGGCCGAGGTTCCCGCTGTGAAGAACGGCAAGGTCATGGCCATCAACCTGACCGACGTCTACGGCGGCGGCATCCGGATGGTGCCCTCGGTGGAAGCCATGTTCAGTTTCATGTACGAGTGAAACCAAACTGGGAGCAGTCGGGACAACACCCGGCTGCTCCGATCTATTCCATGGGGATAATCCTTTGAAAAAGAATCTCAATCCAAAACACGCCCTTCTGGGGACCGCCATCATCGTCTTCATCGGCGCATTGGTCCTGTCGATCCTGGCCGCCGTCACCATCGGCGCGGTCAAGGTCTCCCTGGCTGATGTGTACCGAATCGTGCTGTATAACGTCACCCATATCGAATTGGGTGACAAAGCTTTCCTTTCCTCCGGGACTATCTATGAGATCGTGTGGAACCTCAGAATGCCGCGGGTCATGATGGGCGCCATCATCGGGATACTGCTGGCTATGTGCGGCGTCGTCATGCAGGCCACGGTGCAGAACCCCCTGGCCGATCCCTATATCCTGGGCATCTCTTCGGGGGCATCCTTAGGCGCGACATTCTCCATCATGATCGGCGCCGCCTCGGTGTTCACCGGGGTGTTGGCCACCATGAGCACGGCTTTTTGGGCTTTCTTTGGAGCCCTTGGAGCCATGAGCCTTGTGATGATTCTGTCCCACATGGGCGGCGGCAGGGTGACCAGCGCCAAGTTGGTGCTGGCCGGCTGCGTGGTGGGGAGCCTCTGCTCCGCCTTTACCAACATGATGATCTATATCGGCAAGGATGCCGAAAACATGAAGTCCGTCACCTATTGGCTCTTGGGCAGCATGGTCTCCGCCCGTTGGCCGAAGCTTCTTCTGCCCGGTGCGTGCATGGGGATCGGCGTGCTGTTCTTCCTGACCCAGATGCGTAACCTCAACACACTGTTGGTAGGCGAAGAGGCGGCGATCACCCTGGGCGTGGATCTGACCCGATGGCGCCGGATCTATATGGTGGTCACCTCCCTCTTGTCCGCCGTGGCCGTATGCACCTGCGGCATCGTGGGGTTCGTGGGCCTGATGATCCCCCATATCGTGCGAGGGTTCGCAGGGTCGGATCATCGTTTTCTGCTGCCGCTCGCTTCCCTTTCGGGGGGCATTTTCCTCATATGGGCGGATGTGCTGGCGAGGATCGTCCTCAAAAACACAGAGATCCCTCTGGGCGTCATCACCTCCGCCATCGGCGCGCCCATCTTTGTCTATATGATGGTCAAAAAATCATACGGGTTCGGGGGTGGCGAACGATGAACATTGAGGTCAGAGACGTGACCGTCACCCTGTCCCGCAAAGATATCGTCAAGGATGTGTCGCTGAAGGTCCGGGAGAAGGCATTCGTGGGGCTTCTCGGGCCTAACGGCAGCGGCAAAACCACACTGCTCAAAAGCATCTATCGGGTCCTGAAGCCAGCAAGCGGCGTGATCCTCATGGACGGTGAGGATATGAAGACCATGACCTACCGGGAAAGCGCCCGGCGCATGGGCGTGGTCAGCCAGTTCAACAACCTTAGCTTTGATTTCACCGCCATGGAGATGGTGCTCATGGGCCGTTCTCCCCATAAACGCGCCTTGGACAGGGACACGGAGGAGGATTACCGGATCGCTGAGGAGGCGCTGCGTCGGGTGGATATGCTCTCGTTTCGGGACAGGAGCTTTCTGACCCTTTCCGGCGGCGAGAAACAGCGCATCATCCTTGCTAGAGCCCTGGCTCAGCAGGTGGAGATGCTGATCCTTGATGAGCCCACGAACCACCTGGACATCAAGTACCAGATCCAGATCATGGACGTGGTCAAATCCCTGGGCGTGGGCGTCCTGGCCGCCCTGCACGACCTCAACCTGACCCTCATGTACTGCACCTATGTGTACGTTTTGAAGGACGGCCGGATCGTGGCCCACGGTCCCACGGAGGAAGTGATCACGGAGCAGTTGATCCGGGACGTATACGAGGTGGATTGTTCCGTGGTCCGAGACGCCAGGAGCAACAAGCTCAACGTGACGTTTTTTTCGAGGATGTAAGGAGCGATTATGAAAATAGCCATTCTCAACTGCTTAGCGGCCAACGACGTCTGCGCCGGCGCGGCCTGTCTGCACGCTTTCAACAGCAGGAGCCGTCATTTCGCGCAGTATGGGACGGAGCCACTGGAATTGGTTGCCATGGGCCGGTGTAACGGCTGCGCAGCGGGCATAGACGAAGGCTTTCGGGAGAAGCTGGACCGGATCGTGGAGGAAGGGGCAGAGGTTTGCCACCTGGGCGTCTGTACCCGTAAGCGGGAAACGAATGAGGAATGTGAGATCATCACGGCCGCCGCGAACTACCTTGGATCGCGTGGGGTAAAGATCGTTCGCGGAACGCACTGACCCATGGGATCAACCTGTTTCAAATCGATTTTGATCCTGATTTTGGCCTGCTTCCTGTGCTTGCCTGACGGCGCACCTGCTGCGCCAAAGTCGGAAGAGACGCTGATCGTGACGGATGATCTGAATCGATCGGTGGCGATACCTAAAGGAAAGCTGCGGGCTGCGGTCCTGCTGGCGAGCTTTGCCGATTGCTGGCTGCTTGCCGGAGGAGAGGTCGCCGCTACAGTCCATGACGCATGGGAGGACTATGATCTTGCGCTGCCGGAGGGCACGGTGGACCTTGGCCCGTATAACGGGATCAACCTGGAACTGCTGATCCAGTCGGGGCCCGATTTCGTTATCGCCAGCGCCAACACGAAGGCCCACGTGGAGCTGGCGGAATCCTTTGAGCGGATGCACCTGCCGGTCCTGTTCTTCAGCGTGGAATGTTTTGAGGAATACTTAGCCATGCTTTCTACCCTGACCGGGATCACGGGCAGGGCCGATTTCTATGAAACATATGGTCTTAGCCTAAGGAAAGAGATCGAAAGCGCAAAACGGGCTGCCGCTGAAGCGGTACGAGCATCCGGTCCGCAGCGAATATTGATCCTTCGCGCATCCACGGTGGACATCCACGCGAAAAGCTCCCAGGGTTCCGTTCTCGGCGCCATGCTCAGGGACCTTGGATGCATCAACATCGCCGATGAGTCCGGGCTTGCGGACAGCCTGAGCCTGGAGAGGATCATCATGGAGGACCCTGACCGGATCTTCGTGGTGTTCCAGGGCGACACTACGGAAGCCCAAAGACGGCTGGAAGCTGAATTCGTGCAGGATTCCGCCTGGGCGGGCCTGTCCGCCGTAAAAGGCGGGCGGATACACTATATGGACAAACGCCTGTACCATATGAAGCCCAACAGCCGTTGGGGAGAGGCATATCAAAACCTGGAAGCGCTCCTATATCCGGAACACCGCGATGGAACCCATCAATAAACGAGTTTTGGAGGAAAAATGAGCATCATGAAAAAGCCTGTACTATTGGTCGTGTCCTTCGGCACCAGCTTTGCCGACGCCCTGGAGAAGAACATCACCGCCATCGAGAAGGCCCTGGCTGAGGCGTTCCCGGAATATGAGGTGCGTCGGGCCTTTACCAGCGGCATGATCCTGAAGAAGCTCCGGGCGCGGGACGGTATCCACATCGACAGCGTTTCCGAAGCTATGGAGCGCCTGGTCCGGGACGGCGTGCAGCAGGTGGTCGTCCAACCCACCCATGTGATGAACGGCGGGGAATACGATAAGATGGTCGAGATCGTTCGTGCCTACGTGGACCGGTTCCAAAGCTTGAAGATTGGCCGGGCGCTGCTGTCCGACGACCACGATATGGAAGCCATGATCGAAACGGTATTCGCTGCCGACGCCGCCATGGTCCCTCCCGACACAGCTTTGGTCTATATGGGGCACGGCACGGATCATGAAGCCAACTGC
>CACWLG010000039.1:20983-22573 GCA_902761635.1 Oscillospiraceae bacterium | reverse complement strand
GGCTATCCTGACGATGAATACTTCTTTTTGAAACTCATCGACATGAGCCGCCATTGACCTGTTACGCATCGTTCATCCCACAGGAAAAATGATTGAACCGTTTTTTTTCGAAGAGCTCTTGCGGGATGCATCCACGGCGTCTCCGGCGGATGCGATGTCGCTTCCACCGCCGGCAGCAGCGTTCAATGAGCTGTATGCAAAAACGGCGCAGCCGCTCTGCGAGCAGCTGGCGGATATGGATCAGCGTGTCCTGCATCGCTTCTGTGAGGAAGGCTGCGCCGCAAGCGATATCCGCGCGATGTATCTGGGCGGAAGTCTCTATGGTGATATCGTCGCAGGGAAAGATGAGCGGATGGCGTACGAAGCGCCCATCTGGCAGCGTCATCAAGTGGCGCGGTATGCATGGGTGATCCAGCAGATTGGCGAGCGAAGACGAGAACATCTTGATGATGGCGCTGCATGGAATGATTTGTCCGACGATGAGCTCTATGCGAATTTTTTGCAAACGCTTGCGGAGAAACGAGGGCGCGGCCAGCCCGTTTATGAAGATGAGCGTTCTGTCGTCTCGCTTTTGTCGGACGTGCGTTTTCGCGACCGATTTCCAGAGGAGCGTGTGCGATCCCTCCTCGATCATCTCTCCCCATCGTGTACGAAGCCTGGCTGTCAGGAGATGGATGTGATTGAGGCATTGATCGCTGGACGAGCAGAGCCATCGCAGATGGAAGAATCACGCGTATCTTCCGTAGAAGCAGACCGTGCGGATGATTCCGCATCGCAGCCGGAGAGGCCGAAGAAACTCTGGGAAGGGCGCAGGCAGATTGCAGATGAAAAAGAGCTTGAACGCCGGAAGCATCTGCCGAGTAATCTGACGCGGAAAGAACAGCGTACGCTCCAAGAGCAGAGGAATGCGTATGTGTTCCAAGGGGCGTCGGTACAATCGCGCGGTACGATGAGCGCGGATGCATTTTATGATGCCTGCCGGGATGAGATCGATGATGCGATTCCGTTGCCGCATGATATGCGCATGGATGAAACCATCGTCATCTATATGCTCGCTACAGGGTATGAGGAACGCGAGATTGAGGATACGCTTGCCACGCGATCTCCGATGCGCTTCCGTCAAAAATCGTATGGGAAAGGCCTGCCCAAAAAGATTTCCGGACGTACGGATCGAGGGAACGTGCAGGCCGTCGTCGCGCAGAGCGAATACAAATACCTTCAGAATAAAGAGGAACGACAGGCACCGCTCACAACGTATGAAAAAGAGCGGATTCTTGTTCGTGATGTCGTTTGAGGTGAATGTTATGCTGGAAATGAAGACGCGGCGGCTGCAAAAGGCCGTCTTATGCGGGATGCTCCTCGGCCTCACGATTCCCTTGGGAGCGATGGTGTTTCATTCTCATCGTGCCGGACAGGCAGAGGCAGCCATCTTGGTGCACGACGAAAGGAATATCGCCGAAGCCATCAAGACGGCTATTACAACGGCGGATATCCTCGATCGCAATACAAAGGAACTCGCTCTTGCGGTCATCAATGCCAAGAAATTGGACGGCGCGATGCTTGGGCGCTGGGCGAGTCAGAATGAAGCGG
>CACWLG010000039.1:0-20960 GCA_902761635.1 Oscillospiraceae bacterium | reverse complement strand
CTCGATGTTTGGGGTGTGACAGTTTCTCCGGAAACGTTGGAAAAGCTCGGGAAATCGCCGGCCATCCTCAATCAGCATACGACGACGGAAGATATCTTGTACCACCGCATCGGCAGCATCGAAGATGTGCTGAATACGAAGGGCGTCATCCTCCATACGTACGAGGAAAACAGCAAGAACCATCGTGTCCTTGATGCGACGTATCAGGCATCCGCAGCGAAGGCACAGGCATCGCAAGCTGTCACCAAAGAGCTCAATCAGAGTGTCCTCGATGCCGTCCGTGCGGCAGACGAAGCGGAGGGCGAGCAACAGATCCTCCAAGCGCAGATTCAGCTTTCAGCCGCGCAAGTACTTCAGGGTGGCGATACGAAAGATGTTCTGGCCAACCTGCTTGCCATGGAATCGGAGCGGTACTATGTGGAAAATCGTGAGCGCGCGCTTCGCGAGACGCGGGAACAGGCCAGCAAGGACCGGTTGGCGAATTTTGTCGGCAAGTAAGGAGGTACACCATGAACGTGCAACGCTTCCGATGGAACGGCATCGTTATGCTCACGATCTTCCTCGCCGTTCTTGTTTTTGGCGGGACCCCGGCGTTCGCAAATGGTTCGGAGACCATCGTACAGGCCGGAACAGGGCTCGGTGGGGCTTTTGACACGCAGCTCACGCAGTTGACGAGCGGCATCCTCGGAGCGATGCACGTCATCTTGATCGTCATGACAGCCATTGCTGGCATGATGATTGTATTCGGCATCGAGGACGGGAAGAAATTCATCTGGCAGGCTATGCTCGGCATCGGTCTTGCTGCAAATTTCGGAGCTTTCCTGCTGGGCGTTGGGACATGGAATCTTGCGAATCAAGGCGCGTCGACGGCACAGGTCGAATACTTCCAGCCGGAGATCGTGTCGACGGATCAGGAGGGAGGCGCATCTTCCGTCCAGATTCTCGGTGATTTCCTCCAGCATTACGAGACGCATATCATCGACCCTGGAGCAGAAAATATTTTGAGCTATTGTCTGCGGCTGCTCGTGATTTTGACGGTCGTCCAAGCGACATGGGAACTTTCTACAAAAATCATCAGCGGAGACAAGCTGCAATACCTCTTGCACATGACGCTCAAGATGGGGTTCTATATGTTCCTCATGATGAATTGGATTACGTTCATGGGTGCACTCGGCGAAGGATTCCAGCTGCTCGGGAGCAAGGCTGGCGGATCGTCGGCGGCGGTGGAGCTCGGTGATGTCGTCAACAAGATTGTGCAGTTCGCATTCGATATGGTCTTGGCTTTTTATGAAGACATCGATTTCGACAGCCTCGGCGTTCTCCTCATCGCCATCATCGGCATCGTGATATTGACGTATTGCCTGTTCATGACGGCGTTGGAGCTCTTCATCACGAAGATTGAATTTTTGACCATGGCGCTGATCACGATTCCGTTGCTGTCGTTTGGCGTGACAACAAAGTTTTTGTTCCTCACGGAAAAAGCCATCGGTGCTATGTTCAATCTCGCTATCAAATTGTCGTGCGTGGCCTTTATCGCCTCAATGGCGGTGCCGTTTGTCGAAAGTTTCGTGACGAAGCTCAAGCAGACGGAAGGCGCAGGAGAAGACATCGGGCTGATCCTCCAGGCCATCCTCGCTTGCGGCATCATCTTTCTGCTTACGAAAAAAGTGCCGGCGCTCGTGTCCGGCCTCTTGAATGGTGCGCCGCAACTTGGCAGCTCCGGCATGGTTGACATGGCGAAGAGCGCAGGCAACCGGGCAGTTGGTGCTGTGTCTGCTGCAACCGGGACATATGGAGCTGTCCAGGCAGCGCGAACCGCAGCGGCGGCCGCAGGGAGCGGCGGCGTCAAAGGAACGCTGATGCAGCTCGGCAAGCAGGGCATCATGCGCAGCGGGCCGGTGCAAGGATATCGCGATGCATTGCATAAATTCAATCGGACACAGAAATATACGGGAAC
Organism: Oscillospiraceae bacterium; assembly: GCA_902761635.1. Taxonomy (GTDB): domain Bacteria; phylum Bacillota; class Clostridia; order Oscillospirales; family Oscillospiraceae; genus Limivicinus. Next base: position 19,003 of record CACWLG010000039.1, on the reverse strand, counting down.
GAGGACGCTCGGAGATATTGCGTCTTTTGCAGAGAAAGAGAGCAAACAGACATCGAAAAAGAATGATGACGAAAACAAATAAGGACGCCGTCGCGGCGTCCTGAATGGATTCGGATATTATATGCGGTGGGAAATCTGGTCGATCTGTGCGCGGAGCGCTTGGTTTTCTTTCAAAAGTTGAAGCATCATGGCTTTCATCGTCTCCATGTCGCGGGAAAGATCATGGATTTTTTGAGCGGTGTTCGGCATGGCGTATTCGAACCACGTATCGCCTTTTCCACCGTACAAGTTGAAGCCGAAGCTGTCAATCGTATGCGCGGACATATTGTCAAGAACCGCATCGGAAACAGCCGGATTTCCTAGAGCGGTGAATTCTTCTTGCGGTCGGTTCGTTGATGCTTCTTTCTTTCCCCAGAACAGGCTCATATCTATCCTTCTTTCTCGTGATGACGATTACTTGAATGATAGTTTAGCATGGTAACAAGATGAATGACAAGACCTATCTTCATTCGAGTTTTGTGAGGAGGCACGTCGTGATACGGAAATGGTTCGTCGTCATTTTGATGGCCTGCTTGGTCGCAGCATGGCTGCCATCCATGGCATTTGCCTCTGTCGAAAACACGCAGAAGATGGATGAGCGCTATCGTGCGCGGAAAGGGTCGATGATTTCGCCTGTTGGTGAGCCGATGATTGTCACCAGTCCGCAGGGCTGGCGCATCCACCCCATCTTGGGAACGGAAAAATACCACAGCGGAACGGATCTTGGCGTTGATTATGGAGCACCAATTTACGCTGCGCAATCCGGAACGGTAACGACAGCCGGATGGCTCGGAGGATATGGATATGCCGTCATCATCGACCATGGTGGTGGCTTGACGACGCTTTACGGTCATAACCAGCTCTTGCTCGTCTCGTCCGGCCAATACGTCAAGCAGGGCGAGCAGATTGCAGAGGCAGGAAGTACAGGGCTTTCGAGCGGGCCTCATTGCCATTTCGAGGTTCGGGTCAATGATATCCCCGTAGACCCCGGCCTTTATGTCCCGGGGCTGCTGGAACTTGAAATCGCTCAAGGCGGTGGGCGTGGCGGAGGAAAAGGCCCGCAGGATACGGTCGGAAAGACGTATGCGGATTGGGAAGTGGCGCAGGATTTTGCCAAGCCAATCCGCGATGTCATCGAGCAGCTGACCGCCGTGATTACCAAAGCGCTAGGACTGATTCGAGAGTACATCGCCAAAATCTTCTTTGTGCTCGTCAGCATCGATCTTGCGCTTGGTGGCATGAAGAAAGCTATGACATCGACAGAGGAAGATCGCGGTGGTTTTTTCCCTTGGATGGTACGCCGCATCCTCTTTTATGCGCTGTGCCTCGTCCTGCTCTTTGGATGGGGTGATTTCGTCGGAAACCTTTCACTCTATGGTTTCCCAGAGCTCGGATCGCTTGTAGGAGGCGATGTCTCACGTGCACAAGCGGCTGTCTCAGATCCAACGCTTATCGTGCAGAAAGGGATGTCCATCACGGCGACGGTCATCAATGAGGCGATGAAAATCCACGGAATCTTCGATCTCGTTTTTCATGGAGCGACGGCCATCTTCTGCTTAGTCTTTGGCGTAGTTCTCTTCGTGCTCTTCTGCATCATCGGCTACCAGATTGCGATGGCATATTTGGAGTTTTACCTGACCATCCTTTTTTCCTTCACATCCTTTTCGTTCGCCGGGCTGTCCCATGTCCGGCGGTATGCATCGAACGGATTGAATGGCGTCTTCGCCGTTTCGTTGAATCTCATGTTCTTCTGCGTCTTCGCCATCATGCTCCAGACGACGCTGGAAAATCTTGTCGTCACGGATCTGGTTTCGACGCAGGCAGCTACGACGACGGCTGGCCCCGTCCATGAAATCAAGAGCATGCCGGAGCTGATGCAGCGCATCCGGATGGTGGAATCCGGCGGAGATTATGATATCGATAATGGCATCGCACACGGAGCGTATCAGGTCAATTATTCCGTGGACAACTGGAATCGGTGGTGTCAGATGTATCAGGAGGCATCACCAACCGTCCAGCTCGATACCTATGCGAATGCATCGCCGAGGCCGAATGAACCAGCAGGATCTGAATATCCATGGACAATCAAAAATCAGGACTTGATTGCGGAATTCATCCTCGGCGGCTATGTGGCAGAATATGGGAGCTATGAAGCTGCTGCGCGGGCATGGCATCGTGGGACGGGAGCGATGGACGACAGCCTCGGATACGCCTATCTAGCGAAAGTCCTCGGCACGACGATTGCTCCTTCGGTACAGACAGTTGCGAACGTCGGGCTGCTGCTCCAGATTACGCTCATCGTGTTCATGTATATGTTTTTCGCCGACCGGATGCAGAAGCTGATTCTGACGCAGTTCGGACAGTCGGGATTCCGGCTGGCAAAAGAGTAGGAGGGAGATTTTCATGGGGAGATCATCATCGTGTCCCCGATGGGGGAAGGCGCTGCTCGCTCTCGCAGCGTTCTCCGGCCTCTTGGCTGGCAGCATCCATTTCGCCTCCGCACGCGTCATCCCCGGCGTCGACCGCCCTTATGACCCGGCAGCATATTATAGTCCGACTGCCATTTCCTATGCAGATTCGAGACCTTCGGTGTTCGCGCTCCGAGATCTTGCGAGGCAAGGTGGTTCGGTCTATGATCCGATACGAGAAGCGAAAGAGATTTTGATCGCCGGACGTTTTGAGACGATCTTGCGTCTTATTGAGCAGCGTCTTGGAATTGAGGAAAAAAATCATCAATCTATGGCAGATGACATTGCTGCACAGGCGAGCGCGACGGGAATGAACGCCCGTACGAATTCCGAGCAGATGTTTGAAGGGATTACAAGTACGCAGGAAGATATTGGGAAAAGCCCATTTTTCCACCGCTACGAGGAAAGCAGTAACATATACGAAATGCCGCGTGATCGGAAAAAGCAGCGGGCAATCATAGCTGATGCTTCTGCGGTTTATGCGGGGATTGCACAGCAAGCGCTCAGCAGGCGCGAAGAGACCGATGAAACACTTCGGATGCTCCTTCAGGCTGCCGCGCATGCGGAGGGGAAGCAGGAACTTCTTCAGGTCAAAGCGCAGTTGGATGCCCTTGCGGCTGCTGATCAAGCGCAGATTTCAGGGCTGTCGAACGCATACAATGCCATTCGGTATCTACGTCATAAGCAAGAGATGGACGATGCCATCGAATTCGAGAAAACGGTCGAACGCAGTCGCATCATCGTCTCGGATCCGTTTGATGAGGACGCTGCGGATGCCGTTGGTTTCCAGCGGCCGGAAGCACAGGGCTTCGTTCCGTTTTGAAAACAACAGGCGCGAAAAAGTCTAACGTTAGACTTTTTCGCGCCTGTTTGCATGATGGCCTTATTCTACTGTTTTTTTGGCGGGGGTATAGCTGATGAGTTCGTCGAGGGAAACGTCGAGGCCGTCAGCAATCTTGACGCATGTGCCGAGCGTGATGGCCTCCATATGCTCTTCACGATAGAGACGCGTGACTTGGAAACGGCCGACGCCAGATGCATTCATGACATCGACGATTTTCATTTTCCGGTCGCCCATGATGGCAGAGAGATGGCAGCGAATCGTGCTCTTTTGTTCCATTTTTGAACTCCTTTATTTTCAGATATATCTATCATAAAGGATGATTTTATGACTTGTCAACATGAAATAGAACCCATATTTGTAATTTTTATATATAAAACAAGTAAAACAGAATGTGATATGTGTATTCAGAGGCGCTTTTGGTAAGGCTTCCATTTCAATGGCTCGATGGTGATGCCAGATTCTTTGAGCCAGTTGTAGATGGTCGGACGGCTGCAATCGCAGATACGCATGAGCTCGGAGACGGAGCGGATCTCGCGGCGCTGGTATTTTTCGACAAGTTCCTTCCAATTAACAGGTTTCTTTTTTTGATGGCGGCCACGGTACACGCCCTTAGTTTTCGCGATGGCGATTCCCTCTTTCTGGCGTTCGAGCATGATCTTCCGTTCGAACGTCGCGATGGCGGCGAAGAGTGTCATCGCGAGCTCGCCGGCCGGTGTCGTCGTGTCGAAATTTTCTTTGAGCGAGACGACTTGCACGTTTTTGTCTTTGAGCTTCTGGACGATGTCAAGGAGGTCTTTCGTGCTGCGTGCGAGGCGTGAAAATTCCGAGACATAAATCGTGTCGCCCTCGCGGGCGAAGTCAATCATTTTTTGAAGTTCCGGGCGCTCTGTATTTTTGCCTGACAATTTGTCAAGAAACGTTCGTTCGACATCTGCTTTCTCTTGCAGCTCGACGAGCTGCCGTTCTTCATGTTGTTCAATGGTCGAAACGCGTGCGTAACCAATGCGCATACATCATTTCCTCCAAAATATAAAAGAAAGTCTAAATATATGATTCTATTTTATCAAATAAATATTATTTTATACTTTGAACGACAGAAAAAGCACGCCTGCAATATTATCAAATTGAGGCGTGCTCTATTTTGATATAAATATGACATCTAACGGCTCCAAGAGAAGCTGGATCACCAGTCGATGACATCGAAGAATTCTTCCAGATTACTTCCGCGCACGGTGAGATTTGCTTTGTCGAAGATCGTTTCCCGGATTTCAATCGAATAGCTTTGACGCCGGATGACATATTTGTTGTACAGCGCTTTCTTCCCTCCGCGCAGACGTTCCAGCATATGCTCGTAACGATAGCTGCCGCTCGTCAGGAATTCGTAAACATCTTCTTTGCTCTTGAAGGTAGCCAAGGATGGGAAGCCCATCCGGTCATGGATGAATTTTTCTGAAGCTTGCCCGGAGAAATCAGCTGCGTGCAGGCAGGCCACATATTCAAAATCTGGATTGTCCAGAATCAGGAAGCAGGGGATGGCCTTCTTCCGGTTTTGCTGGCGGCAATAGTCGAGCAGGCGCAAGAACGCAGCCTTTTCGCCCGTATTTGTTTTCATACGATCGGCATCAACGATGATGAACCGGGCCAGACAGTTCACCTGCCCCTTGGTCTTGATTTCGTTCAGGAAGTTGCCGTATCCTCCGCCCTTCATATTGATGGGACGAAGCGAGATTTCCACGCCTTGTTTCCGGCGCATATGATTGATGTAGTTGTACTCCGTATCGCCCTCGCAGAACACCTCGAACTTCCTGCGCAGCATCCGTGTCGGTCTACTCATCAGCAGTACCTCCCAGAATGCCTTTCATATAAAATTCGTAGATTTTCGTCGTCGTATACCGGACTTCCGGGAAATCGGCCAAGGAGTAGAGCTCCGAACGTAGACTGTGCCGGTCTTTCGTAATGAAATAAATCTGCTCCTTCATATAGGTGACAAGGTTCAGGTGCAACACATTATGCGTCGTAAAGATGAACTGGCCGTGATGCTCCTTTCCATTGATGAACGCGATTACGCGGTCGGAGAGCACGGGATTCAGCACGCGATCCATTTCATCGGCGAAAACGATCTTGTCTTCGTAGACGACGCGATACAGTTGCACCGCCCAAGCAAAAAATTCACGGACACCCGAAGAATCCATCTGGAGCTCGCGCTTGTATTGTCGACCGTTCTCGTCTTTCCGTATCAGAAGCGTCTTGCTGTACGGGCTTTCCGCATCCAGCTCCATGCCGCAGATGCTATAGTCCACCATCCGCAGGATTTCCAGATAGCGCGGATCGCGCAGGACGGATAAATCGGCTTGCTGCTGAATGGCGTTCTGTGTGCCTGCTCCGATTTCCGCGATTTTCAGGCGGGTGTTCATCCAGTCCACCACGCGGTTCGCGTGCTCATCTCCCAGCAGGGCAAGCTTCGTCACCCAAAGGCCGATGCTCTGCTCACGTTGCTTCTTCAACATCGGATAGGAAGAGACCGCGCGACCAGACAAAAGCGGCTCGGCAGAACTTTCTTGGCGATGGAAATCAAGTTCCACTGTTTCTTTGCCCTTCCGCTTGCTGCGATGCGCCATCCATTCCGATACGATTCCTTGCGCGTCCAGCACCAGCCGGTAACGATAAATGTCACGCCCATCCGGGATGAACTCCATTTCGAAAGATTGTTTCGGCCTTTCTTCTGCCATCTGGCTGGCGATGTTGACGTACGGCTCTGCGGACTGCACCTTGGTGTTTTCCGCGAACAAGGACTTCACGAATCGCAAGCTACAGATGAAGTTTGACTTGCCGCCGGCATTTTCTCCGACGATCACCATGGTCTTCAGCACGTTGGCATCGTTTTCCATGGAGACGAAATTGTCGGGATAGCGGCGCAGGACTTTCCCTTGCGCCGCCTCAGCCGAAAATTCAGAGTCACCCCAAAAGGAGCAGAAATTGTTGAACTGATAACGGAGCAGCACAATATCACCTCTTTTTGATTTATACCGTGTATATATTTCATATTATCGCCATTTTTGCTTGATGTAAATCGCTTTTTTGATTTACATCACTTAATTTCGTTGTCTTTGCGTTTTTGCACGATATCGAAGAGGTCTTTCGTTTTGCGCGCGAGTCGTGCTCTATTTCGATATAGGATACAAATCACGGTCTTCATGCAGGTACGCCATTGAGTAGCCTCGTTTCATATAGATTGCGGAAAATCTTGTCTGGATCGTCATGCAGACTACTTTTGTGGCGACGGGCTTTTTGGTATAATCGAGGAAAATCCTTGCAGAGTCGGTGCTCACGTCGATGGGGAAGGGAGGAATTGGGCTTGTACAAGATTCTGTTCGTCTGTCACGGGAACATCTGCCGGTCCCCGATGTGCGAGTTTGTCATGAAGGAGCTCGTGCGTCGGGCTGGTTGTGCGGCGGAGTTTGTCATCGATTCCAAAGCCTGCCGCACGGATGAAATCGGCAGTGATGCGCATCCCGGGACACAGCGCAAGCTGAAGGAGATGGGCATTCCGTTCACGCGGCGCTCTGCACGGCTCATCCAGCGCGAAGACTATGGCCAGTATGATTTCATCGTTGCGATGGACGAAGAAAATATGGACGATCTGCGGAGGCTGATGCAGGGCGACCCTGAAAGGAAATGCCGCCTACTCCTGTCATTTGCGGGAGAGGATCGCGAGGTGGCAGACCCGTGGTACAGCGGAAATTTTGATGCGACATACCGCGACGCCGTGAAGGGCTGCCAAGCGCTCCTCGAGACGTGCGATGGCGCATGAGGCGAAGACCTGTCTCTAGCATCAAAAACATGTGGGGCGAGAGGTGTTTTGGCATGGAAAAGGAACGGCTGGTTTCTGCGGCGGTTGCAGCGTCTTTGCTTGTGGCGGAAATCTTTGGCAACGGGATGGTGCGCGGGGATGCGATGGCGCGGACGGAAATCGCGGCGATTCATGCGGAGGCTGCGGAATCGTTCCGCTACTGGAGATCGGATGCCGCTGCGCTCAAAGCGCTGGAAGCGTATGTGGAGGCCGTGACGGATCCTGCGAATGCGGACTATATCCCGCCGGAGGATCGCGTCGCGGTCTTTGATTTTGATGGCACATTGATGGGGGAGCGGTCGCCGTCGTATTTCGAATGGATGATGTACGTGCATCGGGCGCTGGAGGATCCTTCCTATGAAGCTGGCCCGGAAGACCGGGCGATTGCCGAAGATGTTCGGACAGCCATGCAGACCGGCGGCCAGGCGCATGAAACGGGGGATGTCATCGCGCAGTCAATGGCGCGCGTATTTGACGGCATGCCGGTCACGGCGTACGAGGCGTATGTACGCGCTTTCATAGAGACGCCGGTGCCGGGCTTCTCGCATCTTGCACGAGGTGAGGCATTTTTCCTGCCAATGCAGGAAGTGCTCACGTACCTTGCGACACATGATTTCGACCTCTGGATCATCTCTGGAAGCGACCGCGATACCCTGCGCGTGCTCGCAGGAGGTGTCCTGTCTGTCCGCCGCGACCATGTAATTGGAAAAGATGTAGAATACCGTGCGTCTGGGAAGGAAGCGGACGGGAGCTCGTATGACTATCAGGCGGGCGACACCATCGTGCGTGCCACTCTCCGTAGCCGTGCAATCCGCATGGACAAGGTCGCAGCCATCGTGCGGGAAATCGGCCGACAGCCGGTGCTCGCGTTCGGAAATTCCATGGGCGACGCTTCGATGCTGTGCTACACGCTCGACCGGAATCCACACCGGGCGATGGCATTTGCGCTGCTGGCTGACGATACGAAGCGGGAATATGGATCTGAAGCTGTTGCCGATGCGATGCGTTCTGCGTGTGCGGAAAATGGATGGATGCCGATCTCGATGAGGGATGATTGGGTGACGATTTACGGTGAAGATGTTCATGTCAGAGAATCAAAGCCTGATCATCAATAGAGTTGTAAATCCAACCACATCAATTTGATTTATCCTACTGAATAGGGTATAATGCTCCTAGAGAGGAGAGGAGTGAGCCATATGAGCAAAACATACGATATGATCGCCGATTCCTTCCAAGAACTCATTGACGACTATGAAACCACTGGCGGAAAGAACCTCTCGCACGATACCCTCCGCATCGTGCTGGAACCGGCGAAAGAATTCACCGCAGAAGATGTCAAGAGCATCCGCACACGCAATCATTTGACGCAATCCCTGCTTGCGAAATTCCTCTGCGTGAGCAAGAAGACGGTAGAGGCATGGGAGGCCGGACGAAACCAGCCAAATGGCCCATCCCGTCGCTTGCTCGAAATCCTTGACACCCACAATGCCACTGTCACAACCTCCCTGGCATTACAATAGATGAAATCTGCAGTGATGCGCATCCTGAGATAAAGCGCAAGTGTATGAGAGGAAAAGGGAAACATGGTACACCATCCGATTGATCCTTGGCCGCGTCCAAAGGGAAATGTTTTGTTTATCAACGAACCATGGCTGCTTGATCCAACTCGACTGGAGACGGAGACACGGAAAGATGTGGAAGAGCTTCGCGCACCAGAGGCCTGCGAGGATAATGTCCGCATCTATTTGCCTATGGATCTGAATGCCAAAGCAATCCTTCGAAGGCTGGATGATGTGATTACCCGTTTTGGCATAGCGACGGAAAGAAATGAATTCGATTTTGCGCAAGCCGTCGACCAGATCATCTGGCAGCTGGAAATCTACGACCGCGTGCGATTCCTGCGAAATATGCCGAAGGATCTCAACCAGCCACATGGTCCTGACGGGCTGGCACTGGCAGCCGCCATCATCAAACGGCTGGAAGAAATTCCGGATGGTGGTGCAGAACTCTTTCCCTTCGAATTGATTGACGAATTGCGCAAAGATCCCAAAGATTACTTGGAAGCCACGCCATCGAATGCTTGAAAAAGGGACGTCGACTGTCTGCATCAGAAAGCCGGATGGAAGACCATCGTTGAGCGGCATGGAAATCTCGAAGACGAAACGATGGTTCTCCAAAATACAAAGCAGCGGGTATCATGAAGGAAAATGCCATCATGATACCCGCTGCTTCGTAAGCGCCTAACAATCCGCCGGATTCCTCCCGACCAGATTTCGTGAGATAATCAGACAAAGCATTCATGGTTGGCAGAGTTTCAAAACTTGGCCAACTTGTGCAACTGTCCCAACTCACCCTGGTCTGGAGGTTTTCATTTTGAGCCAACTTTCCAATGCCATGCACCAGCACAAGCTCGCTTACTGGAAGCAGGTCATCATCGACTGCCGGACGAGCGGTCTGACAGCAAATGAATACATGCGCCGTCACGGAATCAAGAAGGCCGCCTTCTACTACTGGCTCCGCAAGATTCGGGAAGAACTGCTGGAAGAACATCCGGAATATCTGCACCAGCCGAAACCGTCCGGAGAAGCTGACACAGCCGGACTTCTGCCGACCTCCGGACGCTCTGCGGAGGCGTCTGTGCCCGTCAAAGCGGATGCCGTACCCGCAGCCTCCACCCCGCTCCCTGCACATGCAGGCAGTACTCCGGCTCCTTCGACACATCTTCCAGAATTCATCGCCGTCCGCGCCAGTACGCCGCTCCCCCGTGACAAGCTCCTGGTCTCCTGCGGCCCGTTCCAGTTCGAACTTGCAGAGGATACTCCCGTATCGCTCCTGCGGAAGCTGGCGGCTGCAGGGGTGGGACTGCCATGAGCTTTCTCGACCTTTCCTCCGTCGGCGAGGTCTACCTCGCCTGCGGATACACCGACATGCGCAAGTCCATCGACGGCCTCTCCGCCATCGTCGAGCAGCAGTTCCAGATGGATCCCTTTTCCCGTGCACTCTTCCTCTTCTGCGGCAGGCGCGCCGACCGCATCAAGGGGCTGCTCTGGGAGGGCGACGGCTTCCTGCTTCTCTACAAGCGGCTGGAAGACGGTCGCTTCCAGTGGCCGCGCGATGCTTCCGAGGCGAGGCGCATCACGCCGCAACAGCTCCGCTGGCTCATGGAAGGGCTCTCCATCGAGCAGAAGACCGCCATCCGGGAGCTCCGTCCCTCCTGCTGTTCCTGAAAAATCCATGCAGAGCCTTGATTTCCCTGCGTTTTTCAGACCTCCGTGGTATGCTGTGCGCATCACGGAAGGGAGGAATACAGCTTGACGGAAGTGGAACAGCTCCGCAAGGAGAACCGGGAGCTCCAGAAAGAGAACCAGGCGCTCCTGAAAAAGATTTCTTCCTTCGAGGAAAAGCTCGAAGCCGCGCTCGTCTGGAACGAGCAGCTCCGCAAGGCCATGTTCGGACGGAAGTCCGAGAAGCTCCGCGTCCTCCAGACGGGCGACGAGGAGCTCTCCCTTTTCGACGAAGCCGAGCAGGAAGCCCGGGCAGGCGAGCCCGAGCCGGTTTCCTGCGGGACTGCCGTGAAGGCGCACACACGAAAGCCGAAGCGGAACCGCGACGAGCTCCTGAAAAGCCTCCCGCACAAAGACGACGTCCGCGAGCTCCCGGAAGGGGAGCGCTTCTGCGAGCGCCATCCGGGGACGCCGCTCGTGGAGATGGGCAGGAAGTTCCTGCGGACGGAGGTCCGCTACACTCCGCCGAAGGTGGAAGTTTTCGACGTCTACCAGAAGGTCTACCAGTGCCCCGCGTGCAAGGAGGAAGACCGCTTCGGCGTCAAGAGCGCTCCTGTCCCGCCCTCCCTCCTCCCGCACTCCGTCGCCACGCCGGCACTCGCGGCCGACGTCCTCTGCCAGAAATACGTACTCGCCGTCCCGTTCTACCGGCAGGAACGCGCATGGGCGCGGCTCGGATTTCCGCTCAGCCGGACGAACATGGCGAACTGGGCCATCGCGCTCAGCAAGTACTACTTCCTCCCGCTCGTCGGACACATGAAGGAACGCCTCATCGCCTCTGCCGTACTCCATGCTGACGAGACGACCGTGCAGGTCCACCGGGAGAGCCCCGAGCGTTCCCGAAGGAAGCAGCAGCAGTCCTACATGTGGCTCTACGCCACGAGCCCGCTGGATCCCGAGAGCCCGGACATCCGCATTTTCGAGTACCGCCCCGGCAGGAGCGGCGAGAACGCCGCGAAGTTCCTCGAAGGATTCCACGGCACCCTCGTACATGACCAGTTCTCCGGCTACAACCGCCTTGACGCGGAGCATGCCGCCTGCTGGGCGCACATGCGCCGGGAATTCGTGAAGGGGCTGTCTGCCGACCCGAGGCAGGGCGGGGAAGCCGTCCTCCGGAATCCGGAGAACCGCCGTGGGAAGGCATGGGAGGCCATAAAGAAGATCGGCGCCATCTCTGCCATGGAAGGAAAACTGAAGAACCTTTCGCCGGAAGAGCGGAAGGAAGAACGCCTCCGCCAGGAAAAGCCCCTGGTCGAGGACTTCTTCGTGTGGCTGGAATCCATCCGCGCGGAAATCTCGCCGAAATTCCAGACCGCCAAGGCGGTGAACTATGCCCTGCATGCGAAGGAGCGCCTCTGCCGCTACCTGGGCGACGGGCGCATCCCCATGACGAACAACGTGGCAGAGAGCGCCATCCGTCCCTTCACGGTCGGAAGGAAGAACTGGCTCTTCAGCGACAGCCCGAAGGGAGCGGAAGCGAGCGCTGCCATCTACAGCCTCGTCGAGACGTGCAAGGCAAGCAGCATCGATCCAGAAAAGTATCTGCGCTACGTCCTGACGGAGATGCCCGGAAGGAATTTCATGAACGATCCAGAAATGCTCGAGGGCTGGATGCCTTGGAGCAAGGCCGTCCAAGACAACTGCAAAGCATAGGCAGGAGTTCGCAAGCCGCCAACACAAGCAGCAATGCATGTGTTGGCGGCTTTTGTGGTTAGGAATGCACCTAAAACTCGCAGAAGCAAATATTGCTGGTTTTCCGAGGCAATGAGCAGGGACAACAGTTCTCCATCCACGTATCCTAGCGGTTGAGAACTACGAGTTTTAGGTACATCTATCCTGACACGTCATATTATTGGGCGCTTACGTTTGAGTAATTAAATAGGACCTTACTAGAAGTGTCATCGGATAAATCGCAATCCTCATTCTAGCAAGGTCCTATTCTGCTTGTCCCCTAGTCACTCAGCAACTTCATTTTAGATACTTTTCCTCCAAATTTGCCAAGGTACCATCCATCCTCAGTTCAGCCAGTACGAAGTTGATATAGTTCAGCCATTCCTGGTCGCCTTTTTCCATCAATATTCCACAGGAATGGCGGGTGAAGGGCTTATCCTTTAGCGGAGCGGCCAGACGCTTGTCCATGCAGACATAGTGGGCAGCCTCTACAGTTTCCGTAATCATGATATCTGCCCTGCCTTCCGCAATTTGACGGGGTATGTCTGCATTGTCATTATAGACAATAATCTGGGCCTGCTTGAGATTGGCATGGGCAAACTTCTCATTTGTCCCGCCTGGGTTGATCATCACACGCACTTCCGGCCTGTCAATATCAGCCAGACTTTGGAATCGTTTTGCATCCTTGGCGCGGCAGAGTATGGTCTTGCCAAAAATACCTTCCCCATAGGCATCCGACATGGCCATGGTCTTTGCCCGGTTGTAATTACGCGAAATGCCGCAGAGGGCGATGTCAAATTTTCCTGCCTGCGTATCGGCAGCAAGGGTCGGCCAGGTGGTCGGCACATACTGGATTTTTACACCTAGGGAATCTGCAATAATCTTGGATAGCTCCGCATCAATACCCTCATATTCCCCAGTTTGCGGATTTAAGTAAGACATGGGAATGTAATCTCCTGTGGTGCCAATCCGAATCGTTCCTCTGGCTGCAATCTCCTCAAGATGGCCAGCCTCCGCACGTATCCCGGTCAGCATCAATACTGCCATCAATAGCAGACAAATCATATTAACTGGTGAAATATTTCTTTGCATAGTATTCCTCCTGCCCCGTCTTATCAACACATTCATACATATGCGTTATTCTATCTACGCTTTCCTTTTTCCTGCATACCCTTCTTTACCATGCAACCAAGCAGGAAATTCAAGCCCTTCGTTGAATCTTTGAAATGAACACACCATCGTGAATTTGAGCAGTAAGGATTACAGGGAGACTAACCATGAACACTGAAAAATCTATTCGCGGCCAGCGGGCTAAAGACAATTTCAATTCCGGCTACAACTGTTCACAGTCTGTGCTGCTGGCCTATGAAGACTATCTGCAGGAAAAGGGACTGGACCCTAAGACTGTATTGCGGATGGCATCGCCCATGGGGGGAGGAATCAGCCGTCTTCGCGAAGTATGCGGTGCCGTCTCGGCTTTATGCTTATTGATTGGGCTAACAGACGGATATGACATGCCTGACGATGAAAAGAAAAAGGCACTGTACAGCAAAGTACAAGAGCTTGTTCTTCAATTCCAAGAATCCAAAGGCTCTATAATCTGCCGGGAACTGTTGGGCTTAGAACAGAAGCATGACCAGCCCACACCATCCAAGCGTACAAAAGAATATTATGCTGAGCGCCCCTGCGCAGATTTTTGCGCAACAGCAGCTGCGATTTTTGAAAAGAATTATCTACAATCCAAGCAATAGGACAGATATTCCTCATCGTCCATTTGTGATGTAGTTATAGCCCGCTCTATGGCTTTGGCCATTACTTCTGCCGCCAGTGTCCCTGTCATATTGACATCAGCCGTTACCTGCTCGCCGCAGGAGGAAGCATACACCGTATCCCCATCTATCAGCGTCCCCACGGGATTGATGCATCTGGCATAGGCATTGCGTGCCTGCTGGGCAATACGGGTGAGCTGCGCCTTGTCGAACCTGCCATTGGTGATGATTGCGCCAAGGGTGGTGTTGGTGCGGGATTCATTCATGAGCCCGGCAATCTTCCGCCCCTCCGCATAGACATCCCCCATAGCATTTACCACCACAACAGCTCCTATCTTCAAATCCCCTATCTGCATGGCATAATAGCCAATCCCGCTTTTCTGGGATTGCTTCATGCCGCACATTTTCCCCACGGTGGCTCCCGTACCTGCACCAATCGAGCCGCTTTGGGGATTATTCTTTTTCAGGGCGTTAAGACATGCCTCATATCCCATGGCTTTATCCGGACGAAAAGTTGCGCTCCCATAGGAAAGGTCATATATGCAGCTTTGCACCACCAAAGGCACTAAAGCAAAGCCTGTGTCTAAGCCAATGCCATTTTCCTCCAGGCAGGCCATTACGCCATCTGCTGCCGCCAGGCCGTAGGCGCTCCCACCACTTAGGACGATAGCATGTATGCCAATGTCCTCTCTGGTTGGGTCAAGGACAGGAGTCTCCCGGGAGGCAGGGCCACCGCCACTGATATCTATACCAGTTTTTGCTCCTTTGGGAAAGCAAAGCACAGTAACACCCGTCTTGCCCTCATTGTTCTGGGCATTTCCCACGCAGACTCCATCTATAGACTCAAAAGGGATTTCCCTCGCCTGGATTTCCACCCCATGCGCCTCCCCGCCAGCTGACATCATGGCCATTGAGCACAGCAGCATAGCTGCATTTTTCATAAGCTTCTTCAAATACATAAGGAAAAGCCCCCGTTCTTCCGGCACCAGTCAGCTATTTGCTGTTGCGATAAATCCTTCTTCCCGATGACCGTATGGAGTCAGTGGGACATACCAATACGCAAAGGTGGCAGCCCACACATCTTTTGGGATCAAGGACAGGACGGCGGCGTTCATTCAGGCGGATAGCCTGATGGCCTCCATCCATGCAGGAAATCTCGCACCGGCCACAGCCGATGCAGGCCTGCCGGTTGAACTTGGGATAAACAATGCTGTCCCGTTCCAGAACATCTGTAGTGTCGCTGACAGAATCCAGAGCCAGGCCCACCACATCGCCTACACGGCTGAAGCCCTTTTCATGCAGGTAGTAATTGAGCCCTGCCTTCAAATCCTCAATAATACGGTAGCCATACTGCATAACCGCCGTGGTCACCTGTATGGAGCCAGCCCCCAGCATCATGAATTCCAAGGCATCCCGCCAGGTTTCCACCCCACCCATACCGCTGATGTGCATGCCGGAGAGCTTGGGGTTCTGTCCCAGTTCTGCTATAAAGCGCAGGGCAATGGGCTTTACGGCATTGCCGCTATAGCCTCCCACGGCAGATTTGTCCCTTACGGCAGGGCTGGTAACGTAAGTATGGAGATTTACAGCCATCAGGCTCTTGATGGTATTTATGGCTGCCAGGCCGTCGGCACCGCCATTGCGGGCTGCTTCAGCTGCTGGCCCCATGGAAGCCACATTGGGAGTCAGCTTGGCCAGAATGGGAATGCTGGCTCCACGCCTGGCAGCGGCAGTGAAGCGCTCCACCAGGGACGGCACCTGCCCGATATCCGAGCCCAGTCCCTCCTCCATCATATTGGGACAGGAGAAGTTGAGTTCCAGGGCATCTGCACCGTTTTCCTGACAGAGCCGGGCCAGTTCCTCCCATTCCTTGTCATTCCTGCCCATAATGGAGGCCAGAATGAATTTCTTGGTATAGTCCCTTTTCAGCTGGCGAAAGATCTCCATGTTTTCCGGCACACTGTGGTCAGAAAGTTGCTCTATGTTCTTGAAGCCCATAATGCTGCCGTCAGCACTATGGATAGCCGAAAAGCGCGGGGAGGCCTCATGTATGTCAAAGGCACAGATGGTCTTGAAGGCAGCCCCTGCCCAACCGGCCTCAAAGGCCCGGGCGCACATATCATAGGTGCTGGCCACCACCGAGGAAGAAAGCAGGAAGGGATTTTCCAAAGGAATGCCGCAAAGTTCCGTCTGCAGGGCCTTTTCATGCTCAGGCACCTCAATGTCAAGTTTCGGCTTTACTTCTTCTGTCAGAAAAGCCATCATCTTTCTGATAGGCACTTCCCTGCGTTTTACACAAACAGTTTCACAGGGGGCCTGACAGTCGGCACAGGCACTTTCCCCGGGCAGACGAGCTGCCGCATAAGCCTCATTATTGAACCAAATGCTCCTAAGCTGCCGGGAAGGCTCCAAGCCCTTAGGACAGGCCTTGTCACATGGAGCATTGCCGCAAAGGACACAGTTTTGCATATACCTGCGTTTTGTTTTTTCTCCAAAATACAATTTAGGCACCTCCACACAGACAACATTTTACAGGCCGTCTATGGCTTCATATATGTTTCCAGAAAGGCAAATACCCGCCCAAAATACTCCTGGGGATCTGTCTTTTTGGCATCAGCATGTCCTGCTCCGGCCCTAGCCCCGTATCACCATCGGAGCGCACCGCCAGCACACAGTCCGCCTCGCAGGTCTTATCTGAAAACAGGAAATGCTCGGCCCGCTCCGGCTGGTATTCCACGGCGCAGAAGCCCAGATCAAACTGCCCGGTGCTCACCCCGGCCATGCCCGTTTCAAAAGTAGCCACAGTGACCTTGAAATCATAGCCGTACTTGGCGCAGAACTGCATGAGAAGCTCAGGCTCATAGCCGGAAAGCTCATTGCCCTGCATGAAGGTGATGGGAGGCAGGACCGGGTTGGTGACCACTGACAGGGTGCCGTTCTCCCCGGAGAACATCACCCCGTCCAGCTTGCGTTCCTCACCTCTGCCGAAAAGCCACTTCTCCTGCCAGACTGCCAGCTTGCCATTTGACTGGCTTTCTGCCAGAAAATCATTGAACTCGCTGCAGAGCTTCCTGCTCTTCTCCGACTCGGCAAACACAAAGGAAAAGCTGGTCCTGCCCAGAGGTCCTCCCAGGATTTCCACATCATTTTGCCCTGAGGCAATAAGCTCATCTACAAAGATGCGGTTCATGGAGAAGGCCTCTATCTTCTTCTGCCTTAAATTTTGGGCCATATCCGCTATAGTATCCAGATAGACAAAATTGGCCTGGGGAAAATGCTCCCTGGCACAATCCTCCGCCAGAGACCCGGGCCAGGTGCCGATGCGACCATGGGCCACTTCTTCCTCCGTGGTCAGGGGATTGGCCAGGCAGGAAGCCATAAAAAAGAGTAATATTATCGTCAGCAGAAATTTCTTCATGGGCGCTTTTCCTTTCCCCTGACTAGTTTGCACACCTCAGCATTTAATCCACAGCCATGAACTTACTGAAGCCTGTCATTTCCATCATTTCCTGCACTTCCAGGCAGACATTCTTTATCTTCATGGTGCCCTGCTTCTGCATGGTCTTATGAAACGTTGCAAAGCTAATAATTATGCCGCTTGTTTTTGTCCTTGGGGTGTCGCCCATTTTTCGATTTGCGGCTGAAGGAGACGAACTACCTTTTTCCTGGAAAGATTCTTATCCAGGAGGATTTTGTTTCCGTCCACAGTGGCAAAGGCTTTGGCGGCGCACTCCATGGCGCCGTCACCATAGCAGGATATAGTCGCCGAATAGGTTTCCAAATCATGGATTTTCAGGAAAAGCATATCCATTTTTTGCGTGTCATAGTTTTTCATTACCCAATCACCCAGCCGTTTCTCCAAAGCTCGCCTTTTTTCCGGCGTCAGGGCGACGACCGTGGCACAACCATAGGAAATGCCATTGACGGTAAATTCCTTGTAATCGGAATAAAAAATGTCCTTGTCTGACATATTTCGGTAAGCGGCAAATTCTTCTTCCATGGCAAGGAAATAGGCGGTTCTGTCTTTGACGCCCGCTTTTTTCACGAGGTCGGCTACCGCCTGCCGGTCTAAGTCCGTGGCGGTGTTGCTCTGCAAATTGTCCGTGTCGGACAGGATGGCGGAAAGCATCATCCCGGCCATGGCCTTTTCAATGGGAACATTGGCTTCGCGATATTCCAGCCACACAATGGTGGAAGCGCAACCTATGGGCAGATTGCGGTAATAAGCGGGAGCTGCTGTTTTGACGTCACCAATGAGATTATGATGGTCGATGACTTCCAGTATATTGGCCTTGTCCATGCCAGGAGCCGCCTGGGCGAAGCTGTTATGGTCTATGAGAATGATATTTTTACCGGCGGCATTATCCAGCAGCGGCGGTTCCTTGAAGCCAAAATATTTTAAGGCGTAGGCGGTTTCCGCGTTTATCGGTGAGGCAATCCTGGGCTCGGCATTTACCCCCAAGTTCCGTTTCAGGTTTGCGTAGGCAATCACCGTGCACACGCTGTCAGAATCGGGAGGTTTATGTCCGATGACATAAACCGGGCCGTTGCCGTAATCAATCCCCTGCATATAAGCGGGATAATTGATATTTTGCTTGCGAGCGGCACCTGCAACGGTAGCGTAAGAAATAAGAACCACAATAAGAAACAGGACGCAGCCCAGCAACACAGATTGGTGTTTCTTTGGCATGGAAATTTCCTCTCTTTCACATTAACCATAAAAAGTTGCTATTGATATTAATTCGAGATGAAACAACAAGTTCCTGCCCATGCCCACTTAAGTCTTCTTCAGGTAACAAAAACAGGGGCTGTGACAAAACAGCCCCTGTTCTTGTTACCTTTTGCGCTTGCTTTTGTACGACGTCGCAGATTTCTTCTATGGCGGAGCCATAGGTCATGGAAACGCCGTCGTTGGTCACAAAAGGCAGTGAAGCAACCTTTTCCGCATAGGCGGAAAGCTCTTTGTCCGGCAAAGAAAAATGGTTCAATCATTTTTCCTGTGGGATGAACGATGCGTAACAGGTCAATGGCGGCTCATGTCGATGAGTTTCAAAAAGAAGTATTCATCGTCAGGATAG
>CACWLG010000038.1 GCA_902761635.1 Oscillospiraceae bacterium | reverse complement strand
CCGGCGAAGATGCGCAGGCGCTTGAGCTGCCACTGGGCGATGGTGTTCTTCTGCAGCATGCCGCGCACAGCCAGACGCATGGCCAGCTCCGGCTTCTTCTGCATCAGGATCTTGTACTGGGTCTCTTTCAGCCCGCCGGGATAACCGGAGTGGGTGCGGTAGTACTTCTGCTCCAGCTTCTTGCCGGTGAGGACAGCGTCCTTGGCGTTGATGATGATGACGTAATCGCCGCAGTCGACGTGGGGAGTGTAGTCGGGTCTGAGCTTGCCGCGCAGAAGATCAGCGGCGAGGGCAGCGGTCTTGCCCATGGGCTTGCCGGCTGCGTCAAGGATGTACCATTTGCGTTCAACGGTCTCCTTGGTGAGCATGGTTGTGGACATAGTCTTGCCTCCATATTAAAATCATGTTTTGGCTGTTTCAGGGCGCGGGCGGTTAACGGGTCCCGTCCGGCGCGCTTCCCTTTTATACCACAGGGGCGGGAAGCTGTCAACAGAAAATTTGATTCTGATTTTGGAATCTCGTAAAAGCTCAAGAAATCTCGAAAATACTCCCGTATTCTGATTTTCTATTTTTCGTTTTCAAAACGCTTTGACATTCGGGCGCTCTGCCGTTACAATAGACGGCACAAAACGCAGGAAAGAGGCGGGGACTCCTATGGACAGGCTGCTCAACGAATTTACAGGCACCGTGCGCCGCGCGGTGGATGATTACGATATGATCCTGGAAGGCGACCGGGTGGCGGTCGGCGTCTCGGGCGGCAAGGACAGCATGCTTCTGCTGCTGGCCCTGAGCCACCTGCGCCGCTTCTATCCCCGGCGCTTTACGCTGGAGGCCGTCACGGTGGAGCTCGGCTTTGAGGGCATGGATTTCACGCCGGTGAAGGAGCTGTGCCAGGAGCTGGAGGTCCCTTATACCTGCCTCAGGACAGACATCAAGGAGGTCGTCTTCGATGTGCGCAAGGAGGAAAACCCATGCTCCCTCTGCGCCAAGATGCGCCGGGGCGCCATCAACGACCTTATCCGCCAGCACGGCGTAAACAAGCTGGCCCTGGGCCACCACTTTGACGACGCGGTGGAGACCTTTATGATGAGTCTGCTGTTTGAGGGAAGGCTGAGCTGCTTTCGGCCCGTGACCTATCTGGACCGCTCCGGCGTGACCCAGATCCGCCCGCTCATCTATGCCGGAGAACAGAAGATCGCCAATCTCGCCGCGCAGCTCAACGTCCCGGTGGTGGAAAACCCCTGCCCCCAGGACAAGGCCAGCAAGCGCTATGAGATCAAACAGCTTTTAAAAGGAATGAGCGCCGAATACCCGGACATGAAGTCCAAGATCTTCGGCGCCATGCAGCGCATGCCCCTCCCCGGCTGGGCGCCGAAGGAGAACTGGCGGCTGAATCGCTGAGCCGTCATATGCCCCGCTTCAGACGGCGGATGTCCGTGCCCACGAAGGGCAGGCACTGAAACTCTCCCAGGATGCGGGAGGCGATCTGCGGGGTGTAGCGGCGGTTCAGCTCGTCATTTGACAGATTGGTGCTGATGATGGTCCGCCTCTCATTTACGAGGCGGTTGTTGACCAGGGTGTACAGCGCACTCTGGGCCATGGGCGTGGGCATCTCGGTGCCCAGATCGTCCAGGATCATGAGATCGCAGCTTTCCATACGCTTGATGCGCACGGCGGCGGCCTCCCCCTCCTCGGTATCGCGGTTGAACTTTGCCTTCTCGTAATTATCCAGCGCAGCGGCGGCTGTTTCATAACAGACTGAGTAGCCCCGCGCCGAGACCACCCGGGCAATGCAGGCCGAGAGATAGGTTTTGCCGAGGCCCGTGCCCCCCTGGAACAGCAGATTCCGGGAGGTGTCGGAGAAATTTTCCGCATAACGCCTGCAGGCTTCCGAGACCCGGCGCATGACGTCCCGCGGCACAAGCCCCGTTTCCGGGTCGGGCTCGGCAGGATAATAGCTCAGATCAAAGTGCTGGAAGCTCTCGTCTCCCCGGCGCATGAGCGTGCCGAGCTCCCTGGTCAGCTCCCGGTTGTAGAGCCTGTCGAGACACTGGCAGACGCGCCCCTGGGTAAAGCCCGTATCCCGGCAGACCGGGCAGGAGATGATCTCGTCCAGGTAGCCCCCGCCGAAACCGGCGGCGGTCAGCAGCTCGGCCCGGCGCATCTGCAGGCTCAGGTTTTCGTCCCGCAGCTCATCCAGACGCTCCTTCAGATCGGGGCGCTTGCTCAGGGTCAGGCGCACAAGCTGAGCCATGTGGGCACGAAGCTGCTGGTCGATCTGACGCAGCTCCGGGATCTTTGCGCAGGCGGCGGCATAGCGGCGCTGCTGTTCCTCCCGGTTTTTTTCACGGATACTGTCAAGCTCACTCCTGGCCCGGGCCAGGAGTTTTCCGTCGTAGGGCATTTGATCACCGTCCCATTAAAGCTTTTCCAGGGCCGCAAGGAGCTTGTCCATGTCCCGCGGCGCCTCTTGCTTACCCGCCTGTCCTCTGGGCCGGCGGGTATCCTTTTCCCGGACCGCCTCCGGCGTGTGCAGGCCCTTTTCATGCCAACTCTTGAGGATGCCGTTCATATAGGTCCACTTGAGGGCGCCGGTATTCGTGACGGTCCGGTCATAGGCCATGCCGATCATCTCATCGTCAAAGCCCATATCGAGCCACGCGCCCAGATATTTTGCCTCGGTATTCGTCAGGGCCCGGCCGCTGATGCCGAGGATCTTTGCCGTCCGGCTGAGCTTTTCCCTGCGCCGCTGACTTGCGGCGATATATTCCTCTGCCTGCTCCAGGGTCAGGATCTCACGGTTTGCCCAGGCGTAGCCCTCCTTTTCGATAAAGCGCATGGAGGGGGAATTGCCAGACGGGGCGTTTGCAACGCAGTAGTTGAGCAGCATCATCAGCACCTCTGGCGGCAGGGCCAGATAGTCGTACAGGCCGAAGAGCGTTTTCATCTCGCTGCTGTTGAGCTTGCGGCCCAGCGCGCGCTGCGCCTCGGTGAGCAGCGCTGTCCAGCGCGCATCCTCCTGGCTGCGCTGCACCAGATCCTTCGACGTGTATTGCGGCAGCTCCTGTGCAGGTTCGGGCACCGGCAGGCTCGGCCCGGCTTTTTTGACCGTGGAGGCAGCGGCGGGCGCGGCCTTGACAGCCGGCAGGCTCAGCCTCTGCAGCTTTTCATAGGCTGCTTCCAGCTCCGCCCGGGTACGGCAGAGGGCCCGCGCAGCATCCTCCAGCGTGCTGCCGGGGCGTTGCCGCAGAAAGAGCCACAGCAGGGCCACGTCCCCGTCGTGGGCGGCGATCAGGCGCTGCGCCTCCTCCGGGGCGACAAGAAAGGCTTCCGCTTCCCCCTGCATGTGCTCACCTCCAAAGTTCATGGTTTGTTTACGCAGTGGGCACATTATACCACGAGAATCCCCTTGCCGCAAGCCTTGACACTGTGGTATAATTACACTGTATTTTTATGTTCAGCTGCAAACAGGCTTCGTCTTTGTTTACTGCTATTACAGAGATAAAAAGGACCACACGATATGATCGAACTGCTTTCCCCCGCCGGGTCGCCCGAGGCTGTGATCGCCGCGGTGCAGAACGGCGCGGACGCCGTGTACATGGGCATGGGCAACTTCAACGCCCGGCGCGGCGCGAAGAATTTCACCGATGAGGAATATGAGCGCGCGGTGCGCTATTGCCATATACGCGGCTGCAAGGTCTATGTCACGCTCAACACCCTGGTCAATGACCGGGAGGTGGAGGAGGCTCTTGCGGCAGCGCGCATCGCCTCCGAGACCGGGACCGACGGCATCATCATCCAGGACCTGGGCCTTGCTGCCGCTGTCCGCCAGTACCTGCCGGATATCCCCCTGCACGCGAGCACCCAGATGTCGATCCACAACCTTGCGGGCGTGGAGGCAGCGGCGGAACTCGGCATGACGAGGGCGGTGCTGGCAAGGGAGCTGAGCCTGGAGCAGATCCGCTACATCACCCGGAATTCCCCCATCGAGACGGAGGTCTTTGTCCACGGGGCCCTGTGCTTCTGCCATTCGGGCCAGTGCTACATGTCGGCCCTTATCGGCCAGCGCAGCGGCAACCGCGGCATGTGCGCCCAGCCCTGCCGCATGCAGTATTCCCTCGGCGGGCGCATGGACGACTACCCCCTCTCCCTCAAGGACAACTGCCTGGTGGACAGGCTCCAGGAGCTTGAGGACGCGGGCGTCGCCTGTCTCAAGATCGAAGGGCGCATGAAGCGGCCGGAGTACACCGCCATCACCACAAAAATCTACGCCAAGGCCCTCAAGGAGCACCGCCAGCCCACGCCCGAGGAGATGGCGGATCTGGAGCGGGCCTTCTCCCGCCAGGGCTTTACCCAGGGCTACTTCAACGGCGACCGGGAGGACATGTTCGGCGTGCGCGGAGAGGCCGACCGGGATACGGAGCAGCTCTTTGACCAGGCCCGCAAGGGCTACGCCGAAGGGGAGCTCCGGCGGGTGCCGGTGCACTTTTACACCGTGGCAGAGAAGGGCCAGCCCATCCGCGCCATCGCCTTTGACGACGACGGGCACAAGGCCGTCGCCGCGGGCCGGGTGCCGGAGAAGGCACGGGGCCAGGGGCTCACGCCATCCTATCTCACGGACCAGATGTTCAAAACCGGCGGCACCCCCTACAATGTGGTGGAGAACAAGGCCCAGACCGATCCAGGCCTCTTTCTGCCCGCCGCCGCCATCAATGAGCTCAGGCGCAGCCTGGTGGCGGAGCTCAGCGAGCAGCGGGGCAGACCGCCGAAGCGGCGCGTGGGGACCATCCCTGCAAAGCCGAAGGGCAACGCGCCGGGGGTGGACCCGGCCATGATTTTCCAGGTGCTCACAGCCGAGCAGCTCACGCCTGAGCTTGCGGCCCTGCACCCCCGGTATCTCTATGTGCCCATCACGGTCATGAACGAATACTTTGACCTGCTTGAGCCCTTTGAGGAGCAGGGTACGGTCCCGGTGGCAGTGCTGCCGCGCGTCATCACGGACGAGGAGGAGCCCTATGTCCGGGAGATGCTGGAAAAGCTCTTCGACTTCGGCATCAACGAGGCGCTGGTCGGAAACCTCGGCCACGCGATGCTCGCGAAGAATGTCGGCATGCGCATCCGGGGCGACTTCGGCCTGAATGTGTTCAACTCCCTCAGTATGGAGATGGTGCGCCAGGCGGGCTTCAGCTCCGCCACTGCCTCCTTTGAGCTGCGCATCGCGCAGATCCGGGATCTGTCCAAGACGCTCGATACCGAGATGATCGTATACGGGAGGCTCCCTCTCATGGTATCGGACCAGTGTGTGATCCGCCACTCCTCGGGGCGCTGCACCTGCGCGACCCCGGCGCAGATGTCCGACCGTATGGGCGCGGTGTTCCCGGTGGTCAAGGAGTTCGGCTGCCGCAATGTCATCTACAACGCCCACAAGCTTTACCTCGCCGACAAGGCGCAGGATCTCTACGGCGCGGGCCTCTGGGGCATGCGCATGCTGTTCACCACCGAGTCCCCGCGCGAATGCCTGGAGGTGGCGAAGGTCTATCTCGGTCTGTCCGACTATCAGCCGAATGTGCTGACGAGAGGGCTGTACTACCGGGGAGTCGAATGAGACTGAATGAAAGCTTTTGGAGATTATTAAAATGTCTATCATACTTGCCTCCGCGTCACCGCGGCGGCGTGAGCTCATGCAGATGCTGGGCGTCAGGGATCTCGTCATTCTCCCCGCCGTCGGCGAGGAAAAAGCCGGGCGGGCGCTCCCGCCGGATGAGCTGGTGAAAGCCCTGGCCGCCCACAAGGCCCGCGAGGTGGCGGAAAAATGCGAAAAGGACGATATCATCGTAGCGGCGGATACCATCGTCTGGCACAACGGACAGGTTTACGGCAAACCCCATACCGAAGCCGACGCTGAGCGTATGCTTCGCGGACTGTCCGGAGACACGCATGCGGTATATACCGGCGTGTGCGTACTGCGGGGTGGACAGGAGCTCCTGGCCGCCGAGCGGAGCGCTGTCCGCTTTCGGACGCTGACCGACGCGGAGATCGCCGCCTATATCGCCACCGGCGAGCCCATGGACAAGGCCGGGGCCTACGGCATCCAGGGCAGGGGCTCGCTCTTCGTCGAGGGGATCGAAGGTGATTTCTTCAACGTCGTGGGGCTGCCGCTCTGCCGCCTGGGGCTGATGCTCAAGGAACTGGGGGTGACGCTGCTGTGAAGCAATATCTGCAGAAAAACGGCCTGCGCATCGGCATCATCGTTGCCGCCGTGGCCCTCATCATCGGCCTTGGCGCCGCAGCCCGGGACGGTCGCATCGGCTTTGTGCAGAACGCGGCCGGCGTCATCAAGTCCCCCATCCAGAAGGTGCTGTCCTCCGCGGTCAACTGGTTTGACAGCATGTACGGCTACCTCTATGAATACGACTCGCTTCTGGCGGAGAACGAATCCCTGCGCTCTCAGCTTGCAGACGCCCAGCAGTCCGCCCGCGAGGGCATCGAGGCCTCGGAGGAGAACTCCCGCCTCAGAAAGCTGCTGGAGCTGCGGGAGAAGCACACCGACTACGTGATGGAGTCGTGCAAGGTGGTGCTCTGGTCCAGCTCCAACTGGTCCAGCGCCTTCACCATCTCCAAGGGCGCCTCCAGCGGCATCGAAATGGGCGACCCCGTCGTGACCGAGTACGGTGCGGTGGTGGGCCAGATCACGGAGCTCGGCACCAACTGGGCCACAGTCTCCACCCTCATCGACGTGGACATGTCCGTGGGCGCCTTCGTCGGGGCCACGGGCAACTCCGGCATGGTGGTGGGTGAATTTTCCTTCATGCGCGAGAAGACCGCGAAGCTCACCTATCTCGCCGACGGGGCACAGATCTTCGTAGGCGACGATGTACTGACCTCCGGCTCCGGCGGCGCGTTTCCGGCGGGGCTGATGATCGGCACTCTCACCGCCGTGCAGACCGAGGCCGGCGGCCAGATCGAATACGGCATCGTGGAGCCCCAGGCAAACCTGGACTCCCTGGTGCAGGTGTTCGTGATCAAGGATTTTACCGTGGTGGAATGATGAAGGATTTACTGGAAAAGATCGACCTGAACAAGGTCCTGCGCTATCTGCTGTTCATGTTTCTGACCCTGATGACCCAGAACATGATATTCAGCCATATACGGCCCATGAACGTCTGTCCCCTGGCGCTGCCCGCGGTGTCCGCCGCGCTCGGCATGTTCGAGGGGGCTACCTGGGGGCCGCTGTTCAGCCTGCTGATGGGCTATTTTGCGGACATGAGCTTTGTGGAAAATCGGGTGTTTTTCCTCATCCTCCTGCCGGCGCTGAGCCTTCTGTCCGCATTCATCTCCCAGTTTTTCATCAACCGCCGTTTCTTTGCCTTCATGGGCCTTGCCCTGCTGGCCCTGCTCATTACGGCGCTTCTGCAGATGCTCAAAACCCTGGCAGGGGATGCCTGGAGCCTCGAGATGCTCAAGGTCGCCCTGCTGCAGACGCTCTTTTCTCTGCCTGCCGCCGCGCTGGCCTATCCGCTGCCGGCAAAGTGGAGCAGAGAATGAACGGAAAGGATTGTTATGAACAGCAGACTCATCAAGCCCGGCCGGGTGGCGGCGCTCGCGGTGATCGCGGCTCTGCTGCTGGCCGTCTATATGTACTTTCTCTATCAGCTTCAGATCGTCCAGGGCGAGGCCTACTATAACCGTGCAAACGAGCTGACCAAGACCACCCGCACCGTCACCGCGGCCCGCGGCAACATCCTCGATCGTTACGGGCGCGTGCTGGTGTCCAACGCCGAGTGCTACAACCTCAAGATCGACACGGACAAGCTTTTTGCCAACGACGACCCCAACGCCGTCATCCTGGAGCTGGTGAGCATGGTGCGCTCCTATGGCGACGAGTATACCGATGATCTGCCCGTCACCCTCGAGCCGCCCTTTGAATACGATGAGAATATGACCGCCATCCAGCGCACCATGCTGGAGGCCTACTATAAGCGCCAGGATCTGAGCCCCGACTGCACGGCTGTGGAGCTGATGAGCTATATGCGCACCCGCTACAACATCGACAACAGCTATTCCGCCGCCGAGATGCGCCTGATAGCCGGGGTGCGCTATTCCATCAACGTCCGCTACGCCATCAACACCGCAGACTACGTCTTCGTTGAAGACGCCAGCATGAACCTCATCTCCTCCATCATGGAGAACAAGCTCGTCGGCATTGAAGTCAAGCGGGCTTATATCCGCCAGTACTCCACCGACTATGCCGCCCACATCCTGGGCTACGTGGGACTCATGACCCAGGAAGAGTTTGAGAAATACTCCCTGCTGGATTACTCTACCGACGCCATGGTGGGCAAGGACGGCATCGAGTACGCCTTTGAAAACTACCTTCACGGCCAGGACGGGGAGGTGGAGGAAACCCGCAACGCCGCCGGCACCATCCTTGCCACCGTCTACACCAAGGAGCCGGTGCCCGGCAACCACATCTACCTCACCATCGACAGCGTCCTGCAGGAGCAGACCGAGCGCATCCTCGGCAACGGCGTGGAGATCCTGAAGAAAAACATCGCCCAAAAGCGCGCCGAAGGCACGGCACGCGGCGACTACAATGTGGATCTGAAGGACAACATCACCGGCGCCTCCGCCGTGGTGGTGAACGTGAAGGACGGCTCTCCTCTGGCCCTGGCAAGCTGGCCGACCTATGACGTGTCGCGCATCATCGAGGATTATCAGGAGCTGCTGGCGGCGGAGAACGCCCCGCTCTTCAACCGGGCGCTGCTCGGCACCTACGCCCCCGGCTCCACCTTCAAGCCCTGCACCGCCATCGCAGGCCTGACCAAGGGCATCATCAACACCGAGAAGAAGGTCAAGTGCCAGGGCGTGTACACCCGCTACGCCGCTGAAGGCTACGCTCCCGAATGCTGGATCTGGAACGCCAACAAGAAGGAGCACCTGACCCACCCGGAGGAAAACGTCACCACCGCCATCCGCGATTCCTGCAACTACTTCTTCTACACCGTGGGCAATGACCTCGGCGTTGACGACATGGGCGAATTTGCCGCCGCCTTCGGCCTCGGCCAGTTCAGCGGCATCGAGCTGGTGGAGGCCAAGGGCAACATGTCCAACCGCGCAAACCACCAGGACTACGCGGGCTCCGAGTGGCGCATCGGCGACACGCTGCAGGCCGCCATCGGCCAGTCCGACTCTGTGTTCACGCCGATCCAAATGGCGGAATACTGTGCCACCGTCGCAAACGGCGGCACCCGTTACTCCGCCTCCATCATCAAAACCATCCGCAACTACGACTATTCCGAAAAGCTCTACGAGCGCGAGAAGAAGATCATGTCCTCTGTGGAGACTGCCCAGTATAACTGGGACGCGGTGCACGAGGGAATGTGGATGGTGCTCAACGACTATACCAATGAGACAAACGCAAACATCTGGGTCCCCTGCGCCTGGCGCTGCGCCGGCAAGACCGGGACCGCCCAGAAGGGCGAAGGCATTCAGAATGACGGTATCTTCATGTGCTACGGACCCTATAAGGACCCGGAGGTTGCCATCTTCGTGGTGGTGGAGCGCGGCGGCGCCGGCGCCGACGTGCAGTTCATCGCCCGGCAGATCATGGACGCCTACATCACCATCCGCGGCTACAGCGATACCTCAGAGCCGGAAATGACGCTGTTGAAATGAGTTTTCACAGAAAAACTCATCACAGAAAAACTCACCGATTCGTACCCGAAAAAATGGAAAATCCGTATTGCAGTTTCAAGCCGAAGTGTTTATAATGAATTGATTTGAGAATTAAGATGTGAAATGAGAAACGGAGTATTCGGATGAACATTGCTTTAATGGCCCATGACAGAAAAAAGGAACTGATGGTTCAGTTCTGTATCGCCTATTGCGGCATCCTGGCGGAGCACTCCCTCTGCGCCACCCATGTCACCGGGAAGCTTGTGGCCGAGGCTACGGGGCTGCCCATTACCCTCTATCTCCATGCCGAGCAGGGCGGCGCCCAGCAGATCGGGGCGCGCATCTCCTTCAACGAGATCGACCTCGTTCTTTTCTTCTGCGACCCTACGAACCCCAAGGGCTTCGACGACATCAACAAGATCGAGAGGCTCTGCGACCAGTATCAGATCCCCTTTGCCACCAACGCCGCCACGGCCGAGGTTCTGGTGCAGGGACTGAGACGCGGCGACCTTGACTGGCGCAATATCGTCAACCCTCAAAAGAAATAAGAACCATAGCTCCTGCAGGGGCGATTCACGAATCGCCCGTTTGACCTGCGCATTGTCGACGGGCGCTTCGTGAAGCGCCCATAGGCATTTTACGGACTTTTTTCCACAGAAAGGAAAACCATATGGCAAAAGTCAGTCCCCGGACCCTGTCCGGCTTTATGGAGCTGCTGCCCCGGCAGCAGATGAAAATGGAGCGCATGCTCTCGATCCTGCGGGAAAGCTACGCCCTCTACGGCTTCACGCCCCTGGACACCCCGGTCATCGAATCGGCGGAGGTGCTGCTGGCCAAGGGCGGCGGCGAAACCGAAAAGCAGATCTACCGCTTCCAGAAGGGCGACAGCGATCTGGCCCTGCGCTTTGACCTCACGGTGCCGCTTGCAAAATACGTGGCGCAGCACTATTCCGAGCTGGCCTTCCCCTTCCGCCGCTATCAGATCGGCAAGGTCTACCGGGGAGAGCGCGCCCAGCGCGGCCGTTTCCGGGAGTTTTACCAGGCCGACATCGACGTGATCGGCGACGGGAAGCTGGACATTTTAAACGAGGCGGAGATCCCCGCCATCATCTACAGCACCTTCACAAAGCTGGGGCTCAAAAAGTTCCGCATCCGCGTGAATAACCGCAAGCTCCTGAACGGCTTCTACGCTATGAACGGCATGAGCGAGAAGGCCGGCGAGATCATGCGCACCGTGGACAAGCTCGACAAGATCGGCGCGGAAAAGGTGCGCGAGCTCCTCATTGACGAGGTGAAGATGCTCCCCTGCAAGGCGGAAAATGTGCTGGACTTCATGGCCATCTGCGGCACGAATGCCGAGGTGATCGAGGCGCTGGAGCGCTACCGCGGCATGGACGGGACCTTTGATGAGGGGCTGGACGAGCTGATCGCCGTCACAAGGTACCTCAAGGACTTCGGCGTGCCGGAGGAAAACTTCGCCGTCGACCTCACTATCGCCCGCGGCCTCGACTACTACACCGGCACCGTCTACGAGACCGAAATGACCGAGCATCCGGAAATCGGCTCCGTCTGCTCCGGCGGGCGCTATGACAACCTCGCGGAATACTACACCGACAAACAGCTTCCGGGCGTCGGCATTTCCATCGGTCTGACGCGGCTGTTCTATGTGCTCAGTGAGCAGGGCCTTTTGTCCGACGAGCTTGTCACCGCCCCCTGCGACGCGCTGGTGCTGCCGATGACGGAGGAACTGGGCTTCGCCGTTGCCGCGGCCACCACGCTCCGCAACGCCGGGGTCCGCACGCAGCTCTACGGCGAGAAGCGCAAGTTCAAAGCCAAGATGGCCTACGCCGACAAGATCGGCGTGCCCTTCGCGGTGCTCATCGGCGAGGATGAGATGAACGAGGGGATGCTCTCGGTGAAGGACATGCACACCGGCGAGCAGGTCAAGCTCACGCCGGACGAGGCCGCGCGGCATATCGCAGCGCGCGTTGCGGAGATGAATGCCAGCAGCGTGATAAAAGAGTAAAGGCAATACCGCATAATTCGGCAAATTTGGGTTCTGATAAAGGCACTTTTTCGCAGATGTACTTTGTGTACCTCAAGAAAAAGTGACGAAATCAGGGCACAAATTTTCCAGGAGATGCCGAAGACGGATTGCGCGGTGTTGCCTAAAGAATAAAAACGTCAAATCATATAGAAGAAGGTTGGTATCTATGACACAATCCCGTACCCACACCTGCAGCGAGCTGCGCATTGAGAACGTCGGCCAGAAGGTCAAGATCGTCGGCTGGATGGAGAACGTGCGCGAGGTCGGCAATAACTTCGCCTTCGTCGTCGTGCGCGACTTCTACGGCACCACCCAGGTGGTCATCGAGAATGAGGACATGATGCGCGTCGTCAAGGGCATCAACAAGGAGTCCACCATCTCCGTCGAGGGCGTTGTGCGTGAACGCGACAGCAAAAACCCCAAGCTCCCCACCGGCGATATCGAGGTCGTGCCCGAGAAGATCGAGATTCTGGGCCGCTGCCGCTATAACGAGCTGCCCTTTGAAATCAACCGCAGCCGCGAGGCCGATGAGACCCAGCGCCTCAAGTACCGCTACCTGGATCTGAGAAACCCCGCCGTCAAAAAGAACATCATCCTCCGCTGCAACGTCGTGGCGGCCCTGCGTCAGGCCATGACCGAGCACGGCTTCCTGGAAATCACGACGCCCATCCTCACAGCCTCCAGTCCCGAGGGTGCGCGCGACTACCTGGTCCCGGCGAGAAAACACCCCGGCAAGTTCTACGCCCTGCCCCAGGCACCACAGCAGTTTAAACAGCTTCTCATGACCTCCGGCTTTGACCGCTATTTCCAGATCGCCCCCTGCTTCCGCGATGAGGACGCGCGCGGTGACCGCTCCCCCGGCGAGTTCTACCAGCTCGACATGGAGATGGCCTTCGCCACCCAGGACGATGTGTTTGCCGTGCTCGAGGACGTGCTGCCCCCGATCTTTGCCAAGTACGGCACCTACGATATCGCCTCCTCCGCCCCCTTCAAGCGCATCCCGTATCTCGAGGCTATGGAGACCTACGGTTCGGATAAGCCGGACCTGCGCATCGACCTCAAGCTGCAGGATATCACGGAGCTCGTCAAGGGTTCCGAGTTTGCCCCCTTTGCCGAGGGCAACACCGTCAAGGCCATCGCAGTCTCCGGCTGCGACCTGACGCGCAAGCAGATCGACAAGCTCTGCGCCGACGTGGAGGTACAGGCAGGCGCGAAGCCCTACTGGTTCAAGCTTGACGAGAAGGGTGAGCTTGCCGGCGGCGTTGCCAAGTTCCTCG
Source organism: Oscillospiraceae bacterium (assembly GCA_902761635.1). GTDB lineage: Bacteria > Bacillota > Clostridia > Oscillospirales > Oscillospiraceae > Limivicinus. Next base: position 24,928 of record CACWLG010000038.1, on the reverse strand, counting down.
CGGAAAAGAAGGACGCCGTCATCGAGGCCCTGGGCCTCAAGCCCGGCACGCTCGTGGGCGTCGCCGCGGGCAAGCACGATCAGGCCCTCAAGACTGCGGGCGTCATGCGCAAGATGCTGGGCGCCGCCGTCCCCGGCCATATGGATAAAGAGCGCTACGAGTTCTGCTGGATCGTGGACTTCCCGATGTACGAGATCGGCGAGGAGTCCGGCGAGCTGGAATTCTGCCACAACCCGTTCTCCATGCCTGCGGGCGGCCTGGATGTGCTGCTCAAGGCAGAGCGCGGCGAGATTGATCCCCTCACCATCACCGCCGACCAGTACGACCTGGTGTGCAACGGTGTGGAGCTCTCCTCCGGCGCCGTGCGCAACCACGATCCCGAGATCATGATCAAGGCCTTTGAGATGGTCCGCCTCGGCGAGGAGGACGTGAAGAAGAAGTTCCCCGCCATGTACAACGCCTTCTGCTACGGTGCGCCCCCGCACGCCGGCATCGCCCCGGGCGTGGACCGCATGGTCATGCTCCTGGCCGGCGAGGACTCCATCCGCGAGGTCATCCCCTTCCCGATGAACAAGAACGCCCAGGACATCCTCATGGGCGCTCCCGGCGAGGTCACGCAGAAGCAGCTTGACGAGCTGCACATCGCGGTCGTCGGCGACGTGGAGGAAGACTGAACATAAAAACCGGAGACGCAAGCCTCCGGTTTTTTAATAGGACGGAATAAAGCTCCACACTGTATAGAGAGGTGAACAACGTGTTTTCATCCGTCAAAAGCCTCGGGGTCAGCGGCATCGGCGGCTATGGGGTGTCGGTGGAGGTCTATATTTCCAACGGCCTGCCCCACTTTGACATTGTGGGCCTGCCGGATGCGGCGGTCAAGGAGGCCCGGGAGAGGGTACACGCCGCCGTCAAAAACAGCGGCTTCCGCTTCCCGGTATCCCGCCTCACAGTGAACCTGGCCCCGGCGGACAAGAAAAAGACCGGCACAGTGTATGACCTGCCGATCCTGGTGGGCATCCTCGCTGCCTCCGGGGACATCAGACCGCCGGAGGAAGACGCCGCCTTTATCGGGGAGCTCAGCCTCACCGGCGAGCTGCGCCCCGTGCAGGGCACGCTGCCCATGGCCCTGGCCGCCAAGCGCGAGGGGCTGCGCCGCCTCTTTGTCCCGGCGGAGAATGCCAGCGAGGCCGCCTTTGCCGAGGGGCTGGAGGTCTACGGGGTGCGCACAGTCACAGAGCTTGTCAGACATCTGCGCGGTGAAAAGGCGCTCTCCCCGACGCCGGCCCCGGCCCTCACGGCGGAGGAGGACGCGCTGCTGGATTTTGCCGACGTGAAGGGGCAGGAGAACGTCAAACGCGCCTTTGAGATCGCCGCGGCAGGCGGTCACAACATCCTGATTGTGGGCCCGCCCGGCGCGGGCAAGTCCATGCTGGCAAAGCGCCTGCCCGGCATTCTTCCGAATATGAGCCGCGAGGAGATCATCGAAGCCACGGAGATCTGGTCCGTGGCGGGGCTCACAAGCCATGAAAAGCCGGTCGTCGCCTCGCGGCCCTTTCGCTCGCCCCATCACACGGTGTCGGCGGCGGGCCTTGCCGGCGGCGGCGCGATCCCCAGACCCGGTGAGATCAGCCTTGCCCACCACGGCGTCCTGTTTCTGGACGAGCTGCCGGAGTTTCGCAATGACGCCCTCGAGGTCCTGCGCCAGCCGCTGGAGGACGGGGTGGTCACGGTCTCGCGCGTGGCGGGTTCGGTGAGCTTTCCGAGCCGCTTCATGCTGGTGTGCGCCATGAACCCCTGCAAATGCGGCTGGTATGGGCACCCCTCGGGGAGATGCAAGTGCTCGGAGGCGGAGGTACACCGCTATCATTCGCGCATCTCGGGCCCGTTGCTGGATCGCATCGACCTCATTGTGGAGGTCCCGGCTCTGGACTACGAGGAGCTGAAGCGCCGCGCCCCGGCGGAGAGCTCCGCCGCGATCCGCGAGCGCGTTAACGCCGCAAGAGAGCGGCAGCGGTCGCGCTTTACGGACAAGGCCCTCTGCAACGCCCGCATGCAGGGCAAAGATCTCCGGCAGTACTGCGCCCCGGACGCGGAGGGGGACGCCCTGATGAAGGCGGCCTTCGACACGATGAACCTCTCGGCCCGCAGCTATGACCGCATTCTCAGGGTCGCCCGCACCATCGCCGATCTGGAGGGCGCCGACACCATCCGCGCCGACCACATCGCCGAGGCGATACAGTACAGGACATACGAGCTGAGTTAGGAGCAATGGCCATGATCAAAATTCTCGCCTTTGACCTGGACGGGACGCTGCTGGACGACAGCAAGCAGATCCCGCAGGACAATCTCGACGCCATCAAACGCGCCGCCGCGCGGGGCGTACAGATCGTACCCGCCACGGGGCGCATTTACAAGGGCATCCCCGACGAGCTCAAGAGCCTGCCCTTCATGCGCTGGTTCATCACGGCCAACGGCTCCTACCTCTACGACGCCCAGAAGGATCGTGCCGCCGCGCGGGCCGAGATCCCGGTGGAGGAGGCTGTGGCCTTCTATGAATATGCCGATACCCTCGGGGTGCTCTATGACTGCTATCAGGACAACTGGGGCTATATGACCGCCGACATGCTGAAGGTTGCCCCCGGTATCATCCCGGACCCCGGTGTGCGAAAGCTTATTACCAGTCTTCGCGCTCCCGTGCCGGAGCTGAAGGCCTTTCTCCGGGAAAAGGGGACCGGCGTGCAGAAGCTGCAGCTCTACTTCACCGACATGCAGCAGCGCGCGCGGGAGCTGGAGGAGCTGCCGAAGCGCTTTCCGAACCTGGCCTTTTCCACCTCCATGCCTTTCAACATTGAGATCAATGCCCTGAGCGCCACCAAGGGCCAGTGCCTGATGAGCCTGTGCCGCATCCTCGGTGTGGAGGCCAAGGACAGCATGGCCCTCGGTGACGGGACCAACGACCTCGATATGCTGGAGCTTGCAGGCATCGGTGTTGCCATGGCAAACGCCGCCCCCGCGCTTCTCGGGGCCGCGGACTATGTGACGGCGAGCAACAACGAGGCGGGCTTTGCCCGCGCGGTGGAGCGCTTTGTGCTGAATTAAACAGGACGATTAAGGCAATACCGCATAATTCGGCAAGAGCAGATCCTGAGAAAATTTGCACTTTTTCGCAGATGTACTTTGTGTACCTCAAGAAAAAGTGACGAAATCAGGGCACAAATTTTCCAGGAGATGCCGAAGGCGGATTGTGCGGTGTTGACTTAAAGGGGCGGCCGCATGGCCGCCCCTGTTACCATCCCATCAGATCCGAAACGGCGTCCGCCGCCTCACCCATGGTTTTGAGCGTGCGGCCCACCACGGTCTTGACACCGCTCTTCTTCGGGCGCATGGCGAACATCGCCGCGCCGCCCACCGCAAGGCCAAGACCCATACCGACATAAAAATTGCGCTTGTTCATCAAAAAAGCCTCCTTCATGAAGATACTATCAGTATGTGCGCAAAGGCCTTGCTGTTCCCATGCAATTTGTGGTAAAATAATAAAATCAAGGATTCTGCATGCCGGGAGGGTTTTGTCATGATCGTGAAAATACTGGCGGTAGGGGATGTCTGCGGACAGCCGGGATTGGACTGTCTGGAGAAGCGGCTCAAGCCCTTTCAGAAGGAAAACGATATTGCCTTCACCGTGGTAAACGGAGAGAACGCAAATGTAGTGGGCATTACGCCCAAGCAGGCGGATCTCATTTTCCGCGCCGGCGCCGACGTCATTACCCTCGGCAACCATACCTGGACCCGCACGGAGATGCAGCCCTACCTCGCAGAGCGCACGCGCATCCTGCGCCCGGCAAACTTCGGCCCCCAGTGCCCGGGCCGGGGCATCGCGGTCTATCACCGGGACTTCGGGGACCTGTGTGTTTTGAACCTGATGGGCCGCTTCACCCTGGACAGCAATACCGACAACCCCTTCGTCATCGCCGATGGCTATATGGCGGAGATCCAGGAGAAGATCATCCTGGTGGACTTCCATGCCGAGGGGACCAGCGAAAAGCGCGCCATGGGCTTCCTGCTTGACGGGAAGGCCAGCGCCGTCTGGGGCACCCACACCCATGTGCAGACCTCGGACGCCGAGGTGCTGCCCAAGGGCACGGGCTATATCAGCGACCTCGGCATGACCGGGGCCGTACACTCGGTCCTCGGCATCGACCCGGAGCAGAGCATCGGCAAGTTCCTGGGCGACCCGCCAAGGCGTTATGAGTCCGCCAAGGGCCCGAGCAAGCTGGAGGGCTGTGTTTTTGAGATCGAGAGCGACACCGGCCGCTGCCTGAAGGCCGAGGGGGTCAGACTGAGATGAGCGAGATTCGGATTCTGCACGCGGCCGACCTGCACCTGGACTCCCCCTTTGAGGGGCTGCCGGCAGGCAAGGCCGCCCTCAGACGGGAGGAGCAGCGCGCGCTTCTGTCCAGACTCTCCGAGCTTGCGCGGCAGGAGCGGGTGCAGCTTGTGCTGCTGGCGGGCGACCTGCTGGACAGCGACCACAGCTATTTCGAGACCGGAGAGGAGCTCTGCCGCTGTCTCGCCGGGATGGGCGCGCCGGTGTTCATTGCGCCCGGCAACCATGATTTCTATACGGAGAAGTCCCCCTGGACACGGCTGGAGCTGCCGGGGAACGTCTACCTTTTCACCGAAAACCGCATCCGCGGGATGGAGCTGCCCGCCCTGGGCCTCAGGGTCTACGGCGCGGCCTTCAACGAAAAACGCAGCGGCTCCCTGCTCAGCGGCTACCATGCCGAGCGGGTGCATGGCGTCAGGAACCTCCTGGTCCTGCACGGGGAGTTGTGCGCCCGGCAGGACTCGCCCTATAACCCCATCACGGAGCAGGATCTGCGCGAGTGCGGCATGGACTATGTAGCCCTCGGGCACATCCACAAGGCCAGCGGCCTTCTGCGCGCGGGCGAGACCTGGTATTCCTGGCCCGGCTGCCCCGAGGGGCGGGGCTTTGACGAGACCGGAGAGAAGAGTGTGAACCTCATCACCCTCTCGGACAGCGGCGACTGCCAGTTGGAGACGCGCTGCATCGCCCTGCGCCGTTATGAGGAGCTGCGCGTGGATGTGACAGGGGCGGACCCGCTGCTCGCCGTACACACCCTGCTGCCGGACGAGACGGTGCGGGACATCTACCGCATCACCCTCACCGGGGAGACGGACGAGGCCCCGGACTTAAACCGCCTGCGTGTCAATCTCAGCGAGCTGTTTTTTGAGCTGCAGCTGCGGGACGAGACGCGCATCCGACGCAGCCTCTGGGAAAAGGCCGGGGACGACACCCTGCGCGGCCTGTTCCTGAAAAAGCTGCGCAGGAAATATGACGAAGCTCCCGACGAAGCCGGGCGGCGCGCCGTCGAGCAGGCAGCCCGCTGGGGTCTGGCCGCGCTGGACAGAAGAGAGGAGGCGGTCCGACATGATGATCCGTAAATGCACGGCTTCCTTCGGGAAGCTGGAAAACGAGAGCCTCAGCTTTCGTGACGGGCTCAACGTGATCTACGCCCCCAACGAGAGCGGTAAATCCACCTGGTGTGCCTTCATCCAGGCCATGCTCTACGGCATCGACAGCTCCGAGCGGGTGCGGGCCGGCTATCTGCCGGACAAGCTGCGCTATGCCCCCTGGTCCGGCGCTCCGATGGAGGGCAGCATGGACCTCGTGGCAGACCGCTGCGACATCACCATCTCCCGCCGCACCAAGGGCAAAAACGGCCCCATGCAGGAGTTTTCCGCCGTCTATACCGGCACCAATGTGCCGGTCAAGGGCCTCACCGGCCAGAACGCCGGGGAGATGCTGACCGGCGTCAGCAAGGACGTGTTCCGCCGCAGCGCCTTTATCGCCCAGGGCGGCGTAGGGGTCACGGGGAGCCCGGAGCTTGAAAAGCGCATCAGCGCCATCGTCACCACCGGAGAGGAGGAGTGCTCCTACTCTGAGGCGGACGCAAGGCTGCGCGCCTGGCAGCGGCGGCGGCGCTATAACCGCAAGGGTCTGCTGCCGGCGCTGGAGGGAAAGATGGACGATACCCAGCGCCGCCTGGAGGAGATGAGCAGCTCTATCCAGAATGTGGAGGAGCTGGAGGATCGGCTGGAGCAGCGCCAGGCGGAATGCGAAAAGCTGGAGCTGCAGGTGGCCGAGGCGCGCAAGCGGCAGCGCCGGGAGGCGCTGGACCGTCTCAACCAGAGCCGCAGCAGCATGGAGGAGTGCTCCGCGGCCCACGACGAGGCCATGGAAAACCTCTCCCAGATCCGGGAGGAGCTGCGGCACGACCGCTTCGGTCTCCAGCCGCCGGAGCGTCTGGAGGCAGACACCGCCGCGGATCTGGAAACGCTCTCGAATCTGCGCATGGAATCGACCAAATCGGCAAGCGTCCTGCTCACGGTGCTGTTTGTGGCCCTGGCCATGGCAGCGGCGGCCCTGTACGCCAATTACCAGAACATCGTATGGATCGTGGTATCGGGCATCCTGTGCGCGGCGGCCATCTTCTTCCTCTTCCGCTTCAGCCGGGACCACCGGCAGCAGGAGGCGGCGCGAAGCCGACGCCAGCAATTGCTGGAAAAATACCACGCCCAGTCGGCCTCGGAAATACGGGAGGCGCTCGAAGAGCACTGCGCCCTCTGGCAGCACATGCTCCAGGCCGAGCAGACCGAACGGGCATGCCGCAGGAATTTTGAAAGCGCCCGGGGCGAGCTCAATGAGGTGGAGGAGACAGCCCTGAAGGAGCTGGACTTCACCGACGGCAGCTCTGAGGCAGCCCAACTCACGCGGCAGCTCGCCGCTGGCCGGGCGGAGATCGAGACCCTGTCGCGGCAGCTGGCAAACGCCAACGGCCGCCTTGCCGCCATGGGTGACCCGCTCGTGCTCTCGAGCTCCCTCACTTATATGAAAAACGAATATGAAGAGCTCAGTGATGAGTATGACGCCCTCGCCCTTGCGCTCGACACCCTGCAGGACGCGGACGAGGAGATCCAGCGCCGCTTCTCGCCGGAGCTGGGGCGCGTGGCCTCCGGCTACATGTCGGCGGTCACCGGCGGGCGCTATTCCGACGTGCTCATCAACCGGGACTTCTCTGCCATGACGCGGGTGAGCGATGACGCCGTCTCCCACAGCGCGGAGTATCTGAGCGCTGGAACGCTGGACATCATGTACCTCGCCGTGCGCCTGGCCGTGTGCGAGCTGGCCCTCCCCGAGGGAGAGCCCTGCCCCCTGATCCTGGACGACGCGCTGGTGAACCTGGACGAGGAACGCCTTGAGCAGGCGATGAAGCTGCTGGGCGAGATCGCCAAGGAGCGGCAGGTCATCCTTTTCAGCTGCCGCCGCCAGGACAACGCCCTGCCCGCGCATGAGGAAGCAGCGGCGAAGGCACCTGTCCCGGAGATCGCGGAGGATGCGGACGCGGAAGAGAAGCTCAAGAGTGAAGAGAATGCAGAGAGCAGTGAAAATGGCGAGAGTGGAGAGTAAAGAGCACCCCACCGGGGACGGATTGGGAAGCGGCTCCGGTTCGCGCCTTGCAAGGCTCGCCGTCGGGCTCGGCGCGCCTCTCTTCGTCTTTCTCGGCTGCCGCTGGCTTCTGCATGGCGGCGGGCTCTGCTGCCTGTTTCGGGAGCTGACGGGACTTTACTGCCCCGGCTGCGGGTCCGGGCGGGCGGCGATCGCCCTGCTGCGCGGGCATCCCTTGGAGGCGGTGAGCTATAACCCGCTGCTGTTTCTGCTGGGCCTGCCCTGCGGCGCTCTCCTTCTGTGGGAGTACCTGCGGTTTGTGTTCCCTGCCCTTGCATTAAAAAAGCCCGTGCTTCCCGCCTGGGCGGGGCGCACGGCGCTGGTGCTGATCCTGAGCTTCTGGTTGCTGCGCAATCTCCCGGGCTTTGCGTTTCTGGCGCCAAACCATGAGCTATCATTCCGTCCATAAGCTGACAGCAATCAACAAAGGAGGCGATCCCAATGAAAACCTGTCCCAACTGCGGCACTCCGATCGAGGAGGGCCAGCGCTTCTGCGGCGAATGCGGCGCCCAGCTCAACCTGCCGCCCGAGCCGGTGTATACCGAGGACGACCGCCGGAAGAAGGACCCCGCGCTGAACAAAGCCGTACCGGGCCCGACGCCCAGGAAGGAGGAGAAGGTGCCGGAGCTCACCCTGGAGCCGGACCTCTGGGGTTCCGGTTCTGCCGCGGCAGCCGTCGCGCCTGCCCCGGAGCCGAAACAAGCCGACAAGATGCCGGAGCTCACCCTGGAGCCGGATTCTCTGAAAAAAAGCAGTGCAGCGGCCGCCGCCGCAGCAACTGTAGCCGCCGCCGCGGCAGCCGCACCGGACCCGGCCCGGGCAGCGGCCCCGGATGCCAGGGAGGTCGCCAACAAGACGGAGGACCGTGACTACGAGCGGCCAGACGCAGAATATCACGGCCCGGCACGCGGCGGCCAGGTCCACTACAGCTCGCAGCAGAGCACGGACCGGCAGACGGAGCTGCCGCATGACTACACCATGTCCCGCACCCCGCCGGAGCAGGAGAAGAAGACGCCCGATGAGACGCTGATGCTGATCTGGAGCATCATCCTCACGTCGTTTTGCAGCGTCTGCGGCATCGTCGGCCTGGTCAAAACCATCAAAGCCCGCAAGACCATGGACGGGGCCATGAAATACCGGCTCCTGAACTCGGCCAAAATCTGGCTCATCATCGGCACGGCCCTGCACGTGATTCCCTTCCTGATGGAGCTCTTTTAAAACACATCGGCGGCCCGGTTTGGGGCCGCCGAAATTTCGTATATATATTACATTTTCTCCGGAGCGGAGGCGCCGATGATGGCGAGTGAGATCGCAATGACCCGGCGCACGCAGTCGCAGAGCTTGAGGCGCGCTTCCAGCAGGCCGGGCTCGGCATCCTTGATGCGGCAGACCGTGTAGAAGCGGTGGAAACGCCCGGCCAGCTCCGTCACATACTTGTTGATGCGGCTGGGGTCGTAGTCTCTTGCAGACAGGCGGATCTCCTCCGGCAGGGCGGCGAGCTGCTTGATGAGCTCCTTCTCCGTCTCGTCGGTGAGCTTTTCCGCGTCGGCATGCGCGGGCAGTGTGTGGCCCTCCGCGGCAAGGTTCGCGATCAGCGTGCAGATGCGCGCGTGGGCATACTGGACATAGTAGACGGGGTTTTCGTTGTCCTGGCGCTGGGCAAGCTCCAGATCGAAGAGCACGGCTGACTCGGGCCGGGAGTTGAAAAAGTAGCGGGCGGAGTCCACCGGGATATCATCCAGCAGGTTCGTGAGAGAGATGGCCTTGCCGGTACGCTTGGACATGCGTACCTCCTGGCCGCCGCTCATGAGCTTGACAAGCTGCATCAGCACGATGTGCAGGCGGTGCTCCCCGTCGAGACCCAGGGCATCCAGCGCTCCGGTGAGACGGGCGACATGGCCGTGGTGATCCGCGCCCCAGACATTGACAGCATAGTCAAAGCCGCGCGTCTCCAGCTTGTTGCGGTGATAAGCGATGTCGGCGGCAAAGTAGGTGTAGAAGCCGTTGGCCCTTTTCAGCACATCGTCCTTGAGCTCGAGCTTCTCGATCTCCTCCGGCTTCCTGCCGGCCTTCAGCATCTTCTCCGTCAGGATCTGCGCGGTCTTGAGCCAAAGTGCCCCATCCTTTTCGTAGGTGTAGCCCCGCTCGGTAAGCTTTGCCACCGTGTCGGCCACAAAGCCGCTTTCGTGCAGGGAGCTTTCAAAGAACCACTGGTCATAGTTCACGCCGTAGCGCTTGAGGTCGGCCTGCATCCTGGGGATGTTCCGCTCGAGGCCGAACTTTGCCATGTCCGCGTGGCGGGTCTCAACATCCTTGTCAAGGCAGCTGTCGCCGTATTCGCTGCGGAAGGCCGCGGCCAGCTCCTTGATATCCTCGCCCTGATAGCCGTCCTCGGGAAACGGCACCGCGTCCTCGCCCAGGATGAGCTGGCGGTAGCGGGCGTCGATGGAGGAGGCGAACTTTTCGATCTGGTTGCCGGCGTCGTTTACATAGAACTCGCGCCAGACCTTGTAGCCTGCCCGGTCCAGAACGCTCGCCAGCGCATCGCCCAGCACGCCGCCGCGGGCGTTGCCCATGTGCATGGGGCCCGTAGGATTGGCGGAGACAAACTCCACCATCAGCGATTTCCCGTGGCCCTCGTCCACGCGGCCGTAATCCTCCCCTTCCTCCGCGACGGTCTTCAGAACGTCTGCATACCAGGAGGGAGCCAGGCGGAAGTTGATGAAGCCGGGGCCGGCCACCTCCACGGAGGAAAACCAGCTTCCCGCAAGATCCAGATTCTCCGCCAGCGCCTCTGCAATTTTGCGGGGGGGCATGTGCAGGGCGCGAGCCCCGGTCATGGCGTGGTTTGCGGCAAAGTCGCCGTTCTGAGTGTCCTTCGGGATCTCTACCGTGCCGCTGAGAACAGCCCCCGCAGGGAGCTGTCCGCTCTCTGCCGCCTTCGCGCAGGCGGCCTGCAGCAGGGCGTCGATGCTGTCCTTCGCGTTCTGGATCATATTAGCCATTGCTTCTGTCCTCCATCTTTTTCTGTTCTTTCACCGTGAGCTTAAAGCGGTTGCGGCTGACGAAAGCATGCTCCATATCGAGCACATAGTCGATCTCAACATGGCCGCCGTGTTCATTGAAGCGGCTGGAGAGACCGCGAGTATTCATGTGCATGGTGGCTGAGCCCACCGGCGTATCGTAGAGGAAGGCATGCTTGGCTCCCGGCTGGAAGACCATGCGGCTCGTGACGGTGCCGTTGCGGTCGACGACCACCTTGTCCGCGCTCACCACCACGTTCGTCTCGGTGCCCTCCATGCCGGTGACCTCGCTCTCCTGATAGGTCAGGGAGGCGGTGTTCCCGTCAAAGGTATAGAGACCGTCGGTAGTGAAGTCGATGGAATCCTCTTCCTCCTCGCCGTAGCCGTAGAGGCTGCGGATATAAATCACAACATCTTTTTTTGTCATATCAAATCTCCATGAACGGGGCTTGTTCGGCATGAACGGGGCCCGCTTGTAAATAGGGTTCGGCAAAGGCATCAAAGGCGCGCACATCACCGCTGACGAAATAACGCAGCGCATGGCGCTCTCCGCCGGTGAGCCCGTGCGCCGCCAGATAGTCCCGCAGCGCCTGCGCTCCGCAGTCGGCGGCGGACATAAGCTTCACGTCCTCCCCGAGATAGTCCCGGATGGCGTCCTCTATAAAGCCGTAATGGGTGCAGCCGAGCAAAATCGCGTCAAATTTTCTCCCCCGGACAGGCGCAAGGGCACGCTGAACGCTCTCCTGCACCACGGGGTCGCTGCGGCAGATGTGGCCGGACTCAATGAGCGGGGCAAACTCCGGGCAGGGAAGGCCCACGATCTCCCGGCGCATGCCGCACTTTTTCCGGAGCGCTTCGGTAAATTCCCCGCTCTTGATGCTCGCCGCTGTGGCAAGCACGGCGAGAGGCCCGTCCCCCGGGACGGCCGCCATGGCATCGAGCGCGGGGGTCAGCACGCCGAAGGCGGGGATGGGATAGGCGCTGATCTCTTCCTTCGCCGCGCTGGAGATGGTGCCGCAGGCGGCAAGAATGGCCTTGACGCCGAAGGAGGCCAGGTAATCCATGTCCTGCACGGCGATGCGGCGCAGATCCCCAAGCGGCCGCGGACCGTAAGGCATGCGCCCGGAATCCGAAAAGTAGAGAAAATCCTCACCCGGCAGCATGCGCATCAGCGCCCGCAGCCCGGTCAGGCCCCCCACGCCGGAATCGTACACCCCGATGGGCCGTGCATCCATATGCGTCGCCTCCCCGCAAAGAAAAATTTCACTATACTATAACCCAAAGCGTGGCGCATGGCAAGAAAAAAATACACCGCAGCGGCATTTTGAGCCGTACAGCGCGGAACAATAACGAGAGAACATGAAGAAGCATGCGCGCACGCAATAAAATTTGTATCCTTTTCCTGTGGAATTGTACTGGCTGTTCTGCTATAATGCTTTGAGCACAATATATGCGGGGATGCAAGGAGGGGAGCTTCATGAACATCGAACTGAGCGACAAGGAATACCGGCGGCTGCTGGACATGGTGTATATCGGCAACTGGATCCTGAACTCGGCCAGGGGTGACGACCGGTTTGAGGATTATGACCTGCTGCAGGAAAAGCTCTTCGCCCTGGCGCCGGGACAGGGGATGCGCTCGCTCGTGCAGCGCTGGCACGGGCATGTCTTCCCGTCCCAGGCTTATGAGGACGGCGGCATCCACGAGGCGATCGCCGACTATGAGGACGCGGTTTTCTTCAACATTCTGGCCGAGGAACTGGCAAGGCGCGACCTGGGCCTGGAGGACTGTGACCCCGAGGATTTTACGGAGCTGTCCGCCCGGATGGAGGAGTACATGCAGGAGTTTGAGAAAAACGGCCTGAGCACGATCAATATTGATCTTTAACCCTCTCAGTCATCGCCGTATACCGCGCTGACAGTTCTCCCGCAGGGAGAGCCAAGGCAATGCCGCGGCGCCGTGACGAAGAAGATATGAAAACATTTTGCGAGGACGATATGCACGACGAACTGACAAGAGAAGACATCAAAAAGATGCAGGAAGAGCTGGATTACCGCCGGCTCGAGCTGATGCCCGGCCTCATCGAGGAGGTCAAGCGCACCCGCGCCTTCGGAGATCTGAGCGAGAATTTTGAATACAAGGCCGCCAAGCAGGCCCAGAACAAAAACCGCAGCCGCATCCGCTATCTGGAGGGCATGATCAAAACTGCCCGCATCATCGACGACCGCTCGGCGGCGGATGAGGTGGGGCTTTTTGACAAGGTGGAGATCTACATCCCTGAGGATGACGAGACACAGGTCATCCAGGTGGTGTCCACTGTGCGCACCGACCCGCGCAAGGGGCTGATCAGCATGGACTCCCCTTTCGGCAAGTCCGTTCTCGGCCGGAAGGTGGGTGACGTGATCACTGTCCATGTGAACGACAGCTACAGCTACGAGGCCGAGATCCGCGCTATCACCAAGGGTGAGGACGACGGCTCCGTCCCGCTGCTGGGGTACTGAATCTTAAAGAGGAAAGCAAGGGACGGCTGCGCAACGGTGCGTCGTCCTTGCGACCCGATTAGCGGAAGCGTGCTTGCCGCGAGAGAAAAGGCCGCTGATACGCGAAAATGTTGATCGCGTATCAGCGGCCTTTTTCTTCCTTGCGCCGGGCGCGGCGCATCTACGCAGCCCGCAAAGCGGACGCGTTAACTCCACACGCCAAAAGCTCCGCACGCTCAGAAGTAAAACCAGTCGTACCCGGCATGTCCCGGGCGGCTCAGGCAGTAGACCCCGACGATGAGGTGGCCGAGGAGCAGAACGATGCCCACAATGGCGCGGATGCGCTCCGGCCGCTTTTTCCAGTCCGTCTCATTGAGAAGGAGAAGCAGCAGGGTGACGGCTACGCCGAAGATTGTGGGATAGAGGGAGAGGCTGCCCCACTCAAAGTTGCCGTCGTTTGCGCGAAAGCCCGTCTCCGTGAGGACCAGCGCCTCCAGGATCGACACGCCCAGCACGCCCGCGAGGATGGCGAGGTGGTCGTGCTGCTCCTTTTCCCGAACCCCCTGGGTGCTCCAGCTCCAGATCGGCAGCAGCAGGCCTCGAAGATACATGACAAGCGCAGCCAAAAGCCCTGCAAGAGTCCAGCTTCGCAGGGCAACACCCGAGCTTGTGCCGGCAAAGTCCTCGGCAAAGAGGGCGCTGGAGCTCCATACCAGAGCCAGCAGCGCGGGGATGAAGGCAAGGCCGATCAGCAGCTCGTTTTTAAATCCGCGGGCGCGGGTCCTGAAAAAGTCCCACACCAGCATGACGAAGACGGCCGGGGCAAAGGCGCCGAGAAAGCTGGGCTTAAAGAGCGTTGACAGCAGCAGCCACACGGAAAGACCCAGCCAGTCGCCGAAGCGCAGCGCAGCGCGCCGGCCATCCCAGAGGCGGAAGAAGCACAGCAGCACAAGCGGAATGGGCGTGCGGCTGAAGAGCAGGGTCATGTTGTGGTAGATGTTGCCGTTATAGACGCCGAGGTACATGCCCGTTTGTCCCGGAAAGATCCAGGGCCCGCAGAGGTGGGCAAGCAATACCGCAAGGCAGGCATACACGCCCGCGAGCCGCGGGAACATGCGCCGCAGCAGAAGCCACAGTGTCACAAGGCCCAGAAGCTGGTTTGCCGTGAGCAGCAGCGACAGGGCCGTCTGACCCCGCGCCTCGCCCAAAAGGCCCCACAGCAGGCGCACAAACCAGGACGCCAGGCTGTAGTCGTTGCGGCCCAGAGCCAGCTTCACGTGGGCCGGCATGTCTGAGAGGATATAATCGGCGCACATGAGATAGAAGATCCGCTGCCAGCGCCAGCAGAGAAAAGCTGTCAGCACGGCACAGAACAGGAGGCAGAAGCGCTTTCGCGCCTCGTGTTTTTCGGTCATAAAGGGCTCCTCCCCCTTATTCTTTCGGCTGTGGCGGGTTTTTGTCGATCTCGCCGAAGTATGCTGCCCGCTCATCACTGCTCAGGCCGAAGATGCGGGAGAGATTGTCGATGTTGGCCTGGCACCAGTCCTTGTCCGCGATCATGCTCTTCAGATCCCGGATGGAGCGCTCCCAGGAAGCCTCGCTCGACCCGACCTTTCCGTAGTCCCGGGGGATCTCCGGGCGGAGCTCGTCGGCCATGCGGTCGATCTCCTCCAGAACGGATTCGTTGGACAGGGGGCCTTGCAGAAGCGCGGCCGCCCGGGTGAGGAACTGCGTGCGGAAGCTCTCGTTCTTCATCAGCGGCACCGAGATTGCTGCCACCTGGATGCGGCCTGCGCTGTAGTCGTTGAGCAGGTGGCTCTGGATGCTGTCGAAGCTGCGGAAGGCCGCGTCCAGATCGTAGAACAGCAGGTGCCATCTGCCGTCAGCCTGGTCGGAGCGGGCATAGCGGAGGTTACCGCTGGTCACGTCGGTATTGGCGCAGAAGCCCTCCAGAATGAGCCAGTCGATGAGACTGTCGATATCCACGACCTTGCAGAACTGAGCGTAGTTTTCCTCCAGACTCATGTCGTGGTCGTTGATAAAGTCCACGGTTTGCTTATAAAACGCTGTCCCGTAAGGGGCCGGGGCCTCAAAGCACTCCACGCTGTCCTTCTCCACCCCGGCCACATTGGCATAGAGCGAGGCGTTGGGTCGCTCCTTGAGGGTATAGATGCCCTCATACTCGCCGTTGAGATAGAGCACACAGTAGAGGCTGCGCTGGTTGATGGCGGCGGTTTCCGCCTTCTCCGCCATGCGCTGGGCAAGCTCGTTGCGGATGACGCCCTGATACTGATCCTGTCCTGCCCGCAGCAGCAGCGCTGTGAAGGACGTCGCGCCGCCCCCGTAAAGATCGCAGTCGAGCACCTCATCCCCGTACCCGCCGCTGATGTGTACGGCGAGGTTCTTCTTCGGCAGGATCAGGCTCGTCTCCCCGTTGAGGGTGACGCCGCAGTTGATGTTGAAGCTCTCCCCGTCCTCGCGGTAAAGGGCCAGGGTGCCGGGCAGCTCATAGAGCTTGCTGCCCACGCTGTAAATACCGTGAAACTCTTTGAAGTTTTCGGCCACGAAGCTTGCCACCGGCAGGGTATGTCCCTCGTTGACGATGAAGCTCAGGGCCAGGGTGCGGCTGGGCAGGGCGCCCGGCTCAAAGCTCTTTACGCTCACCACACAGGTCTTGTCGATCTCGATGGGGCCGGTGTAAAGCGTGCTCTCCTCCGTAGGGGCGGAGCCGTTGATCGTATAACGCAGCTCTCCCGTGCCCTCCAGCTCCAGCGTGATTTTCTCCACACCCTCAAAGACGCCGTCCGGCGTGAGATTGCGCGGCTTTGCGCTGACGCGGCGGAAGCCGCCGGCATTCTCCTTTCCGGGCGATGGATTTGCAAAATAGAAGAAGCCGTCCTCCCCGTCCATACGGCCGTAGCTGCCGCCTGCAGGGATGTCCCGCAGGCTTGCCGCGTCCACCAGCTCGCCTGCTTTGTTCGTAATATAGAGCTGCTCGTGCGCGGCATTGAGGGAAAAGCCCGTGCAGGGCGTATTGCCGTAGAAGTCCGAGCCCGGCTCTTCACACACGAAGAGCATAACGGCACCGCTTTTCAGCTCCACATCCGGCATCTGCCAGAGGAAGGGCTCGGCCTCCTTGTCGGAGAGGCAGTAATCCGAAAGGCGCACCGCCTCGTCGGAGATGTTTTTGATCTCCACCCAGTCGCATTCCCTGGAATTGCCCGCCACCGTGAGGCCCAGGTTCCGCACCGCCGCCTCGCTGATCACCAGGGGACCGGCAGGGACAAGGCTCTGCTGCCAGGCCTCATACCCGGCGGGGGTGTTGGCATAGCCCGGCGTCGGATAGAGACTGGCTACCCAGTTCCCCTCTGCGTCCAGAGCCATGGACACGTCCGCCGCGCAGCCGCCGCAGGCGGCACAGTCCACAGCGTTATCGGCGGCGTCATAGAGATAGACGCAGTCGTATTCTGACAGGGCAAAGTCCATATGCATTTCATCGTCGAAGCGGTTTTTCCGAGAGGCAAAGAGCACCAGCTTTTCACCGGGCTCCAGCTCGATTGCCGGGAAGGTCCAGCCGTAGCGGCCCACCCGGTCGGCGATGCGGCAGCCCTCGAGATTGATCGCCTCATCAGAGACGTTGGCAAGCTCGATCCAGTCGGAGAAATCCCCGTCCTCATCCCGGATGACGCTGCGGTTTTTTTCCATCAGCTCCGTGATGCGCAGCCTGCCCATCAGGGAGGAGACGGGCTCCGGCGTAGGCGTCGGTGCGGGCGCAGGGCTCAGCGGCGCCGGTTCGTCCGCCTGGGCAAACGGATGGGTCCTCCGCTCAAGAAGAGCAGCAAAAGCGATCACCGTCAGCATCAGCACGGCGAGAATATACAACATGGGGTGATTGCGCTTGCGCATGGGCACCTCCGGAAACAATCGACAGTCGGTGAAAAACAATACGTATTAAATAATTATACCGCGCGGAGCGCTTCTCTGTCAAATACAATGCTTGTGCAAAATCTGGGAAGAGGGTATAATGAGAAAAAGAAAAGCGAAATACGGAGAGTGAAGCCATGAAAAACATCCTCATGATCGGGACCGGCGGGACCATCGCCTCGGAGATGACGCCGGACGGCCTTGCACCGGAGCTCAGCCCGGCACAGCTTCTGCGCTGTGTGCCGGCGATCCGGGATCTCTGCCATGTGGACTGCGTGAATCTTTTTTCTCTGGACTCCACCAACATCACACCGGCCCACTGGGTCAAAACCGCCGCGGCCATCCGGAAGGCCTATGACGAGTACGACGGCTTTGTCATCAGCCACGGCACCGACACCATGGCCTATACCGCGGCGGCCCTGAGCTATCTGGTGCAGGGGGCGGACAAGGCCATCATGATCACCGGGGCGCAAAAGCCCATCAACTACGACTCCACCGACTCCAAGCTGAACCTGACCGACGCCTTTGTCTGCGCCGCCTCCGGGCTTCTTGCGGGCGTGAACATTGTCTTCAGCGGGCGCGTGATCCTCGGCACCCACGCGCGCAAGACCTGCTCGAAGAGCTTCGCGGCCTTCTCCAGCATCAACTACCCCGACGTGGGCATCCTGCTGGACCATCATCTGGTGCGCTACATCGCGCCGGACGCCTTCTACGCCCCGCGTTTTTTCGATGTGCTGGATGAGAAGGTGGCGCTTGTTAAAATGGTGCCGGGCCTTGACCCTGCGGTGCTGGACTTCCTTCTGGAGCGAAACGACGCGCTCATCATGGAGTGCTTCGGCGTCGGCGGCCTTCCCGCATACGAGGATGACCGCATCCTCCGCCTGGTGGAAAAGCACACGGCGGCAGGCAAGTTCATCGTCGTCACCACCCAGGTGCAGAACGAGGGCTCGGATCTCTCGGTCTACTCCGTGGGTCACAGCCTCAAGCAGAATCCCCTGGTGCTCGAGGGCTATGACATGACGAGCGAGTCCCTCTACGCCAAAATGATGTGGATTCTCGGCCAGACGAAGGAGCCGCGCGAGGTGACGAAGCTCTTCTACACCCCTGTGGCGCACGATATGCTGAGAAGCCCGTAACTCAGTGTGGAGTGTGGAGATATGGAAAAGGAAAAATCCGAAATCATCCTGAAAATTGATCGGATCGAGGCGGGCGTGTATCAGCTCGTGAAGCCCTGCGGCTTTCGCAGGCACGGACGGTCGCTGCACCGCTTTGTCTCCGGGGACATCTCCCAGGTCATCAGCTTTCAATGCGGCCAGGCTTATCTGAATATGACGCACATGATGACGGTCAATCTCGGCATCCGCGTTCCGGAGTGCTTTGAGAAAAGCTTTACGCCGACAGAAAAGCCGAAGAAATATTACCACGAATATGAGTGCAATATCCGCTCCCGCCTGGGAGAGAGCGACGGGGAAGAAGCAGCAAATTTCGACCTTCGGGGAGATATTGACAGGATTGAAGCAGAAATCACGCGGGACATTGAAACCAAGGTTTTGCCGGTGTTTGACGCTCTTGATTCCCGTGAGGCGATCCTTCTGCGCCGCCGGGACTATCCGCGATTTGATATGATATACCGCCACCTCATCCCGCTGGAAGAGGCCATGATCTATGGACGCCGGGGTCAGTCGAGGGAGGCGAAGGTGCTGTTTGAACAGTATTATCAAGGCGTCCTTGACGAATACCGCAAGGGCGGCAAGGAGCATCTGAAAGGCCATCTCGCCAGTCTGGACAGCCTCGCCCTCCGGCTGGGCCTGCGGTAAATTTTTAGCGACACGCCGACCCCAAACATAATAGAAAAAGGGAATCAATATGCAAACTGTAATCATCATCGGCGCCGGGGCGTCCGGCATGATGGCCGCGCTGACGGCAGCGGAGATGCCGGGGCGGCGCGTGGTGCTGCTTGAACGGCAGCAGCGCGTCGGGCGCAAGCTGCTGGCTACCGGCAACGGGCGCTGCAACCTCACCAACACCGGCGCGACAATAGAGCATTACCACGGGGCGGAGCGGGATTTTGCCGCGCCCGCTCTCGCGGCTTTCCCGCCGGAGGCGGCGCTGGACTTCTTCCATGAGCTTGGTCTTGTGACTGTTGAAGAGTACGGCAGGCGGGTCTATCCCCTGTCCGACTCCGCCAACAGCGTGGTGGACGTGCTGCGCTTTGCCCTCGAAGCCCGGGGCGTGGAGCTGAAGGCCGCCAGTCCCGCGCGGGAAATCCGCCGGGAAAAGCAGGGCTTCACCGTCGTCACCGAACCCGAAACGCTGCATGCCGATAAGCTGATCGTTGCCTGCGGGGGCGCGGCGGGCGAGAAGCTCGGCGGCGTGATGGACGGGTATGAGCTTTTGAAAGCCCTGGGCCACAAGCGCACGGCGCTCTATCCCTCGCTGGTGCAGCTTCTCACCGCGCCGGACTATCCCCGCGCCCTCAAGGGGGTGCGGGCCGACTGCGCCCTGAAGCTGTACGCAGGCGGGGAAGCCCTCGCCGAAAGCGCGGGAGAATTACAGTTTACGGAGACGGGCGTCTCCGGTCCGGCGGTCTTCGACCTCTCCCGCGCCGTCGCCACGGGCGGCAAGGGTCTCGTCCTCGCGGCGGATTTTCTGAGAGAATACGGCGAGGCTGCCGTCCTCGAGCTGTTAAAATCCCGCCGGGCGAATCTGCCCGATCTCCCGACCGGGGACATGCTGACGGGCATCGTCCACAACCGTCTCGGACGGATGCTGGTCAAATACGCGGGACTGGACGCGAACGCCCCGCTGCATACGCTGGGCGACGAGGCGCTGCAAAGGCTCGCTTCGGCCTGCAAGGACTTCCGCCTGGCCCTGCGCGGGACGGAGGGCTTTGACAAGGCCCAGGTCACGGCGGGCGGCGTGAAGACCTCCGGCTTCAACCCCGAGACGCTGGAGAGCTGGTTTGTCCCCGGCCTCTTCGCCTGCGGGGAGGTGCTGGATATCGACGGCGACTGCGGCGGCTATAATTTACAGTGGGCCTGGGCAAGCGGACGGATGGCAGGGAGGCTCGGCACATGATCCTGGTACGCAATCTCCGCCTTGAACCGGGCGAGCCGCTGGAGGCTCTGCGGCAAAAGGCGGCAAAAAAGCTGCGCGTCGCGGAGAGCGAGATCACGGAATGCGCTCCCGTGAAGCGCTCCCTGGACGCGCGGAAGAAAAACGACATTCACTATACCTGCTCCGCCGCCGTGACACTCCGGCGCGGGGAGGACAAGGCTCTGCAGAGGGCGGGGAAGGACGCGGCGCCTTATACGCCGCCGGTCTATGAGATCCCGACGGTCAAAACGGCGGAGCGGCCCGTGGTCGTGGGCTTCGGCCCGGCGGGCATGTTCGCGGCGCTGGTGCTGGCCAGGGCCGGGACAAAGCCCATCGTCCTCGAGCGCGGTCAGGCGGTCGAACAGCGCGCCGCCGCGGTCGAGGCCTTTCGCAGGGGCGGGGTGCTGGACCCGGAGTCCAACGTCCAGTTCGGCGAGGGCGGGGCCGGCACCTTCTCGGACGGGAAGCTCAACACGGGCACCCACGACAAGCGCATGTTCTGGGTGCTGAAAGAGTTTGCCGCCCACGGCGCGCCGGAGAGCGTGATCTTTGACGCAAAGCCCCACATCGGCACCGACGTGCTGGTGGACGTGGTGAAAAAGATCCGGGAGGAGATCCTCGCTCTCGGCGGGGAAGTGCGCTTTGAGACGCGGCTTGACGGCCTCGTCATGGAAAACGGCGCCCTCTGCGGGGCAAGGATCACCCGTGCAGGCGTGACGGAGACGCTTCCCTGCCGGCAGCTCATCCTCGCCATCGGCCACTCCGCCCGGGACAGCTTCACCTGGCTGTACGAGACCGGCATCGCCATGGAGCGCAAGCCCTTTTCCATGGGGGTGCGCATCGAGCATAAGCAGGCGGCGATCGACCTTGCCCAGTATGGGCGGGCGCGCGGGGAGCTGCCCCCGGCGGACTACAGCCTGAATGTCCATCTGCCGGACGGCACAAGCGCCTACACCTTCTGCATGTGCCCCGGCGGCAAGGTCTTCGCCGCGGCCTCGGAGGCGGGCGGCGTGGTCACCAACGGCATGAGCTACTCCAAACGCGACGGCGAAAACGCCAACGCTGCCCTGCTCGTCACCCTGCACACGGAGGATTTCCCCGGCGAGGGGGTCCTGGCCGGGATGCGCTGGCAGCGGGAGATCGAGCGGGCGGCCTATGCCTGTACAGACTCGTACAATGCCCCTGCCCAGCTCGTGGGGGACTTTCTTGAAAACCGCCCCAGCACGGGGCCCGGTTCCGTTGTACCAAGCTATGAGCCTGGTGTGCACTGGGGTGATCTCCGGGAGATTCTGCCTGCGCGTATCACAGACGTGATGCAGAATGCGATCCCGGCGCTCGGCAAAAAGCTCCGGGGCTTTGACGATCCCGAGGCGGTGCTCACCGGGCCGGAGACAAGATCCTCCTCCCCGGTGCGCATCCTGCGGGATGAGGATCTGCAGAGCCCATCCCTGCCCGGCCTCTACCCCTGCGGCGAGGGGGCGGGCTACGCCGGCGGCATCACCTCCGCCGCAGTGGACGGGCTGCGGTGCGCCGAGGCCGTGATGAAAGAGTCGGGAGTTTGGAGTTTAAAACTGTATTATCAACTTCACACGGAAGGAAAATGAAGCTTACCAAAACGGAAAAATGTATATTCTTCGTCCTGCTGGCTCTGGGGCTTTTTGCGCGGGTGTACCGCTACGGCTCCGTGCCGCCGGGGCTCAATCAGGATGAGGCCTTTGCCGCCTATGAGTCCTGGGCCCTGCTGCACTATGGGCAGGACAGCTCTCTGCACGCCTGGCCGGTCTATCTCACCGCCTGGGGCAGCGGCATGAACGCGCTGGAAAGCTACCTGATGATCCCCTTCCTCGCCGTCTTCGGGGTGAAGACCTGGGTCATCCGCCTGCCGCAGCTTCTGCTGGGTCTCGCGGCGCTGCCTGCGGCCTTCTCCGTCGGTCATCGTATGGCGGGCAGGCGCGGCGGCTTCTGCACCCTTGCGGTGCTGGCGCTCTGCCCCTGGCACATCATGCTCTCCCGCTGGGCGCTGGAGTCCAACATGGCCCCGAACCTGCTGCTTTTAGGCCTCTGCTTTTTCCTGAAGGGGCGGGAGGACGGACGCTTCCTGCCGCTCTCGGCCCTGTGCTATGGCCTTGCCCTCTATGCCTACTCTGCCATCTGGCCGGTGATGCCGGGGCTGCTGGGGCTGATGCTCCTCTGCGCAAGGCCGCGCCTTGACCGCTTCCTGCTGCCTGCGGGCCTGCTGCTTGCAGTGCTGGCCCTGCCGCTTGTGGCGTTTCTCGCGGTGAACTACGGAGTCGTGGACGAGTTTTCCATCGGCCCCTTCTCAGTGCCGAAGCTTGTGGCGGCGCGGTCGGGAGAAATTTCGCTCCATAATGTACCGGAGAATCTCAAAACCATGCTGGGTATCCTCCTGCGGCAGTCGGACGAGCTCAAGTGGAACAGCCCCGGGCTCTACGGGCTTTTCTACCCCGTGGTGCTGCCGGCCTTCGGACTTCCGGGCCTTGGGGCGCTGCTCTGGCGCACGGGTAAATCCCTGCGGTCGCGGCAGTTTGACCCGGCGGTGCTGCTTCTGATCTGGCTTTTTGCGGGGCTTGTGCTCGCGGCCCTCATCTCCGTGAACGTCAACCGCATGAACTTCCTGCTCATGCCCGTCGGCCTGACCGTGGGGCTCGGCATGGAAACGGCGCTTCGGCTCACGGGCCGCTGTGCCGGCGCCGCAGCCCCCGCGCTGCTGGCGGTGCTGCTCGTGTTCTTCGGCTTTTTCGCGCGCTATTATTTTACGGATTACAGCACGTCCCTAAACGGGGAGTTCACCCTCGGCTGGGAGGAGGCGCTGGATGCCGCCCTCGGCCATGAGGGAACGGTCTATGTCACGAAGGCCCTGTCCTATCCCAAGCTGCTGCTCAAGGCAGAGCTGCCCCCGCAGGCGTTTCACGACAGCGTGGAATACGCCGTTTACCCCGCTGCGTATCTGAGCCCCCTGCGCTTCGGGCGCTTTGTCTACTGTGAGGATGCCGCCCCGCCGACAGATATGTTCGGCGTCTATGTACTCTGGAACGGCGCGTCCACCGAAGACTTGATCCGGCGGGGCTTCTCCGTGGAACGCCACGGCTGCTTCGATGTCCTGTGGCGATAGGCAAAGAAAAGCATCGGCCAGGTCCGTTTGGATCTGACCGATGCTTTTCTTTGGGTTTGCTTACGCTTTCACCTTCGTCTGGCGGGAGCGCAGGATGAAGAGAGTCGCAAGCACAAGGACGGCACCGACTGCAAGGCAGATGGCGGCGTTTCTGGCAAAGCCTGCTATAATGTAGCAGACAAAGCTGATGCCCGCAACCGTGAGGGCGTAGGGAAGCTGCGTGGACACGTGCTGGATGTGGTCCACATTTGCGCCGGCAGAGGCCATGATGGTCGTGTCGGAGATGGGCGAGCAGTGGTCGCCGCAGACGGCGCCCGCAAGGCAGGCGGAGATGCCGATCATGAGAAGCTCGGGGCTGTTCTTGAAGACGGGCAGCACGATCGGGATCAGGATGCCGAAGGTGCCCCAGCTTGTACCGGTGGAGAAGGCAAGGCCAAGTGCCACAAGGAAGATCACGGCGGGCAGCATGGAGAACAGACCCGAGGCTGCACCCTCCACAAGACCGGCCACGTAGTCGGCAGCGCCCAGAAGACCCGTGATGTTCTTCAGCGTCAGGGCAAAGGTCAGAATCAGCATGGCGGGCACCATGGCGATGAAGCCCTTGGTGATGCAGCCGGTGGCGTCCTTGAAGGTGATGACGCGGCGGCACAGCAGATAGATAAAGGTGAAGATGACGGCGATGATGCTGCCCCAGGGGAGACCGACGGAGGCGTCGGTATCGGCGAAGGAGTCGATGAGGCTTGCGCCGGACCAGTAGCCGCCGACATACATCATGCCCGCGATGCAGCTGACGATGAGGGCAATGACCGGGATCAGCATGTCCCAGATGGATGCGCCGGGGACATTCTGCTCGTTCTCGTTGCCGAGAGAGCCGGTCTCGCCCTGAGCGGCGCGCAGCTCCGCCTTGGCCATGGGGCCGTAGTCAAAGTCCATGATGGCCAGGGCGATGACGAAGATGATGGTCAGCAGGGAGTAGAAGTTATAGGGGATGGCCCGGATAAAGAGCTGGATGCCGGAGATGCCGGAGTCCAGATCCTGCGCCGTGGCGGAGACGGCAGCCGCCCAGGAGGAGACCGGGGCGATCATGCACACGGGAGCGGCGGTGGCGTCGATGATGTACGCAAGCTTCGCTCTCGAGATCTTGTGGCTGTCGGTGACGGGACGCATGACCGAGCCGACCGTCAGGCAGTTGAAATAGTCGTCAATGAAAATCAGCACGCCCAGCAGGAAGGTCGCGAGCATGGCGCCCACGCGGGAGTGCACGTGCTTGACGGCCCAGCGCCCGAAGGCGGCGGAGCCGCCGGCGGCGTTGACCAGCGCTACCATGATGCCCAGCAGGACAAGGAACATGAAGATGCCCGCATTCCAGCCGTCGGCAATGGCGCCGATGAAGCCGTCGTTGATCATGACGTCCAGGGAATTGACGAGGTTGAAGCCGCCCACAAAGAGCGAGCCGACCACGATGCCGATGAATAGGGACGAGTAGGTTTCTTTGGTGATGAGGGCCAGGACGATGGCCACGATGGGCGGCACAAGAGCCCAGAAGGTTCCAGCCATTATGTTGTTCCTCCTGAAAAAAGAAATCGCCCCTCATTATATCCGGACCTGAATTTTTGTCAAGAGAGCATGCATATTTTTTCGCTGCCCGCTGTAGCGTTACAATAGATGTGAGACTAAGGGAATAGAAAAAAGCGGTTGAGTTTGTTAGAATGAAGCTACCACACCACCAAACTAACAAAAGGAGCT
>CACWLG010000037.1 GCA_902761635.1 Oscillospiraceae bacterium | reverse complement strand
AGCTACGCGCCGGCTGCCGAGTCGTTCGGTCCAGCCGTTACAGTCCGCGCATTTCTGATTGCCGTCTATTTCAACGGGGTCGCTATCCCCGATGAAAGCATATTATAATAAGGAAGGACGCCTACCGTGCCGCGCCCGCCGTGGGCTGCGGCGCATTCGCCGGGACATAGCGCTCCGGCATCATGCGCAGACGGTCAAGCTGCATGGCCCGCGTCTCCTCTTCCAGGCGGCGCAGACGCTGCAGGCGCTTCTCGCCGATGTTCCCGGCACAGACCGGGCACCCGCAGTGCTCAGACCCCGTGCGGGAGTAGATCGCCGCGCGCCACACATGCCCCAGCTCACAGCGCCACCAGATCTTCTTGCGCGAGCCCTTCGTCACCATCCGCGGCGTCAGCATGCCGTTGAGGTCCCAGGCCCACTGGTCGGCCACCGCCGGGTCCATGGTCGCCAGATCGTTGTAGCCCGCCAGCACCGTGCGGTTCGTGCAGTACGGGCAGTCGCTGCGCGTCTGGACGCGGGCGTTGATCCCCGCCTTCCACTCGTGGCCGTTGTCACAGCGCCACCAGACCACGCGGTTGCTCTGGGGCCGGACCATGTCGGGCGTCAGGGCCCCGTTCCTCTCCGCGTCCCACTGGCGCGCAATGTCAGGAGCAAAGCTCCTCAGATCGTTCTCCCCCGGGATCACGGTCTTCCCGGAGCATACCGGGCAGCCGCAGCCCTTGCCCGCCCGGGCGGAGACCTTCGCGCGCCATTCATGGCCCTTCTCACAGCGCCACCAGACGCGCTTGCTGCTGCCCGGGCCGAGTTCCTGCGGCGCCAGGGCTCCGTTCTTCTCTGTGTCCCATTCGGCCGCGAGCGCCGGGAACAGCGTCGCAAGATCGTTGACGCCGGGGATGATCGTCTTGTTGGCGCAGATCGGGCAGCCGGCGTGCTCCTTCACGCGGGATTTCACCGAGGCCTGCCATTCATGGCCCTCTTCACAGCGCCACCAGACGATTTTGGCGCTGTAGGGCTGTATGTTCTCCGGGCGCAGCGCCCCGTTTTTTGCGGGGTGCCATTCGGCCGCAACGTCCGGGAATTGTGTCGCAAGATCATTCACGCCGGGCAGCGTCTTCCTCCCGGCGCAGACCGGGCAGCCGCTGCCGCCCCTGGCGCGGGAGGCTATGCTCGCCTGCCATTCGTGCCCCTCTTCACATTGCCACCAGACCCGCTTCCCGCTGCCGGGAAAAACCCGGTCCGGCGTCAGGTCTCCGTTTTTTGTCGGGTGCCACTGGGCCGCCAGCTCCGGCGCCGCAGTCGCAAGATCGTTGCAGCCGCCCTGGAGCTTTCTGCTGCCGCAAACCGGGCAGCCGCTGCCATTCGCGCGGGCGTTGACCGTGGCCTGCCACTCGTGGCCCTCTTCACACTGCCACCAGACCGCCTTCGTGCTGTTGGGGAAGACGAGCTCCGGCGTCAGATCCCCGTTTTTCGTCGGGTGCCACTGAGCCGCCAGCTCCGGGAGGCGGGAGGCCAGATCGTTCACGCCCTGCAGCAGCTTCTGTCCGCCGCAGACCGGGCAGCCGTGGCCCGCCCAGCGGGTGTAGACCGGCGCCTGCCATTCGTGCCCCTCCCTGCAGCGCCACCAGACCTTCCGATGGCTGCCGGGACTGACCGTCCAGGGGGCCAGCGGCTCGTTTTTCGCCGCGTCCCACTCGGTCAGAAGCGCAAGGCGCTTGTCATCTATGCACTTTTGGTAAAGAGAGATCTTCACTCGTCATCACGCTCTCTACACCGTTTGCGGTGCTTTCCTTACCGTATCTACATACGGTCCCTATCATAGTTAACAATAACTTGGTCATAGTGATTATACAATCGTTAACCCTATTTGTCAATTTCCAGAAATGATTTTTTTATACAAAAAATTTAGATCCTTCAAGGTTGATGCTGTTCAGAATGCTTTTCGGAAAAAGTATTTTTTCAGCTTTCTTATAGGGTCTTTGGTTTGCGCACCCATTTCAGGGACAGCGAACAAAGCCCAGAAAGGGATGTTTCTGAACCAGCCATAATAATATTCAATAAATATTTAGAGCGGCCCGCCCGGGTCGCTTTTTTGCTGCCCAAGCGCGCTGTATCAGCACCGATTGTAGATACGGTCTCTATTTTTATACCCTCATGATAGAAAGTACCAGACCCATGGCGTCCAGCTCCCGCTGGTGCTCAAGGCCGCTGGTCTTGAGGTAGATGCGCGTCGTGTTCACGCTGCTGTGGCCGAGCAGATCCGCCAGACGCACGATGTCCTTATGCAGGCGGTAGTGTGTCACAGCGAACAGGTGCCGCAGGTTATGCGGAAAAACCTTGCCGGACTCGACCCCGGCCAGGCGGCACAGCCATTTCATCTCCGCCCAGAGCTGGGTGCGGCGGACCGTCTTCCCGGTGCGCGTGACAAACACCGGCCCGGTTTTGATCCCCGCCTCCCGGCAGTAGACCCGCAGCTTCTTTGCCAGCTCCGCGCTGATGAGGATGGTGCGGGTCTTGCCCTTGTTGCGCACCGTGATCGCGCGGTGCTCGAGCGTCTCCACGGTGACAAATCTCAGCTCGCTGACCCGGATGCCGAGGACGCAGATCGTCTCGATGGCCCGGGCAAGGCGGTATTTCCGCAGGTTCTCGGCAGTTGTGACCAGGCGCTCGTACTCGGCGCGGGTGAGCTCTTTATCCTCCGGGCGGAAAACGGTGGCCTGCGCGCGCAGATGCTTGAGCCTGTACTGCGGACAGCCGATCAGCTCCAGCAGGCGGTTCACCGCGGCAACGGCGATGTTGATCGAGCCCACACTCTGGCGGAGCTGGGAACGCCACGCAAGGAGCAGCTCCTTGGACAGCGGCTGCTCCCCGATCCAGGCCGCAAGGCGCTCCACAATGCCCATGTAGCGCTGGATCGTGGCAGGAGCAATCTCGTTTTCGATTATGTAACTGCGATAAGCCTGCAGCTGTTCGTTTGTGATTGTCATTCTCTTCTTCCTCCTCGTATTGTTCGGCGGTATCGTCGAAAGGGACCTAAGCCCCATTCTGATAATACCGCCAACTTGCATTTTTTTCACACTTTTTTTCTTTCATTTCAAATCTCAGCAAGCTGTGTTATAATAAGAAAGATTTGTCGTACCCTGTACTTCGGCAGAATACGGAGGTGCCTGATGAAGAGGAACAACAAAAACGCCCTGACGGCGCTGCTCACCCGCGTGCGCCGCATCATCGAGCTCACGCGCCAGCAGAACGATCTGGAAAGCCAGGTCCGGGAGAAGACGGCAGAGATCGTCGCCCAGCAGGAAAAGCTCCGGCGTCTGAACGTGCAGATCGTCATGGCGCTCTCCGGGGCGGTGGACGCCAAGGACAAGTACACAAACGGCCACGCCCGGCGTGTCGCGGACTATTCCCGCGAGATCGCGCGCCGCTGCGGCTTTGACGCGGAAGAGGCCCGGAAGATCTATCTCATCGGTCTGCTGCACGACGTGGGGAAAATCGGCATCCCCGACGCCATCATCAACAAGCCCACCCAGCTCACCGACGAGGAATACGAGATCACCAAGCAGCACCCGGAGCTGGGCTGGCACATCCTGCAGAACATCCGGGAGTTTCCCGAGCTTGCCATCGGCGCCCACTGGCACCATGAGCGCTATGACGGGAAAGGCTATCCGGACGGGATCTCCGGCAGCGATATCCCGGTCGAGGCGCGCATCATCGCCGTGGCGGACTCCTACGACGCCATGACCTCCCGGCGCAGCTATCGTGACGTGCTGCCCCAGAAGGTTGCCCGGGACGAGATCGAAAAGGGCGTCGGCACCCAGTTCGACCCCGTGTTCGCCAAGGCCATGCTGGATATGATCGACGAGGATACGGAATACAAGCTGCGGCAGAAGTAATAGCAAGACCGGAGGGCCTGCAAAAGCCCTCCGGTCTTTTTCTGTTTACCAGCCGCCGGTCGCGCCGCCGCTGCGGTCGCGCGCTTCGATATCCTCGTTCGGTATGCCCTCTCCGGGAGAGATGATGGAGATGTGGCCGCCGGCAACAAATTCAAGTTCAAGATCCATAAGCATTTTCATTTTTAAGCTCCCCTTTCTTCTGTATATCATCAGGTGTTTTTTCTTTTGTTCTGTCCCTCAAGGACAGCCTGAGAATACCACACCGACTGTCACAGAAGACGCACACAGGTTTTCGCGCGGCGCGGGGTTTGCTTTTTGCTCTCTCCCGCCGCGTCTGCGCAGCGTCCCGGGCCGCCTTCCGGCGCGGCCTCTCCGGCGTCGCTTATGCCCTGCTGGTCTATGCAGACGCGCAGGCTGTCTGTCAGTAAACGCTGCCGTCTGCCGCGACGATGGTGAGGATGCCGCGGTGCAGGATGTACTCGTTCTCCGCCTCGTCGAAAAAGCACTGATACAGGTGTGAGGGCTCCCGGTCCATGCGGCGGACCAGACTGCCGACGATCTGAAAGCCGATTGTTTCTGCCTGTCTTCTGATGTTCATTTTCTTTCTCTCCCCCATTTTTATATCGGAAACGCTTTCCCGGGATGGCCGGTGTCAGGCCGCCTCCTCTTCCATCGCCTCGAAGTAGTCGCTCTCACTTGCGAAGAGCAGATACCTCCCGTCCACCAGGCCGTAATAGCCGGAACCCACGTAATAGCCGCGCATGCTTCTCGCCTCCCCGCGTTTGTTTTTTTCTTTCTGTCTGTATCTTAGCAGAAGATCTGTCCAAAAAACTTCTCTCAATCCTTGCGTCGGGGACAATTTTCTGTTATACTGCGCGGGAGAAAGAGAAACGGAGGCGGCGGGATGGCGGCAGGAGAAAATCAAAAACTCAAAATGCTGTATCTGGTGAAGATCCTTTCCGAGCAGACTGACGAGGAGCACGGCATTTCCGCCCGGGAGCTCATGGCGCGGCTGGAGGAGTATGGGGTCAATGTGGAGCGCAAGACGCTCTATACCGATCTGGAGGATCTGGAGCGCTACGGGATGGAGATCCTGCGGGAGAAGGCCGGGCGCAATACCCTCTATCGCCTCGCGGGCCGGAGCTTTGAGCTGCCGGAGCTCAAGCTTCTGGTGGACTCGGTGCAGGCCTCCAAATTCATTACCGAGCGCAAATCCCGCGAGCTTATCGGCAAGCTGGAGGGTCTGGCCAGCGTCCACGAGGCAAAGCATCTGCACCGGCAGGTGCTGATCTCCGGGCGCATCAAGGCCATGAACGAGAGCATCTACTATAACGTGGACATGCTGCACGAGGCCATCAATCTCGACCGGCAGATCCGCTTCCGCTATACCCGCTGGAATGTGCACAAGCAGATGGAATACCGCCGGGACGGGGCCTGGTACCAGGTGAGCCCCTGGTGTCTGATCTGGGACGACGAGAACTACTACCTCGCGGCCTACGACGCGGCGGAGGAGCGCATCAAGCATTACCGGGTGGACAAGATCGTGCAGCTTTCCATCACGGAGCTTAAGCGCCTCGGGCGGGAGGCCTTCGGCGCCTTTGACCCGGCCCGCTACAGCCGCAGCCAGTTCGGCATGTTCGGCGGCGAGCCCATGCGCGTCACGCTTCAGGGGCGGCAGGAGCTTGTGGGGACCCTGCTGGACCGCTTCGGGCGGGACATCACCGTCATCCCGGAGGGGAACGAGCGCTTCACCGCCCATATCGACGTGCGGGTGAGCCGGCACTTTCTCGCCTGGATCATCGCCCTGGGAGACGGGATCTCGATCACAGCGCCCCCGGCGCTGGTGGAGCAGATGCGAGCGGAGGCCGCACGGCTGAGCGCACAATACCGGGAGCAGCGCTCCCCCGCCGCCGCGCAAATGGAGACAAGCCCTTGAACCGCATACAAAAAGATCCGCATTCCGAAGAATGCGGACCTTTTTTTGTGTGATATCGCGTTTCTGCTTTTGGCTGCGGGGATCACTCCGCGCTGTTCACAGCGACGAGGCGGCCCTGGCCGTAGGGTTCCTCGTAGCCCGCGCCCACATGACCGCCGAGGGTGCCGGTGATGTAGTCGATGAGGACCTGGTTGTCGAGCTTCACAGCATTCTGCAGGACAGGCGCGCCGTCATACATGGTGTAGCCGTCGCCGTGGTTGAGAAGCTGATAGTCGACGCTTGCCAGCGTGTAGGTCTTGGCGGGGTCAAGAGCCTCGCCGCCGACCATGACGTTGCGCACGCGGCGCTCCATGCCCTCGTCCACATGGTCGAAGAAGCCGTTGGCATCCTGCACGCAGGGACTTTCGATGGTGGTGTCCACCTCATAGGTCAGGCCGGACACATGGTTGAAGCCGCCGAACTCGCCGGGCAGGGAGTGCACGGACCACTCCAGCGCATCCAGCACCTGCTGGCCGCTGATCTCGATGACGGTCAGATTGTTGCCGAAGGGATGGACCTTCAGAATATCGTTGAGGGTGATGTCACCCTTGGCGATGGGCACGCGGATGCCGCCGCCGTTGACAAAGGCGATGTCGGCGCCGGACTGATCGCGGTAAGCGTCGGCGCAGAGGTCGCCGAGGTTGGTCTCGCTTCTGCGGATGATGCGGATGGGCTTGCCGTCGTCCGTCGTGGCCTCGGGATCATAGAAGACAAGGTCAACATCGGCCACGGCCACGACCTCGGCGAGCTTCTCGTTGAGCTCAGCCGCGCCTTCATAAACAGCCTCGGAGGCCAGGTTCTCGATCCCGAGCAGTTCGGGCAGAGAGCTGCTGCTGCCCCAGGCATAGAGCTCGGAGGAGATTTTGCCGTCGCGGGTGATGTGCAGCACGCCGATGTCGGCGAGCTTGGTGCCGCAGGCGCTGCGGACGACGTCCTTGCCGTCCTTGTCCTTCATGACGACCTGATCGGTGTCGTGGCTGTGTCCGTCAAGCAGGGCGTCGATGCCGCTGACATTGGCGATCACCTCGCTGTACATCCAGGGGGAGACTTCCAGCTCGTTGCCGAGGTGGCCCATGACGATGACGTAATCGGCGCCGGCAGCGCGTACCTCGTCAACCGCCTTCTGCACGGCGTTGTAGAGGCCCTCGCCGGTGCTGTCCTGGAAGAAGCCATAGACATAGTTGCCGTTGTCGTCCATGAAGTAGGTGGGGGTGGAGGAGCGCAGCGTGTCGGGCGTGGTGACGCCGACAAAGCCGATCTTCATGCCGCCGACTTCCTTGATGAGCCAGGGCTGGAAAAGAAGCTCACCGTCTTTGTTGAAGTTGCAGCTGATGTAGGGGAAGTTCGCCTTCTTGGTCAGCTCCAGAAAATGCTCCACGCCGTAGTCGAACTCGTGGTTGCCGGGGATGGCCACGTCATAGCCCACGGCATTCATGATGTCGATGATGGCATTGCCCTTGGTCATGGTGCCGATGGGCTCGCCCTGAATGGCGTCACCGTCGTCGACCAGGAGCACATTGTAGTTCCTGGCGAGATTTTCCTTCACGGCATAGAGGCCCGCATAGCCCCAGCCCTGACTGATGCCGCAGTGAATGTCGCTGGTGTAAAGGATGACCAGATCCTTGTCGTTCTCTTCCGCATAAGCCGGCACGACGGCCAGGCTCAGCATCATCACAACAAGCAGAATAAGTGCGAGCGCGCGTTTTTTCATTGGCATAGCCTCTCTTTCAAAAATATTTGTTTGCTCTAAGCATTCTAATTGTATACCATTTCCAAGTCTATTGCAAGTCATACCTTCAGGATAAATTTCCCGGCGCCGTCCATTTTTCTGCGGAAGCGGCGCTTTCAGCTCTTTTTTAGAAATTGAGATTCTGACTTGCCCTGCGGCAAAATATGCGCTATAATGACACACAGGAACCCACTATATACACAAGGAGGATCACACATGCTTAGCTGGATCAAGGGACTGTTTGCCGAATGGGAGGCCAGAAGACAGGAAGAACTTCGCATGCAGAAAATCAAACGCATCTGCACGATCGTTGTCTGCGCTATCGTCCTGATTGCCGGAGCCGTTGTCGTCGGCAAGGTCAAGTCTCTCTTCGCCGGTGCGGAGGAGGAAGAGCACCCCTTCTGGCACTTCTGGTAAAACCGTCGTATCGAGCAGGCCCGGACCGAATGCGGTCCGGGCCTGTTTTTTCTGCCTTATCCGAAATAATCCTCCGTCGGCTTTTTGCGCAGCGCAGCGTCCAAAAGCACGTCCTCCTGCGTCACCGGAACGATGCCGTTTTGCCGCAGGATCTCGCGGGCTCTGTCCTCGTCCTCCTCGAGGACGCTGACCCAGTAGATGTCCCGGTCGATTTTGCCCCTGGCGCCGAAGTCGCGGGGGTCGAGCTTTGCCCCGCAGCCGCCGCCCATGACGGTCTCCTGCAGGTAGTGTCCGGAGCGGACGCCGGGAAGGCCGGCAGCCTTGAGGGCCTGCCTGATCTGGAGCCAGGTTTCCCGATCGCGCTTTTTGAAAATATCCACACGCTTTTTGAAATGGAAAATAGACATGGACCACGCCTCCTGTCTGTTGTCTGCCGCCAATATAGCACGCCCTGCCGCTGCGGTCAAGGGAGAAGGCGAAACGGCGCCGCCCGAGGGCCGCGCCGTTTGACAGAGGGGGCAGACTTATCTGATGCGGATGACCCAGCCCTCGCGGATGACGTCGACATTCTTGATCAGCTCGCGGTTGAGGGCCTGGATGTTGTATACGGTAGTGCCGTACCTGAGGGCAATCTCGGAGAGGGTATCGCCGCGGACTACACGGTAATAGGTTGCTCCGCCTTCGGTCCAGACAGGTCCGTTTGCGCCGCCGCCGGCAGCGCCGGCCAATTCCTCATCATGCAGTTTGTTCATATCAGCCATTTTCACAATCTCCTTTCATCGTTCCCTTTATCAGGTTGGCTGTATTATAACACGCTTTTCCCCTTCTGTCCATGCGTCCGCGGCCGGTTTAAGACTTCTTCAGAAACCGCAAAGAGACATTTGACATGCCCCCGGAAAGAGATTATGATAGGAAAAGTCACAGACACTTCAGTAAAAACAGGAGGCAGCTTATGCTGGATATCAGACTGGAAATCGGACGCATTAACTATCAAAGGTGCATCGAGGCGATGCTTCCGCCGCTGGTGGAGCACTGCGCGGCGAAGCAGAATCCGGGAGAGCTCGACGTTTTTCTGGCCGGGCTCGGGAAAGACGCCGTGCCCGCCGCCTGCGCCCTGCTTGACCGGATGAGCATTGACGAAAAGGATACGATGGTCATCTGGCTCATCATGTCCCATGAGGAGCGCCTGCGCAACGCCTCCAACCGCCATCTCGCGGCCTTTCTCGGCGGGGAGCTGGTGCGCATCGGCCGCCTCATCGCCCTGGATCAGCCGGGCAGCCGCATGACACTGCTGGCCTCCCAGGTCGAGATCGACTACGCCAGGCTTCTGGACTGCCCCCTGGTGACGGAGGGCGTGGAGAACATCAGCGGCGACAACGGCATCCTCAAAGGCGCGGCCAGGATGATGCTGTCCATGGGCAGGCTCATGTCCCCCGCGGCCCTTGAAAAGCAGGGCCTCAATCTGCTGGGGACCCAGCGCATCAAGGAAAAGCTCATGCACGCCATTACGGAGGGTCTGCAGCAGGCGGGCCTGGATATCGAGATTGCGGATATGACCGCCGAGCAAAGCACCGGGGAACAGATGAACCAGATGGCGGACGGCGCCGTGATCCCCGCGGATTATGAACGGAAGCTGATGGCAGACATGACCGCCGAGGTGCAGAAGCTCCGCGGCGCGGACCGGGCATAAGGTTTGCCGGACAGATGGAAGACGGACAGATGAACTGCCGGATCGAGCACGACTCCATGGGCGAGGTCAGGGTACCCGCCGACAGGTACTGGGGCGCCCAGACCCAGCGCAGCCTTGAAAATTTCCCCATCGGCACCGGGATCGAGACCATGCCGCGGGAGATCATCCACGCCTTCGGCATCCTCAAGCAGGCCGCGGCGCGGGCAAACCGCGTCCTCCGGCCCGAGCGGATGACGGCGGACAAGTGCGCCGTTCTGGAGAAGGCCGCTGCCGAGGTCGCCTCCGGAGCCCTGAACGCCCATTTCCCGCTCGTGGTGTGGCAGACCGGCTCCGGCACGCAGTCCAACATGAACGCAAACGAGGTCATTGCGGGCCGCGCAAACGAGCTTGCCGGAGAGCGCCTGTGCCACCCCAACGACGATGTGAACATGAGCCAGAGCTCCAACGACACCTTCCCCACGGCGCTGCACATTGCGGCGGTACTGAGTGTGGAGGACTGTCTGCTGCCCGCGGCGGAGGAGCTGATCGGCGTTTTCAGGAAGCTTGAGCGCATGCACGAAGGGGTGGTCAAGAGCGGGCGCACCCACCTGCAGGACGCGGTGCCCATCGCCTTCTCCCAGGAGATCAGCGGCTGGCGCGTCTCTCTGGAGCGGGACTGTGAGCTGCTCCGCCTCTCCCTCGGGCCTCTGTATGAGCTGGCCCTCGGCGGCACGGCGGTGGGCACCGGCCTCAACGCCCCGGCAGGCTTCGACACGCTGGCCGCCTCGGAGATCGCCGCCCTCACGGGCAAGCCCTTCGTCACGGCGCCGAACAAGTTCCACGCCCTCACCTCCCGGGACGAGCTGGTTTTTGCCCACGGGGCGGTAAAGGCGCTGGCCGCGGACATGATGAAGATCGCAAACGATGTGCGCTGGCTCGCCTCCGGCCCCCGCTGCGGCCTGGGCGAGATCACGATCCCGGCAAACGAGCCCGGCAGCTCCATCATGCCCGGCAAGGTCAATCCCACCCAGTGCGAGCAGGTCACCATGGTGGCTGTACAGGTGATGGGCAACGACGCCGCCATCGGCATCGCAGCCTCGCAGGGGAATTTCGAGCTGAATGTCTTCCTGCCGCTGCTCGCCTATAACTTCCTGCAATCGACGCGGCTTCTCTCGGAGTCCATCCGCGCCTTCACCGCAAACTGCGCCGTCGGCATCCGGGCTGACCGGGAGAAGATGCGGCAGAACCTGTACGAGTCCCTGATGCTCGTCACGGCGCTGAACCCCACGATCGGCTATGAGAGGGCGGCGAAGACCGCGCAGCTTGCCTTCGCAGAAAACATTTCCCTGCGCGAGGCCTGCGTCCGTCTGGGCTTTCTGACAGGGGAGCTCTTCGACGAGCTCTTTCATCCGGAAGAGATGATCTGAAAATACGACAGACAGTTGCACGCAGCGGAGACCGTACCCATGGTCTCCGCTGCGTACTATTCAAAACTGTATGGCGTTCAGGAGCTTTTTCGTGTATTCCTCCCGCGGATGGTCGTAGACCTCGTCCACGCTCCCCTGCTCGATGATCCTCCCCTTTTCCATGACCATGACCCTGTCGCAGAGTGAGTAGACCACATTGAGATCGTGGCTGATGAAGAGATAGCTCAGATTCAGATCGTTGTGCAGATCCCACAGCAGATCCAGGATCTGCGCCTGGATGGTCACATCGAGGGCGGAAACCGGCTCGTCGGCAATGATGAAGCGGGGTCGGCGGATCAGGGCCGCGGCGATGGAGACGCGCTGGCGCTGCCCGCCGGAGAGCTGGCCGGGCCGCCGTTCGGCCTGGCTGCGCTCGAGCCCCACGCGCTCGAGCATGTCGAGCACCCGGCGCTTTCTCTCGGCGGCGTCGTATTTGCCGTAGACCCTGAGCGGCTCCTCCAGAATCCAGCCGACGGTCTTGGCGGGGTTGAGGCTGCCGAAGGGGTCCTGAAACACCATCTGGGGCCGGGGAGTAAAGTGGCGGATCTCGCCCGTGATCCGCGCCCTGTCGAGCATGCCGAGGACCGCCTTGGACAGGGTGGATTTGCCGCAGCCGGATTCGCCCACCAGGCCCAGGATCTCCCCGCGCCCGACATGGAAGCTCACATCCGTGAGCGCCTGAAAGCTGGACTTCTTTCCGAACAGGCCCCGGTCCTCATAGACGACGGAGAGCTTTTCGACCTCCAGCACATTTTCAATCTGATCCATGGCGTCTCCTCGTGGGGATCGCGGCGATGAGCCGTTTGGTATATTCGTCCTGCGGATTGCGGAAAATCTCCTCCGTCAGGCCCCGCTCGACGATCCTGCCCTTGTACATGACGGCCACATCCTCGCAGAGGCGGCGCACGACATTCATGTCGTGGCTGATGAGCAGGATGCCCACGCCGTACTCCTCGCTGAGGGAGCGCAGCAGCTCCAGGATCTGCTTCTGCACCGTCACGTCCAGCGCCGTGGTCGGCTCGTCACAGACCAGCAGCTTCGGGCGGATGATCATGGCGGAGGCGATGATGACGCGCTGCCGCTGT
This sequence comes from Oscillospiraceae bacterium, assembly GCA_902761635.1. Taxonomy (GTDB): domain Bacteria; phylum Bacillota; class Clostridia; order Oscillospirales; family Oscillospiraceae; genus Limivicinus. The sequence goes on along the minus strand of CACWLG010000037.1, from coordinate 9,771 downwards.
CCGCCGGAGAGCTGGTGCGGGTATTTGCGGCAGGTCGCCTCGGGGTCCGGCAGGCTCACCTGCTCCATGACCTCCAGGGTCAGGGCGCGGCGCTCCGCGGGCGTTTTGTCTGTGTGGATCTTCAGGGATTCCTCGATCTGCTCGCCGATGCGCATGAGGGGGTTGAGGCTGCGCATGGGCTCCTGGAACACCACGCCGATGTCCCGGCCGTGGATGCTTCTGAGCTCCCTTCTCGTACAGGTGACGAGATCCCGCCCCTGAAAGAGGACCTGCCCGGTCATGGTGACGCCGCTGCGCTCGATGAGTCCCGTGAGGGCCATGGCCGTCACGGTCTTCCCGGAGCCGGATTCCCCGACGAGGCCCAGGCGCTCGCCCGGGGCGATGGAGAGGTCGATGCCGCGCACAGCCTCCTTGCCGGTGGATTTGAACGTAACGTGCAGATCCCGTATCTCAAGCACGGCTTTCACCTCCCAATCCCTCGCTGAGCAGCCCGAAGCCCAGCACCAGCAGCACGATGGCGCCGCCGACAGACAGCGCGTACCAGGGCGCGCGCAGCAGATAGGTCTGCGCCTCGCTCAGCATGCGGCCGAGGCTGGGATCGGGCGGCTGCACGCCGAGACCCAGATAGCTCATGGAGGCCTCGGCCAGGACGGCGTTATTGAAGCCGATGGCCACGGCGCTCAGGAGTACCGGCAGGATATTCGGCATGATGTGCACAAAGAGGATGCGCATGTCCTTCACGCCCATCAGCCTTGCGTTCTGTACATAGTCCAGGGCTTTCTGCCGCGCCACCTCCATGCGCACGATGCGCGCGAAGGAGGGGATGAAGATGATGCCCAGGGCCAGGATGATGTTGTATTTGCCGCTGTGGAAAACGGCGATCAGCACCAGCGCCAGCAGCAGGCTCGGAAAGGCGGTGATGCTGTCGTTGAGGCGCATGAGCACCTCGTCCACCCAGCCGCCGTAGAAGCCTGTGAGTCCCCCGATCAGAAGCCCGAACAGAAGGCCGAGGCCCACCGAGCACAGGGCGATCAGGAGGGTGGCTCCGCTGCCCTGTACGACACGGGAGAAAATGTCCCGGCCGAAGTTGTCGGTGCCGAAGAGGTGGCGCAGACCGGGAGAGGCCATCTTCTCGGCCGCGTTCATGGCGTTGGGGTCATAGGGGGTCCAGAGCAGGCCGATCAGGATCACGAGCAGCATGAAGCCTGTGATGCCCGCGCCGACGCGGAAGCTTTTGTCTTTTGTGTTGATCATGTCTCCCCCTCAGCTCAGACGCACACGCGGGTCGACAGCCTGCGTCAGAATGTCCGCCAGATAGTTCATCACCACGACCACCGAGGCGATCATCACCACGATGCTGAGCGCCACAGGGTAGTCCCGGTTGGAGATGCTGGCCACCAGAAGCCGCCCGAGGCCCGGGACCACAAAGACCTGCTCGACAATGATGGAGCTTGCCACAATGTCCGCAAGCGACATGGCGAGATAGGTCACCACCGGCAAAAGCGCGTTTCGCACCACGTGGTTTTTGATCACAAGCCAGCGGGAGTTGCCGTGGCTGTAGGCCGTGAGGACATAGTCCTGCTTCATTTCCCCGAGGATGGAGGCGCGCAGGAGCCGCGCCGTCTTGGCGATCTTCGGAAGGGAGATCGCAAGGGCCGGGAACAGGAGATAGACCAGGCAGCCGGAGACGCTCTCCCGAAACGGGATGAAGCGCCCCGGCGTGAAGAGCTTCAAAACCAGGCCGAACACATAGGTCAGCAGGATGCCGAGAAAAAAGGTGGGGATCGCCATGATCACCTGGTTGAGCGGATTGCAGATCCGGCCGAAGGCCTTGTTCTGATACCGCACCAGCGCGATGCCGAGGGGGACGCTGACCGACACGACCAGCACCCAGCTCATCAACGAAAGCACGGCCGTCACCGCGATCTTGCCGCGCAGCACCTCCCGCACGGGCATGGAATAGCTGTAGCTCGTGCCCATGTCGCCCCGCAGGAAGGCGAAAAGCCAGTCAAAAAAGCGCACGAACACATTGCGGTCAAGCCCCAGGGACTGACGCAGAGCCTCGGCCCGTTCGGGCGTATAGTCGCTGCCGAGCAGCATGGTAGTGGGATCGCCGGGGATGATCTCAAAGGCCAGAAAGGCAAACAGTGACACCAGCAGCAAGGTTGCCAGCAGCACCCCGGTTTTTTTCAGGACATAGTGCATGAAAGAATCCGTCCGGTTTCTAAAGGATTACGCAGCGCGGTCCAGCGTAGACAGGTCCATGATATACAGAGCGGGATAGAAGCGGTAGCCGCTCACGTTCTTCTGCATGACGGCGAAGGACGCGGCGTCCTGGATGTAGACGTTTGCGGCCTGCTCGGTCAGGATGGTCTCGCAGCGCTTGAAAAGCTCCGTCTGCTCCTGCTCATCCACAGTCGCGAGGGCCTTGCGGTAGGTCTCGTCATACTCGTCGTTTTTGAAGTTGATGAAGTTCTTGCCGCTGTCGCTCACGAAGCGGGCAAGGCAGCCGGAGGCAGCGAGGCTGTGGGTGTCCATGCCGACGACGGTGGACTCGAACCTGCGGCCCTTGTAGGTCTCGTCATACCAGGTGGCCCACTCGACGAGCTTGATCTCGGCGTTGATGCCGACGGCGCGAAGCTGCTCGACGATGACCTGGGCAGCGTCCACATGGGCGGGCATGTTGGAGGGCACCGTGATGGAGAAGCTGAGGTTTTCATACCCGGCTTCCTTGAGCAAAGCCCTTGCCTTCTCGGCATCGGGCCTGTAGACGTCCAGCAGCTCCGGCACCACGTACTTGCCCATGGAGGGGATCATGCTGCTGCCGAGGGGGATGCCGTGCCCGTCGTTGGCAAGGTCGATGACGCCCTGCCGGTCGATGGCATAGCACAGGGCCTGCCGGACCCGGAGGTCGCGGAAGGGTTCAAAATCGTTGTTGAGATAGAGGGCCTGGATGATGTTGCTGCCGCCCTCGAGGATCGTGAGATCCCGCAGATCGGCGATCTGGCTTGCCGAGAGGTGGTTCGTCATGTCGATCGCGCCGGAGCGCAGACTCATGACCATGGTCTGCCCGTCGGGGATGACCTTCAGGGTGACCCTGTCCGCCTTCGCGCCCTCGCCCCAGTAATCGGCGAACCTCTCGAGCACGATGCTGTCCTGCGGCGTGCGGGAGACAAAGCGGAAGGGCCCGGTGCCCACGACCTCGGCGTTGGGGTCGATGCCCTCGGGAATGATGGCGGCGTGCATGTAGGCGTTGAATTCCGCGTCGGAGGCCTTGAGCCTGACGACGACGGTCCTGTCGTCCTTCGCCTCGACGGAGGCGATACCGCCGAGTTCACTGACAAGCGGCTCGCCGGTTTCCAGTCCCGCAGCTCTGGTGAGAGAATAGACAACATCCCCGACCGTCACCGTTTTCCCGTTGTGGAAGCGGACGCCTTCACGCAGGGTGTAGGTGTAGATGTCCGCTGTCTCGTTCACGGTATATTCTTCGGCAATGGCGGGGATGAGATTTCCGTCCGTATCGGGCTTAACAAGCCCTTCAAAGATGTTGAAGAGGACCTCTCTGGTTCCTGCCGACGACGAAGATACGTGTGGGTCAAGACTCGTGTCCAGATCTGCGGCGATGCCCACGGTGAGTTCCTTCCCGGGGGCCTGTTCGCCGGCGGAGCCGGTGGGATTGTCCGTGGCCTGCACCGTCTGGGACTTGCCGCCTCCGCATGCGCAGAGTGCCGCAGTCATCAGCACAGCCAGAACGAGCGCGAGAAACCTTTTTTTCATAGCGTTTTTCTCCTTTGGCTCCAATATTAAATTTTGGGAAGCGCTGCTTCAATCGAAGTGTGCGCCCTGGCGAGCAGATTTTTCATCTGATGAAGGCGGGAAATCGCAGGTGTATTTTTTGCACATCGGGATTTCAAGACAAGATCAGGCGGAAAAGATGCCGTCAAGACATGCGCGGCGATGGATTCAGCGTTTCCGCAGGGCAGGAGCAAGCATAGCATAAACCAGGCGGAAAAGCAACGCCTGTTTGGAAATATTAAGAAGTTGCGGTCAAATATCCCTTGAGCATTTCGCCTGTATGCGATATAATGGAGATTGTAAAAAATATCACAAGGGAGAAGCACACCATGTTTGGAAGAAGACCGGACGGGCGCAGGATCGACGACATTGACCCTGTCATGAAGATCACGCCCTACGTCATGCCCATGCGCTGTGACGCGCAGGTGTTCCTGAAGCACCGGGCGGATCTGGAGGCCATGTCCAGATACATCCGCCGCCAGAAGAAAGAGAAGAACGAGCAGATCTCCTTCATGCAGATCGTCGTGGCGGCCTATGTGCGCGCGATCGCCCGCAATCCCGAGATCAACCGCTTCATCATGAACAAGCAGCTCTTTGCCCGCAACAACTGCTCCGCCGCCTTCACGATCCTCAAGGACCCCGCCGACGCGGACAAGGGAGAGGCCGTGGTCAAGATCAAGTTCGACCTCACGGATACGATCTATGACGTGCGCGACCGCATGAACATCGCCGTCGCCGCCAACCGCATCGACCAGCCCGCAGGCTTCGTGGAAAAGCTGCTGAGCTTCCTCTTCGCGGTGCCGGGCCTTGCGACCGTGGTCGTGAGCCTGGTGCGCTTCCTGGACCGCTACGGCCTGGCCCCGGGCGTGCTGATGGAGGAGCTGCCCTTCTATGTCGGCATGTACATCACCAACACCGCCTCCATCGGCCTGCACGATGTGAACCACCACCTCTATAACTGGGGCAACGTGGGTCTCTTCTTCGGCATGGGCACCCCGGAAAAGGTGGCCGTGGTGGAGGACGGCGAGACGCGCATGAAGCGCTATCTGCCCATCGGCATCACCGCCGACGAGCGGGTATGCTCCGGCGCGCACTACGGCCGCTTCTTCAACGACATGCGCCGCTATCTCGACCATCCGGAGCTGCTGGAGGCTCCGCCGGAGAAGATCCGCTTCGACAAGGCGTGTGAGTATCACGAGGACAAGCCGAAAAAGGCTTGAGAACATTTGAAAAAGAGATGAACGACACCTTCTTCTTAAAAGGGAATATCTGTCACACCCCCGTGAAGGACAGACTGGACGTGCACGAGGGAGCGTATCTGCTGTGCGAGGACGGGCGCTGCGGCGGGATCTTTGACGCGCCGCCCCCCGCCCTGCGCGCTGTCCCGGTCCTGGACTACGGCGACTGTCTGATCCTGCCGGGCATGGTGGACCTGCACATCCACGCCTCGCAGTTTGCCTACCGCGGCACCGGCATGGACGAGCAGCTTCTGGAATGGCTGCAGAAATACACCTTTCCCGAGGAATCCCGCTATGCCGATCCCGCATACGCCGAACGCGCCTACCGCATTTTTGCCGACGCCATGGACAAAAGCGCTACCACCCGCGCCGCCGTCTTCGGCACCATCCACCGGGACGCGACGCTCTGCCTCATGGACTTTCTGGAGGGCACCGGCATCATAAGCTATGTGGGCAAGGTAAACATGGACCGGGACGCGCCCCCTGCTCTCACCGAGAAGGATGCGGACAGCTCCGCCTTTGACACCTTCGGCTTCGTAAACGCGGCTCATAAGCGCGGCTACCGGCGGACCATGCCGATCCTGACGCCCCGCTTTATCCCGACCTGCAGCGACGAGCTCCTCAGTGCGCTCTCCGAGGTCCGCCGGGCTTACGATCTGCCGGTGCAGTCCCACCTGTCCGAGAACCCGGAGGAGGTCATGCTCATCAAGCTCCTGATGCCTGAGGCGGCCTTTTACGGCGACGGCTACGACCGCTTCGGCCTCTTCGGCGGGGATGCAAGGACCATCATGGCTCACTGCGTCTACTCCTCCGCGGAGGAGATCGCGCGCATCAGGGAGCGGGGCGTCTGGATCGCCCACTGTCCCGCGTCCAACATGAACCTGGCCTCCGGCATCGCGCCCATCCGCAAGTATGTGGACGGCGGTCTGCGCGTGGGCCTCGGCAGCGACGTGGCAGGCGGGCAGACGGAATCCATGTTCCGCGCCATGACGGACGCTATCCAGGTCTCCAAGCTCTACTGGCGCTACCATGACCACAGTGCCCGACCGCTGAGCTTTTCGGAGAGCTTCTATCTCGCCACCAAGGGCGGCGGCTCCTTCTTCGGGCAGGTCGGCAGCTTTGAGGAGGGCTTTGAGTTTGACGCCGTGGTGCTGGATGATTCCCTGGCGCCGCACCCCCAGCCGCTCACCCTCCAGGATCGCGTGGAGCGGGCGGTGTACCTGGGCCTCGACCGGGGCGGCATCCGCGAAAAATTCATCCGCGGCGTAAAGCGCGGACTTGATGCCGGAACCTCATGAAAACCCTGTGCGATTTATGGCGCACGGATGTTTGAGTATAAGAAGGCATAACGGAATATCGACGGCCTCTCCCAAGGTGCAATGCGCCGTGGAAGAGGCCGTGTTCTTATTATCCGGTCTCAGTCCAGGAGGCGGCCCTTTTCGCCGCTCTGCTGGCGCTTGACCTTGCGGGAGGTGGTCTTCTCAAACTCCCGGTCCCGCAGGCGCAGGCGCACGATGCGCCGGGCGGAGGGCACCGAGCGGTTGATCTCGTCCACCTTCTTTCGGAAGAGCGCCTCGGCCTTCGCCTCGTACTCCGGGAAGGGATAGACCTCGGCGGTGATCTGCTCGTCCTCCGAGTAGACCATGATCTCCGAGAGCCAGTCGCAGCCCGCGAAGCGGTTCTCCAGCTCCTCGGGGGAGACGTTTTCGCCGTTGGAGAGGATGATGAGGTTTTTCCGGCGCCCGGTGATGTAGACGCGCCCGTCCTTCACATAGCCGAGGTCGCCGGTCTTGAGCCAGCCGTCCTCCGTGAACATGTCCCGGGTAGCCTCGTCGTTGTGGTAGTAGCCCAGCATGACCGAGGGGCTCTTGACCATGATCTCGCCGTCCTCGATCTTCACCGCGCAGTTTTTCACCACGCGGCCCACATCCGTCCCGGTGGAGGGATCGGCCTCGCTGGAGGAGGTAATGCGCGGGGCGCACTCGGTCATGCCGTAGCCCTGCAGAAGCGGGATGCCCATTTTCTCGTAGGCCTTCGTGAGCTCCGGCGAAAGGTAGGCCCCGCCGCAGAAGATGACGCGCAGATCCCGTCCGAACACCGCGCGGCCCGCCATGCGCAGCGGCAGCAGCGGGTTCTTTTTCTTCTCCGCCATGATGCGCCGGTAGATCGTCTCCGCGATGAGCGGCACCAGCAGCAGCATCGTGGGCTTAAAGAGCTTGATGTTCTGCACAAGGCGCATGGGCGAGTCGTTCAGGCACAGCGTCGCCCCGTAGCGCAGGGAGAGCAGCACGTCGCAGGTGAGGCAGTAGGCGTGGTGGATCGGCAGGACGGAGAGCAGCACGTCCGCGTCGCTGCCCTCATGGTCACAGCAGGTGGCGTTGTCGATGAGGTTGCGGTGGGAGAGCATGACGCCCTTGCTCTTGCCCGTGGTGCCGGAGGTGTAGAGGATGCAGGCGCACTGATCCGGCTCGACGGGACGAAGCTCCGCCGGGTCTTCCTGCGCCAGAAGCTCCGGCAGGGAGAAGCGCCCCTCCCCCACCGCAAAGCAGACGCAGGACTTGATCTGCGGGCAGCTCTCGCGGATGCCGTCCGCGAGAGCCTGAAAGCGCGCGTCGTAGAACAGCACCGTCACATCGGCCCGGTTCAGGTTGTCCGCGATCTCCTCCGCGCTCAGCTGCGGGTCGATGGGCACGGCCACATTTCCGTCGATGACCGTACCGAAGAAGCAGGTGAGATAGGCAATGGAGGAGGAGCCCACAAGCCCCGCGTGGACCGGGCCGTCCCCCTGGCGGCGGAGGTAGGAGGACACCCTGCGGCAGTCCTCCAGCATCTCGCCGAAGCGCTTTTCGGCGATGTCCTTGCCCGCCTTCTCACGCAGCCAAACCTTGTCCGGCCGTTCCCCGGCCGAGAGGACCAGCAGGTCCTGCAGGGTGTGCAGTTCGGCAGTTTCCATCGCCGTGTCCTCAGGCCTGCTTGCTCTTGATATAGGCCATGATGTCGCCCACGGTATGGATGTCGGTCAGCTCGTTCTCATCCACCGTGATGCCGAACTCCTCCTCAAAATCGCCCATCATGCTCATGACGGCAAAGGAGGTCAGGGCCAGGTCCTCACTAAGCCTTGATTCCTCATGAATGTCCTCCGGGTTCAGCTCCACGTAGCGGGTCATGATCTCTCTGATTTTATCCAGCATGCTTGGTTCCTCCTTTTTTACATCCAATCGAGGATTTCCCCGATGGTCCGGTTCGGATCTTCGATGCCGCGGAAAATGGCGCGGCAGAGGTAGTAGTAGAGCTTTTCGATCTCGTCGAGTGAGACGGAATTCTTCTCGTATTCGAAGTGGAAGCTGAAGCCGTTGTCGGTGGGCCGGTGCATGACGGTGACGTAGATGAGCTGCATGGCGACGCCGTTGGAGTACCACATGCTCTTGAAGTTCATGTCGGGCAGCTGGCGGCCCTTCAGCGACGCGGCGGACACCGGCTGATAGGTCAGGGTCGTGCACTCGTAGCCCGTCCCCTGCGGGCAGCCGTAGTGGGCCGCGGTCTCGCCCATGTAGCGGATGGGGTCGTAATTTGCGTGGCGCAGGAGGGCGTTTTCCTTGGCCTGCACAATTTTCAGCGCGTCAAGGAAGCTGGTCTCCGGCTCGATGATGGTGCGCAGGGGCCAGAAGTGGATGCGCGTGCCGCCGGACTGGCTCTCCAGCAGGGTGCCGCGGCGGGCCACGGCGTTCTTGACGCTCACGTCCTTCTCGCCGCCGGAGAACTTGGAAAAGCAGGTGCGAAGCCCCAGCAGCAGGATGGACGCGACGGGGATGCGGTACTCCTTGCTGAAGGCGACCAGGGCCTTCGACGGGGCGTCCTCCAGGTCATAGACCTTGATGTCGGCCTCGATGTCCCCGGTGCCGTAGCAGGCGCGGAGATCGGGATTATGCATCTGCTCGCGCAGCTCCATCAGGCGGTTGCGGGGGCTGAAGGGGGTGTAGATGGGCTCCGGCGCCTCCAGCTGCTCGAGCCAGAACTTCCGGTCACGCTCCATGGCGAGGCTGTTGTTCTCGTACTGGAGGTCGAGCTTGAGCTGGGCCAGGTAGCTCTTCGGGGGCTTCGGCGGCTCGATGTTCTCAAATTTCTTGTAGCAGTAGAGATTGAGCACGTAGCTGTAAAAGCCCATAATGGCGGTGGAGTCCATGGTCATGTGGTGGACCTTCATATAAAGGCCGTTGAAGTTGCCCGGCAGGCGGACCATGACGATCTCGCTCATGGGGCTGCCGTCCATGTGCAGGGGGATGCGGCTCCAGCGCTTCATCTCCTCATGGGCGTCCTCCTCCCGCCAGTGGGAAAAGTCCACAAGCCTGATCTCCCGGTCCTCGGTGGGTACCAGGTACTGGACAAGGCTGCCGTCCTCATCCTTTGTGAAGCGCAGGCGCATGGATTCAAATTTCTCATACCCGTCGCGGATGCACTCGCGCAGGGTGTCAAAGTCCACGTCGGCAAACTCGATGTAAAAGCCGGTGGCGATGTTCAGCAGTTCCTCTCTCCGGCAGGCGGATACGGTGTAGAAGTGGATGCGCTGGGCTGCGGTCAGCGGGTAGGTCTGTACAACCGCGCCGTTTAAGCTGAGCTCTTTCATTCTCTTTCCTTTCTTTTGGGCAACACCGCACAATCCGCCTTCGGCATCTCCTGGAAAATTTGTGCCCTGATTTCGTCACTTTTTCTTGAGGTACACAAAGTACATCTGCGAAAA
>CACWLG010000036.1 GCA_902761635.1 Oscillospiraceae bacterium | reverse complement strand
TGGCGGAGCAGTGCATCGCGGCAATGCCCTTGAGCGGCAGGTAGTAGTTCATCATGGAGAACATGCCCTTCTTCATCTCGCCGCCGTACCAGGTGTTGAGGATGACCTGCTCACGGCTGGTGACGTTGAAGGCCACGACGGTCTCGGAGTTGAGGCCGAGCTCCTTGTAGTTGGTGCACTTGGCCTTGGAGGCGGTGTAAACCACGAAGTCGGGCTCGAAGCTTGCCTCTTCCTCGGCGGTGGGTTTGATGAACATGTTGCGCACGAAGTGGGCCTGCCAGGCAACCTCCATCACGAAGCGGACGGCCATGCGGGTGTCCTTGTTGGCGCCGCAGAAGGCGTCGACCACGTACAGCTTCTTGCCGCACAGCTGATCCTGCGCCAGCTTCTTGACGGCCTGCCAGGTCTCCTGGGTCATGGGGTGGTTGTCGTTCTTGTAGCCCTCGGTGGTCCACCATACGGTGTCCTTGGAGTTCTCGTCCATGACGATGTATTTATCCTTGGGGGAGCGGCCGGTGTAAATGCCGGTCATGACATTGACGGCGCCGAGCTCGGTGAGGGTGCCCTTGTCAAAGCCCTCGAGGGAGGGGTCCATCTCGTCCTTGAAGAGCTGCTCATAGCTGGGGTTGTAGATGATTTCGGTGGCGCCGGTAATGCCGTATTTGCTCAGATCAATATTCATAATTGCATCAAACCTCTTTCCGTTATTCAATCTGTGCCTGGAAACACATGATAAAAATACCACAATCCGCTTTGAGCGTCAAGCGTCACAGTGTACAAATCCGCTCAGTTTCAGAGCTTTTTTGGGGCTGGATTCGTTCTTTTTGACCAAAGCCCGGCGGTCCGACCGCTGCAAAGGTAGGTATCATGAAAGCAGACTGATCCCGCATAATAAGCGAAAGGCCGCCGCGGGCTGCGGGTGCTGCAAGCTCCGTGGTCTTTGGAAGGCGCAGCCCTCCGGAAACAACGACCCCGGCGAAGACGCGGCGCCCTTCGGTGCGCGTTTTCGCCGGGGAAACAATTACGCTTTGCCCTTACAGCCTCTCGCCCTTTTCGATATCCAGGAAGTACTTGTAGGTATCGACCGTGAGCTCACCGCAGGCGGCCTCGTCGCAGGCGATGATAGCGGCGTTGTGAAGCTGCAGGGCGCTGCAGGTCCACTTCTGGCTCACGCCGCCCTCGACCGTGGCGGCCAGGGCGCGGGCCTTGTTGTGCCCGCTGATGAGCACGAGCACCTCTCTGGCGTCGGTCACGGTGCCGATGCCGACGGAGAGAGCCCGGGTCGGCACCTTCGAGGGGTCGTTGCCGAAGAAGCGGGAGTTCACCAGGATGGTGTCGGTGGTCAGATCGCGAAGCCCGGTGCGGGAGGCGAGGGAGGTAAACGGCTCGTTGAAGGCCAGATGCCCGTCCACGCCGATGCCGCCCATGAAGAGGTCAATGCCGCCGTAGGAGGCGATCTTCGCCTCGTAGCGGGCGCACTCGGCCTCCGGGTCCTCGGCCATGCCGTTGAGGATGTTGATGTTTTCCGGCTTCATGTCCGTGAGGTGGTCGAAGAGATTGTCATGCATGAAGTACCAGTAGCTCTGGTCATGCTCGTGGGGCAGGCCGACATACTCGTCCATGTTGAAGGTGACGATATTTTTGAAGCTCAGCTCCCCGGCCTGATTCATCCGCACAAGTTCTTTATATACGCCGATGGGGGAGGAGCCGGTGGGCAGGCCCAGCACGAAGGGGCGCGCCTGCTTGTGGGCGCGGATCTTTGCGGCGATATAGTCAGCCGCCCATTTGCACATTTTATCGTAATTGTCCTGAATAACAACTCTCATGGTGAGTCTCCTTGTGTTGTATTGTTATTCAGTGTCAGGCAAAGCTCTGTTACAGTCTTGATTCTGCTTTTTCCCTTTGCCCTTACGACCCACTGTGAGCCGTGGCGGCATCCGCCGAATCTTTCGATCACCGCCAACCTCGTCAACCAATCACGGTCCCGGCGCTAACAGAGCTCCCTTCAACCTCCGTGGGGAGTCTGTTTTGATACGGGGATATTATAGCGGTTTTTGCCCGCTTGTCAAGAAAAGTCAGGCGAATCATGTTCGTTTCGCAAAATGCCCTGACGGCATTTTATGAGAGGAATGCAGGCGAATCCTCCCGCGCCTTGTACTCCTCGAAGAAGTCCTTCACCGCCTGGAACAGCTCCTGCGTCATGCCGCTGATGCCGGCGTCGCGGTTATAGTAGGCGCACACGTCCTCAATATCCGGCAGGTAGGGCAGGGGGAAGATGCAGATGTTGCGCAGATAGTCCTCCTGCAGCTCGCGCGAGAGCATGTCCCAGAAGACCCTGGCATAGATGAACACGCCGACGCCCGCGTTTGCAAGCTGGAAGGCGTTTTCAATGTTGGTCAGCTCGCAGACGAAGCGGGGGCTGATGTCGTAATACTTGAGGTAGCTTGCCAGGGCGCGCCCGCCGGAGGACTGGCGCGGGATCTTGATGAAGGGGGCCTGCTCGAAAAAGCTCAGGTCCGCGCTGCGGGAGAACCTCTCCGCAAGCTCCCCGGCCTTTTCCCCGGCGAGGGCCGCCAGGATCTCCTTCGGCACGACCAGCACGTGCTCCTTCCGGCACAGCGGCACCGCCTTGAACTTGTCCGGCACGCTCCCGAGAGAGCCGATGACCAGGTCCACCCCCTCGTAGGAAATGGACTTCTGCATCACGTCCGGCGTCTCCTCGCTGAGCTTGACGTAGGTGTCCGGGTGGTCCTTCAGAAAGCGCGGCAGGATCTGCGGCAGGATGGCGCGGGCGATGGTGTGCTCGATGCCCAGGTGGATGTAGTGCGCGCCGCTGAAGCTGCGGCTGGAGCTCTCCTCAAACTGCTGCTTGAGCTGCAGGATCTCCTTGGCAATGGGCAGCAGCCGCCCGCCGTCCGGCGTGAGGCCGAGGGGCCTTGAGCGGATGAAGAGCGTGGTGCCCAGATCCTCCTCCAGCTTTGCCACCTGCTTGGAGAGCGTCTGCTGGGAGATGAAAAGATTTTTGGCGGCGGAGGAAAAGCTCTTCTCCTCGGCCACCGCAATAAAGCTTTTTAAGAGTGTAAAGTCCATGATGATCTGCCTCCGCTGATTCGTTTCCCCTTCTCTCTCTTTTTCATAAAAGCCGCCATGCCGGGCTGCACCTTATGGTCAAAACGGCAAAAAAAGAGAAAGGGACTTGCAAAAATCAACTTTGGGTTGTAGTATATCATCGAATCAGGCGTAAAACAAGTCCCGCCTGAAAAATTTTTATCTGAGACAAGAAAGAAGATTTTTTGATTCGGAGGGTTTTATCATGAAAAAATGCATCGCATTCCTGCTCGCGGCCGTGATGGTATTCGCGCTGTGCGCCTGCGGAAAGACCGGCACCGCCGAGCTCAAGTATGCCACCGGCGGCACGTCCGGCACCTACTACGGCTTCAGCGGCGTCATTGCCAACGTCCTCAATGAGAAGCTCAAGGGCACGCTGAACCTGAAGGTCGAGTCCACCGGCGCGTCCAAGGCCAACATCCAGATGCTCGCCTCCGGCGATGCCGACATCGCCATCGTGCAGAACGACGTCATGTACTACGCCTACACCGGTACGGACCTCTTCGCGGGCGGCGCCCCCATCACCGGCTTCTCCGCCGTCGCCTCCTGCTACCCCGAGTACGTGCAGATCCTGGCGAAGAAGGACATCAGCTCCATCGAGCAGCTTTCCGGCAAGAACGTCTCCGTCGGTGACGCGGGCAGCGGCACGGAGTTCAACGCCAAGCAGATCCTCGGCGCCTACAACCTGAGCTTTGACGACATCAAGGTCTCCAACCAGAGCTTTGCCGACTCTGCCGACGCGCTGAAAAACGGCACCATCGACGCGGCCTTCGTCGTGGCGGGCTACCCCACCACCGCCGTGACCGAGCTTGCCACGAACTTTGACTTTAACCTCCTGTCCATCGACGCCGAGCATGCCGCGAAGCTCCAGGCTGACTACGGCTTCTACTACTACGGCATGATCCCCGGCGGCACCTACAGCCCCGTGGCGGAGGATGTGCCCGCCGTCGCCGTCATGGCCACGATCGTCGCGTCCAACAAGGTCCCCGCGGACGCGGTCTATGCCTTCGTCAAGGGCCTCTTTGACTACAAGGCCGACATCACCGCCGGCCACGTCAAGGGCAGCGAGCTCGACCTGAACACCGCGGTCTCCGGCGTCTCCATCCCCTGGCACGCCGGCGCCGAGAAGTTCTACAAGGAAAAGGGCGTCCTGTAAGCTTGCGGCGCAATCCAAAGAGGAGGGCTTGCCCCTCCTCTTTTTTTGCCGGCGGGGGAGCAGCGGTGTTTCTATATGCTGGGAATTTTCGCAGTCTTCGGCGGCATTTCTTTATTTGAAATTCATAAAATATGATTTGGCGCGGGAAACAAAATTGTAAAAACGGCAGAAAACAAAAAAACCTCTTGCCAAGATCAACTATTAGTTGTAGTATAACGCCAGAAACGGCGTAAATCATCTTTCGCCATTCCTTCCCTCGCCCGCATGGGAGACGGAAAATCATGATATGGAGGAACCAAACATGAAAAAAGTCATTGCCACGCTGCTTGCCCTCACCCTGGTGTTTGCTCTGTGCGCCCCTGCCTTCGCGGCCGGCACCAAGCTCAACTACGCCACCGGCGGCACCTCCGGCACCTACTACGGCTTCAGCGGCGTCATTGCCAACGTCCTCAACGAGAAGCTCAAGGACACCCTGAACCTCAAGGTCGAGTCCACCGGCGCTTCCAAGGCCAATATCCAGATGCTGCAGTCCGGCGACGCTGACATCGCCATCGTGCAGAATGACGTTATGTACTACGCCTACACCGGCACCGATCTCTTCGCCGGCGGCGCCCCCATCACCGACTTCTCCGCTGTCGCCTCCTGCTACCCCGAGTACGTGCAGATCCTGGCGAAGAAGGACATCACCTCCATCGCTGATCTCGCCGGCAAGCGCGTCTCCGTCGGTGACGCCGGCAGCGGCACCGAGTTCAACGCCAAGCAGATCCTCGGCGCCTACGGCCTGAGCTTCGACGACATCAAGGTCTCCAACCAGAGCTTTGCCGACTCCGCCGACTCCCTGAAGAACGGCACCATCGACGCCGCCTTCGTCGTGGCCGGCTACCCCACCACCGCTGTGACCGAGCTTGCCACCAACTTCGACTTCAACCTCCTGCCCATCGACGATGAGCACGCTGCCAAGCTCCAGGCCGACTACGGTTTCTACTACTACGGCGTGATCCCCGGCGGCACCTACAGCCCCGTGGCTGACGATGTCCCCGCCGTCGCCGTGATGGCCACCATCGTTGCCTCCAACAAGGTCTCCGAGGACGTGATCTACGCCTTCGTCAAGGGCCTCTTTGACTACAAGGACGACATCACCGCCGGCCACGTCAAGGGCAGCGAGCTCGATCTGAACACCGCAGTCTCCGGCGTTTCCATCCCCTGGCATGCCGGCGCCGCGAAGTTCTACACCGAGCAGGGTCTCAAGATCGGCTGAGTCTGAGACGTTTTGAAAGCCAACAAAAAAACCATGATGGCAGCCGCGGCGATCCTTGTGGTCGCTGCGGTTACCATATTAGGGCTCTTTTTCCTGCGGGAGAAGAAGCTGGTGCTCTCCGACGATGAGAGCGGCAAAGTCTTCGCGCGCCTGCCGCTGAAGGACGGGGACAGCTTCTCCGTCACCTTCCGCCACAGCGTCAACAAGAGCGACGTCACCGAGATC
The DNA here is from genome assembly GCA_902761635.1 of Oscillospiraceae bacterium. Taxonomy (GTDB): domain Bacteria; phylum Bacillota; class Clostridia; order Oscillospirales; family Oscillospiraceae; genus Limivicinus. The sequence goes on along the minus strand of CACWLG010000036.1, from coordinate 37,477 downwards.
TACCAGCGCCGCGGATCGGAAATCTGGCTCACGGGCTGCGTCTACTACGGCTTCGGCGCAGGCGTGGCCGAGGTGCTGGAGCCGGGCTGGACCCTGGACAAGGGGGAAAACGGCGAGATGATCATCGGCAGCATCGAGATGAAGATGAACGATCTGACCTACATCGTCGGGACGGTCTATGACCACATCCTCGACATCAACGGCGAAAAGATCATATTAAACGAGCTTTGCGGAAAGAATGCGAAGGTCCACTTTTCCGTACGATAAGGAGTGTCCACATGCCAGAATTTGAGAAAAAGTATAAAAAGACCTCACATGAGCTGCATGATGAGGAGCTGATCGCGAAGGACGATTTCGGCGAAACCGCCGAAGAGATCGAAAAAAACGCCACCGCCGTCCTGGAAAAGTATGACCGCGAAGCAAACGTCCGCGTCTATAAGGGCATCTCGCGCCGCATCGTGCGCGTGCTGTTTGTCCTGTTCTCCCTGTATTCCGTGTTCCTGCTGTTCTATCCGGGCGAGATCCGGATGGAGCGCGCCTCCTTCGTGGGTCTCATTGTCCTGCTGGTGTTCGTGAACTTTCCCGCCACGCGCGGCGGCCCGAAGAAGGTCAACTTTATCCCCTGGTACGACATCATTCTGATGGGCCTGGGCTTTGTCTCCTATCTTTACTTTGTCATCAACTACCGGGCGATCATCAACCGCGGCATCATGCTCACCCCGCTGGAGGTGTGGCTGGGCGTGATCGGTATCCTGGTCACGCTGGAGGCCTGCCGCCGCGCGGTCGGCCTGCCGATCGTGATCGTCGCCTCGCTGTTCATCGTTTATGCCATGACCCAGAAGTCCCTGCGCATGAACGTGTATAACCTCTTCTATACCGCCGACGGCATCATCGGCACCCCGATCCGCGCCTGCCTGAACTTCATCGTGCTGTTTGTCATCTTCGGCGCGTTTTTGGAAAAGACAGGCATCACCCAGTTCTTCATTGAGCTTGCAAACTCCATCGCTGGCGCCTCCTCCGGCGGCCCGGCAAAGGTCGCGGTCATCTCCTCGGCCCTCATGGTGTCCGGCTCCTCCGTCGGCAACACCGTGACCACCGGCTCCGTCACCATCCCGATGATGAAGAAGACCGGCTACAAGCCCGAGTTTGCGGGCGCCGTCGAGGCTGCGGCCTCCACCGGCGGCCAGATCATGCCTCCCATCATGGGCGCCGCCGCCTTCCTGATGGTGGAATACGTCACCATGCCGGACACCATCGTGACCTACGGCTATATCGCCCTGCGCGCCATCCTGCCCGCCGTGCTGTACTTCGCCGGTATTTTCATGATGGTGCATCTCGAGGCCAGGAAGAACGGCCTGACCGGCATTGCCCGCGAGAAGCTGCCGAAGTTCTGGCCCCTCTTCCTGCGCAAGGGCTTCCTGCTGCTGCCGCTGGTGGCGCTGGTATACTTCCTCATGACCCGCACGATGGCCTTCGCCGCCATCGCCGCCACCTGCCTTGCCATGGCCGTGAGCATGGTGTACAAGGAGACGCGCATCATCCGCATCAACTACACCGACGAAAACGGCTACCGCATCGACTTCTCCCGCTTCTTTGACGCGCTGGAGTCCGGCGCGAAGAGCACCCTGACCGTGGGCGTGGCCTGCGCGGTCGCGGGCATCATCGCCTGCGTCATCACCACCACCGGCATCGGCTCCTCCCTGATCTCCATCATCATCGGGGCCTCCGGCGGCTATAAGATCGTGGCCCTCTTCCTCACGATGCTCACCTGCATCATCCTCGGTATGGGCGTGCCCACCACCGCAAACTATGTCATCATGGCCACGACCTGCGCCCCCGTGCTGATCCGCATGGGCATCCCCAGCATTGCGGCCCACATGTTCGTGTTCTACTTCGGCATCGTCGCCGACATTACCCCGCCCGTGGCCCTCGCCGCCTATGCAGGCGCCGCCATCGCCCACGGCAGCCCCATGAAGACCGGCGTCAACGCGACCAAGCTCGCCATCGCGGCCTTCATCGTTCCCTACATCCTCGCGCTCAATCCCGCCATGGTCTTTGTGGACACCACGGTCCTCGAGGTCATTGCCATCGTCATCACCTCGCTCGTGGGCATGTTCGCCCTGTCCATGGCCCTGGAGGGCTACTTCCACGGCCCGCTGCAGGCGCTGCTGCGCATCGTCGCCGCCGCCGGCGGCCTGATGCTCATCTACCCCGGCATCGTCACCGACCTTGTGGGTCTCGTGCTGGTGGGCGTCGTCATCGCCGTGCAGATCCTCAAGGCCAAAAAAGCCGCCGCAGCGGCGTAAATCAAGCTCCGCGAAAAACGCATAGAAAAAGGGAGCCGCCTCGTTCTAAGGCGGCTCTCCTTTTTCCTGCTCTGCCCTTCGGTCACTTCTCCATCTTGACGGCGGTGTCGAGGGCGATTCTGATCATTTCGTTGAAGCCGGTCTGGCGCTCCTCGGGGCTGAGCTCCTGCGCCTTGTAGAGATGGTCGGAGATGGTGCAGATGCACAGCGCTCTTTTGCCGTGGTAGGCGGCGTTGGCGTAAAGCGCGGCGGCCTCCATCTCCACGGCCAGCACACCCATTCTTCTGACGGCGCGGGTCCCCTCATAGGATTTGGGGTGGTAGAAGTTGTCGGAAGAGTAGATATTGCCGACGTGCCAGGTGGCGCCGTTTTCCATGGCGGCGGTCACCGCGTGCTGAATGAGCGTCGCGTCGCCGATCGGGGCGAAGCTGCCGGGGAAATTGAACTGATTGATGTAATTGGTGTTGGTGGAAGCCGCCTGGGCGATGACGATGTCCATGACGTTGACATCGTCCTGCAGCGCGCCCGCGGAGCCAACACGGATGATGTTTTCCACACCGTAGGTGTCGTACAGCTCCCAGCTGTAGATACCGATGGAGGGCATGCCCATGCCGGAGGCCATCACGCTCACGGGTACATTCTTCCACTTGCCGGTGTAGCCCTGCACGCCGCGCACGTTGTTGACGAGCACCGGGTCGGTCAGGAAGTTTTCGGCAATGTATTTGGAGCGCAGCGGGTCACCGGGCATGAGGACGGTCTTGGCGAAATCGCCGGACTTTGCGGAATTGTGGGGGGTCATAGAGATTCCTCCTTATATGGTATTGAAACGCTCTTTGTCGATAAAACCATTATATGGGTATCAGCTTACGTCAGCTAACAATCACCGCGTACATCGTAGGGGCCGTTCACGAACGGCCCGGCAGTATGTATAAAGTCGGTTTTTCGGATTCGCCCGGGCGCATTCGTCGGATGCGGCCTTTGCCGCCGGGCGATTCGTGAATCGCCCCTACGGTCATACAGGGAACCTTGCTGATGAATGCCGATACCCATTAACCATTATAATAACAGCGGCGTGAAAAGTCAAACAGATTAAGGAAACATGACATTTTGTGAAACGACCGTGATTGAAACCCGGCGCGGGATATGATAAGATAGGGGCGAGACAGAAAAGGGAGGGGAAGCCCATGGATAAGGTTATGGTGATCGGCATTGCCGGCGGCACCGGCAGCGGCAAAACCACCATCACGCGCAAGCTCATGCAGCGCTTCGGGGCGGACGTGTCCGTCATCTACCACGACAACTACTACAAGGCCCACCACAACATGCCCTATGAGGAGCGGGCCAAGCTCAACTACGACCAGCCGGACGCCTTCGACACCGACCAGCTCATCGAGGCGGTGCGGGCGCTGAAAAAAGGGCGCAGCGTAATCTGCCCCGTCTACGACTATTCGATCCATGACCGCTCGGAGAAGACCGTTACGGTCAAGCCCGCGCGGGTCGTGATCGTGGAGGGCATCCTGATCTTTGAGAACAGGGAGCTGTGCAGCCTGATGGACATCAAGGTCTTTGTGGACGCCGATGCCGACGTGCGCATCCTCCGCCGCATCGTGCGCGACGTGCGCGACCGCGGCCGCAGCCTCGAGAGCGTCGTGAACCAGTATCTCAACACCGTCAAGCCCATGCACGAAAAATACGTGGAGCCCAGCAAGCGCAACGCGGACATCATCGTGCCCGAGGGCGGCCACAACCGGGTCGCGCTGGAGCTCCTGATGGAGCGGGTGCGCGCCCATCTGGAGGGAAAAAGCGCCAATGGCTAAGCTCTATTTCAAATACGGGGCCATGGGCTCGTCCAAGTCCGCCCAGGCCCTCATCACCAAGTTCAATTATGAGGAGCTCGGCATGTCCGTCTGGCTCATCAAGCCCGGCACCGACACCCGCGACGGGGTGGACGTGATCCGCAGCCGTATCGGCCTGAGCGAGAAGGCCCGGGTCATCGGCCCGGAGGAGGATATCATCGCGGCCTACCGCGCGGCGGGGCGGCACGACGTCATCATTGCCGACGAGGCGCAGTTTTTCACCCCCGAGCAGATCGACGGCCTGCGCACCCTGGTGGATGAGGAGGAGCTGCCGGTGCTGTGCTTCGGCCTGCGCACCGACTTTCTCACCCACTTTTTCCCGGGGGCCCGGCGGCTCATGGAGCTGGCCGACTCCCTGACCGAGATCAAGACCGTCTGCGCCTGCGGACGCAAGGCCACGGTCAACGCCCGCATCGACGAGCGCGGCCGCATCGTCACCGAGGGCAGCCAGGTCCTGCTCGGCGGCAACGACCGCTATATCGCCATGTGCCACAAGTGCTGGAAAGATCGGATCAGACGCGAAGCAGAGGAGGCTTGAATCATGCTCGACAACATCAGCATCAACGAACACAGCAGCATCCGCATCGACGATAAGGTCATCGCGTACATCGACCCCTTCCGCCTGAAGGAGGAAAAGCACGACGCGGACCTCATCCTCTTCACCCACCCGCATTATGACCACTTCTCGCCGGAGGATTTCCGCAAGGCGGCGAAGGCGGACACGCTCTACGTCTGCCCCCTCAGCATGCGGCAGAAGGCCCTGGAGGCCGGCATCGCGCCGGGGCAGCTGCGCACCCTGGAGGCGGAGGAAAACCTCGGCATCCTCGGCATCGAGATCGAGGGTGTGCCCGCTTACAACACGAACAAGCCCAACCACCCGAAGGAAAACGGCTGGCTCGGCTATGTCCTGGAGATCGGCCCGCACCAGATCTATGTCGCGGGGGACACCGACCGCATCCCGGAGGGGGAGGCCGTCCAGTGCGACATCGCCCTTGTCCCCATCGGCGGCACCTACACCATGAACGCCTCCGAGGCGGCGGCCTTTGTCAACGCCATACGCCCGCACACGGTCATACCCACCCACTACGCGAGCATCGTCGGCTCCCTGGACGACGCGCGCGAGTTTGTCAGGCACCTGGACCGCGGCATCGAGGTGTGCCTGAAGATCGAATAAGGATTTAGGGGAAGCCGGGGCGCGGATCGAGCCCTGCGAAATAATTGAAAGTGCGTATCGGTTTAACTCAGCAATACAGGCAGGTTCAACACTTACAACGTAAAAATCTGCATCGTAGGGGCCGATGCCTTCATCGGCCCGAAGCCCTGAGGCTTGTACAATGTACTGACGTTTCGGGTCGATCTGGGGATCGACCCCTACGGAACGCGCTTTAGGGGAAGCCGGGGCGCGGATCGACCCCTGCGAAAACATAAAAACGGAGCGCCGGGCGGCGCTCCGTTTTGTTTTGGTTCTTTACATCGAGATCGTGGTGTTGATCGGGCCGTAGATCAAATCCGGTACGATGGTGACGAGCACCGGGATGAAGGTGATCAGCAGCAGCACGAGGAACAGACACAATATGAATGGCCAGACCTCTTTGATAAAGTCTCCGATCCGGCAGCCGGTGATGCCGCAGGTGGTGAACATCATGGAGCCGAAGGGAGGCGTGATGCCGCCGATCATGATGTTGACGATGCAGACAAGACCGAAGTGGATGGTGTCGACGCCGAGCTTCTGGGCAACGGGCAGCAGCAGGGGGGTTGCGATCATCAGGGCCGCGCCGCCCTCCAGGAACATGCCCATGAACAGAAGCACCAGGTTCACCAGCATCAGGAAGACATACTTGTTGCTGGTGAGGGTCGTGATGGAGGCCGCGACGATCTTCGGCAGGTTAATATAGCTCATGTAGTTGCCGAAGGTGGAGGCCGAGACCATGATCAGCACGACGCTGGAGGTGCCTGCAATGGTGTCGAGCAGGATGGGGATGAAGTGCTCCTTGAAGCTGAGCTTCTTGTACACAAACTTGCCGATCACAAAGCAGTACAGCACCGCGACCGCGCCGCCCTCAGCCGGGGTGAACAGGCCGAAGCGCATGCCGAGGATGATGCCGAACGGGAAGAACAGGCCCCAGAAAGAGATGAACGCCTGCTTGAGCACTTCCTTGATCGGGGGGAACTTGTCGCGCGTGGTGGGGTAGTTGCGCTTGTGGGCGATGATGGCCACGACGATCATCATGGAGATACTCATCAGAATGCCGGGGACATAGCCGGCGGCAAAGATGCGGCCCAGGGACGCCTGCGCGATGAGGGAGTAGACGATGAGGTTGACGCCGGGCGGGATGACGGGCGTGGCCGCCGACGAGGACGCCGTGATGGCGGCGGAGAAGGCCTTGCCGTAGCCGCGCTTTTCCATCTCGGGCACCAGCATCTTCGACTGCATGGCGCAGTCGGCGTTGGCGGAGCCGGAGCAGCCGCCCATCAGCAGTAGTTCATGACGGAGCCGGACATGACGAAGAAGGGGATGGCCAGCATGGAGAAGGACTGGGTGGAGTTCATGACCTTCTGCAGGATGGTCCAGGGCTGTACGCCGGTGTTGATGAAGTAGAAGTAGAAGAAGGTGGAGCCGAAAAGGGCGTACACAATGGGCATGCCCGCAAAGTAAAGGATGAAGACCAGGAAAACGGGGATCAGGTTAACAAAGCTGAGTGTCATCAGTACGCGCCCCCTTCCGCATTGTCTGCCTCAGCGGGCGTGCCGGATTTGAAAAGGTGCAGGCGATCCCGCAGAAAGCCCACCACCGAGTAGATAAACGAGGTGCCGAAGCCGAGCGGCACCGCAACGCCGGTATACCACTTGGGGATACGCAGGGTGTCGGTGTAGGTGAGCTTCACCTTGCCCCAGGCAAAGACACCGTCCTTGATGGTGAACATGATGCCGCGCTTGAAGATCAGGTTCAGCACATACTGGGCGCTGATATAGGTCAGCAGGGCCAGTACCAGGATCTCCAGCAGCTCCACAATGACCTCGATCACCGTTTTCGCGGGGCCGTGGACCAGGTTTACCACAATGTCCACGCCGAGGTGCGCCTTGCGGCGGTGGGCATAGGCGCTGCCCATGAACACCGTCCACACGAAAAGGCTCGTCACGACCTCGTCCGTCCACTTGATGGGGCTGTTGAGGAAGTAACGGAAGATGACGTTCACATTGACCAGGATGACGCAGAGTGTCAGCGTGGTGCCGCAGATGATCGCGTCAAGATTATGAAAGATCAGTTTTGGCGTGATTTTCTTTTTCATAGGCAAAATCCTTAAAAAAGCTTGAATTGTCAGGCCTGTATAGACCGGACATGGACTGCCCGTAAAAATACGGGCAGTCCAAGGCTTGTCTCAGGTATACGAAGCGCTGAAAGCTTATGCGGCCTTCGAGGCGCGGAAGTTGTTGATGAGATCAACAAGCTGCTGGTGCAGCTCGGGATTGGCGCCGTACTCCTCCACGATCCAGTCATACACGGGAGCGCAGGCTTCGGTGAAGGCGTCGATGTCGACCTCGTTCCAGGTCACGCCGGCTTCGGTCTTCATCTTCTCGATCTGGACAGCCTCGTCGTCGGCGCAGGAGGTCTGCTCCCACTTGCCGCACTCGACTGCGCACTCATCGAGGATGTTGCGCCACTTCTCGGGCATCTCCTCATACACGTCCTGGGCCATGAAGAGCCAGCGGGTCGCGATGAAGTGGTTGGTCAGAGCGACCTTCTTGACGAGCTCGTAGGGGGCGCCGGCACCGGCGAGGGTGGAGGTGGAGCCTTCAAAGCCGTCGACCAGGCCGGAGGAGATGGAGGACAGGCACTCGGTAAAGCTCATGGGGACAGGGGTGGCGCCCAGGCACTCGATGGTCTTGATGAAGAGGGACGCCGTGGTGGAGCGCAGCTTGACGCCCTTGAGGTCCTCGGGCTTGGTGATGTCGAGGTTCGTGACGACGGAGCGGTAGCCGAAGGAGTAGTGGGTGTCGAGGATGTGGATGTTCTCCTCCGCCAGCGCGTCCTTCACGCCCTTGACGATGTCGGAATCCATGACGTAGTTGTACTCTTCGTCGTTGTTGTAGAGCATCGGTCCGACGAGCACGGCGCAGTCGCCGACCCAGTCGGCGAAGAGAGAGGGCTCTTCCAGGCCGATCCACTTGTCGCCGTTGACGGCGTGGACGACGGAGTCACGGTAGCAGTCGAGCTCGTTGAGGCCGTGGAAGGTGACTTTCACGTGGCCGTCGGTCTTCTCGGTGACCATCTCGGCAAACTTCTCGGCGGCCTTGTAGTTCCATTCCTTGGGGTTGAAGACGTTGGAGTAGGTCAGCTCAATGTAGTAATCATCCGCCTCGTCGGCAAAGGCGGCGGGGGAGAAAACGCACAGAGCCATCAGCATGCTCAGCGTCAGGATGAGAGCAAGAACTTTTTTCATTCGTTCTCGCCCCCTCTCATAAAGAAGGCGCACAGCGCCGCAATCGCGGCAACAGCCAATACCACTGCAATCAGTTTCTTCATGTTGTCTGTCTCCTTTTCAATGATTTTTTCAGTACGGTTAAGGCCGCCCGACCCGCCGGAAAAGCGAGTGTGAACAAACCTTTAAGACAAATATAACTTACACCAATTTGCACATATCTGTCAACAGCTACGGATTTTTCCTGCGCCTTTTTGGCAAGGTCAACAAAAACGGCCCGCGTTTTTTGGGGAAGAATTTTTCTTGACAGCGGCGGCGGGCTCCCGCCTTGCGCTTTTCGGGCGGACGTGATACAATGCGGTTTATATAATGGGTAATTGTCGGATGCGGCAGGAGAGGGGGCGCGCGGTGAAGAGCTTTGAAGTCGAAATGCGGCATGACCGCAAGACCCTGGTCGCCCTGGCGCACATGCAGTACGATCTCTTCTGCGCCCGCAACCGCACCGCGCGCAGCCTCCTGAGCGCCATGCTGATCGTGACCGCCATCGTCTACGGAAACGGCAGCGTCTGGAGCCTTGTGATCATCGGCTACGGCTGCTGGCTCATGACCTCCACCTACGCCGCCTCCAACCGCACGGCCCACAAAATCGCCGATCAGCTCGAGGCCGCGGGCCGGCCCCTGCCCGCCTCGCGCTATGTCTTTGAAAAGGACAGGATGCGCATTTTCGACCTCAACGACGGCGAGGAGCTCGACGCCCTGCCCTATGGCGAGGTGCTGCGCCTCGGGGAGGACATGGGAGCCTACTACCTCTTCCGCAATGAATACGGCGGCTACCGCGTCCCGAAGTCCGGGCTCGGGGAGCGGGAGGAGGAATTCCGCCGCTTTGTCCAGGACAAAACCGGCAGGCTCTTCATCCGGCGCGCAACGCCCCTCAACCGCCTGCGCCAGTGGCTGCACGCGCGCAGCCGGGAGCCGGAGCATTTATAAAGAACCATCCCGGCCCCGCCGGCATAGACTGGCGGGGCTGATGAAATCAGGTGAAGCACATGAAGGAACCCGAAAAAAGATGCTGGGCGGAGATCAGCCCCGAGAACATCCTGCACAATGCCGCGGCCATCCGCGCCGCCCTGCCCGAGGGCTGCCGCTTTCTCGGCGTGGTGAAGGCCGACGCCTACGGTCACGGCGCCGTGGAGACGGCGAAGCTTCTGGAATCCGTCGGGACGGATTACCTCGCGGTGGCCTGCCTGGACGAAGCGCTGGAGCTGCGCGCGGCGGGCGTGAAGATCCCGGTCCTGATCCTGGGCCACACTCCCACAAAGTATACGCCCCTGCTCATCGGAAACGATATCACCCAGGCCGTCACCGGTCTGCGGGAGGCGTGCGCCTTCGCCCGGGAGGCGCAGGCCGCGCACGGCACCCTCAGGGTACATATGGCGCTCGACACCGGCATGTCCCGCCTCGGCTTTCTCTGCACCGGGGAGGATTTCGGGCGCGGCACGGAGGAGCTTGTCAAGGCATGCGCGCTCCCGGGCCTGGACGCCGAGGGCGTGTTCACGCACTTTGCCGTCTCCGATGAGCCGGGCGAGGAGAACGAGCGCTATACAAGAGAGCAGTTTCGCGTTTTCATGGCCGCCATCGACGCGGCCGGGGAAGCGGGCGTGACGTTCCGGCTGCGCCACTGCGCCAACTCCGGCGCGGTGCTGCACTGCCTGCCGGAATTTGCCCTCGACATGGTGCGCCCGGGCCTGCTGCTCTACGGCTACGGGGACGAGGAGGGAAAGCTGGGGCTCAGGCCCTGCATGCGCCTGATGACCCGGGTGCTGACGGTGAAGACCTACGCCCCCGGCACGACGGTCAGCTACGGGCGGCGCTTTACCACAGAGCGGGAGACGCGCATGGGCGTGCTCGGCATCGGCTATGCCGACGGGCTGCCGCGCCTGAGCTCCAACCGCTGCGCCTATGCGATCGGGGACGGCATGGCCCCCCAGCGCGGGAGCATCTGCATGGACATGTGCATGGTCGATCTCACGGAGCTGCCCGGCGTGAAGGCCGGGGACGAGGCGGAGATCTTCGGGCCGCGCGCCGACCTCAACGCCCTCTCCCGGGCGGCGCAGACCATCCCCTATGAGCTTCTGTGCGCGGTATCCAAGCGCGTGCCGCGGGTCATGAAAAACTTTTGAACGGAAAGGATTTCCTGTATGAAAATCGTTGTATTGGGCGGCGGCGTCAGCACCGAGCGGCAGGTGTCGCTCGTCACGGCCAGCTGCGTGTGCAGAGCGCTCAGAGAGCTCGGCCATCGGGCGGTGTTTGTGGACCTCTACATGGGGCTTGAAAACTTCGAGGGGAAGCTGGAGGACGCCTTTGACGCGCCCGACGGCTTCGCCGGTCAGGCCGCCATCGGCAGGAGCGCCCCGAACATCACCGAGGCGAAGGCCGCCCGCAGGCTCAAGAGCCCGAGCCGCATCGGCAAAAACGTACTGGAGCTCTGCCAGCTTGCCGACTGCGTCTTCCTCGGCCTGCACGGGGCCGACGGGGAGGACGGCAAGATCCAGGCGGCGCTTGACCTGCTGGGCGTGCCCTATACCGGCTCCGGCCCCCTCGCGAGCGCCATGGCCATGGATAAGGCCGTGGCCAAGCGCATCATGGAGAGCGCCGGGGTGCGCACCCCCGCCTGGCGGGAGCTGCGCTATACCGAGGAGGATATCCCCCGGCTCGTACAGGAGCTGCCCCTGCCCTGCGCGGTGAAGGTGGTCAACGGCGGCTCCTCCCTCGGCGTTGCGCTGCCGGAGACGCGGGGCCAGCTCGACGAGGCCCTGCGGGAACTCCTGTGCTTTCACAGCCGCGTCATCGTGGAGGATAAGATCCGCGGCCGGGAGATCACCCAGCCCATCCTGGATGACCATTACATGCCCGCCGTCGAGATCGTCCCGCCCGAGGGGACGTACTTTGACTACGTCGCCAAATACCAGGGCGGCGCGGAGGGCGCGCAGGAGATCTGCCCCGCCCGCCTCACGGAGGAGCAGCGGCGCACCGTCGGCGAGGCGGCGCTCCGCTTCCACAGGCAGCTGGGCCTTTCGGTCTACTCCCGCGTCGACTTCATCCTGGACGATCAGGGGCAGGCCTGGTGCCTCGAGGCCAACACCCTGCCGGGCATGACGCCGATCTCCCTGCTCCCGCGTTCGGCGGCGGCGGAGGGCCTGAGCTATGCGGGACTGTGTGAGAAGATCGTGCGGCTGAGCCTGGAGGAGAGAAAAAAGGAGGCCTGATCGCCCATGAAAAAAATCGTCGTCTTCGGCGGGGGCACGGGGCTTTCCTGCCTGCTGTCCGGGCTGAAGCTTTTCCCGGTGGACGTCACCACCGTCATCGCGGTCAGCGACAACGGCAGCAGCACCGGCGTTTTGAAAAAGGAGCTGGATATCCCGGCCGTGGGCGATGTGGGCAAGGTGCTCATCTCCATGGCGAACGTGGACGAGGACTTCACAAGCCTGCTGCGCTACCGCTTTTCCAAGGACGGCAGCCTCCATAACCACCCGGTGCGCAACATCATGCTCGCCGCGCTCATCGACCTCAAGGGCAGCCTCACCGAGGCCACGCGCTACATGTGCCGCCTTCTCAATGTAAAGGGGACGGTCCTGCCGCTGACCGAGGAAAAGGTGGAGCTGGTGGGGGAAAACGCCGCGCATGAGCAGCAATTTTACGGTCAGGTGGAGGTAAGCCGCAATATCCGCAGCATCGCCCGCCTGAATTATGACCGCGACGTGCATGTGGGCAAGGAGGTCGTGTCCCACATCCTCGACAGCGACCTCATCATCTTCAGCCCCGGCAGCCTCTATACCAGCATCCTCCCGCACCTGATCGCGGAGGAGGTGGTCGAGGCCATCGGGAAAAGCCGCGCGCCGATCCTCTATGTCTGCAACCTGGTCACCCAGCCGGGGGAGACGGATCACTACCGGGTCAGCGACCATCTGCAGGTACTCAACCGGTATCTGGGGGCGCGCCGGGTGGACATTGTCCTGGTCAACCGGGGCGAGATCGACCCGGGCGTTGCGGACGTGTACCTGACGAAGGAGAACAAGACCCCCGTCCTGCTGGATCGGGAGGCGGTGGAGGCCCAGGGCGCGCGCATTGTGGAGGACGATCTCATCGCCCTCGAGGACGGCAGCATCCGCCACGACGCCATGAAGACCGCGTTTTTGATTTTCTCCTACCTGATGGGGAAATAACGATCGCCCCGGCGAATACATCGAACGTATTCGCCGGGGCGGTTTGCATGATCGGGAGCTGTACTCCAAACTCAATCCGAGGGCTGGTCGGGGTTGGCGGCGTCGATGCGCTCCTTGGCCTCACGCCCGGCGCGCAGGAGCGTTTCGAGGGTGTCGTAGTCCTCGCGCTCGATGGCGTCCCTGAGCTGCGAGATGTTGCGCATGAGGTCGTCGATCTCGGGCAGCAGGGCGTCCTTGTTCCAGATGAAAAGCTCCTTCCACACCCGCTCGTCAAGGCAGGCGATACGGGTCATGTCCTTGTAGCTGCCGCCGGAGAAGCCGACGTAGTTGGTGGACACGGGGCTTTTGACATAGGAGTTGGAGACGATGTGGGCAAGCTGGGAGGTGTGGGCGATCATGTGGTCCTGCACCTCGCACCCGGCGACGGTGATGCGCCCGAAGCCGACCGAGCGGAAGAAGCTGCCGAGCTCGTCAATGTCTCCGGGCTGGGTCGCGGCGCTCGGCACCAGGATCATGCTAGCCCCCTTGTAGAGATCGGCGAAGGAGCGCTCATAGCCGGCGTGGGCCAGGCCCTGCATCGGGTGACCGCCGGTAAAGCGCACGCCGTACTCCCTGGCGAGCGGGCCGATGGACTCGACAATGCGCGTCTTCACGCCGACGAGGTCCACCGCGAGGGCCCCGCGCTTCATGAGGGGGATCTTCTCGCGCAGATACGCCTCCGTCGCCGCGGGGTACATGCCGACGATCAGCAGGTCGCAGCCGGCAAAATCGCTGTCCTCGGCAATGCCGTCGATGCTGCCCTCCGCGAGAGCCCTCTCCGCCACGGCGCGGGTACGGTTCCAGCCCAGCACGCGGCAGTCGGTGTTCTTCTTGATGGCCTTCGCCATCGACCCGCCGATGAGGCCGAGGCCGGCAACAATGACGGTCTTGCTGATCATGTGCATGGCCTTGATGAGCACGAACTCCGTCATGTTGCGCGAGTCGTCCTCAAGGTTTTCCGCCGCCAGGTGCAGGCCGAACATCTCGCCTGCGTTGCGGCGGCAGAGCACCGCCGTGGTCTCCGGCAGGCTCCCGTCGGCAAGCATGCGCGCGGCAAGGGCCGTGTCCTCCATCTCCAGGAGCCTGCAGTCGGGGTAGTGGGTGCGCAGATTGTTGCGGCACTGGCCGAGGGCCTGGATATGGGAGGCGATGGTGTCAAATTGACTGTCGGCGTTTTTGGTGAACAGGCAGTGGTGCACGCTCAGCCACTGGGCGTCGATGACGCGGTGGCTCAAAGTGCTCAGGGCGTTGTCGGATTCGCCGACGGCGCCGGCCATGAGATTCCTCGTCGCCATGACGCCGTAGTCGGCCTGCCCGGTCCTGAGCATGTCGATGACGCCCTTTGAGTGGACGGCGGGGATGTACTCCGGCGCGATAAAGCCCTGGTTCTGTGCGAACAGGACGCTCACAGCCTCGGAATTGCTGCCGGGGATACCCTGATAGGCAATTTTCATCGGGAACACTCCATTCAAAAAAGAATCAAAATACCACTTGTACCAAAAGCATATAGATCGCCGTGCCGCCGAGGATGCTCACAAGGCTGCTGCGCTTCCAGACCTGCAGCCCCACGATGCAGAGCGCCGAAATCAGCTCCGGCAGACCGTGGGGAGCGGTGGAAAAGCGCACGTCCTTAAAGCAGTAGATGACGAGCATGCCGATCAGCGCCGGGGGCAGCACGCGCCCGAGATACTTGATGTAGGGCGGCGTGTATTTGCGGAAAACGATAAAGGGCAGAAAACGCAGCAGCGCCGTCACGGCGGCCATGGTCAGGATGATGCCGAGCTCTCTCATGCCTGGGCCTCCTCTCTCCTGCGCAGGAGCGTGAGGATCAGCGTCATGAGCAGCAGCGCCGGGATCAGAAAGCGCTCCGGCCCGAAAACGAGCAGGCACACCAGCGTGCTCACAAAGCCCGTGAGGGCCGGGACATGATCGCGCATGGTGATCCACTGCTCGGTGAAGGAGGCGACGAAGAGCGCCGTCATCGAAAACTCCAGACCGTCGGTGGAGAAGGGGAGGACCTCCCCGAGGAGGTTCCCGAGCACGCAGCCGGTGATCCAGTAGCAGTGGTTGAAGAGGGTGACGAGGAAGCGGTAGAGCGGCTCGTCCTTTTTATCCACCGGGATGTAGGGGTCGCTCATGAGCGAGTAGGTCTCGTCCGTGATGCCGAAGATCATGTAGGGCTTGTATTTGCCCATGCCCTTGTATTTCTCGATGAGGGAGATGCTGTAGAAGAGGTGCCTTGCCTGCACCATGAGCGTGGTGAGCGCCGTGGTCAGGATCGAGGCCGCGCCGGCGAGCAGGCCCACGCCCACATACTGCATGGTGCCCGCGTAGATGATGACGGACATGAGCAGGGCCCAGCCCGGGCCGTAGCCCGCGTTGTGCAGCAGCAGGCCGAAGCCCATGCCCAGCACGATATAGCCCGCGAGCACCGGGATGGAGGTTTTGAATGCCAGTCTGATTACTTGCTTTTTCATTGCGTCTGGATGTTCTCCTGTATCTTTTTCATGCAGCCCCGGCGGGCTGCGGGTCAAGCGCGGGGGCGGGTTTACTTGGGCAACACCGCACAATCCGCCTTCGGCATCTCCTGGAAAATTTGTGCCCTGATTTTTTCTTGAGGTACACAAAGTACATCTGCGAAAAAGTGCCTTTATCAGAACCCAAATTTTCTCAGGATCTGCTCTTGCCGAATTATGCGGTATTGCCCTTCTTCATTCCCTGTACCGTGCACATGCGCAGCGGCTCGCTGTGAAGCAGCTCGTACTTAAGCCCCGCCAGACGAAGCTGCTCAAGATAGCAGTCAAAAAATTCCGTTGCGGAAAACGGCTGCATGAACGCAAGAAAGAAGCTGTGGTTGAGGCACGTCAGCTCAAGCAGAATATCCGTGATCGGCTTCAGGGTCGTCAGGACGTATACTTCTTCGATATAGGGGTCCAGCGGTCCGAAGCTTGTATTTCGCGGATAGGAAATGCTGAAGCTCCCCAGCGGGATTTCAAGAGAGGGAGGCGGCAGCATGCGCATGAGCTCCTTGATCTCCCAGAGGGAATTCTCCGGCTGCGCCTGCAGCATCAGCTGCCCGCGGGCCATGGTGCAGGTCCGCGAGATGTCGTTCAGATCCATGCTCTTCGGAAACTCCAGCAGGTTGTTGCCCACGAACAGGCGATAGTTGTCATGGTTTCCGAGGATCGCCTTGTGGTCGACGGCCACGAAAATCGTGACCGGCTTTTCGTTGTCCGGATCATATCGCCTCGCCGCCTTTGCCAGAAAGACGGAGAAGAGCACATTGGGGCTCGCGTCCTGCGCCCGGCAGTATTGCATGACATCCTCTTCGGGGAGCTTCAGACAGAAAACCCTCTTTTCATGTGCCCCTCCGCCGGACACATGAAAAACATCGGGAATCAGCTTCCTCTGGTAAAACGGGGCCTTCACAGCCTTGACGTCCAGATCCCGGAACGGGTCTCCGGTTTCCGATTCCGGGATCTCCTCACCGGGCAGACGAAATCCGGACGGATCAAACGTCCTGCCGGTCGCCCTTGACAGGTACAGGAACAGCGCGCTTTTCACATAAGGAAACAGGCCCGCTCCGTCCGTCAGATCGTGGGGGATCTCAAAGGCCAGCCTGCAGCCCTCATACTTCCAGGCCGCGAGATGGAAGTTGGATTCTTCACTGTTCAGTCGGATCGGCTCCCAGGTGCCGCGGACCGTCATCGGCAGCTCGTTCGGCACGGTGACAAGGTCGTCGCCTCTACAGGCGGGCTTGACGTAAAAATACGGAAAGCGAACGCGCAGCTCCTCGACCACGGCGCGCAGGATCTCCCCGTCCACCGGCTCGCGCAGGGAGACGACGATGCCCATGATATTGAGCCCTTCGGGTGATGCCAGATTCAGGCGCGGTTCATAGTATTTCAGCATTGACAATTCCTCCTTTGCAATCCTGTGTCAGACCCCGGGAAAGCTTCCTGCGTTATCTCCGGCGTCTGTCCCGCCCGGCGCCGGCATAGTGGGCCGCCTTGTCCGCGTACATGATCGCATCGGATTTCTTGAGGATCGCGTCGACCGATTCCGCCGCGTCCGAGCGGCAGCAGTACCCGATGGAGCAGCTGTACTTCGTCTCGGCGACGGCGTGCCGGATGCGCCCGGCAAGCGCCTCAACCTCGTCCGGGGTGTTTTTGCGGCAGACGATCACAAATTCGTCCCCGCCGACCCGGTAGCAGGACTGTCCGCGCCTGAGCGCCCGGGTGAAGCAGACGCCGAGCGTGACGAGGGCTTCGTCCCCGGCGGCGTGTCCTTCGCTGTCGTTGATGGTTTTGAGGCCGTTCATGTCAAGGGACATGACGGCGGTGATGTCCTCGGGGCTGCTGCCGATATCGGCGTAGAAGGCGTGACGGTTGAGAAGACCCGTCAGCGAATCAATGGTCGTGCGCTGAAGGATCAGGAAAACGTAATACACAAAAAGCGCAATGGCGAGGATCGAGCAGAAGAGCTGGGCGTAATCCTTGCCGAACACGAACGGCAGGATGAGCCCCGAGAGAAACGCGAAGCAGAGAAAGCCGATGGGGATGAGCTCGATGGATGTCTTGTTGCTGCGCTTATAGAGGATATACACCAGAAAGACGCAGTAAAGCCCGACCATAACGAAGGGGAGATAACCGAGCGGGCCGCGGTGGAAGACGTTTTCGCCGTCGATGCTGAACACGATCCCGGTAAAGATCGAAGAGAAGTTCAAAAGCGCAAGCAGCAACGCCGGGACGAAGATAACCGGGCGGAACTTTTTGACCAGCGTATAGATGACCTGCGCGATGATAAAGGGCGTCGCGCTGTAGCGTATCGCCATCAGCACGAGCCGCAGGGACCGGCTGACGCCGGAATCCCCCGGCAGAAACTCCACATAGACGCAGATGGAGAGCAGAAAGATCAGGACGATCAGAACAACCATGCGGTCAATGGTCTTCCTGTCGAGAAACACCGTCGCCCTGAGCGTCGCCGTGAACGCCAGGAGGATCAGGATCAGTGTCCAGTTTTGCAGAAAATAATTGGATATCATTGTACTTCACCTCAAACAAAGCGCCCCGCCGTCAGCGTATTGTGCAGTGCCGGCTCAGGTCAGTCCCCCGTTGTCCAGGAATACATAGCCTTTCCCGGGATAGTACGTCAGCCGGATGATCCCGGCAGTTACCATCACCGCGAGCGCCACCCACAGAGGAAACAGCGTTCGTGCCCACTTTTTATAGGCCAGCTCACAGGCAAGCAGGGCGCCGATCAGCATGGTGGAAACAAAGATCATGATATCCACGGGCAGGATGCTGTGTCCCGAGAAAGACTGATAGACGGAAAACGCCCCGAGGTTCATCAGCATCGCCATGACGGCGCAGACGACAAAGGCGCCGAAGTAGCCACGGTTCCCGGTCTTGATGCTGAAGATGATCCCGACGGTAAGAAGCGGATACCACATCATCTTCATGTGCTCCCAGCTCGTCTCGTTTACCGGGAAGATGTTGCCGAGAAACGTCGTGATCGGCCCGGCAGGAAGCGACTCAATCACAAAATGCATGCATGCTCCCATTGCGATCATCAGTACGATCGCAATGGTTTTGGTTTTTCTGTCAATCACAGCAGATTTCCCTCCTGATCAATTCAGCGCTGCCGACGCATCACGCGGCCGGTATCTGTTTTCCCGTCACATCGAATGTGAAGGATTTTGAATAGTTCTGGAACGGCCAGATCTCAACGGTCTTTCGCTCGTTGTTGTATATCGCGCTGTACTGCGTCATGGAGATGCCGGAGGCGTCCGTGAAGGGGTTCTGCGCAGCCGTCTGGAGCAGGGCCAGCGCCAGGGATTCCGGCATGACCGTATAGCGCTCCTCCTTCGCCGCATCCTGGCAGCGCTCAAGCTGGCTCTCGATGATCACAAAGCGATGATAACCGTGACCGTATCCGTAGTGATCGCTCGAGACCTGGTTTTCATCGGTCATTTTGACAGCTTCCTCTCTGAGAACACCGTCCCGGTAGGAATCCTCCATATCGTCGCTGGCCAGATAGAAATTGGTGCAGACATCGGCAGGGATGACGCTGACCACGCTGTTGCGGCTCTCGATCACGACGCTGCGGCCGGCCGCGTCAGAGACCATCACATGGCAGTTCTGCCAGTCCTCCGGCAGCAGGATGCCGGTCTCCGTCTTTCGCACGGCTTCCTCGACATTCGCACAATCGTCCAGCATATGGCGCAGGAGCATGCTGGACCCCGCCGGGAATCGCGCAGGCTGATCCCCTTCCTTGATATCGACGCGCTGAATGGAGACGTAAAGCCCCTTTTCATTGATCCCGTCCATGCACTGATAGGGAAGAATATCCAGGACCTTGGGATCAAAGCCCTCCAGGTCCGGGCCTCCCCGCTGCAGCAGAGGATCGTATTCCCCGCACCAGACCGCGTCGGCCACGGCAATGGATTCATACTTGCCCTCCGGCTTGCAGTGAAGTACGATGCTGAGCCCGGTCAGGGTTCTGTCCTCTTGCGACACATAATGCGGATAATCATAATTCCGGCAGGTGATCGGTTCGCCGTCGGGATTGTGGGTGAAGAAGACCGAGCAGCCCGGATCAATAAAGCCGATCTTCCTCATGGCGTCCATGACCTCCGGGCTGTAATAATCCTTTCCGTAGTCCATGTAGTACAGGTACCCGTCCTCATCCAGCCGCGCAGCAGCGGGTTCGGCGGCCTCGGCCGGGCAGGCGGTCAGGGGATGTGCAAGCAGAGCCAGCGCCATGACTGCCTGAAGAATCGTACGCTTCCATTTTTTCATTGTTCAAGCTCTCCGCCTTTCTTACGGCCCCGGCTCACAGCAGCCTGTACTCCCGCAGACCGGCACGGTGCAGCGCGTACACGCCGCCCAGCAGCGCCTGGCCCAGACAGTTGACGCCGAGCTCTACCCGGTTCAAGGCGGCCGAGGCGCCGTCCCGGGAGGCGTCAATGTTGCCGGCGGCGAGACAGGCAAAGGCGCACGCGGACATTTTGTTGTACAGGTCGCGCTGCATCAGTACGGCGGAGATGCCGAACAGGAACACGGGGATGAAATCGACCAGGGCCATCGGGACCGCGAATGTGTATACTTCCATGCAGCATCTCTCTCTTTCTTATTCGCCTGCGGTCAGGTCGTATCACTCATATGTCCCGACACATTCCAGAAAGAGCGGAACAAGGTTCGGATCAAATTGCGTTCCGCTGCCTTCCAGGATGATATTTCTCGCTTCCTCCTCGGAAAAAGCCTTTTTGTACACGCGCTCGGAAACCAGCGCGTCGTAGACATCCGCCAGCGCCATGACCCGGGCCTCCAAAGGGATATCCTCTCCGTTCAGTCCGTCCGGATATCCCGTGCCGTCCCAGCGCTCATGATGATAGCGGGCAATGTTGTACGCGATGTCGCAGTATTTCCGTTCTTCCACATCGCTCATGGTCTTGCGTATGATGTCGCCGCCGAACGCGGCGTGACGCTTCATGATCTCAAACTCTTCTTTTGTCAGCTTTCCGGGCTTGTTAAGGATCGCGTCAGGTATCCTGATCTTGCCTATATCATGCATGGGTGCCGCCAGGGCAACGTTGCTGCAATAGTCTTCCGTCAGGCCGGAATAGCCGGCATGCTTTCTCATGCGCAGGAGGAGCTGTTCCACATAGCTTTCCGTGCGCTGGATATGATTGCCGGTGTTTTCGTCCCGCTCCTCGACCACAGCGGCGAGGGAGGAAATGATGCTCCGCTGGATGCGTTCCACGCGAAGGTTCTGGTAGATCTCCCTGACGTTTCTTGCGCAGATGATGCCGTACACAATCATTCCGGCAATACAGAAGGTCACGGCGTTCATGAGATCGAGAGAAAAGGCGTGCGCGGATTTTCGAAAATAAGACAGCGCCAGATACCCCAGGGTCTCACACAGCATGACCGCATACATGCGAACGGGACGGTCGTCAATGCTCAGCGGGAGCAGTGCGATAAACACGATCACGCTGGTCGCGGGGATATCATGGTTGCTGCTCTGCAGACTGAGAATGCTCGCATACACGCAGGCGAGGATCATCTCGGCATAGCAGATCAGAATGCACCAGATCTCCCTGCTGTCATGTCTGCGTATCCATTGAAGCAGCAGAAAGATGACGACGCTGCCGCATAGCAGGAACAGGTAGGGAAACCAGATGCCCGACCGAAGAAAATAATGCAGGACAAGGAAGATCAGGCCGAGGCCGCCGGCCAGCAGCGAGGTGATTCTGAGCGCAAGGATGTTTCTCTCCCACAGCATGGGACGCACCAGATCAAAGTTGTCCCTGCCAATCCCACAATACAGCAAAAAGCTGGAAATCTGATTCTTTTCCATAGTTTATCCCCCCTGCTACGGAATTTACGGATCGGATGTTCAGCATGGACGTGTCAGCAGAACCACGGTCTCCACATGCTCGGTAAAGGGGAACATGTCCACCGGCTGGATCTTCCGCACCTGATAGCCTCCGGCCGTCAGCACGTCCAGATCCCGGGCCAGGGTCCCGGGGTCGCAGGAGACGTAGACCGCGCGGGCGGGCGCGCTTTTCAAAAGGGCGCGCAGGAAGGCCTCACTGCTGCCCGCGCGCGGCGGGTCAAGAAACACCACGTCCGGGCGTATCCCCTCGCGCGCGCATCCCAACATGTATTCGCCCGCGTCCCCGGCGGTGAACCAGCAGTTTTTGAGACCGTTCAGCTTCGCGTTTGCGATGGCGTCCTTCACCGCGGCGCGGTTTAATTCCACGCCGATGACCTGCTTTGCCCCGCCGCTCGCGGTGATGCCGATGGTGCCGATGCCGCAGTAGGCGTCAAGCACGGTCTCGGCCCCGGTGAGAGCGGCGAAGGAGACCGCCGTGCCGTACAGGACCTCGGTCTGCACGGGGTTTACCTGGTAGAAGGAGCGGGGCGAGATGCGGAAGCGGTGAGCGCAGAGCGTGTCCTCGATCGTGCCGGGGCCATGGAGGAGCTTCTCCCGCTCGCCGAGGACCACGGGGGTGAAGCGATCGTTTATATTCAGCACCACGGTCGTGATCTCGGGGTGCTTCTCCAAAAGCTTTTTCACAAAGGGCTTCTGCGTCGGGAAGACGGGTGAGGCGGCGACGAGGACCACCATCACCTCGCCGCTCTGAAAGCCCCGGCGCACCAGCACATGGCGCAGAAAGCCGCGCCCCGAGCGCTCGTCAAAGACCTGGATCTTGAAATCCCGCAGCATGTGCCGGATATCCACGATGATGCGGTCGGCAATCTCGTCCTCAATCAGGCACGTGTCCACCGGCACGATGCGGTGGCTGCCCGGCTGGTAGATGCCGGAGACGATGCGCCTTTTTCCGTCCAGCCCGAAGGCGGCGCAGACCTTGTTGCGGTAATGGGTGGGGTCGGCCATGCCGAGGATGGGCTCCACATGGCCGAAGCGCCCGAGCAGGGCGATCTCCCGCGCCATCTTGCGCCGGAGCTGTTCGGGATAGGGGAGATGCTGGAGCTGGCAGCCGCCGCAGCTCTTGTGCAGCGGGCAGGGCGCCGTATAGCCTTGATCCATGGCCGCCTCCCAAAAAAGGATAGTATACCCTATCATATCACAGTTTCCCGCAAATGCAAAGAAAAAACGCGCGCGGCGGCGCGCTGTATTCCTGCCTTGCAAAGCGCCGGGGAATCGGGTATAATGAGAAAAAATCTGCAAAGGAGAACAGGGATGGCAAAGTTGTTTGTGATCTCCGGTCCCTCCGGGGCCGGGCTGCGGGAGATCGTCGGCGCCGTGCTGGACAGTCGGCGTGACATCGGCAGCGTGGTCCCCGTCACGGCGCGCAAGAAAAAGCCCGGGGAGCGGGACGGCGCCGGCTTCTGGTTTTACGATCTGGACGCCTGGAAGGCCATGCGGGAATCCGGGGAGCTGCTGGAGAGCACGGAGTTCGCCGGCAACGACTACGGCACCTCCCGCCGCCTTGTGCTTGAGCAGCTCGCGGCCGGGAAAAACGTCCTGCTGAATCTTGAGATCGACAGGGCCGCCCAGATAAAGCGCAGCATGCCGGAGGCCGTGTGCGTCTACATGGCCCCCTCGACGGAGGAACTCCTCCGCGCCCGCTATGAGAAGACCGCCCGCAGCCCCTTCGAGGTCACGGCCCGCATGGACAGGGCGGCAGGGGAGAAGGCACAGGCCGGCTTCTGCGACGCTTTTATCCCCACCGATGATGCGGGCAAGGCTGTTGAGGCGCTCTGCGCCCTCATAGACCGCGCCCGAGACTGAGCCGAAAAGGAGACGCTGCCCATGGATTGGCAGAAAAAATACCGGGACAAAATCATGAGCCCCGCCGAGGCCGTGCGCCTCATCCGCAGCGGCGATACGGTGAACTCCAATTTCGGCGGCAGCATCCCCTACGCCCTGCTGGACGCCCTCGCGGACTACGCGCTTGAAAACCTGGAGGATGTGACGCTGTACCTCGCGGGCTTTTTCAAGGAGGCGCGCATCGCCGAGAAACGCTGCAACGGGCATGTGCATGTCAAAAGCTGCTTTTTCGGCCCCGGTGAGCGCCGGGCGGTCAGCGGCGGCTCGGACCTGAGCTACCAGGCGATACACCTTTCAAACATCACGCAGGACCGCATGGAAAAGCACCGGGCCCGCGTCCTGCTCGCCGCGGGGAGCCTGCCGGATGAAAACGGCATGATCAGCCTGGGGCTTGCCCCCTTCGACCCTGCGCTGCTGGACGTGTGCGAGACGGTGATCCTGCAGGTGAACCGGCGCATGCCCTTTGTCTGCGGCCCGGGCTGCCTGATCCCGGCGGAGCGGGTGAGCTGCCTTGTCCCCCTGGATGAGGAGCTGCCGGAGATGCACCTGCCCGCCCCCACGCCGGAGCAGCGCGCCATTGCGGCGTATGTCGCCGAGCGGGTGCCGGACGGGGCCTGCGTGCAGTTCGGCATCGGGGGCGTGTCCGCCGCGATCGGGGAAGCGCTCACGGTGCGGCGGGAGCTCGGCTGCCACTCGGAAATGTTCACCGACCCCCTCATGAAGCTCATGCAGGCGGGCGTCATCACGAACTCCCGCAAGAGCTACTGCCCCGGCAGGACGGTGTTCACCAACGCCCTCGGCAGCCGCGCGCTCTACGACTATCTGGATCACAACACGCTGCTGGAGGCCCAGCCCTGCTCCCTCCTCAATGACCCGCGCAACATCGCCCGCAACGACAACATGATCTCCGTCAACGGGGCCATCTGCTGTGATCTCGCGGGCCAGGTCTGCGCCGAGACCATCGGCTTCCGCCACTTTTCCGGCACGGGCGGCCAGCTCGACTATGTGCGCGGCGCCCGCTGGAGCTGCGGCGGCAAGAGCTTTCTGACCCTCCCGGCGGTGCATGTGGACAGGATGGGGAACAGAAGCTCGAGCATCTCCCTGACCCTGCCTGCCGGCAGCATCGTCACCACCCCGCGCACGGACGTGCACTTCATCGTCACCGAGTTCGGCGCGGCGGATCTCCTGGACGAGCCGGCAGACGTGCGGGCAAAGCGCCTCATTGAGATCGCGCACCCGGACTTCCGGGACCGGCTTCGCTTCGAGGCGAAACAGGCGGGGTACATTGTGTGAGGCGCGCTGCAATCGAATAAAACGCAAAATCCCCCGGCGAAAACGTACCGTTTCCGTGTACGCATTCGCCGGGGGATGATTTTTTTTTCACACGATCGCGTCGAGCGGCGCAAGCTCGATGCCGTCTGCGGCGAGGGCGTCGCGGATCCTCTGCACAAACAGCAGCGCCTTTTCCCCGTCGCCGTGGACGCAGATGGAATCCGGGACGATCTCGATGTCCTCACCCGTGACGGCGGAAACGCGGTGCTCCGTCACCATCCGGATGACGCGCCGGAGGGCCTCGTCCTCGTCGGTAATCATGGCGCCGGGCTTGCTGCGGGCGACAAGGCTGCCGTCCGGCTCATAGGCGCGGTCGGCAAACACCTCGGACGCGACGCGCAGGCCGAGGTCCTTCGCCGTCTTCACAAGGGCGCTGTTTGCCAGGCCCAGGACGATGAGCTCCCGGTCGAAGTCCCGCACCGCCTCGCAGATGGCGCGGGAGAGGCTTTCGTCCTTCGCCGCCATGTTGTACAGGGCGCCGTGGGGCTTGACGTGCTGCATGCGCACCCCCTGCGCCCGGCAGAAGGCGTCGAGCGCGCCGAGCTGACAGAGGACGTAAGCCTTCGCCTCGTCAAAGGAGAGGCTCATGCTCCGCCGCCCGAAGCCCATCAGATCCGGAAAGCCCGGATGGGCGCCGACGCGCACGCCGGAGGCCCGGCAGAGGCCCACGGTCTTCTGCATCACGACGGGGTCGCCCGCGTGAAAGCCGCAGGCGATGTTGGCAGAGCTGACGCGCTCGAGGACCGCGGCGTCGTTTCCGAGGGTGTAGCGGCCGAAGCTCTCGCCGAGGTCGCTGTTGAGATCTATTCGCATGCTTATTCTCCTTTATCGCGGCTTGCCCGTCACAAAGTATTCCACAAAGCCCGTGTCGGTGCGGCCGGTGCGGAAGGCGTCCGTATCCGTCAGGCGGTACTGGAAGCTGAGGTTCGTGTCGATGCCCGCGATCACGGTCTCGTCGAGGGCCGCCCGCAGCCGGGCGATCGCCGCCTCGCGGGTCGGGCCGTGCACCAGGAGTTTTGCGATCATCGAGTCGTAGTTCGAGGGGATCGTGTAGCCCGTATACAGGGCCGTGTCCACCCGCACGCCGTTGCCGCCGGGCAGGTGCAGCCGCGTCACCGTGCCGGGGCTCGGCATGAAGTTCTGCTCCGGGATCTCGGCGTTGATGCGGCACTCGATGGCGTGCCCGCGCACCGAGACGTCCTCCTGCGTGAACGAAAGCGGCAGGCCGGATGCTACGCGCAGCTGCTCCTCCACAAGGTCGATGCCCGTCACAAGCTCGGTCACGCCGTGCTCCACCTGGATGCGGGTGTTCATCTCCATGAAGTAAAATTCCCCCTCCGGGGAGACGATGAATTCCACCGTGCCCGCCCCGACATAGCCGACGCTCCTGGCCGCGAGCACCGCGTATTCGCCCATTTTGCGGGCGGTGCCGGCGTCCACGGCGGGGGAGGGGGCCTCCTCGATGAGCTTCTGGTGATTGCGCTGGAGGGAGCAGTCACGCTCTCCCAGGGACACCACGTTGCCGAAGCGGTCGGCCATGATCTGCACCTCCACATGCCGCGGGTGCAGGATCAGGCGCTCAAGGTACATGGCGTCGTCCCCGAAGGCGTTGGCGGATTCACGCTGGGCCGTGTCAAAGAGGGTGATGAAATCCTCCTCGTCCATGCACTCGCGCATGCCGCGCCCGCCGCCCCCGGCGCTGGCCTTGATCATGATGGGAAAGCCGATCTCCCGCGCGGCGGCAAGGGCCGTCTCCGCGTCGAAGAGGGCCTCCCGGCTCCCCGGGACCACCGGCACGCCGGCAGCGCGCATCTGGGCGCGGGCGTTGGATTTGTTGCCCATCTGCTCGATGACGTCGGCAGGGGGGCCGATGAAAACGAGGCCGTTTTCCTCACACAGGCGCACAAAGGCGGCGTTCTCGGACAGAAAGCCGTAGCCGGGGTGGACGGCGTCGCACTCGGTATTCTTTGCGGCGGTGATGATGCTCTCCATATGCAGGTAGGAGTTGGAGACCGCGCCCTCCCCGATGCACACCCGGTGATCGGCAAGCTTGCCGTGCAGGGCCCTCGCGTCCTCCTTGGAGTAGACGGCCACCGAGCCGATGCCGAGGTTGCGGCAGGCGCGGATGATGCGCACGGCGATCTCGCCGCGGTTGGCGATCAAAACCCGTTTCAGCATGTCTGTCCCCCTCAGAGCCTGCGCACGCGGAAGAGCGGCTGGCCGTATTCGACCTTCTGCTCGTTCGACACCAGCACCGACTCGATGCGGCAGTCAAACTCCGCCGTGATCTCGTTCATCATCTTCATGGCCTCGATGATGCAGATCGTGTCGCCGCTCTTGACGCTGTCGCCGACCTTCACATAGGCGGGGATGGTGGGGCCTGCCGCGGAGTAGAAGGTGCCGACGATGGGGCTTGTGATGTTCAGCTCCGTCTCGTCCTCAGGCGCGGTCTGCACGGCGGCTGCCGGGGCGACGGGAGCCGCCGCCGGGGCCAGCGTCCCCTGGGCCAGAATGGGGGCGTTGTCCAGCTTGCTCATTTTGATTTTGAAGCCCTCGTCCTCAATCGTGACCGTTTTCAGGCTCGACTGCTCCATGAGCTTCATGAGCCCTTCGATTCTCTCAAGATCCAGCATATGCTCTTCCATCCTCCATCAGTGATTCGATTCGCTTGGCGGTCAGGCGCACCTCGAGCACCTCCCTGCAGGGGCGGTGGATGCGGCTGCGCAGCTCCTGCAGCTCGGCTTCCTCCTCGCGGATGAGCTGCTGGGCCTGCTGCACGGTGATCGGGACGAAGCGTACCCGGTCGTCGGTCCGCCGCTGTGCCAGCTTCGGCATATCCACGCTCGCCACCACGGCGATCTTGGCATAGCCGCCCGTGGTCTGCCGGTCCGCCATCAGGGCGATGGGCTTTCCGTGGCTCGGCACCTGAATGGCGCCGTAGGCGATGCCGTCGGAGATGATATCCGAGCCGTGCTTTGTCTCGATATACGGCCCCTCCAGGCGCACGCCCATGCGGTCAAAGTCCGTGGAGACCGTGTACTCGCTTGTCAGGAAGGTCTCGATCCCCTTCTTGGAGAAGCGGTCCTGCTGCGGGCCCATGATCACGCGGATCGTCGCGCTGTCGCCGTCAAACTCGTGCAGCGGCAGGGTCCGCGAGAGAAAAAACGGCAGGTACTGCCGCCGCTGGATGCGCGTCTCAATATAGTCGCCCGCCTCCAGCCGCCGCCCCTTGAAGCCGCCGAGGCCGCACTTGAGATTCGTGCTTCGCGAGCCCAGCGCCACCGGGACGGAGAGATAATTGGAGAAGGCGATGTAGCAGCAGCGCCCTGTCCGCGCGCTGCCGACGTGCAGCACATCGCCCTTTTTCACATAGATCGCCGTGTACATTTTGACCGGCTCGTCGTTGAGCTCCGGCCGGAAATCGCCCCCGGCAAGGGCGATGATCATGGGGCTTGTAAACTCCAGGGTCGGCCCGATGAGCGTGCACTCCAGCGCCGCCTCGTTCTCCGGGTTATCCAGCAGCATGTTCGCAATGCGGAAGCTCCTCCTGTCCATCACGCCGCCGACGCCGAAGCCCTGGCTCTGGTAGCCGGTGCGGCCCATGTCCTGCACCGTTGTGAGAAGGCCGCCCTTCAATACGCGAAAGCCCATCTCAGCTGTCCCCCTTTCGTGCCGTCACGCGGTACGTGCCCGCCTCGACCGCCGCCTTGATCTCCTGAAATTCTCCCCCGGAGATCGGGACAAAGCGGATGTAGTCCCCGGCCTCCACGAGGATGGGGTTGGGCCTCTCGGGGTCGTAGGTCCTCACGGGCGTCATGCCCATGAGCTGCCAGCCGCCGGGGGAGTCCATCGGGTAGATGCCGGTCTGGGACCCGCCGATGCCCACCGAGCCCGCCGGGATGCGCTTTCGCGGCGTGCCGAGGCGCGGGGTGTGGATGCGCTCGTCAAGCCCGCCGAGGTAGGTGAAGCCCGGCAGAAAGCCCAGCATGTAAATGAGGTAGTCGCGCCCGGAATGGATGCGGATGACCTCGTCCTCGCTCAGGCCCGCGTGCCTTGCGATGGCGGGCAGATCCGGGCCGAAATCCCCGCCGTAGCAAACGGGGATTTCCCAGATCTTTCTGTGCCACTCGTCGGTGCGGATGTCCATTTTCGCAATCGAGGAGACGCGCTGATAGAGCGCATCATAGGACACGACAAGGGGGTTATACTGCACCAGCAGCGCGCAGTAGGTGGGGATGAGATCGACGATGCCTTCGATCTGCTGCTGGCGGATGAGCTTCACCAGGGCCGCAAGGCGGGCGTTGATGTCCGGGCGGATCTCCTGCTCGAGCTGTACGAGCAGGGCCGCGTCGCCCTCCGGCAGGATGCGCAGTTTCATGTCCGCCATGGCTCAGTGAAACAGCGTCCCGAGATTGCCGAGGGACTTGACGCCGACATAGGCCGAGAGCACCACGACGATCACGCCGAGGACCAGCAGCCACGTGGGGTGCCTGTAGTCGTTTCCGACGATCTTTTTGTTCTTCGCGGCGACGAGGCAGATGCCGAGCGAGAGCGGCAGGATCAGGCCGTTCAGGGCGCCCGCCACGACCAGCAGGGTCGCGGGGCTGCCGGAGATGACCATGATGAGAGTCGAGAAGGCGATGAAGCCGATGACCCACCAGTTCTCGTTTTTGGCGATGCCGCTGTGGAAGGTCTTCAGGAAGGAGACCGAGGTGTAGGCCGCGCCGATGATGGAGGTGATGGCCGCGCACAGGAGCACAAGGCCCGCAAAGCGGTAGCCGATCTCACCCGCGCCCTGGCGGAAGGCGTCCGCCGCGGGGTTGGAGGCGTCAAGCTTCGCGCCCGCCGCCACCACGCCGAGCACCGCGAGGAACAGCAGCACGCGCACCAGCGCCGCGATCAGGATGCCGACGACGGAGCTCTTGGTGATCTCCCCGCTGTTGTCCTTGCCGGTGATGCCCGCGTCAATGAGCCTGTGGGCACCGGCAAAGGTGATGTAGCCGCCGACCGTGCCGCCCAGCAGGGTCAGGATGGAGGGGAAGAGGACGGTGTAGCCCGTCTCGGGGACGAAGCTGTTCTTGACCGCCGAGCCGATGGGGGGCTTGACGATGAAAATGACGATGAGGATCACGACGATCATCACGCCGCCGAGGATCTTCACGATGCGGTCCATGATGCCCTTCGCGTTCTTGAACACAAAGATCACGATGGCCAGCGCCCCGGAGAGAATGCAGCCCAGCCAGGTCGGGATGCCCAGCAGGGTCTGGAAGCCGAGCGCGCCGCCGCCGACGTTGCCGATGTTGAACACCAGGCCGCCGAGGACGATGAGGCCGGACAGCACGTACCCCAGGCCGGGCAGCAGCTTATTCGCCACATCCTGCCCGCGCAGGCCGGTCGTGCAGAGCACACGCCAGATATTCAGCTGCGCGATCGCAGCCAGCAGCACCGAGGCCAGGATCACAAAGCCGAAGCTTGCGCCGTAGTCGCCGGTGAACTTGGACGTCTGGGTCAGAAAGCCCGGGCCGATGGCGGATGTTGCCATCAAAAATGCGGCTCCGATCAGAGCTCCGCTGCTTTTCTTCCTGTCATTCATGAAGAACGCCTCCTTGAAAAGATTGACGCTGTTACCTTAACATCCCGCAAAGCTATTTGCAAATACATTTATGCACATGAAGACTATTTACAAACATCAATAACTGTGCTATTTTTATAAAACATTCTGAAGATCAGAGGGGAGATTTAGGCAAGATGGAGCTGTTTCGAGAGATGGACTACGTGTACGCGGTGTACGTACACAAAAGCTTTTCCAAGGCGGCGGAGGCGATGTTCCTGTCCCAGTCCTCGCTGAGCCTGATGGTGAAGAAGGCCGAGCGGCGCATCGGCGCGCCGATCTTCGACCGCAGCTCTCTGCCCGTCACGCTCACGGAGCCGGGGGAGGCCTATATCCGCGCGGTCGAGCAGATCCGCAGCGTGACGGAGACCTTCCGTTCCGATGTGGACAGCCTCAACAACTGCCTGTCCGGCAGGCTCGCCCTCGGCGGCACGACCCTCTTTACAAGCTACATCCTGGCCCCCAGCCTCTCGGCCTTCGCCGGGCAGTTCCCGCGGGTGGACCTCTTCCTGCACGAGGCGGGCACGGATCTTTTGCAGGAGGAGCTTTTATCCGGCTCCCTGGATTTCGTGGTGGATAACGGCAGGCTTGACAGGAAGCTGTTCAGCCGCACGCCCATCCTGGACGATGAGCTGCTGCTGGCCGTGCCCTCGGGCTTCCGGCAGAACAGGGCCGCGGCGGACTACCGCCTCTCCCCGACGCTGGAGACGGAGCACGCAAGCCCTGTCCCCCTGCGCCTCTTCTCCGACGCGGACTTTCTGCTCTTAAAGCGCGGCAACGACACCCGGGAGCGGGCCGACGCCCTCATCGACCTTGCCGAGCTCTCGCCCACGGTGCGCCTGCAGACAGACCACCAGATCGTGGCGTATAACTTCGCGGCCGAGGGCATGGGCTGCACCTTCGTCAGCCGCGCCCTGGTGCGCCGCCTTTCGCCGGACGGACGTCTGTGCTTCTACGCCTGCGATGCGAAGCTCTCCCGTCAGACCATCTCCCTCTTCAGCAAGAAAAACCGCATCCACACCCGCCCGATGGAGGAGTTTCTGGCAACCGTAAAGAGGACTATTAAAGCTGCGCTATAAGAAGCGCCGGTCTGTTGTTGTAGGGGCTGATGCCCTCATCAGCCCGAAGGGAAGGCCGTGCTACAAGAAGCACCGGTCTGTTGTATGCAGAGAGGCGATCATCTTTTCCCGCCGCTTTTCAAAGGCGTCCTCGGAGAGCGGGCGGTACGGCCTGTCCTCAAAGCGCGGCTCCCCGCCTGCGCTCGGGCTGAAAACTGATTTTTTATTTTTTATTTCTTGTTTTTGATTGCTGACTGTTGGCTGTTGGCGGTTGACTGTTGGTGGTTGATCGTTGAAGGTTGGTGTTATAGTTGGTGACGTTTGGTGACGTTCGGTGACGTCCGGTGACGTTTGGTGACGTTCGGTGACGTTTGGTGACGTTTGGTGACGTTCGGTGACGTCCGGTGACGTTTGGTGACCGTCGATGACGTCCGGTGATGTTTGGGTATCGTCGATGAGGCCGCCGGTGACCACCGGCAGCGACTGGTGAGCGCCGGTGTCGTCCGGCGCGTTTTGGCGTCTGCTTTCAATACTTGCTTCCCACTCCTCAAAGGACGGGGGCTTTTTGTGTTCCTGCCTGCAGAGGCCCTTATAACGGGCATAGGCGTTGAGACGGCATTTTTTCTCGTAGCGCATTCTGTCGAGGTCGATGCTCTTTGACGCCAGCTTGAAAAACTGCCGCATGCCCCTGTCGTCAAAGCTCGGCTGCTCCTGCGTGTCGAAATAGCCGAGCAGGGCCCGCAGCATACGGCCCAGCTCCTCGTCGCTGTAATCCTCGGTATAGCACGCCCAGTCCTCGGCGTAGATCATGAATCCCGGTTGTTTCATCGGCTCGCTCCTCGTCCGTTTTGAGTTACAGTCATTATATCTTAAAAACATAGGAGGAGTCAAGGGCACTCTCCCTCTTTTTTTAGAAAACGCTGCGGCGGGGATCACTCCCCGCCGCCCATGCTCATCTTTGCTGTCATTCTGCTGTCGTTGCAAATCACAGGAAACAGCAGGCACTCCGCAGAATGCCTGCTGTTTCAAGTGTTTTGAGATAATTCGAGTTAATTCAAGTCAAACCTTGATTTATTCCCACTCGCTCCTGCAAACCGTGAGCTAAACGATTTTGTGTAGGTCATATAGCGCAGAGTATCAGGATTATTTGCATTACCTATAAATTATGGGCTATCAGGATTTTTGTTGTCACTGTGTTGTCAAGGAACGGTATCGTATTTACCCCGTCAATTGGACCTACTTTTCTCGTTCGCCCTCACAGTAAATAACAAAAGTCCTTTTTATTATCATCAGCAGTAGCATTATGATATGAAGTGAGACGGCAAATAGAATTATTGACAGTATTGAAACATACAAGTCCTTTGTTATGATCGTCAATAAAATTGAAATAAACGCTGCAAACAGCGAGAGTGATGTTGACGTAATAATCGAAACAAATGTTTCACTAACTACTCGCTTCTTTTTTTCAGTATCTCTTTCTCTTCTTTCGACGATGACAGCTGCAAAGCCAAATAGGATTGTGAACACAAGGGAAAAAACCGTTGTAAGTGTTTCTGCTAATTGAGCAGTTACTCTAAAAGATAGGCCAAATACGATCAACCCAGAAATGGCAATAGGAAAAACGAAAAAACATATCAGATCCCATATAGATTGCTTGCCGGTGCGAGCGTTTTTGAATACTTTTAGTTGTTCGATAAACAACCGAATCAGGTTAACCTTTTTGTTAAAAAAGAGCATTATAACAACTAAAAGGGCTATAAGCATAACTACCAATATTTGCCTATTCATAATCAATCATCCCTGAACGTTTCATGTCATTATAGTAGTTGTCTGAAAGCTTTGTAAGCTCTTCTACGAAATTATTGCTGCGCTTATATGCCGCATGCAGTTCTTCACTTATATCGTGAACACCGACAATGTGCTCAAATTCATTCCATGGAAGCTTTTTGGATCTTCTGCCAACTTTGAATTGTACTTCAGCATCATTAAACTCTTCAGCATTCTTTAATTCGGTTTTTATCTGAGCAAATGCAACTTCTTTGCTGATTTTTCTCAACTGCATATTACGCATTATTCCAGCGAAAACCGAGTTCTCCTGTGCTTCAAGGTTTAATCCAATATCACGAATTATTTTTTTCTTTTTCCTCAAGTTATCCGCAATATCACTTGAATCGTTTGGCTCTACATATTGAAGCGTAATTTTTGTTGCTGTAACATCATCTGCTTCGTCAGATAGTGGGATAATTAAATCCATCTCCATCTTTACGCCTTTGGCCTTTAAAATGCTATTCGCAGTCTCAAGAAAAACACTCTTACACCCAGAACTGTTTTGCCTGTGAAAAACAGCGATTATACTATCATCATCCTCGTAAACAAAAATATGATAATTGTACAATGCGGCTGAATCAGCTCCAAAACTATATCTTTTGCCTGTTGTTTGTTTTACAACGGTCATTGGCTGACCTTGTTTGCCTGCCATAGGAGATATATACCACGAACGAATATTACCCAGGGACCTCGTAGTAATACTTTCTTTTGACAGACTGATAGCTCTATCTGTGTTTTTCCCGACAAGAATGTCGACGGCATTCTCACAATAGAGGGCAATAAAATCACTAAAAGAAAACTCAGGGGTTTTTCCTAATTTAATGTCTTCACGTTGCTCTTCAATCAAGGGATTGTTCCGTTGTAAATAACTAAACTTACAACGATAAGCGGTTAGTGTATCTACCCTTGCCATATATGGAAGTTCCTTTCTGTTTGTGACTTATTGTATGTAGACTTTTTGTATTCATCCTCATTATTATAAAAATACTGGAGGATTGCAAGCATGGATATTGTTAGAGTTTTCGGCAACAATCTAAAGAGGTACCGAACCGCATTGGGGTTGTCTCAAGAGGCTTTTGCGGAAAAGTGCGGATTGCACCGAACTTATATCAGCGCTATTGAATGTTATCGGCGGAGTATTGCCTTGGAAAACGTTCAGCGTATTGCGGATGCGCTCGAAATAGAACCGTATAAACTCTTTTTGGAGGAGAAAGATGAATTACACTCTTAAAAATGAAAGCATTGTTGCCTATAACGAGAGCAGTGAATTTGAATTTCCTAAGTACACCTCGCAGCTTATTAACTGGGCAAATCAAAACGCTCAAGGGACAAGACCAAAAGTAGTAGGTCAGATGTCCGAATTGTTCCCGGAATTCTTATCTTCTGGCGAAGAGATCTCAGTTGAAAACTGGCGTAAATGGTATATAGAAAAGTACCCGGATGCATTCGAAAAAGCAACCGACAAGATTTTCGCTCAAGTTCAAAACCTTCGCAATGCCATTCCCCTAATCGATAGAGAGATGGTGATGCATTTTGTTGAAGACCTTGTTATTAATAAGACTTTTAACGGCATGTATTTTCAAAAAGCTATTTTAGCATCTCTGGCCGAGAAGAAGGGAACTACTTATAGATTGGCGACTCCTTCTGAAGAATCCGTTGGAATTGACGGCTATGTAGGCGAGACTCCGTACTCTGTTAAACCTGATACTTACAAGACAATGGGGCGTCTTTCAGAGACCATCGATGTAAAAATGATCTATTACACCAAGACTAAGACCGGATTAAAAATTGAAGTGGAAGAATAACCCATGTATGGCTGCCGATCGGCAGCCATACTATTTTGTACGGATTATACGGGAACGGAGTTTAGGAACTTAGATTTACAGGAATAGTCAAGCGAAACGTCTACATCCACAAAACCAGTGCGAATCAAGTGATTATTTATGAACGTCTTGTTATCCAGGTATACATAGCAGAGCAGATTGTTTTCGCTATCATATTTGATAGAGTCATATCGCAAGAAAACCTTACGCTTTTGGAACTTCCCTCTTAAGAAGTCAACAGCTTCTTGAGAGTGGCGTTTGTTCTCTTTAACGCCCAACAACTTTACGATAAGGCCGCTGGTCAGCTCGATTTTCTCAGGAGATATAACTTGTTTTACCGAAAACAAATCATCCCGTTTTGTTGAACTCCCATCTATTGAAGAACCGAATTGGAGCTTTTTTACATCAATCTTCTTGTCCATCCTATGTGGATCTCTGAAGATGTAGGGTAGCCTGTCGAATGTTGCCGTACTTCCTGCTCTATCTTCAAAAAAGAATACTTGAGATTCCTCTTCGTTGAACGATAATTGGCCTTCACATAGTTTGCTCTTAATAATCGGAGCAAACGATCTGTTAATCTCATAACCGATAGAGTTCCGCCCCAAATGCTTCGCTGCCAATGATGTAGTGCCGCTCCCAGCAAATGGGTCAAGCACTGTTTCTCCTGCAAAAGAAAACATCTTGATCAAGCGCTTGGGCAGCTCCTCCGGGAACATGGCAATATGTTCGTATTGTTTTACGCCGTTGAAGTGCCAATGAGAAGAAAAGTACTCTCCCCATTCTTCTTTTGTGATAATTGAACGCTCTTTCTGCTCTTTTGTTGGCTTAGGTGCATTTCCCAACTTCTTAAAGAGAAGGATAAATTCATAATCCATCTTCAGAATGCCGTTTCTCGGATATGGAAAACTACCCATAATAGCACCGCCACCAGAGGTGTTCATGGTAGTAGTCTTCTGCCATATAATAGCTCCCATATAGTCCATACCGAGAGACTCGCAAAATCGGATAATCTCCGTACGAATAGGAATCACTTTATACCTACCATAGTATACAGAGCGAGCAAACTGATCGCCTATGTTGATACACATTCTGCATCCGTCAGACAGCACACGATAGCATTCTTGCCACACCAGATTCAAGTTGTTAATATACTCTTCGTAACTGTCATTAAAACCAATCTGATCTTCTGTGCCGTAATCTTTAAGCTGCCAGTATGGAGGGGATGTAATAATCAGTTGGACAGACTTATCTTTTATTTCATTCAGAGATCGACTATCACCGAAAATGATTCTATGTTCAGTCATTTGCATACCTCTCTATTTGACTTGCTCACCATTAGCCAGGACAAAGTACTGTTCGTAGGTTACGCCTAATGCATCAGCAATCCTGTTTAGCTCATCTTGAGTGATAGTATTTCTTTTTAGTTTTGCATTGAAGTTCTGTGGTGATTGATTAATCCTTCGGGCGAGCTCAGATAAACTCACCCCTGTTCTGACACACAAGACTCGTATTTGTTCTGAGGTAGTCATTTTGCCACTCCCTTCACTCATGGACATTGATATTATAAAATATTTAGTTGATGTTGTCAATCTTAAACAAGAAAATGGCGGCGGGGATCACGCCCCGCCGCGCATGTTCATCAATAATCAAGATTCGCTCCCGTTTTCTTTCCGCTTTTCCAACACCGCTTCTACCTGGGCGATCAACTGTTCCTTGTCGGGCATATACAGCACATAACGCGAGGCAAAGATGTTGTTTGACAGACCGCCCAAAGCATATTCAGCGGTGATGCTGTCCTTCTCAGTGCAGAGAATGATCCCGATCGGCGGATTGTCGTCCGGGTCGTTGACCTCAGAGGCATAGTAATTCAGATACATATTGATTTGCCCTGCGGCTTCCGGCGTCAGTTTTGTGGTCTTCAGCTCAATCAGCACATAGGCACGAAGAATCTTGTTATAGAACACCATGTCCACATAGTAGTGCGTATTGTTGATCGTCACCCGCTGCTGCGTGCCGACGAACATGAAGCCACGCCCCAGCTCCAGCAGAAATTTTTCGATCTGCTGTACCAACGCTCGCTCCAGATCACTCTCCAGCATGGGCTTGTCTTCCGGGATGCCGAGGAACTCGAACACATAAGGGTCGCGGATGAGATCAGACGGTTCAGCGATCTCAATTCCTTTCTCTGCCAGCGCCAGCACCTGCTCCTTGTTTGCATCCCCGCGGGAGAGCAACAGACGCTCGAACAGGGAACTGTCGATCTGGCGCTTGAGCTCGCGCACCGACCAGTTGGAATTGACCGCTTCCTTCTCATAAAAGCTGCGCTTGTCCGGGTCGGATATTGTCAGTAATTCGCAGTAATGTGTCCATGTCAATTTTCCAGTCACTGACTGGACTTTTTCATAGGACAGATAAAACTGCCGCATGTTATACAGATTTGCCCGGGAAAAGCCTTTTCCGAACTCCGCGGTCAGCGCTTTTGACAGCTCCTTGAGCGTCTGCTTGCCGTAGTCGGCCCGCTCCGGCACCGTCTGTTCATACTCGGCAATGATGCGGCCAATATTCCAATAGGTGCTCAGGAGCTCATTGTTCACCTGCCGGGCGACATTGCTCCGAGCCGCGGCCAGCAGATCGCCGATCTCATGAACGACGAGCTTGATGTCCTGATTGATGGGCAAA
>CACWLG010000035.1 GCA_902761635.1 Oscillospiraceae bacterium | reverse complement strand
GCCCTCGGTGGGGACCATAATGCCGGACACGGCCTTCAAAAGCGTGGACTTGCCCGCGCCGTTGGAGCCGATGATGCCCAGCATCTCCCCGCGCTCAAGAGTGAAGCTCACGTCTTTGTCGGCCCAGAACTCCGTGACGTGGTAGTTGCCGGTGAGCCTGCGCATGACGTATTCCTTGAGGCCGATGTCCTTGAAATCCCCGGTGATGTACCGGATGGATACGTTTCTTGCTTCCAAAATTGCCATCACGCCACCTCACACATAGTACAGGAACTTGTGGTTATACTTCTTGTACATCCAGCAGCCGAGGCCGAAGGCGAGCAGCGCCTCCGCTGCCATCAGCAGGTGATAGTGCCAGGAGAGCAGGGAGGCGTCGATGACGATCACACGGAAGTATTTGATGATGACATAGACGGGATTGATCAGAAACAGGCGCTGTACCTTGGGGCTGTAGTTGTCCACGGAATAGAAGATCGCGGACATGTACATCAGAAGCTGAGTGAAGACGCTCCAGAGGTACTGCATGTCCCGGAAGAAGACGAACAGGGCCGACAGGATCAGCCCGAG
Source organism: Oscillospiraceae bacterium (assembly GCA_902761635.1). GTDB lineage: Bacteria > Bacillota > Clostridia > Oscillospirales > Oscillospiraceae > Limivicinus. The sequence goes on along the minus strand of CACWLG010000035.1, from coordinate 29,748 downwards.
GCCGAGGTTCAGGAGCACAAGGCAGGCGATCGGGTACAGGAGCAGGACAAAGCGCCAGGTAAACGTGATGTGGTCGAGCACGCAGAACACGAAGAACACGCAGAGCGTCAGGCCGAAGTTGATGAGGCACTGGACGTTCTTGGAGAAGAGGAAGAGATACTTCGGGACGTTGACCTTGGTGAAGATGCCGGCGTTGCCGGTCAGGGCGGTCATGCCCTGGTTGGTGGACTCGCTGAAGAAGGAGAACACCAGGTTGCCGCAGAAGAGGAAGATGGTGTAATGCGGCGTCGTGCGGCCGAAAAAGCGCGTGAACACGAGCCGCATCACAAGCAGATGCAGCAGCGGCGACAGCACGCTCCACGCCATGCCGAGCACGGTGCGCTTGTATTTCGTTTTGAAGTCGCGTTTTACCAGCTCCTCGAAGAGGAACTGGTAGGATTTGAGTGTTTGAAACATTGTTTAGCTCTTTCTTTTAATTGCTTCGTATACGCGTTCACAATTATTCCGATCGTGAAAAGCAAAAAACTTGTCAATGCGCTCCCGATACAGTGGCTTCAATTCGCAGCCGTTTTCCATGTATTCGATGATCTTGGCTACAGTCTCATCGAGGGAATACAGGACTTCCCCGAATCCATCGTGTTCGTAGTCTGCATGTTCCTCTTTATAGATGTGCCCTTTGTAGAAGGTATCGATATCAAACTGGCAATAAAGAATGGGCTTTCTAAGATAGAGAAAGTCAACAATACTGGAAGAATAGTCTGAAACGATCAAGCTGCTTGAGGCAAAGATGTCTCTGTATGAAACATCACCCGGCACAACGGTCGTATCCGCATCAAACCCGAAGATGCTTCCATCTTGCGCATAGGATGGATGAATCTTAAATTGTAATTTATACCCAAGCTTTTTTGCGGCTTCACGCAGAGCGGGATGCTGCATCAAGTCCCTGTAAAAGGTTGCATATTCTGAAGACTTGAAATCTTCGCGCGGAGACCATATTCCCGTTTTATAATCCTTCCCGCGGGTAAGATTTGTTCTCCACGTAGGCATGATCGTAATGATTTTTTCAGGCTTGTTTTCCAGATAGTCAAAGCGTGGCAGCCCTGTCAACCATACCTCATCCTCCTCATAATGGCATTTCCCGTGTACTATCAATTCGTATTCAGCCTGGGTACTGGTGACAAACCCGTCGAATTGATGATCTGTTTTTCCAAAAATAGTGCTCAAATCTTTATCCGGCGTAATGATCCCGTGATCCAGAAAAGCGAACCGTAAACTGTTCAGCATGTCGGCGTAGCAATAGCGATAGTCTCTGAATGGATGGCGAAATACCGCATCTCCCTGTGAACCAACGTTCCAATCCGCAAGCAGGGCGAGAATTTTATGTCGGTAAGAGTAGAGCGGCACAACCCTCCCATATTCTTTCAATCTTTTGTAGTCGGGCGAATCGCTGGATATTAAAAAGAAGCTGCAAATCTCATGGGCGTATTCACGATTCACATATTTGAAGAACGCTTCCCCGTTATCATCTGCTCTGCCGACTCTGTCTGATATGAGCCAGACGGGTTTCTTTTTGTGCTTCCTCAGGAAACGGGCAAAGGAACGGATCAGGACAGCTTTCTTTCCGGCAGAGCCTTTTTGAGTGAAAAGTTCTTTTTGAAAATTTCTTTCGTACTTTGAAAACTCCGAGGGAGAGCACTGTTTGACGCTCAGTTTTTCACTGGACTGTCGGACGACCCAACCGTCTGCGTAATAATATGAGCTTTTGACATCGGATGTAAGGGGAGAAAACCGACCCTGGGACACACGTTTTACGCGGATCGATTTCTCCGCTGTTTTTACCACGAGCGTGATGTCATAAGATTGCATCAGCGGTGACAGTTTATGCGTAAAGATGAAATACTCCCCGCGAAATGTCTCCTGCTTGGTAGGGCTGTAAATCGCATTATCTGAATGTTGTTTTTCTGCCGGAAGCAGGACGTCGTTTATAAACAGTGACACTTGGACAGGTGTATCCAGATTGCGTTCCCTTACCACAACACTTCCTTCCAGGTGAAGGATGCTGTTTTTGATTTCAATCTTTAGAATCCTCGCATAAGCGTCAATTGTTTCTACTTGTGCAAGGTTATCTAAATAAAACTGATGGAAGGGAGCGTTTTCTGCTTTGCCGGCTGCATTTTCCAAGTCATTCACAATAAGCCAGGTTCGATGAGTGTCACGGCATTTTTTCAGCAGCGCATTGAAATAAACGGTATGTGACGCAATCAGCCAGAACTCAGCATGAAAAGCTGTTATATACTTATAATACGGTTTCCAAGCACCTGCAAAGTGAAATATTGCAGGGTCATCTATTTCATTAAACTCTGTCTGCAATGCCTGAGGAAGAAGATGGTTGTTTCCACGATCCGTTACAGCGCCCCAGGTTGGAGACAGGTGCTTTATCCGACGAAAGAAAAGAACATTCAGCACATCCTGATCGTGCTGGTGCCACTGTCTGGATTCACTTAAGGCCAGAATACTTTCGGTGTTGTACTCCTTACGGATCTTATCAAGATCTAATAAAATTGTTGCAGCGATTACATAGTCTTCAAGATCATATAGTCCGATGCTTTCCCAGTATGCCCTGCAGCCGTCTCCGGGCATATAGCAATGACAGATTTGCAAGTAATCACGGACGGCGGCGATAAGCTTGCCCTCAAGATCGATCCCGAGAAGAGGCATGACATCGTGACGAACGATCATATCCCCATCAAGATACAAGGCGCGATGATAACTGTCATCCAATACCCAGGGAATCATAAGCCGATAATAAGTGGCTTGAGAAAGGTCTCTTTTGTTTCCGGTGTAAAAATTCCTGCCTTCTATGATCTTGGATATATTGACACAACGAACGGAAAAAAAATCGTACCCACCGAACATCTTGTCGTACTGCGTTATATGCTCCTCGCTGATGCCGCTGTGGAGGATAACAATATCATATTTTTCCGCCGGATTCCTGTTTTCCAGGATAGATTGAATCGCAACTGCGGTCAAAGGCATGAAATTGTTGTCTGCGCAGAATACAATGCAGTTTCCGCAATCATGAAATGCCGGATGAATAAGCTGATCCATTTCTTCTTCCTCTTTCGATTGAGACTTGAACGGTATGTGTTCTAAATATTAAAACCGTTATTTCGGTATTGATTTCTTGTTCTTTTCTATATGTTCGTTATTTCCGAATCCATTGATAATATTATAAAACGGTCTCAAAGTACCTTATTGTTTTCTCCAGTCCTTCTCGCAGCATTATATGGGGTTCCCAATCCAATTCCTTTTTTGCAAGGTCAATGATCGGCTTTCTCTGCATCGGGTCATCAGAAGGCAATTCCTCATAAATAATCTTCGATTTTGTCCCGGTCAAGTCAATTACTATTTCTGCCAATTCTTTAATTGTGAACTCACCGGGATTTCCAATGTTGACCGGACCAGTAAACCCGTCACGGCTGTTCATCAGCCTGACCATGCCTTCAATCAGATCATCTACATAGCAGAAAGATCGTGTCTGCGATCCGTCGCCATAAATTGTGATGTCTTCTCCCCGGAGTGCCTGTACAATAAAGTTTGAAACAACGCGGCCGTCACCAATATCCATTTTGGGGCCATAGGTATTGAAGATCCTCATAACCTTGATATCTACATTATGTTTTCTGTGATAATCAAAGAACAAAGTCTCTGCGGCTCTCTTCCCCTCGTCATAGCAGGAGCGAATGCCTATCGTGTTAACACAGCCTCGGTATTCTTCCGGTTGAGGGTGCACTTCCGGGTCACCATAGATTTCACTTGTTGAAGCTTGTAAAACACGCGCTCCGGTTCGTTTTGCAAGGCCAAGACAGTTCATGGCACCCCACACGGAAGTTTTGAATGTAAAAATAGGATCTTTCTGATACCATTTGGGACTTGCCGGGCAGGCGAGATTGTAGATCTGATCACACTCAACAAAGATAGGCTGCGTCACATCATGCCGAATGAACTCAAAATAAGGGTTGCCCAGCAAATGTCGTATATTATCCTTGGAACCGGTAAATAAATTATCTACGCAAATTACATCATTGCCGTCTTGCAGCAGCCTGTCACAGAGATGCGATCCCAAAAAACCTGCTCCTCCAGTAACTAATGCTCTTTTCCTTTTCATACAATAATCCTCTCTTTTTATTTGAATTTGGTGATAATAATATGCAGAACGTAGAGTCGGTAAGTATTGCGAGGAATGGCGCTAATAACAACAGGGGAGTTCTTCTATCGGGAGTCAATAGTATTTCTATTCATAGATTACTCCTTGCCTGTAATTTGCTTTTCACCTTAAAGCGAACCCATGCAGCGTTAAACTTGACCATATGCCGTAGCCTGATTTCACCGTTATTGATACGCGTAATCATTTCGCAGTTTTTGTAGTCCGGGTCATCATGCTGAAGGTTGCGATAAATTATCTCTTTGTAGTAGGGTGTTTTTGCTGCTGTATCCCAGAAAAGATCCATCCATGGGCTGTCCAGATTCCTCCAAGGCTTTTCGTTACCCCCGAAGTGGATGATCTTCGGATCTTTCAGGGATTCCTCAAGCTCAACTCTATATGGCTCGGGCAGCAAATCCGGGCGATATGGCTTCATCACATCCCAGCTTGCGTGGAGGATTTTGGCTTTTCCCCCGTCGCAGATCAGATTCAGGACATCCTGATCGTGCTGCAACCATTCTTTTGATGCGGCAAGGCGCAGGAGCTCGTCAGATGTATAGGCTTTGCGAAACACATCCAGATTGAGAACCAGCATACCGTCAATGAAATAATCATTTGGCTGGCTCAAATGCAGAACACTGTCACGATACCGTTTCCGTTCATTGCGCGGATCGTAGTAACACGAAAGCCCAGTCATATCACGAGAAGACGCCAAAAGGTAACCGTCAAGATCGGTATCGAGCAGTTCACCCACGTCTGCCAAAGCGAGCATATCAGAGTCCAGATACAGGGCTTTGTGATAGGCGCTGTCCAGCACATCAGGAATCAGAAGCCGAAGATAGGCATCTATGGTGAACTCTGTTTTCCCACCTGTATACAGGGAATAAGCGCTGATTAACGAGCTGACGTTGAGAAAGCGGATAGCGATATTGTCTTTCCCTTCCCCCATTTCCTGCAGGATGCGTTGATTCTCGGGTGTAATATCTCTGTGGAGTACAATGATATCGTATTTTCGGCTGGGGGATGCCTGCTCGATAACGGAGTACAGCATTACAGACAAATAGGGGCAGTAATAATCATTTGCGCAGAATACAATGGCATCCGTGCATCCGGCAAACGCAGGCCGGATTGAAATGGGACTGTTCTCGGCGCCGTATGCGTTCTCTGTTTTCATAAGGACACTCCATCCATAAGAGAAATTATTCCATAATCATTGCTTTTCTCAGCATAAATCAATGTGTGCGGTTCGTCCATCTGACCAATCCTGCCGGCATATTCAGCAGCATTTCCAGCTCCAGCACCAGAACCTTCAGCTTTCTCAGGAAAAGTATATCTGATGAGCGGAGCCAATCCCGACGCATTGGATGCAGTGCTTGCTTGATCGTATGCAGCTCTTCCTGCTGGCCTGCACAATAGGCCTGAACCTTGAGTATAAAGCAGTCATTATAGATCCGCCCTCTTACAAGCGTTTGAGCGGCGCTGTCGTTCGGTATGAGCTGCAGGGATTGTTCTTTTGCTTTGAAGGTGCTCATCTGCTTAGCTGTGAGCGTTTCTGAGCGCGTGACGCTGCCCTCTCGCGGCCGCCAGAAATACAAGGCTTCCGGTAGGAAAGCGACTGACTGGCAATTACGCAATGCCTCCAAAAGCCACACCTCGTCCTCGCCAAGAGAGAGAGAAGTGTCAAATCGAACATAGTTGCCTGAACGGAACACCAGACTGCGGCGGAACAGCTTGGCCCACAGAGAGGCAAAATACCCATTTCGGCGCATCATTTGATAGACCGTGCCTGTAAAGTCAGAGGGCGGAGCCGGGAAGAGCCCCTTCTCGACCGGCGCGCCGTGCGGGTAGTCCACAAAGCCGCACATGGCGGCGTCCGCTCCGTTTTCACGCAGGCACCTCACCAGCTTTTCAAACATCCGCAAATCCAGCCAGTCGTCAGAATCGACAAAGCTGATCAGGTCTCCGATACATACATCCAGGCCTGTGTTGCGTGCGCAGGACACGCCCGCGTTCTGCTGGTGAATCACCCGGATGCGGGGATCTTTTTCGCGCCAGTGATCACAGATTTTCCCGCTTTCGTCCGTTGAGCCGTCGTCGATCAGGATGACTTCCAGGTTTTTGTAGGTCTGCGAGCAGATGCTTTCCAGACACTCGTCCAGATAAGGTGCCACATTGTACACCGGCACGATTACAGAAATCAGTAAATCGCTCAGCTTCTGAGCTGTTGAAACAGGATTGGTTTTCAAAAGCCTGCACCATCGCTTTTCTGTTTATGCATTGCACGGTATTCTATCCGCGAAACTGTGTATAGAGCTTCCACCCCTGATAAAAGGGGAAATATCCTGATTTTAGAAGAAACAACGCGATCTTGTCCCGCCTGGGCGTTCTCGGTAACGCGCACACCTCCGGCGCAAGCTTCAGCGCTTCATTCCGGAGCTGATCGCGTGTCTCTCTATACGCCTGCGGGCAATGCTCCATATATCGGAGGACGCTCAGGCTTGCATGCACACGCCTGCGGTCGCAGGCTTTTTTCAGTCTTGGGTCGACCTGCATTGCGATCTTCGTCAGTTCATTGACAGCTTCTATATAATCGAGATTGTTTTTAGAGAACTCTTTCCCGACAATGGAATCCTTTCTCTGTACATAGTAGTACTGCGCCTCTCCTCCATAGACATATACAGGTGTTTGAAGCAAAATCCTTCCGAAAAGAAACGTGTCCTCATAGAGCTTCCCGACCGGAAAACGGAGCTCATCAAAAACGGAACGCTCATACAGCTTGCCCCACGCGCTGACATCAACACGGTCATGGTATAAAACAGCTTCGAACGCTTGCCCTTGTGTGAGAATGGCCGTCCCGTTTCCCGGAGAATTCAGTGCGGTCTTCCCTTCGCGCACGATAAAATGATTGGCCTGACTGACCTTGCAATTCTCCGCACTTTTCAGGAGCGCGTATAGATAGCTCAGATATGCTGGAGCAATAGAATCGTCTGAATCCACAAAGGATAAACAGTCGCCGCGAGCCGCGTCAATACCGGCATTTCTTGCATCTGAAAGACCGCCATTTTGTTTGTGTATCACCCGAATGCGTGAATCTCTTTCGGCGTATTCATCGCAGATGATACCGCACCGGTCCGGCGATCCATCATCCACAAGAATCAGTTCAAAATCCTTCCAATCCTGTGCGAGGACAGAATCTATGCACCGGCGCAAATACGGTTCAACCTTATAGACAGGAACAATAACGGATATTAACGGCATACAAACCTCTAATCATCTCACACGCACGCTCGCGGTACCTGTACCCGTTCGTTTCAATCCACACGTCCAGCAGGCGCTCGGCCACGAAGCCGAAGACGCGGGCGTTGTAGGCGTCGTAGCCGCTGAGATCGAGGCGCGCTTCGACAGCAGAGAGAATGGGGAACAGCCACGCGCAATAAGAGTTAAAATACTCCCGCCGCATGACGAACATGTTGAAGCGGTGGCCGGAGCGCTTCTGCATCTGCCGGTCATACGCGGGCAGAAAGTCCGGGAAGCGCTCGGCCAGTACCGCGCGGGTCACGCGGAGATCCTGCTCGTGGTGAGCGTGGATGTACTGGCTGTAGTTCGTCTCGATCCAGTAGTGGCGCTTGACGGGCAGAAGGATCGGGGCCTTCTCCAGCGCCGAACGGAAATCGGCCTCCTGCGCAGGCTGCTTTGAAAAAGGCCGTTTTGAAAAATAACGCCTGTAATGAACGAGCCCGATATAAGCGGCGTCCAGGTTCTTCCACGCCCAGTAGAGCGCCGTGAGCTCGCAGTAGTTTTTATTCTTCTCCGAAATATTGTCCCCGGTATTGTCAGGGGTGAAGCCCGGGATCGGCGGTGTGTGCAGCGCCGCCCCGACCTCGACCGGCAGATAGCAGGGCTCGTCCGGCACCGGGCACGGCCGGTGACAGGCGATCAGGATCTTGATTCTCTTCGGCATTGCATCTCACCCCAAAAAACCGGATATAACCAAACCGTTCGTCAAAACCGAAGCGTTTCCCATAACCGAAACGGGAGCCCCGCGTAAGGCTCCCGTTTCGGAAAGGAAGAAGGAGCCAACGGATACGGAGCTTTCGCCGCCCCGGCGGAAGCGGAGAGAAGTTGGTTTCTTCTGAGACAATGAGTCTCGGTAAGCCAAACCCAACCCGTTTCGCATAACCGAAACGGGAGCCCCCGTAAGGCTCCCGTTTCGGAAAGGAAGAAGGAGCCAACGGATACGGAGCTTTCGCCGCCCCGGCGGAAGCGGAGTGAAGTTGGCTTCTTCTGACGTGGTGGTGCCGGTGGTGGGACTCGAACCCACACGATGTCGCCATCGGCGGATTTTGAATCCGCTACGTCTACCATTCCATCACACCGGCATACTCGCAACGAGAGTATATATCAGATTTAGGAAAATATCAAGTGTTTCCTCCCTCTAAATTTACGCCGCTGTTCGTTTCGCGGGGGATAAACCACAGACTCATGTCCGCGCTGCCGGAAACGCCGGGGATTTCCTCGGTAAAGCTGTACTGCCACATGCTGCAGGCATAGTAGAAATTGGGGAAGGGACTCTCCGGCAGGGAGAACCAGAACATATAATCCGTGAGCCGGGTGAGGTCGTAGCCGTAATAGCCCATGTCGCGATTGAAGTAGACGCAGGGCGTATAGCCTGCGCGGCGCACGGTCTCGCAGAAGGCCACGGCGCAGTCCGTGCGGGACGCCGGGCTCAGCTCCGTCGTGCGGGCGTCCCCGTCCGCGACCGTCTCCCAGTCGTAGACCACCGGGGCGCTGATGCTGTAGGGGGCGATGCGCTGCAGAACGAAGTTTGCCTCCTCGATCGCCTCGGCCACATTGACCGCCTGGGAGAAGAAATAAACCCCGGTCTTGAGACCGTTTGCCGCAGCGCCCGCCATGTTCCGTTCAAACCAGGGGTCCTCGAAGAGCCCGCCCTCGGTATAGCCGCGCCGGCCCAGGCGTATGCAGGCAAAGTCCAGGCCCGAACGCGCCGCCTGCCCCCAGTCGATCTCCCGCTGGTGCTCGGACACGTCGATGCCGCGCAGAGCCCTGTAGTCCCGGCCCAGGTAGCGCACCGGCCCCTCGGCTGCAAAGTCCTCCGCCGTCAGGGGATTGACCGGCACCCCCTCCAGCGGCGTCATCCAGATCCAGTCCTTGCCGTCGTAGAGGTAGACCTGACCCTCATGCGGGTCCTTCGGCTTGCGGTCAAAGAGGTTGAAGAACAGCGCGATCATCAGCGCCATTGCCAGCACCATGACAAGGCTCGTGATGATGAAGTAAATCAGGTTTCTGCTGCGGCTCATAGACGCCCCTTCGCTTTCGTGCATTCTTTCTCCGGCGATTCCATATCCCCATGGCATAGGGCTGCACGGCCGGAGCAATCAGATTAAAAAAGGTCATTTTTTCTCGCCCCGGCAGGGCAGGCAAAACAAGGATGACAATGATTCGGTCTGCAATTTCTTGCATTTCCGTAACAGATCCGCGGTTACTGAACTGCCGAATGATCATATTATATACCATTTTCCGAGCCAGGCAACGGTTTTTTGTTACTCCGGCAGCAAAAAAAAAGCAGGAGATAGCGTTTCTCCTGCTTTTTTGCTTCATGCCGGATCCCTGCCGGACCTGCGTAGCGAACGCGGACCGACAGCGCGTAGGAATCTGCATGAGGCGGGTAGAAATGTGCTGAGATAAGATGCGAGGGGCAGTGTATGAGAAGCCTTGCCCGCGGCAAAGGGCACTGGGCAGATTCTGCCGGTGCCGTCTGTCTCTGCTGCGGGAGCATTGCTTCCTTATGCTTGTGTACCCAGTATACGGGAGAATGAAAAAGAAATAAACTGTTAATTCCGCGACTTAAACAGTTTATTTCTCGGATTTCAGCGAGATATCATCGAAGCGTCCAGACTTCCCCTGGCGATGCTCTCATTGAGCCACAACTGGAGGCTTTCCACCGCACTGGCAATTTTATCGAGATTGCTTTTGATCATGCGGAAATCCTCAAGCTCATCCTCGGAGATCGTACCGTCTTCGACGATCTCCAGGAGCCGGTCCTTCACCCGGGCCAGCTTGTTCAGGGAATTGAGCGTTTCAATGGCGATCTGTGAGAGCTCTTTGGGCTTGACTTCGCTGATATACCTTCCTCCGATGTCACAGTCATGGGTACAGTAGTAATTGATAATGGCAGGAGCCTTATATGCCTCGGCAAGCGCAAGGATCTCGTCCGGCCGTGCAAGCAGGCGCCGGTTCTCGATCTTTTCCAGACGGTCTGCGGAGATACACTGCGCCGAGATCAGCGCGCTCGCTTTTTCCCGGGTGAGCGCAAGCTCCTCGCGCACCGTCATATACATGGTTTTATCGGGCCTGGCGGACACCTTCGGCATTGCAAACACTCCTGTCTTTGCTGTGGCTGCCTGTTGTGAAAGCTATTATAGCGGATGCTGCGCCATTTTGCAACAGTGAATTGATTTTTTGAAGTTTCTCCCCGATCCCGCGCGGAGACTTACAGCTCCCGCAGGATCAGCTCCGTCTCGCCGGGATTGAGGCCCAGCTCGATCCGGCGGACCCTGGGATGCTTTTTGCAGTGGGCGCGGATGGCGTCGCGCAGGACGGTCCCGCCGTGATAGCCGTGCACCACCCGCAGCGAGTAGACCGAGCCGCTGCAGCGGCGCAGCGCCGCGTCAATGGCTGCGATGGCCTGCACGCGCGTCATGCCGTGCACATCGAGCTCCTGAAAGGCGCCGTTCATCATGCCGTGCGCAGCCACCAGGAAAGCCCGATGCACAAAAACCGGGCCAGCCCCTCCAGCGGGCCGGGCTGCCGGTCGCCCGCCGCCTTCCGGTCAAGATGGGAAAACTCCACACTGTAGAGCAGAAACAGAACGATCAGGGGCAGCAGCCGGTTCTGCGCGGCCATGGCGGCAAAGACGGCGTAGAGGATGACAAGGGCGTACTTTCCGAGCTTCCTTCCCAGCTTCCGAAACATGGGGATCACTCCTTTTCCTGTGCTGCCTATAGTTTACCGAAAATTGACAAAGAACGCAAGCTTTTTCTGCACGCGGAAGGGGACGGCGCGCGGGAACAAGGATACTTCACAAAAGGGGCAAAGTATTGTATACTGGGAGACGGAAACAAAACGGAAAGGAGTGTCCCGCTTATGAACATCAATCCCGACGGCAGCTACTCCAGCGGCCCGGCGAAGAAGCCGCGCCCCATGCCGCAGCTCAGGCTCCCCGGCAAGGCGGCGATCCTGGTGCTGCTTGCGGCGGTGCTGGTCATGGTGGTGCTGGATGCCTTCTACACCCTCAAGGAGGACCAGTACGCCGTCATCACCACCTTCGGCAAGCCGAGCATGGTTTCCAGCTCCGGCCTCAAGCTGAAGCTGCCCTTTGTCCAGCAGGTGACCAAGGTCAGCAAGACCATCCAGGGCTTCCCCCTCGGCTACCGCATCGGCAGCACCCAGAGCGTGGATGAGGAGTCGCTGATGATCACCTACGACTACAACTTTGTCAACGTCGATTTCTACGTGGAATACCGGGTGACGGACCCCATCAAGTATCTCTACAGCTCCCAGAACCCGGTGGACATCCTCAAGATGCTCTGCCAGAGCTATATCCGCGACACCATCGGCCTGTATAACGTCGATACTGTCATCACCACCGGCAAGAGCGAGATCCAGGCCGCCATCAAGGACAAGGTCATGGCCCGCCTGGAGCAGGAGGATATCGGCCTGCAGCTCGCCAACATCCGCATCCAGGACGCCGAGCCTCCCACGCGGGAGGTGCAGCGCGCCTTCACCGCCGTCGAGACCGCCAAGCAGTCCGCGGATACCACGGTCAATAACGCCAAGAAGTACGCAAACGAGGTCATCCCCGCCGCCGCGGCCGACGCCGACCAGATCATCAAGAGCGCCGAGGCCTACAAGGCCAGCCGCATCAATGAGGCCAACGGCCAGGCCTCCCGCTTTGCCGAGCTCTTTGCGGAGTATCAGAAGTACCCGCTCATCACCAAGCAGCGCCTGTTTTACGAGGCGATGGAATCCGTTCTGCCCGGCATGAAGCTCTATATCGTGGACGCCGACACCGGCGTGCAGACGACGCTGCCGCTCGAGCAGTTTGCCACCGTCAATCTGGGAGGTGAGGCCAAGTGAAAAAGAATCTGAAGCTCATCCTTCCGGCTGTGGTCGTCGTCCTTGCGATCCTTCTGTCCGGGGCCTGCTTTGTCACCACGCAGCAGAATGAGTATACCATCATCCGCCAGTTCGGCGCCGTGGTCAAGATCGTGGACGAACCGGGCCTGAGCATGAAGCTGCCCTTCATCCAGACCTCCAGCACCCTGCCGAAGACGGAAATGCTCTACGACCTTGCCGTCAGCGACGTGATCACGAGCGACAAGAAGTCCATGGTGGCCGACTCCTTTGTCCTCTGGCGCATCAGCGACCCGCTGAAGTTTATCCAGTCCCTCTCCGGCAACATCGGCAACGCCGAGTACCGCATCGACACCATCGTCTACAACAGCCTCAAGACCGTCATCTCCTCCATGCGGCAGGAGGAGGTCATCTCCGGGCGCGACGGGCTGCTGGCCCAGCGCATTATGGACAATGTGGGCAACACCTTCGAGAACTACGGCATCACGCTGCTGGCCATCGAGACCAAGCGCATCGACCTGCCCGACGAAAACAAGTCCGCCGTGTACGAGCGCATGATCTCCGAACGCGACAACATCGCCGCCTCCTACGTGGCCGAGGGCGCGGCCGAGGCCAAGCAGATCCGCAACGAGGCGGACAAGTCCGTGTCCATCACCCTGTCCGAAGCCAACGCCGCCGCCGAAAGGCTCAAGGCCGAGGGCGAGGCCGAATACATGCGCATCCTCTCCGAGGTCTACGACACCCCGGCCGAGGCGGATTTCTATGAGTTCATGCGTGCCCTGGACATGGCGGAGAAGGCCCTCGGCACCGGGGGCAAGACCCTGGTCGTCTCCTCCGATTCGCCGATCGCGCAGATCTTCAGCAGCGTGGAGTAAACGTTTCCCTTGCCTCCCCCGGCCGCTTGCGGCGGCTGGGGGAGAGGGAGCGCTTCCGCGGCGGAAGGGGCCTGCGCGATGCATGAGCCGCACTTTTCCGTGTATAAATTTTTCACTCCCCGGTGAGACTAAGAGCAGCACCCTACATACACTGTATTGGGCGACTCATGATCGGAGTGTGAATGTACCATGGTCAAAAGAGGCGATATCTACTTTGCCGACCTCAGCCCGGTCGTCGGCAGCGAGCAGGGCGGCATGCGCCCCGTGCTCATCGTGCAGAACGATACCGGCAACCGCCACAGCCCCACCGTCATCGCCGCGGCGATCACATCCCAGATGGGCAAGGCAAAGCTGCCCACGCATATCGAGCTGCACGGCCGCAGTGTGGGCCTCAACCGGGACAGCGTCATCCTGCTCGAGCAGATCCGCACCATCGACAAATCCCGCCTGCGCGAGCGGATGGGAAAGCTCGACAAGGGAACGATGAGCGCTGTCGACAACGCCCTCGCCGTCAGCTTCGGCCTGGGGTCATAATGTATAATCCCGCGTCCCTGCCCGTATACTCTGGGCAGGGGCGCTTTGCGTCCTGTAACGCCCTGCCCCTGCGACCGCTGCCGCCGGATGCGACCGGATGCGACCGGATGCGATTGATGCAGAAGGTAGAAGTCAGAAGGTAGAAGGTAGAAGTCAGAAGTCAGAAGGCAGAAGTCAGAAGAGAGAAGAAGAGGTGTGTGTGGCACACAAAACGATTTTTTTGTTTTATGCTTTGAGAGCAGCCGCGAACCGGAAAAGGAGAACACGCTATGTCCATTTCGCTTATCATCCATCAGCAGCCTGCGGGCACCGTGACCGTCTCGCAGGAGGGACTGTACACCGTGCTCGAGGCCAGGGCGCCCTCCGCTGAGGGCTTTGTGCGGCTCTGGGCGCACGGAGGCGGAAAGAGCGCCTATCTCGGCCTCATGCAGCCGACGGAGGACGGACTCATCCTGCGCCGCAGGCTCAGCCGCCGGGAGCTGGCCGCCTTCCCGCAGCCGATCGAAGCCGTCTCCGATCGGGAACAGGAAACGGAAGATTCACATAATCAAGTTGCAAATATGTTAGACGACATAACTGAAAACGAACCGGAAGCCGTATCGAAGAAAAATGCTGAAAATAGCAGTGAAAAAGCGGGGAAAATGGAGCAAGCCGACAGCATAAATGGTTTACATAAAGCAGAAAATGCAGCGGAAGAAAACCTGACAGAAGGTTTACATAAAGCGGATATTCCGGAGGGAACAGAGACAGACGGTTTACATAAAACAGAGACCGGCTATCGTGCCTGCCCCTGGCCTGCCGGAGTGCCGGAGGAGGGCCTGCTCTGGTACAGCCGGGCCGACGGGAGCCTCACAGCCTTTGACGGGATCAGCAGCCTGCTGGCCCTGCCGGCCGAGCTGCGCGCCCCGGACGCGCATGCGGTGGAGCGCGTGATCGAGGGCAGGAAATACCTGATTTTCAGGTGCTGAAAATATCTTGTTTTCGGGGGACGAGACCCTTGAGAAAAAGCAGAAAATGTGGTATAATATACAAAAATTTTGCGCATTTCTTTTTTACTTCGAGAGGAGGCTTTTACGATGCTGATGACTGACCTGATTGCGAAAAAACGCAGCGGAGAGGAACTGACGACAGAGGAGATCCGTTTTTTGATCGACGGCTATGTCAGCGGGGAGATCGCTGACTACCAGATGTCGGCCCTGTGCATGGCGATCCTGTTTCGCGGCATGAGCGACCGGGAGACCCTGGATATGACCATGGCGATGATGCACTCGGGGGATGTGGTGGACCTCAGTCCCATCCGGGGCGTCAAGGGAGACAAGCATTCCACCGGCGGCGTGGGGGACAAGACCAGTCTCATCCTCTGCCCGATGGTGGCGGCCTGCGGACTGCGCATCGCCAAAATGTCCGGCCGCGGCCTCGGGCACACCGGCGGCACCCTGGACAAGCTGGAGAGCTTTCCGGGCTACAACATCGCCATCGGCGAGAAGCGCTTTATTGACAACGTCAACCGCATCGGCATTGCCATCATCGGCCAGACGGCCAACATCGTCCCGGCGGACAAGAAGCTCTACGCCCTGCGGGACGTGACCGGCACCGTGGACAGCATCCCGCTGATCGTGAGCTCCATCATGTCCAAGAAGCTCGCGTCCGGGACGGATGTGATCGTGCTGGATGTCAAGTGCGGCAGCGGCGCGTTCATGAAGACCGAGGAGGATGCCTTCAAGCTCGCAAAGGGCCTGACGCGCATCGGGAAGCTTGCCGGGAAAAAATGCACGGCGGTCATCACCGACATGGACCAGCCCCTCGGCTGCGCGGTGGGCAATGCCCTGGAGGTCAAGGAGGCCATCTCCGTCCTGCGCGGGGAGACGAAGGGGGATCTGCTGGAGCTGTGCCTCACGCTCGGGACCTGCCTGCTGCAGGACGCGGGCATCGCCGCGGATACAGTACAGGCGGAGAACATGCTGCGCGAGGCCATAGAGAGCGGCGCTGCCCTCAAAAAGCTTGCCGAGCTGGTGGAGGCCCAGGACGGCCGGGCCGAGGATGTCTATGACACCTCCCGTCTGCCCCAGGCACCGGTGATACTGGAGGTCCCGTCGGCTGTCTCCGGCTATCTGAGCCATATCGAGTGCGAGAAGATCGGCCTGATCTCCATGCACCTTGGCGGCGGCCGCGCCTCCAAGGACAGCACGATCGACCTCTCCGTGGGCCTTGTGCTGCACAAGAAGGTCGGCGACCGGGTGGAGGCGGGCGAGAGCCTGGCCGCCATCCATGCCTCTACCGAGGAGAAGGCCCGCGAGGCGGCAGAGCTTCTGCGCGCGTGCTGCAGCTTCTCCGACGAGCCGGTCACGCGCCCGCCCTTTATCAAGGCGATCGTTCAGTGAGATACCCAATAAACAAAACACAGGGGGAACCAATGCATGCAGTACATCATGTCGCTTGACCAGGGCACCACGAGCAGCCGCTGCATCCTCTTTGACAAATCCGGCAACATCTGCTCCGTGGTGAACAAGGAATTTCGCCAGATCTTCCCCCAGCCCGGCTGGGTGGAGCATGACGCCAACGAGATCTGGAACACCACCTATGAGGTGGCCCACGCCGCCATGGCAAAGCTCAACATCACCGCGCAGGACATCGCCGCCATCGGCATCACCAACCAGCGCGAGACGACCATCGTCTGGGACAGGGAGACCGGGGAGCCCATCGCCAACGCCATCGTCTGGCAGTGCCGCCGCACCTCCGATATCATCGACGGTCTGGTGGCCGACGGACATGCCGACGAGATCCGCACGAAGACCGGCCTCATCCCCGACGCCTACTTCTCCGGCTCCAAGATCCAGTGGCTGCTGGACAATGTCCCCGGCGCGCGCAGGCGGGCCGCGGCAGGCAAGCTCCTCTTCGGCACGGTGGACACCTGGCTCATCTGGAAGCTCACCGGCGGCAGGGTCCATGTGACGGACTACACCAACGCCAGCCGCACCATGCTCTTCAACATCCACACCCTGCGGTGGGACGAGGAGCTTTTGAAGCTGATGAACATCCCGGCCACGATGCTGCCGGAGGTCAAGCCCTCGAGCTGCGTCTACGGCAAGACCGATTTTGAGATGTTCGGCGGGGAGATCCCCATCGCCGGGGCCGCCGGCGACCAGCAGTGCGCTCTCTTCGGCCAGTGCTGCTTCGAGCCGGGCACCATGAAGAACACCTACGGAACGGGCTGCTTTTTGCTGATGAACACCGGCAGCACCCCGGTGGAGAGCAAGAACGGCCTTGTCACCACCATTGCCGCGAGCACCAGCGAAAGGGTGGACTACGCGCTGGAGGGCTCCATCTTCATCGCCGGCGCCGCCATCCAGTGGCTGCGTGACGAGCTCGGCGTCATCACCAGCGCGAAGGAGAGTCAGGACTTTGCCCTCAAGGTGGCCGACACCGCAGGCGGCTATGTGGTCCCGGCCTTCACGGGCCTCGGCGCTCCGTTCTGGAGCCAGCGCGCCCGCGGCTGCGTGGTGGGCATCACCCGCGGCTTCTCCCGCGCCCACCTGGTGCGCGCAACGCTGGAGAGCCTTGCCTACCAGACGCACGACATCGCCCGCGCCATGGAGCGCGATTCCGGCATCCCCATTGCCGAGCTGAAGGTGGACGGCGGCGCCTGCGCCAACGACTTTCTGATGCAGTTCCAGGCGGACCTTCTGGGGGCGGACGTGTACCGGCCCCGCTGCATCGAGACCACGGCCCTGGGAGCCGCCTACCTTGCGGGCCTCGCCGTGGGCTACTGGGAGAGCATGGAGGATATCCGCTCCAACTGGGCCATCGACAAGACCTTCCATCCGCAGATGGAGGAGTCCCGCCGCAAGGCCCTCATCCGGGGCTGGGACAAGGCGGTCAAATGTGCCCTGCTCTGGGGCGAGGACTGAACTTTTGGAGAGAGACATGGACTACACAAAACTGAAAAACACCGAGCTGTTCCTCTTTGACATGGACGGTACGCTCTACCTCGGCGACAATGTGTACGAGGGCGCCATCGAGCTGATGGAGGATCTGCCCCGCCTCGGGAAAAAGTACATCTACCTCACGAATAACTCCTCCCGCGCGGGAGAGGATTATATCACACGCCTGAGGAAGCTGGGCTTCCCCTGCGAGCGGGAGAACGTCTTCACCTCCGGCATGGCCACCGGCATGTACCTCAACCAGCGCCACCCCGGCGCGCGGGTCTATCTCGCCGGGACCAGGGCCTTCTACCGCGAGCTCAAGAGCTACGGCGTCAATCTCGTCAACGACGAGCTGGGTCATACCGGGGAAGATACCGTGGACGTGGTGGTGCAGGGCTTCGACACGGAGCTTGTGTACGAAAAGCTCGACAGGGCCTGCCACTTCCTGCGCCGCGGCGCGGCCTTCATCGCCGCCAATCCCGACTGGGTCTGCCCCATGCCGCATGACGAGGTCCTGCCCGACTGCGGCAGCATCTGCGCCCTGCTCACCGCCTCCAGCGGCGTCAAGCCCAACTATATCGGCAAGCCCAACCGCAATATGATCGACGTGATCGCCGAGATGACCGGCATCCCCAACGAGCACATCTGCGCCGTGGGGGACAGGCTGTACACCGATATCGCCGTAGCCCAGAACGCGGGCTCCGTGTCCGTGCTGGTGCTCTCCGGCGAGACGGACCGGGCCATGGTGGACGCGGCCGAGCGCAAGCCCGACTATGTCCTCAGCGACGTGCACGAGCTGCACGAGATCCTGAAGGAAATCTGAAAGACGCCCCGGTCAGCCGGGGCGTTCGTGAATGTTATGTACCAACTGTCAAAATACTTTTTACCGGCGGCGTGCTTCCTGCTGCTGGCGGCGTTTTTCATGCTGCTGCCGGATCTGAGATGCTGCACGCTGAAAAGGAGCGCCGCTTCCCGCCGCCTGCGGAAGGCGGATGTGCTGCTCATAGCCCTGCTCACCGGGATCTACAGCGTGCCGGCCTTCTCAGGCCTCGGCAACACCCGCTCCCCCCAGAGCTTTGCAAACATGGAGGGGCGGACCGCGGCGATCCGGCTGGACCCGGCGGGCGGCGAGGTCAGGCAGCTCATGCTCTTCACGGGCGTCGGCATCGGCAGCTACACCATCGACTACACGGCCGAAAACGGACAGACGCGCCTGCTGGATCAAGTGGAGCAGAGCCACGCCGAGGTCCTGAAGTGGCTGCCGGTGGAGTTGGACAGGCCCCTCACCGGCGGCACGATCCATGTGCGCGGCAGCGGCAATGTGTGGCTCGGCGAGCTTGCTGCGCGCTCCGGAGAGGGGAAGATCGTCCCGGCAGGCGCCGATGTGCCGGAGCTTACGGATGAGCAGGCGCTCTGCCCCGTGCGGCAGACCTTCATGAACTCCACCTACTTCGACGAGATCTATCACGCCCGCACGGCCTGGGAGCACCTCAACGGCGTCTACCCCTATGAGATCACGCACCCGCCCCTCGGGAAAAGCATCATCGCCCTGGGGATCCGCCTGTTCGGCATGACGCCCTTCGGCTGGCGCTTCTCCGGGACCCTCTTCGGCGTGCTGATGCTGCCGATCCTGTATATCTTCTCGAAGAAGCTCTTCGGCGGCTGCCTGGTGCCCACAGCCTGCACCACGCTGATGCTGACGGATTTCATGCACTTTGTCCAGACCCGCATCTCCACCATCGACACCTACGCCGTCTTCTTCATCCTGCTGATGTACCTGTTCCTGTACCTGTTTGTGAGCGAGGGAAAGCTCAGGTGGCTTGCGCTCTGCGGGCTGAGCTTCGGCCTCGGCGCGGCCAGCAAGTGGACCTGCTTCTATGCCGGGGCGGGCCTTGCGGTAATCTGGGCCCTGTGGGTGATCCATGAGATGCGCGCAGGGCGGCTCCGCTTTGGGGGCTTTGTGAAGAACGCGCTCTTCTGCGTGGTCTTCTTTGTCCTGCTGCCCGGGCTGATCTATTATCTGTCCTATCTCCCCTATGGCCGCGCCCTCGGCAGGACGAATGTGCTGAGCCGGGACTACCTCAAGATCGTGCTGGACAACCAGCGCTACATGTTCAACTACCACTCCCAGCTTGTCGCCACGCATCCCTACTCGTCCCACTGGTACCAGTGGGTGCTGGATATCCGGCCCATCCTGTATTACCTGGACTACCTTGCGGACGGGCGGCATATAAGCTTCGGCGCCTTTGTCAACCCCGTCCTCTGCTGGGGCGGCCTGATGGCTCTGTTTGTGCTGGCCTACCTTGCCGCCGCGCGGCGGGATCAGCCCTCGGCCTTTATCCTGCTGGGCTATCTCGCGCAGCTTCTGCCCTGGGTGCTGGTGCCGCGCCTGACCTTTGCCTATCACTATTTCCCCTGCACGGTCTTTCTGGCCCTGGCCCTGGGCCGCTGCTTCGATGTGATGGAGCGCTGTCACCCCTGGGGGAGAGCGCTGGTCGTCGGCTTTGTATGCCTGAGCGCGGCGGTCTTTGTGCTGTTCTTCCCGTGCCTCGCGGGCCTGCCGGTATATCCCAGCATCCTGCGCTCGTGGCTGCCGACGTGGCCGTTTTAGCGTCCGCTGCGAATACGATTGGCAATGGATTGCCCGCGTTTCCCGCACGCGGCTTACGGGGGACGCTCGTACACCTGCAGGGCGAGATGTGTTTTTCCCGAGGTACACGCCCCCGGGAAAAACGATTTGATTTGTTTTAATGGGTATCGCCAAGCTGCCTCAAAAACGACTGTAATTGTTTTTCGCCTTGCGAGGCGAAAGAGCAGAGGAGGGGGCTCCTCCGAACGCCTCCGGAAAAACCGAAAAAGGAGACACATACATGAAAACACTCACACTCGGAAAAACCGGCCTTGTTGTGACCAAGACCTCCATGGGCTGCCTGCCGGTGCAGCGCTGTGACAAGGACTACGCCGTGAAGCTGCTGCAGGCGGCGTATGAGGGCGGCATCCGCTACTTTGACACCGCCAATGCGTATACCGACAGCGAGGAGAAGATCGGCCTGGCCCTTCAGGATGTGCGCGATCAGATCGTGATCTCCACCAAGAGCGCCGCGCGGGACAAGGCGGGGGTGCTCGGGCACATCGAGAACAGCCTCAGGATGATGAAGACCGACTATATCGACCTCTTCCAGTTCCACCAGGTGCAGGAGGTCCCGGACCCTGAGGACCCCGAGGGAGCTTACGCCGGGGCGCTGGAGGCAAAGGCGCGCGGCTGGATCCGCCACATCGGCGTCACGACCCACCGCGTCCAGGTGGCCGAGGACTGCATCGCATCAAAGCTCTTTGAGACCCTGCAGTTTCCCTTCAGCTATATCTCGTCCGAGCGGGACCTCGCCCTTGCCGACAAGTGCAAGGCGGCGGATATGGGCTATATCGCCATGAAGGGCCTTGCGGGCGGCCTGCTGACCAATGTCCGCGCCTGCCACGCCTTCATGAACCTCTATGACAACGTGGTCCCCATCTGGGGCATCCAGACTCTCGAGGAGCTCCGACAGTGGCTTGACGCCGCCGAGGAGGACCCGCACATGGACGCGGAGCTTGACGCCTTCATCAGGAAGGAACGGCAGGAGCTCTCCGGCACCTTCTGCCGCAGCTGCGGCTACTGCATGCCCTGCCCCGTGGGCATCGAGATCCGCAACTGCGCCCGCATGAACATGCTCCTGCGCCGCTCGCCCTGGCAGCAGTACATGACGCCGGAGTGGCAGGCCAAGATGAACAAGATCGAGGACTGTCTTGAGTGCCGCAGCTGCGCCTCCAAGTGTCCCTACCAGCTCGACACCCCGAACCTCTTAAAGTACATGCTCAAGGACTACAGAGCATTTTACGAGGAACATAAGGATAAGCTGTAACCGCATCAAAAAGGATCCTCCGGGCGTTTTGTCCGGAGGATCCTTTTTGCGATGCAGTTTTTTGCCGGGGACACAGGGCAGGCTCAGCCGTTTGAGTCGTCCGCGTCTTCGCCCGAGCCGAAGTCGGTGATCGCCATGAAGCTGAGGCCGTGGTTGCGCGCGTAAGTCTCCGCTGTACTTCCGTCAACGCCGAGGATCGTGAGTCCCGTGAGACCCTCAAAGGCATCCGCGCTGATGTCTTTGACCTGCGCCGGAATGTGGATGTAGAGGAGATTCGGGCAGGCGGCAAAGGCGCGCGGGCCGATGGAAACCTGGTTCTCCGGCACCCATGCGTAGGAGAAGCTGCCGCTGAAGGCCTCCGCGCCGATCGAGCGCAGATCGTCAGGCAGGACGAAGTCGGGCACAGGGAACTCGCTCATATCGCTTGTGAACAGCTTGATGCGTGCGTCTTTCGTCTTTAAGTCCCCGTTTACGATCAGACCGCTTCCGCAATCGGCAACGTAGTTAATGCTGTAGAACGTCTTGTCGATAAAAGGCCGGAATGTGCCGGGCCCCTCGGCGCTCACGATCACCTGGTCGACGCTGCCGTCGATGATATACTGCACGGTCACATCCGAGGTTTCGACAATGGTCATCGGCGATGAAAGCTGCGCCACATAATAACCGGGCGTCGCAACATGGATCGTGGCCTCTCTGCTGACATTTCCGCAGACCACGGTAAGTGTAAGAGTCACGTTGGGCGTCGGGCAGTACACGCCGACAGACTGAATGATTTCCCCGCCGTCAATATGGAACTCCTGTTCGGCGCTGGACCCGTTCTCGACTGTCCAGGTCCACATCGGGGGTACATTGTCATAGGAGTAGATGTGCTGATAGCGCGTCGGCGCCACATCCAGGGCACTGACTGTCTGATAGAGGCCTTTGTCATAGTAGGACAGCCAGAAGTAGCCGGCGTGGTTGTAGCTGTTTACGCCCCAGCTGTTTCGAATGAGCCAGGCGCCGTCGCCCTCGGGCGTGCCGCCCCTGAAGTTGGTGCGGGGGAAGTTGTCGTCCCAGCCGACAATGGCGACACAGTGATTGGTGCCGTCGCTTTTGGGCAGATAGTAGCTGTTGTAGGTGGCGCTGTAAAACTGATCCTGGTCGTCATAGGACGCGGTGACCGCACCGTGATCTATAATGGCCTGCTTGACCACAGCGGGACTGCTGAGAGGGCAGCGATAGATGCTGAGGACCTGCAGGGTGCCGTTGCGTCCTTCGTCGGGACCTGGCTGGTAGGAGCGGCCCAGACTGTACGGGACTTCAGCCTCCTGCACGGGACCGATGAGGTTCGCCAGATCCAGGGTGCCGTAGGTGGGACTGCCGCCGGCATTGAGATAGTCAGCGCCGTTGAGGCGGATGGTGTCGCCAATGTTGCAGGCCTTCTCGTCATAGAAGTCATGATAGTTGTAATACGCCAGATGCAGCTCTGACAGATCCACGCTGGTATCGTAGATCCCGTCGTGGATGAGATCCGCTTCGGCGGCGGCAATGGTCGAAAACGCCCAGCAGGTTCCGAAGGGATTCTGATCGCGGACCGGGGGCAGGACGCCGTTTTCAAAATTGTTGTAATAGACGGGCAGTACGCCCCCCACCGTTGTACCGAAGTCCCCGGACGGCTGAACATCAAAGTCCGGTACATCCTCAAAGACGGGCATCGGCGGCCGCTCGAGCTCACCGAGAACATGGACCGTGATGACCGGCGCCTCCACGCCCCTGGCAAGACGCCGCTCAAGCACGGGCGCAAAGTGAAAGACATCCAGATCCTCGTCATAGTCCTCCGCGCATTTCCAGGTGACGGCGATGTTCTCCGTGACGGCGGGCTCGACCTGAAGCACGGCGTCTTCCCGGTCATAGGAGACCGTGCCGCCCCTCAGGACGGTGAGCCGGGCGGGAAATTCCTTCTGCAGCTCGATGAGAGCGTACTTGTAATCCGTGTCGATCATGAGCGGCAGCCCGTCAAGCTGAAAGCCGACGATCACATCCTCTTCGGCCTGCTCCGTCCGGTACGCTGCGGAAGGCGTGTCCGCCGCCAGTGCCATGGGGGCAAGAGTCAGCAGCAGCACAAGCCAGAGCAGGGAGGCCAGCGCTTTCTGAAGTGTTCTTTGCATGAGACGACCTCCTCATAGTTGTATGGTACTTCCAATCATACCCTGTTCCGCTTTTCCTGTCAACAAAAACTCCCCCGGATTCGATCCGGGGGAGCGCATTGGATGGGATCAGCCGAAGACGGAGAGCAGGAAGCCCGCCGCGATGGCAGAGCCGATGACGCCGGCCACGTTGGGGCCCATGGCGTGCATGAGGAGGTAATTGTTCTTGTTGTACTTGCGGCCCACATCCTGAGAGACACGCGCGGCCATCGGCACGGCGGAAACGCCGGCAGAGCCGATCAGCGGGTTGATCTTGCCGCCGGAGGTCTTGTACATCACAACGCCGCCGCACAGACCGCCCACCGTGGAGATCGAGAAGGCGATCAGGCCGAGGACGACGATCTTGATGGTGGACCAGTTCAGGAAGTTCTGGGCGACCATGGTGGCGCCGACGGAGGTGGCGAGGAAGATCGTCACGATGTTCATCAGCGCGTTCTGCACGGTGTCGCTCAGACGCTCGGTCACGCCGCACTCACGGAAGAGGTTGCCCAGCATCAGGCAGCCGATCAGGGGAGCGGTGGAGGGCAGGAGCAGGATGACGAAGGTGGCGACCACGATCGGGAAGACGATCTTCTCGGTCTTGGAGACCTCGCGGCTCTGCACCATCTTGACCTTGCGCATCTTGTCGGTGGTCATCAGCTTCATAAAGGGCGGCTGAATAAAGGGAATCAGCGCCATGTAGGAATAGGCCGCGATGGCGATGGGGCCGAGAAGCTCGGGCGCGAGCTTGGTGGTGAGGAAGATGGCCGTGGGGCCGTCCGCACCGCCGATGATGCCGATGGAAGCGGCCTGCGGGCCGGTGAAGCCGAGCAGAACCGCGCCGAAGAAGGCGACAAATACGCCGAGCTGGGCGGCAGCGCCGAGCAGCAGGCTCTTGGGATTGGCGAGCAGGGGGCCGAAGTCGGTCATCGCGCCGACGCCCATGAAGATAAGCGAGGGGTAGATACCGGCCTTGACGCCGATGTAGAAGAAGTCGAGCAGACCCGCCTCACGCATGATGTAGCCGTAGCTGTGATAGTAGGGGCTGGCGTGGTCGAGGAAGGCCTCCCAGATTTCGGGGTGGTACAGGGCGTTTGCGCCCTGGCCCACAAAGTAGCTGAGGTTTGTCAGCAGGCAGCCGAAGGCAATGCCGACAAGCAGCAGCGGCTCAAACTTTTTGACGATGCCGAGGTAGAGCAGGCCGAAGGCAATGAGGATCATGACGAGGTTTTTCCAACCGCCGTCCGTCACGAAAAATGCCGCAAAGCCGGACTCTGCCCCCAGCTTTTGCAGGACACCGAGTATATCCATACCTGCCTCCTTATGCGATCACGACGAGCGGAGAATCGGTCTCTACAACCGCACCCTTTTCGACGACGATCTGCGCGACCGTGCCGGTCTTGGTGGAGACGACCTCGTTCTCCATCTTCATGGCCTCGAGGATGATGAGCACGTCGCCCTCGTTGACCTTCTGGCCGGGGGTGACATTGATCTTCAGGACGTTGCCGGGCATCGGGCTCTTGATGACCTCGCCTGCGGCAAGACCGGCGGCGGGGGCAGCGGGAGCCGCGGCGGGAGCGGCGGCAGCCACGGGGGCGGCAGCGGCCGCGGGAGCGGCAGCGGCGGGGGCGGCGGGCGCCTTGACCTCGTACTCGTCGATGAGCATGGCCTCGCCCTGCTCGACCTCGACCTCATAAACGCGCTTGTTCAGCGTAACCTTATACTTCATCTTCATTTGACCTCCCTGATGGAAATAAAGCGCAGCTCATTGAGCGGCTTGCCGAGCGAGTCGGCAACGATTGCCATGACCATGGCGGCGTCGCGCGGATCGGTGTTGTAGAGCTTGAAGTCGCCCGCAGTGCCGGGAGCGGGGGCCGCCTTCGGGGCGGCAGCGGCAGGCGCGGCAGCGGGGGCAGCGGCAGCGGGCGCGGCCTTGGGCGTCTCCTTGTGCATGATCTTGCCCATGACGAAGATGACGCACATCAGCATCACGAGCCCGAGGAACACGACAAGGTAGCCCAGCAGCGCATAACCGGCCGCATTGCCGATGGAAATGTTGACTAAATCAATCACGTCTTATCCCTCCTGTCTCAGTCGAGAGCCGTGATGGAGTACTTGACCTTCTTCTCCTCCTGCTCCTTGCGGGCAGCAAAGAACTTCTCAGCGACCGGCGGGAAGGAGATGTAGCTGAGCACATCCTCATCGCAGCGGGCGGTGTCGCCAAGCTCGGCCTTGGCCTTCTTGAACACGTCCTTCGGCAGGGTGTCGGCGTAGCGGCCCTCGATGGGCTTCTCATCGCCGAGGATCTTGGCCTGGACCTCAGGATTGATGGGGGCGGGGGTACGGCCGTACTCGCCGCGGCAGTAGGCCTTCAGCTCGGCGCCGACGTTCTTGTAGCGCTCGCCGGCCAGGACGTTCTGCACAGCCTGGGTGCCGATGAGCTGGGAGGTCGGGGTGACCAGCGGGGGATAGCCCATGTCGGCGCGCACGCGCGGGGTCTCGAGCAGGGCCTCGTCAAACTTGTCCAGGGCGTTGAGGCTCTTGAGCTGGCTGAGGAGGTTCGAGAGCATGCCGCCGGGGATCTGGTAGGTCAGGCACTGGGTGTCGGTGGCCATGGAGATGGGGTTCAGGGTGCCCTTCGCCAGGAAGTCTGCGCGGATGGGTTTAAAGAAGTCGGCCATCTCGTGGAGCTTGTCGGTGTTCAGGCCGGTCTCGTAGCCCATCTGACGGAAGGTGTACTCCAAGGTCTCGGTGGCGGGCTGGGAGGTGCCGCCGGAGAAGGGAGAAATGGCGGTATCGATGACGTCGGCGCCGGCCTCCACAGCCTTCATATAGGTCATGAAGGCAAGGCCGGTGGTGCAGTGGGTGTGTACCACGATGGGCAGATCCACCGCGTCCTTGAGGGCGGAGACGAGATCATAGGCCTCTTTCGGGCTCATGATGCCGGCCATGTCCTTGATGCAGATAGTCTTCGCGCCCATCTTCTTGAGCTCCTTGACCATCTCAACGTACTTCTGCAGGGTATGTACGGGAGAGGTGGTGTAGGAGATGGCGCAGGAGGCGAGAGCACCGGACTTGACGGTCTCCTCCACGGCGACCTTGAGGTTGTTCACGTCGTTGAGTGCGTCGAAAATGCGGATGATGTCGATGCCGTTTTTCACGGCCGCGCGCACGAAGCGGCGCACGATGTCGTCGCTGTAGTGCTTGTAGCCCAGAATGTTCTGACCTCTGAGCAGCATCTGCAGCTTGGTGTGAGGCATGGCAGCGCGGATCTTGCGCAGGCGCTCCCACGGGTCCTCGTTCAGGAAGCGCAGGCACACGTCAAAGGTGGCGCCGCCCCAGCATTCCACGGAGTAGAAGCCAGCCTGGTCGATGGTCTTGAGGATGGGCTCAAACTGGTCAAAGCCCAGCCTCGTCGCGACAAGTGACTGGTTTGCGTCGCGAAGGACTGTTTCGGTAAACTGTACTTTCTTCATACGTACCTCCTCTGTTTACGCTATATAAAATGTTTTGCTTATCAAAAATCCGGCGCAGAAACGCAGGAGTCTTTAACGCATATCTTAATGCGAAAAAGCCCGTTTTGTCAATGCACAGGTTTGACAATTCTTTGGAAAAATTTACTCTTTTCCCGCCCGGGTGGGGAAGCTTTATGACAATAGCGCATATGGATACGGCCGCGCCCTGCCCTTTCACAGGCCCCGTACCGGCGGCGTCTGTGCAAAAGCAGGGCAAGGCCCCCCTCCGGTTGCCCGGAGGAGGGCTGCGGGAACAATCAGATGATGCCGATGACCATGCCGACGATCATGCACAGAATGGAGAAGGCCCAGACGTACAGGAAGCTCGCCTTGATATGGTCCTTGATGTCGACCTCGGCAAGGCCGATGCCGAGCAGGGTGGCGGGAACCATGGGGCTGATGAAGGTGGCGCAGTTGCGGCAGATGACCATGGCGATGGCGATGGGCTGAGCCGCAACGCCGAAGGCCTGACCGATGCCGATGACCACGGGCAGCATGCCGTAGAAGTAGGAGTCGGTATCAAAGGCCAGAGCCAGAGGCACGGACAGAATGCCGATGACCAGAGGCAACTGCTTGCCGAGCGAGGCGGGCATGAAGCCGGCGACCATGTTCGCAAGGCAGCGCACCACGGAGGGCAGCGCGTCCTCAGGCAGCTCCATGACCTTGGCGGAGATGACCTTGCCGTCGGCACCCATGCTGGAGGTGAGGATGCCCATGAGGACGGCGGCGCCCATCAGGGTGGAGCACATCATGAGAGCGGGACCGGCATGGAGGTTGATGATCTTCTTGTGCATTTTGGCGGAGAAGCCGTAGTTTACGAAGAGAGCCACGGCGCAGCCGATCATGAAGGGATAGTAGCTGGGGAACACGTCCCAGATGAGCATGGCGATGACGCAGAGGGTCAGCAGGATGTTGAAGATGAAGAGCTTGGGACGGGCCAGCTCGCTGTCGCCGGCAGAGGCGACAGGGGTGCTCTCGTCGATCTCGACAATGCCTTCGGTCTTGGCAAGCTTGCCGTGGAGGCCGGCGCCGCGGTTCTTCTCCTGAATACCGGTGAGCACGGCGTGGGCCAGGGCCAGGACGATACCGAAGATCTGCACGGGCAGGATGGTCTTCCACAGAGCGCCCGCCTCAATGCCGAGAACGGAAGCGGCGCGCATGGTGGGGCCGGCCCAGGGCATCAGGTTCAGAACGCCCATCGCCAGGACCGCGATGCGCAGCAGGGAGGTGGGACGCATGTGCATGCGCTTGTAGACGGGCAGCATGGCGGGGATAACGATGCAGAAGGTGGAAGCGCCGCCGCCGTCGAGGTGGCCGACGAGGGCGATGATGCAGGTGACGACCGCAACGCCGATGACGTTGTCGCCGACGAGCTTCATGAGCTTGCCGATGATGACGTCAAACATGCCGGCGTCTGTCATGAAGCCGAAGTAAAGCACGGAGAACACGAACAGGGCCGCGGTCGGGCCGGTGCTGGAGAAGCCGGACTTGATCATGGCGGCGATGTCTTCGAAGCTGTGGCGGCCGCCGATGACCAGAACGAGCGCAAGGAGGGTGGGCCATACGATAAAGGCGATAGCGGGCTGCGTCTTGCTCTTGAACAGGGTCACGACGATGGCGACGATGGTCAGCAGACCGAGAATGCCGACGATGGTATTACTCATGAATATTTCCCCTTTTTCTTAAAATCAACTGCGAACATGGTTCGCAGTTGAGGACTCGCGCTTATCGCACGCGGCGGAGCGTTACACGCCGCGTTTGGTCGGCGCGAGGCCTCGCTTAGCTCGGCTCAGGGTGTTTTTGCCGAGGCAAAGCCCCGTCAAAAACGCATTATAATTCCCGCATGCCGATGGTTCTTACGTTGCAGTTATCGCTTTAGTCTTCCAGCGTGTAGGGCTTGATCTTGCGGATCACGTCGAGGATGGTGCCGTCGCGGGCTTCGAGCACGGCCACGACCTCGTCCTCCCACTGGAGGTCGTCGGGTCTGCCGACCATGCTGTAGGCCTTCTCCTTGAGCTGCTCGATGGGCACATGCTTGATGCCCGCGTTGTCGAGGCACTCGATGAGGTCGGGGCGCAGGGGATTGACCGCGATGCCGTAGTCGGTGACAAGCACGTCCACGCAGTCGCCGGGGGTGGTGACGGTCACAACATGCTCGCACACGGTGGCCATGCGGCCGCGGATGAGCGGGGTGACGATGATGCAGCACTTGCTGCCGGCCGCGGTGTCCGGGTGTCCGCCGGGGGCGCCGCGGAGAATGCCGTCGGAGCCGGTGAGAACGTTGACGTTGAAGCCGGTGTCGATCTCAAGCGCGGCGAGGACCACAAAGTCGAGCTTGTTGACAAACGCGCCCTTGTTGGCGGGGTTTGCGTACTGGCTTGCGCTCATCTCAAAGTGGTTCGGGGTCTGGTTGATGGAGTTGACGGCGTCCAGGTCGAAGTCCTGCACGTCGATGACCTTGCCGACCTTGCCCTTCTTG
>CACWLG010000034.1 GCA_902761635.1 Oscillospiraceae bacterium | reverse complement strand
ATAAAACGCCGCGATGACTGCATGTTTTACTTTTTCACAAAGCGCATTGAACGCTTTCCGGAATGTGCGCCAGCTGACTGGGGAGACGGCTATGATAATCTCCTGCGTTTATCAGGGAATTATAGCCGTCTGAAGCGAAGCAACGAACAAATCTACTATATTGTTGATGCTATTAACAGAGCGATTCTCCAAAAACGTCAGATTGCCTTTGGATACTTTGAATATGACATTTATAAACGGAAGAAACTACGACACAACGGTGCCCCTTACATACTGAGTCCATATGCGCTTGTATGGGAAAACGACCTCTATTATGTCGTAGGCTATTATGAGAAATACGGCATTGTGTCCAATTTTCGTGTAGACAGGATTGCACATGTTCCTGAGATACTAGATCAGGCCATCATCCCCGAACCTGACGATTTTGATTTGGACGAATACCGTTCCTCTATGATGCGAATGTACAACAGTGAGCACAAAATAGTAGAAATGGCTTGTGATTTCTCTGTAATGGATGCGATTATAGATAAGTTTGGGGAAGCGGTTGACACTGGGCTGATTGATGAGAAGACTTTTTCCGTCACTGTGGAGACAGCGGTAAATCACATTTTTTATAGCTGGGTCTTCGGCTTCGGCGGAAAGGTTAAAATACTCGAGCCGCGCGATGTTGTTGAAGGATATGCCGATATGGTTCTTCATGCGGCAAACACATTGGTTTCGGAGATGTAGTACACCGGCCACATTTAGTGTACATTAGTTATGGCGTTCGCAATAAATATTTGAACTTTTCAAGAGACATGATACGTTTTTGTATCATGTCTCTTCTTAGGTCGAAATATTTTGTTGCTTTTTTGAAATAATCTGTTATACTTCAAATTGCAAACGGAAATGTACATTTCTTTACAGATCTGGAGGTGTTCCATGCAACACAAGAAGCAGGAGTACATCCTTGCAATTGAAGCCTTTATTGATGCCTATCGGGATACAACCGGCGTCATTCCGACGATGCCCGAGATTGCAGTGGGAGTAGGCTTGAGCACAGGAACAATCTGCAAATATATTGCCTATATGCGCGAGCAGGGAATCATTGAATATGACGGTGGTCAGAGAACGATTACGACAAAGAAAGGCATGGCCGACAAAAACGCGTTCATTTATGTCCCCAAGCTGGGCCGAATATCGTGCGGTATTCCTAAGTTTGCTGAGGAGAACATAGAGGAATATGTAAAGCTGCCGGTTTCTCTGTTCGGTCGTGGCAACTTCTTTATTCTCGAAGCTTATGGCGATTCCATGATCAACGCGGGCATCGATCATGGAGACCTTGTTCTTGTGCGCCAGCAACCGACCGCGGACTACAATCAGATCGTCGCTGCCTTGATAGATGATGAGGCGACACTGAAACGCTTCCGGCCACAGTTGGACGGAACGATTCGGTTGCACCCGGAAAATGAGCGACTTGACGATATTATCGTTGAGGCTGGCCGCTGTGTTATTCAAGGGGTTGTGGCCAAAATACTCAAGGATGTGAGGTGATCTGTATGACAACAGAAGTCCAATACAGGAGGATCAATCTTGAGGTTGACGTGCGTTTCAAGAGTGACGGCACGCTGATTCCGCAAAAGATCACTTTTAAAGCCCGCCAGTACCCGGTCAGCAGGATCATCGGCCAGCGCCCCTTTATCCCCAAGGAGGTCAGATGCAAGGAGCCACTTGAGTTTACGACGATTATCCGCGGCAAGGAAAAGAAGCTGTACTATGAATACAGCACAAATACATGGTTTTCGATCAAGCAATATATTCTGGCCAATCGTTTCGAGAATCCCGACGTGAGGCCGAGGTAAAGAGGAGGAAAGACAGTGGATTGTGTTCCTACGATGCGCTACTGCTACAACTGCGGCAAGCTGCTGCATAGCATAAGATCAGAAGATAATACCGCGAAGTTTACTTGCTCCTGCGGAGTAAGAATCTTCAGCAAAATCAAGTCTAGGCGGAAAGAAGAAGTTATGGTATGTCTTCCATATGATTCTTTTATTGCAGATGCAAGGATAACTGCCAACAAGGATTAACCTTTAGCTTAACTGAATAAGAGGTGTACAGAAGGCAAGGTCGGGCTGAAACAGCGCTATTGCGTAAATCCTTGCAGCGGTCATACATCCGTTTCCCGACAGTTTGGCCATGTATTATGAGAGGCTGCCGGTAGGTTAGACAGGAGAAGTCTATCTACCGGAAGCCTCTTTTTGTTTACTTGAGATGGAGGTTTTTATGTTTCTTTCAGAAGATCAAAAGACTTACGCACTTAATAAAGCTGATCCAGGAGCTCTCGTTTACAAGGATCGGAACGGTCAAATCAACCGGCTCACTGCTCGGCAATTTAAAGACCAGGAGGAATTCGTGAGGTGGAAACACATTTCAGACGAATCCTATCATGTCATTGCTAATGGAGAGGAGACCTACTATAAGCACAAGGTTAGTCTTGGCGACGGGAAGCCTCAAAGTATATCGGATGAAAAAGATCAAGAAATAGAGTATCGCCAATCGGTTCTTCGCCGCTATCGTATCGTTGAAAAGAAACTGCGCAAGGCTCTCACGGGAAAACAATTCCGTCGCTTAAAGATGCGCGTC
Source organism: Oscillospiraceae bacterium (assembly GCA_902761635.1). Taxonomy (GTDB): domain Bacteria; phylum Bacillota; class Clostridia; order Oscillospirales; family Oscillospiraceae; genus Limivicinus. The sequence continues at coordinate 26,631 of CACWLG010000034.1, read as the reverse complement.
GAAGATCAGTTGACCGAAGATGAGATTGCCAAAATAGAAAACGTAGGTCAGCCCTCCATATCCGCTTCGCTGTCACAGGCAGCAGAGCGAATCAAAAAAGTTTTTTAAGGATAATTGTAAACATTCTATGAAATACTCAATAAAAAAGTCACTAAAAAGGTATATGGGTGAAAGGGTCTTTTCGACCCGATTGATTTGCAGCTTGAAAATCGAATATACAGTGTTAAAGGCACAAAACCTGCGTGATAGCGACATAAGGCACGACGCGATGATGGCAACAACGCCGGAGCGATCTACGGAGCTTTAGACCCGGTTGTGGTAAACCAGTGCGCCATGACAGCGCAGGGGATCATGAAACTTGCTCACGCGCTCCCACGGACTAGAGGGGCAGTACGGAGGCATTTGCCAGTCGCTCACAGGCAGCGGTGCTTCGGTGCTATGACAGTCTGAACCGCAGACGGCCTTTAACATTCCCGCGTCAGGGTGCGTGGCAAATATGACGAGGCTTTAGCAGAAATGTGAGGTTAGAAGTGTTAACTGATTTTGGAAAATGTACAATTCCTGTCTCTGCACGGATTTCAATAGATTCAAACGGCCGAATGACCGCCGAATACGAGTATGGAGTAATTGACGCGAAAGAACTGGCTGACTTTCTTTTAACCGGTTTCGGCGTCGATGTCGATCAAATCGGCGCAGAACTGCAATAAGTCAAAGGCGCTGAGGTAAAAGTCAGCGCCTTATCTTTATCTGAAGGTGTTTCATGTATTCACATTTTGCGGTTGTTTTTTCTCAAATCATATTGTACAATCATACCATCAGATGAAAGGAAATATTGGCTCCTATGAGAGAAGGTTGTATGATGAGTCACGAAGAATCGCTCAATCGGTCAATTGCAAACGCAGCCGCTTCTGTTGCGATGGAGGGCTTTTGCATTGATGAAGAATGCAAGGATTGGTGCCGTATGGTTCTTTTGAATAAGATCACCAAGGAAGAATACCTGTACCTGCTTCTCAAAAAAGCCGGAGTAATACCCTCATGAGCTGTAGTATGGATTCTCTCAATGGATGACAGACCACGAAAAGCAAAATAACATCGGCAGCTCTTGTTTGAGGTATTCTATGTTGCGAGCCCCCGCAACCAATAAAGTGACCGGAATCGTCGATTCCGGTCACTTTTTTTGCAGTTTTGCCTCGAAACGGTTTGGGTCGGCGTTTGGGTCAACCCGCCTGACCCAAACGCCGACCCAAATGCGGAAATGTGCGGAAAGTGTGGGAAATCACTGGATAGTGAGAGAAAACAATTTGCTCCTAATTGTCAATAATTCGTTTTGAAAAAGAACCCATTCATTCTACCGGCCTATTTTTCAAATGCCTGTGCATGAAGCCGAGTGTCAATCTGTCATTTTTCTTTGTTTAGATACGCAGTTTTTGCCGACTTTTATATATTAAATCGACACCTCGAATTCATTTTGGACGGCACACAACTTGATTTAGAAGTGTGCTGAATGCGTTTTCCTACTCTTTCTCCCAGAGCACAAGATCACCCAGTACAATCCGCTGCACATCGTCGATGTCGATCGCGCTGCCCCAGCCGCAGAACTGATTTACGGTGCCATTTTCATAGGGAGTGGTCAGCGCACCGCCGGTTGAAAATTCAGAGCCATCGGAAAAAACGATCTTTGCCTCGATGCAGACCTTATCCTCCAGGATGCTCCAAGGCTCATACGCTGCCAAGTCCGCCTCCGGCGTGTGGAAGAATTCCGCTCCTTCGTAGCTAACTTTCCAGACCGCGCTGAAAGGTGTCAGCTCCAAGCCGACGATCTCGATGGTCTTATCAAGTTCCTCATCGTGATACTGCGCATGGCCGAAGTCGAAAGTCCTTTTTTGTTCCTCTGTCGGAGCGAAGGAGACAGGCCCAAACGTATGGGAATCGTTTTCTCCAACGATCATGTGAACCTGAAGTGGGACGCTGTTTGTGCCCAAATCAGCCATCGCCTTTTCAAGGAACTTTACATCCGCATAGCACTGCAGGGTCAGGGTCTGCGTTTCCTCGTCATATGCGTATTCCATCACGGCATTTCGTATCGCCTCTTCCCCCGACAGGGAAAGTGTCACCGGAAGCTGGGGACCTGCAAAGCCTCCAATCTCCGTGCCGGCAATGCTCCAGGCAAACCGGACATCAGCGGGAAAACGAGCAATATCTTCTTTTGCTACAGGGGAGACATCGACATAGATCCGCTGCTCAGTCCCGTCGTTGACAGCGGAAAGCAGAACAAGACTTGCAACACTCCCAGCCTGCTCCTGTTCAGTCACATCATATTCCATATAGTTGTTTACGTTGCTTTCTTCAATCTTCAGATCGTCCTTTAAATCCTGCTGCCGGGAGATATGGATGCTCCATACAGCATAAGCTGCAGCACCCAGCGCCAACATCAGAGCCGCCGCAAGCGCAAGTGTGAGCAGGCGTTTTGTCGTTTTACGTGCTGTGTTTTCGCTATAATATAGATTTCCGGCCATGACTACATCCTCCTCATGAATGCCGTTCATAGCGCGCAGAAGTGTCAGTTCGTCCAACATAAGCCCTCCTCCTGTAATGCCTCCCTCAGCTTCTTGCGTGTGCGAAACAGGCTGCTTTTGACTTTCCCCTGACTGCATTGCAGTTTCATCGCAATGTCCGCAACAGGCACAAGATACCAGTACCGCAGGACGAAGATCATCCTGTCTGTCTCTTTTAAGTCCGCCGTGAAGCGCCCGATCAGCTTCTCCAGTTCCTTTTCTTCCAGGACTCTTTCGGGACTCTTCCCGTCGGAGATGCACTCGCTGAGTTCCTCTAAGGCAAGAGATGCTTCACCTCCGCCGCGCTTGATTCTGTTTTTTGCCTTAATCGTGTTGATGGCGAGATTTCTTGTGATACAGCCGAGAAATGCCGATAAGACTGTCGGGCGCTCGGAGGGCATGCGGTTCCACGCGCGAAACCAGGTGTCGTTCACGCATTCCTCAGCATCCTCGTTTGTCCCGCAGATATTAAAGGCTATCGTGTGACAGTATCTGCCGTATTTTTGATCCGTCTCCGATATGGCCAAATCGGAGCGCTGCCAGTACAGATCAACAATCTCTCTGTCTTCCATACTGAACCTCCTTCTTTACAAGAGCTCTCACCTATATAGACAACAAAACGCAGCGAAGGTTTTAAATTATTTTTCGATAATTATAGCACATCCTCAAAGCAACGGAGCCTGCTTCCCTGTCAAGGGGAAACAGGCCCTGCTGTCTTTTATTCCCAGCCCATTTTGCGGCGGCAGTTGCCGTCTGCGTCATAGCTGTAATAGATGTTGCCGCCGGTGAAGCCCGGCGCGTCGTCATTGTCGCGATGGATCTCCGCCGTCAGGCGGCCAAGCTCGTCGTACTCATAATCCACAACGCTCCACATATTGCCCGCGTGGGTCTCGCTATGGAGAATACGGCCATCCTCAGCATAAGTGTTCACGATTTCGTTGGTCATGGTATCACCTTGCCACCAGGTCTCCCGCACACGGTTGTGGTTTTCGTCATACTCATAGCGCGCCGGGCGCAGCATGTCACTCATGACGCGCCGCTCAACAGGATCGCCGTTTTTCTCAAAATCGATCTCTGTCCATTGGAGCATGCTTAGATCAGGGGAATCGATATGGGCAGTGAGGATGCCGTCTTGATCCGTATAACCCTTGGCCTCAAGCGGAACGCCGAAGAGGTCGAAGATCGTCCTGCCGTACTGGTAACCCTGCCACTGGCCGTATTGCCGAAATGCATTAGCGCCGCTGGCCGCAGTGAAAACCAGAGTGCGGCTTCCGTCAGTGTAGGTAAGGTAGAGCGGATTAAAGCGCGGGTCACCGGCGTCAAAGGAATCTATGTTGCTGTCTCTCAGCATCAGCGTCAAATCTTCAAGAGCGGCAGGATCGGAGATGGTATAGGTCTTGCCGTTCTGCTGAACATAGAGCGAGGCAGAGGCAATATCTTTGTGCTCGTTTTTAAGCCAGATCCAGTCCGGGTTAGCCTCTGTTCCGATGTTCTTCGTCATGTCCATCTTGGGAATCGGCAGCATATCGAAGCTATCCAGTGCCAGCGGCAGGCCGTTTTGATCTCTCGTCACACAGACGCTGCGGCAGTAGACAGTGCCCTTGTCGCTCGGCACTGTGCGCCAGCTGAGGGGCTTGACCGGCGTTCCGGTAAAGCTGATCCAGCCGATATCTGCCTTGCCCCATTCAATGCTGTAATCCACAAGATGGAAGTCCTGAATATAAGGCGCGATCTGCTGTTCATAAACGGCGGAGATCGTGGGCTTCAGATTTGCCTGACTCTCCGGAATCATGCTCAGGTCAATGTCGGGATTCGTCAGTCTCTCTACCGCGCTCTCGGCGCTGTACTGGTGATAGGTGAACTCTCCGTCCATGCCGAGGGTGGCATCATCCAGCGCGGCCCAGTTGAAGGAATCGGCAATGGCCTCGAGCTCTTCATGACTCAGGGCAAAGCTCACGAACTTATCCCCCAGGCCGTCCAGCCTGCCGTCGTTGAAAGAATCGGCCCAGCCGGATTTGGCAACGGATACCACCACAAAGCTGTCCGTCCTGTCGAGAATCAAAAAAGCCCCGTGCGCAGAGTCGGAGATGGTGAGCGTCTGGCCGTCAGACGTCGCGTGTAGCCATTCCGTATAATCATTGGGATCGCCGGCGTTCATGGTCACATAGCCCAGTACGCCTTTCATCGCACGGCGGAACTGATACGGGATTACGACCTTGGCTCCCTCTTCGGGGGAACTGTCGTCGGTGTTCACACCGGTGAATGAGAGGTTTCCCGTCGAGAACAGCGTCCCGTCAAACTGGAAGCTGCCGCTTGTATAGACATAGCCCCCGCCGTAATCGTTTTCAAGAGCCTCGTTCCCGCGCGTGAGCTTGCCGACGCCCGCCGCCTCATAGAAGCTCCGCTCATCGGGCGGGGTGCTCAGGGCTCCCAGGCGGTTCAGACCGTATTTGCCGCACAGGGCGTCGATCTCATCCGCCATCTCTTTCGTGGTCACACCATAAGCACTGTAGTCGTCCATGAGGTCAATGGCCTCTTGCGCGTCAAAGGGATCGTCGCGGTGATCATCGTAAAAGGCCAGCCATTCGGAAAGCGCCTGGCCCTCCGGGCTGTCGCTCAGGCCCTCCATGCTCAGCATCTTCATTCCCAAAAGGCTGCCCGCCCGCATATTGCCGAGGCCGACAAGTCCGGCCGCATAGGCAGCGCCGATCAGCAGAGCCGAAAGCACCGCCGCGATCAGCACGATGCGAACGATTTTTCCTGGGCTGCGTTTCCTCTCGCGGAGCTTATAGCCCAAAGCCTTGCGCGTGCGCTCCAGAAGCGCGTCTTCTGTGTCGTTCAACGCAAAGAGGAGCATTTCTTCATTCAGCATAATCCTTCCTCCTTCAGATAATCCTGCAGCTTTTTCCGGGTGCGGTGCAGCATGGTGCTGACCTTTCCCGGCGTGAAACCAAACTTCTCGGCAATCTCCTTTACTCCGGCCATATACCAGCACCGGGCGAGAAAAACCTGTGCTTCCGTCTCATCAAGGGTGTTGAGGAAATGCCGCATGGCCTCGCTGAGCTCTTTCAGCTCCACACGCTTCTCCAAATCTGTCCCGTCGGGGACGACCTCGGCAAGCTCGTCCAATACCAGCGCTGTTTCTCCTCCGCCGCGACGCAGAGCGTTCTGTTCACGAAGCCGGGTAAGGGAAAGCCATCGGGTGAGCTTTGCCAGATACGGCGCAAGCACTTTCGGACGATTCGACGGCATGGAGTTCCACGCGCCGAGCCATGTGTCGTTGACACATTCCTCTGTGTCCTGCGTATCCGACAGAATGTTATAAGCAATGGTGTGACAATAGGGGCCGAACTTCGCAGCGGTCTCCGGGATCGCGTCCTCAGAGCGCTGCCAGTACAGCTCCACAATTTTTGTGTCCTCCAATCCACTGCCTCCTTTCTGTTTTTTGTCTCACCCTAATAAAAGCGTTTTGCAGGAAAATCTTACAGGAAAAAAGAAAAAATTTTAGAAGGGCAACAGAGCCTGATCCTCTGTAAGAGAGAAACAGGCTCAATGTCACCTAACATATCCGGCGCTCTTAATCCGTTTCACGGTGAAACGGATTCCGTTCTAAGCTGTGGGAACGAATATGTCGTTCCCATTACGGTTATGGACTCAACTTTGCTGATATCAATGGTCGCATTCCAGTTTGATGTGAGTGTCACAACACCGTTTTCATACGGTGCGGCTGCGCTGGGTGTCAACTGCTGCGTACTCCCGTCCTCGAAGGTCAGATAGGAGCTTGACAGGATCTCATCTTGGAAGCCGATCCACTGAAGCTGTTTTTCAAAACCTTCATGAAAGCCCTCATCATTCGGAGACAAATTATGAAGCTTCTCCATGTCGTCATAGGTCATGTCCCACTCGACGCAGTTGGCAGAAAGGCGGATGTCGAGGATGTCCAGATTTTCGTTGTTCTCTGGATTCACCTGACGAATAGGTTTCGTAAGCGCAAGAGAAACGAAAGCCGTGTCGGACGCTTCCAGTAAGACCGTTCCGTAGTCTTCCAGATACACCGGCGCATAGTTTTCGATGTACTCCTCCGTGGGCGTATCATAATCCGTCATGATTGAAGTCCCGTCCAGACAGCGAACAGACAGGTACACCGGCTTTGAAAAATCTACCGTCTTGCGATATACCGAGCACATCAGCATCAGGCTCTCCGTCTCACGGTCATAGGAGTACTCCATAAGAAGCGGCTTATACCATTCCGGGTCTACAACTTCAAAGGTCACTGTTCCCTGAACGCCGTTTTCATCGGGCAATCCGGTCTGGGAACTCATTGTAATCATATGCTCTGCCTCATGCCCCTCCGTGTAGGGGACGCGATTGGAAAAGCTCTTGTGCACGTTAGTGTTAATTTCTCCGGCTTTATACCAGCAATCTTCCGGAATCGGTTCATTGCTTGCGGCATACGCGAATTCGATTTCCATGTTTCCAAAGAAAAAGCGTTGGGCAATCTCTTCCGTCACAGGGGATACGCTGAAAAAGATGTGCTGAAAGTCCCCCTGCTGAATTGAGGAAATCAGCTGGATTTGCGGTTCAGATTTTAGTACGGCTTCGCCCTGCTCGTCGCTCTGCGCAAGCTCCGGGTACTCCGTATAACCGCTTACCGCGTTTTCCTGTATTTGCAGCTGGGCCCTGAGTCTCTCCTGCCGGGCTGCGTGGATGCTGCTGATGGCATAAGCAGATGCACCCAGGAGGGCAGTAATCACGGCTGCGATCAAGATGGTTCTGAAGATTTTCTTTGTTCTAACTGTTTTTTGCTTCATGGCATGGACCTCCATTGTTTTCCGGTCCACCATGGTAAGAAAGCTCTCATCAATCTGTGTCAAAGCCCTGTTCAGTCGGAAGTCATTCATACGGTGATTCCCTCCTCTATCAGTCTGGATCTCAACGCTGTTCTCGCCTTTGTCAGCATGTATTTTGTTTTCCCTTCCGACAAATCAAACTGCGCGGCGACCTCCTTCACGGTATGTGCGTAATAATACCGGGAAAGAAACACACAGCATGTCAAAGGCTCCAGCTCTCCGAGAAAGCGATTCAGGATTATCGTGAGCTCGCTTTCTTCTATTGCTGACTCGGCGCTGCCGTGCGGATCAGGAAGGCATGCTTCCAGTTCCTCCAGCATTGCAAGATTTTCCGCGTTTCGCTTTTCTGCCGCATAATATTGAAGCCTGTCAAGAGAAAGGTTTCGCGTGATGCGGGAAAGAAAATGTCTCAGCACTTTGGGACGAGTCGGCGGAATTGCATTCCAGGCCCGGAGATATGTGTCATCCACAACCTCTTCGGAATCCTCCAGACTGTTTAAGATTCGATAGGCAATGCTGCTCAAATAGGAACCATATTTTTTTGAGGTGTTCTCTATGGCTGTCTCGGATCGTTGAAAGAATAGATCGATGATACCGCTGTCTTCCACGATGTTTCCTCCTTCGTTTCTGTAAGGTCCTTACACTTATATAGACGGAGAAATTTCTGAAATGGATGAAGATTTGAGAAAAGTTTTTTTACAGCATTATAGCACATCTTCAAAGCTTCGGAGCCCGCTTCCCAATCAAGGGGAAACAGGCTCCGCAATTTATTTCAGTTATTTGCTGTGTCTATGATTTCTTTTGCCATCTGTGTGAGGGTATCAAAAGAGTTTTCCGAAGCGTACATGTCCATCAGAGTGTAGTTTACGCCGTCCATCTCGAAGTCGGCAAAGGCCATGTCGTATTCCGTGATCTCATCCGAACCCCAGGAGATGTAATAGTGTCCGGCGACCTTGCGGGCGAGATCATCTTCTGTCTCATCGTAGTTTTCCGGGACAAACTTGTAATGGTCAAGGCTGAGGTTTACGGTCGCGCCGTCCACTGTCCGGCGCTCGCTGGGCTCAGGCGCTTCGCTGCCGCCTTCAAGCTCCAGAACCGGACTGAGATTGAGGATGATGTCCGGCTTGCCCGCTTTGGTGTAAGTTACATGGACACCGTAGTATTCCTTCAAAACCTCGTTGTTGTCTCCATACACGGCCTCACCGTCCACACTCAACATAGAGAAAACGTATCCATTGGAAAACTGTGTGGGAGCTGTCACGGGATAGCCCACATCCTTTTCAATCTTTGACAGCTTCTTCAAAGTGTCATACTCCGCCGTCTTCGGCATACGGTGGGTGCCTGTGGAACGGGGAATCCCCGTCAGCGCGGAGGCTGCGGCGCCCAGCGCAAGAATAAGTGCCGCTGCCAATGCAATCGCTAAAATCTTTCTTTTTTTCACCTGTACGATCCTTTCCGGGGGCTTCACCGCATCTGCGGGCGCGTAGCGGATCGCTTCGGCAATGAATCTGTCGTCAAGCCCAGAAAGGGTCTCAAATGCCTGTTCCTGGTTCATACGATAAAGCCCTCCTTTTGCAAAGTGTTCCGCAATTTCTCGCGGAGGCGGAAAAGACGCACGGAGACACGGTTTTCCTTTGTTTGCATCGCAGCGGCGATCTCTTTGACAGGATCGGCAAACCAGTAGCGCCGGACAAAGAGATAGCGGTCATCATAGTCGAGCGTGGACAGAAAGCGGTTGATTGCGTCTGCCAGTTCCTTTTGGGCATAGTCTTCTTCCACGTCTATGTCCGCCGGAAGAAACTCCGTCAGCTCGTCCAGCACCAGATCAAAGTCGCTGTTTCGCCTTGCGGCTTTCTTTCCACGCAGCCTGCTCACCGCCTGATTGCGGGCGATCCTGCAAACGAAGCTGACCAGGGGCTCCGGGCGGTGAGGCGGAATACTGTTCCAGACCCCGAGGTATGTATCGTTTACGATCTCTTCCACATCCAGTCGATCCCGCAGAATATTACCGGCTGTTTTTCTCACAGCCGTGCCGTGTGCTTTGTCCAGCTCGCCGATGGCCTGTTCCGAACGCGCGAAAAACAGGTCGATGATTTTGCTGTCCTCCAAATGCGTCACTTCCTTTCCGCCTCACTTATATACTCGCAATCGGCGGGCGGATCTTACAGATAAATCAAAATATTGTTAGGCGATACCACATAATTGGCGAAACGAGTAGTACGTTCTCTGCACTTAATAACAGTCCGGGCATCACATCAATGCCCAGAACTATCATACGCTCAGCACACTCCCCATCGTATTAGCCGCTTCTTTCTGCGCCGCTGTCGTGACGTGAGCATAGGTGTCCAGGGTGAAGCCGGCGGAGAAGTGGCCCAGCATGCCGGAGACAGTCTTGATATCTACGCCATTCTGCAGCGCCAGCGTGGCGAAGGTATGGCGCAGATCGTGGAAGCGTACAGCGGGGAGCCCTGCTCGTTTCAGCACTCGGTGCAGCATGTTGAGGACACTGTCCGGTGAGATCGGCCCACCCGAGGGTGAGGGGAACACATACTCGCTGATCCTGTGCTTTTCCATCTCCTGCAGCATTTCCACAGTATCCTTTGAGATCGAGATATTGCGGTAGGCGTTCTTCGTCTTGAGTGGAACCTCTTTTACCTCTCCGTCGATCCTGTAGACCTGCCGCCTCACATGGATCACCCCATGGGCAAGATCGACATCCTCCCACTTGAGACCCAGGAGTTCACCCCGGCGCAGGCCGGTGGCGAGGTCGAGGTAGTAGAGTTCATACACGCCGCTCTCTTTTGCTTCCCGCAGGAAGGCGCCGAGTTGCTCGGCGTGAATCGTGTGCATTTCCTTATGCTCCACCTTTGGAAGCTCACAGCCGTCCGTGGGATTGGAGAGGATCAATTTATGTTTCACCGCCATGTCCATAGCCGAGGAGATCACCTGATTGATGTTCCTTACCGTCTTGGCGCTCAAACCCTTCGGCTGGTTCTCTGATTCGATTCTCGGTACTCTGCCCTCAGTCAAGAGTCTCCTGTAGAACTTCTGGAGTTGGAGCGAGGTCAGCTTCTCGATCGGAATGTCACCGATGTTCGGCTTGATGTGATTCTCGATGTATCCCTTGTAGGTCTGGTGCGAGGAGGGGCGAACCTTTACCTTCGCATATGCCTCGAACCACTCGTCCATCCATTGGCCGACAGTATATTTTCCCTCTTTGGTATAATCGAGCTGCTTACTGTTCTCAATAGCTTCTCGCAGTTTTTCCTTTACCTCTGCCTGGGTCTTGCCGAGGACGTTCTTGGTAATCATCTTCCCGGTATCGGGATCGCGCCCGACCACATAGCGGCCCTCCCATCGGCCGTCCTTGCGCTTGCGGATGTTGCCGTCGCCGTTGGCTCGTTTCTTTGCCATGCAACCACCTCCTTTGGCAAACCAAACACATACCATAGGAAGTCAGAAATAGCTATCTTTTTCTTTGCCATCTGCGGGATTTCTACCTTTTGCACAGAAACCTGCGGCAAGAGTTTTCTCATTGTTTTGCTCGGCATTTTTTCTTTCGCGGATTTTTCTCAACCTCGGACAAATCTCTTGCAAATTGGCTTAGGAACCCCGCGTTTTCTCTTGAACAATCGGGCTTTTTCTGTTATCACGACCCCCCTCCTTCATTTTTCTACGCTTTAGGAACCCCCCTTCCGAAATGCCGCAACTGCCCGCACTGCGGGCAGAAGTGAATGCGGCGGGGCGGTCAGCGACCCCGCTGCTTTCTCCCGCCTTGCTCTTCGTCCTCCGAAATCGGCCCCCGGAGGGGCCAATCCCGGCGACGGACGCTCAGATCGCCCTGCCCGTGAACGCTGCGTTTGCAGGCGATTCTGGGTGCTGTGCATTGTGCTTTGCGACGCGGTCTTCTATCCTCTGAGTCGCCGCAGCGTTGCTCAAATCCTCCAGCATTGCCCACTGACGGTGAGCTACAGCATCCTCGATCGGACGGATTGTGAACAGTTGTACACCGTTTACCTTCCTTCCGTTATGATTCATCGTTGTGGATTCACGGTAGATCAATTCTGCGGCCTCCAATTCGATCAAAGCTTTTGCGACTGTCTTTGGAGATTTGATCCCGACGGCGTTGCCGATGGTTTTCTGCTTTGCCCAACACACATTCGTTTTACGATCTTCAAGGCGCATCAGATAAACATAGACCGCGAGCGCGTTTGTGGAGAGTCCGAGAGAAAATATTTCATTCGGCAGAATGAAATATTTCCCCTCCATGTACGCGGGGGAAGTCTTCAATCACACCTCCGCGTTTTGTTTTCGACCCACTGGATGAACTGATCCTTCGGAACAACGATCCGATTGCCGATCGTGATCGAAGGAAAGTCTTTTTCCTTCAGCAGCTCATAACAGGAGGAGATCGCGATCCCCAGTGCCTTTGCCACCGTGTCTGCGTTCAGGAATAACGGCAACTCATCATAACTTTTGTAGATAGATCCTTTCGTTAAACATACACCTCCGTTTTTAGTCGTTGTTCGTCTTTGCTGTCAACATGTCCATTGTCATCGCCCCCCTGTTTTATTGTCTTCTCAAAGACATTCGCCGCTGTTAGACTTGACAGTGCCGTGTCTTCATGTTAGACTGCCTATAAAGATTATTTTATAAACTTTCTAACCTGATGCAGTGTAACACGACCGTGTCTGCTTGTCAAGACTTATTGTAATATTAGTTTTATACTGTGTCTAAATTTGTGGAGGCGTTTATGAGCTATCTGTTCAAAACCTACATCGCCAACGGAAGGGAGTACTTTGTCTATGGCGAGGACGGTGAAGAGATAAAAAAAGACTTTCCTTTCTCGGAAAGTCTGATGCGTATTCTGGATTTGGATTGGCTCAGGTTGGATGCTATTTGCAATCATATAGATCACGCCTGGCGGCAGCTCTGCAGCGAAAAGGATCAGCAGTACGCGAACGTCATGCTGGAGAGTCTGGACAAATTAGCGCAGGAGCATTTCTTCTTTGAACTCACACGCATGGATTGGCGGGAGCGGCTGAACAAAGCAAAAGCAAAATCCTATGTGAATGTGCTTGATCTCCTTCCGCATAAACAACTGACATGGATTCCCACGGAGATTTCCGAAAGTCAAAGGCAGATCAAAGAAATCCTGAAGCTGACGCTGGACGTGGACATTGCGAAGAAGGACAAGCGCTCTCCTGTAGAAAAGCTTGCCGCCTATTATCGAAACGAACACCGGGATCTGGATAACAACCTGCTGAGCCTTTACCGCTTCAAGGCTCTGGCTATAAAATTCGAGCCGACGGAACACGGGGCTTTTTCCGAGGTGTTGTATCCCGAAACTGTTTATGATCTGATCGACTTTTATCTTCGGGAGAACATCAAGCGACAGCAAAACTGGCGTGTCTGCAAAAACTGCAAACGGTATTTTCCTATGACCGGCCGTGTGAGCGCAGAGTACTGCGACCGCGCAATGACCGCATCTGGAAGCACCTGCAAAGATATAGGTTCCACAAAAACATGGGAGTCCAAAATGCAGAGTGAAGAGAGCTTCCAGAATTATCGCCGGGAATACAAACGCCGCTATGCATGGATACGGCTTGGCAAGTGGACTTCAGAAGAGTTTGCCGCCTGGAGCAAACAGGCGCGACTAAAAAAGATGCAGTATGACCTCGGTTCGATCAGCGAAGAGGAGTTCGCCGCCTGGCTGAAGAATTCGTGAGGCGCGATGCAACAATCGGCTACAAGTATCAGAGGAATATATCATGAATAAGAACAATTCTGATAAGCGCGTTCCGTTGGAGGCCGTGATCAGCGGAATTGAAATGGCGTCCGACTCGTTTTCCTATTTTCTCGATCTGGAGACTATGGAACAGGTTTCTATAGCGGATGAACAGATGACCGGTATCGACGATACCGAAACAGCGGAATTGATTGACGAGAACCCTGGTCGTTTTCTCCGGCTTCCGACCCAGTGGGATATCCATGAATACCGCATCATGGAGGAATTCATGTATTCGCTGGAGGATGGGGATGCGAAGCAGTCATTGGCGAGAGCGATCCAGGGGCGCGGCGCGTTTCGTCGGTTCAAGGATGCGCTTGTTCAATATGGCGTTCGCCAGCGCTGGTTTGATTATCAGGCCGCAGCATACAGAGAGCTTGCAATCCGTTGGTGCAGGGATCTTGATCTTCTGTATACCGAAAACGGTGTCGCCCCCATCGAGATCCAGATTCTGAACGGCAGCTTTTCTGTCTGCAAGGTGGAAGATTATTCCGGGGTTAATCTGAACAGCCCCTTCTGCTTTATCGGCAAGACAGACGTGGAGAACTCTCTTGTATGTCTGACAGAAGAAGTTCCTGACAATACTATTCAGCAAGATGACGGATGGCGTGCGTTCCGTGTCTCTGGCGTCTTAGATTTCTCCCTGATCGGTATTCTGTCAAGGCTCTCAACCATATTGGCAGGGGCCGGGATCGGGATTTTTGCCGTCTCCACCTATAACACGGACTACATTCTCACGAAAGAAAAAGACTTCGACAACGCTTTGGACGCGCTGACCGAAGCCGGGATCGTGATCTTATGAATATGAGCTTACGCGAAAACGTAATCCGATACGTCAAGAAGAAATACAAAACCGAGATCGAGTATCTCTGGGCGCGGTATCCGAGCTACGGGATCTTTCGCCATGGGGACAATCAGAAATGGTTCAGCCTCATCATGGACGTTCCCCGCGCGAAGCTCGGCCTGACCGGGGATGAGATTGTGGATATTCTGAACGTGAAGCTGGACAGCCCCTTGCTGGTCGATCTGCTGACCCAACAGGAAGGGTATCTTCCCGGTTATCACATCAGCCGCGGGAACTGGGTTTCCATTCTGCTGGACGGCACGGTTCCGCCGGAAGACATCTGCAGCTTGATCGACAAAAGCTATCGGGTCACCGCTTCTTCAAAGACGAAGCAGGCGATTCGTCCGCCAAAGGAGTGGATCATCCCCTCCAATCTCAAATACTTTGACAGCGTCCATGCCTTCGATTCCGCCAAGGAAATCAATTGGAAGCAAGGCGCGGGAATCAAGAAAGGCGACACGGTTTTCATGTACGTCGGCGCACCGGTCTCCGCAATCCTCTACAAGTGCAAGGTCACGGAGACGGACAGCCCATACCGGTTTCAGCGTGAAGGCCTGACGATCAGGAGCCTTATGAAGATTCGTCTGCTCAAACGCTATGATCCGTCCCGCTTTACCTTTGATGTGCTGAATGAGCAATATCGTATCTTCGCCGTCCGCGGCCCGCGCGGCGTCCCGGAGGGTTTAAGCAAGGATTTGAAACTGTGAGAATGGATACTTTTATTTTTCCTCTGAGTATGGTAAAGTATCAATAGCACAAGCTACTATGAGGAGGCAATTGAATGAGTCACGAAGAATCTATTAATCGGTCAGTTGAAAATGCCGCTGCCTCTATAGAAATGGAAGGCTTTCATATAGATGAAGAGTGCAAAGACTGGTGCCGGTTGGTATTGATGAATCAGATGTCCAAAGAAGAATACCTGAACTTGCTGCTAAAAAAAGCAGGAGTGACTGCCTGATGAGCTACAGTATTGATCCTCTCATCGCTGATTGCTATGCAGGCACGACCTGTTTGATCAATAAGCTGAATATTCACGATGAAGGCAAGCTGGCCGTAGTCGAAGCAGGCATAACAATGATGAAGGACTCTGAGCTGTCGGAGCATCCGATCCAAGGCAAATTTGATTTTTCACATTACAAGGCGATCCATCGATATCTTTTTGAGGATCTTTACGCTTGGGCCGGAGAAACCCGTACAGTAGACATGTCCAAGAAAGGTACCAGTTTTGTCAAGACTGAGGATATTGACCGGGTAGCTGAAAGTGCATTTCGAAGACTACGGGCAAAACAGCTCTTTACTGACATGCCATTTGACGAGTTCGTGAAAAACATTGTAGATTTCTATTGCGTTCTCAATATGCTTCATCCATTCCGCGAGGGGAATGGCCGAACGCAGAGAGTATTCTTCACTCAGCTCATTCGCAACGCCGGATACGATATAGATTTCGCTAAGATCGATCCGGATGAATTGATGGTCGCGACGATCCAGGCGGCAAGCGGAGTGGAAGACCTGCTCAGAGAAATCTTTCGTGAAGCAATTCACAACGATGAAGACTCGATCCTTGCATAATACTGTGGCGTGAGGGGTTAATCTTTGTTTATGCGGCGTAATAATTGCTGCGGACATTATATCCCTTGTTTTCGGACATTTTTCGTCTGACCCAAACCGTGACCCAAACGCGGAAACGTGCGGAGAGTTCCGGAGAGGACACAGGTTCCGAACGTTCCGGAAAAAGTGGACGGAAGAGGGACAAACGGAGCAGAAATGGGCTTACAAATTCTACCACCACAGCTCATAACCCGGAGGTCGTTGGTTCGAATCCTTCCCCCGCAACCACTAAAACCGCTTGATTCTTTGCGAATCGGGCGGTTTTCTTTTTTCTTGCTGTCTCTCAGGATTGCTTCATCAACAGCCTGCGTGATAGAAGCGTTGACGTTTTCGCCCGGGTCTCTGCATAGGTCTTGATCGCGTCTTTCCTTCCATGTGGAAAAGATAGAGAGATATTACAATCCATCTTTCCCGGTGCAGCGTCCGGGATATGAACAAAACCACCGGCCGGGCCGGTGGTTTTGTTCATTCTGCGAGAAGATCCGCATTTTTCAGTTGATCGAGAAAAGACTGCACGCTCTTTTCGGCTGTCTCACGGGAGACGTCATACTCTTCAAGCAGCGCTTCCGTGAGCTGTTGCGCCGTGCAATCCTTCTTCAGCCTGTTCACAAGAAACACCGCTGTGTCGTTCAGACGGATGACCCTGTGCGTACTCGCCTCATCCCCGATCATGACCAGCAGGCTCTCTTCGCCCAGCGTGGTGACGATACAATTATCCTTCAGCTTCATCCGTTTGTCTCCTTTTCTCTGTTTCTGTACGCGCTCATGATCTTTGCCTCAAGCTGACGTGTCTTGAGTGCTCTCTCCGCCTCGCTGCAGTGCTCTCTCACGCTCGGGCAGCGGGCCAGATTGATGCACTGCGGCAGGAGCGGGCATGTCCGGCATTCCGGCAGCATTACGGTCCTCTTCCAGTCCTTCACACTGTTGTCGTCAAGCTGACCGCCCCGGATGCTTCCTACGGTCCCTGCCGTATCAATATGCTCACACTTCGCAATTTGCCCGTCAGGCAGGATCACCACACTGCCGTCGTCATCCGCCATGCAGGCGTTAAACGGAAGCCGCTCCGCCAGCTTTCCGGGCCTGCAGAGCCCGGCGGCGCTCAGCTTGTCCAGCAGGGCGACCACGATCGCCTTCTCTTCCTCCTGCGTTGCAAAGTCGTGGATCGGCGTGTGATAGTCCTTCAGCAGTGCGGCATAAACTTGGATTTTCGCATTCCCGCCAAACCTTTCGGCAAGCTCATCCACAAGGCACAGGATATCTGCGGCGTTGTTCCGGTCGACATTGAGGCGTATGCTCACATTGATCCCGGCCTTCAGCGCCCCTTCTATATTGCTGAGCACACGGGCATAGGCGTTTTCCGGATGATCGATATAAGCCTTTGTGCGATTGTAAATCTCCTGCGTCCCGTCAAGTGTGATCTGTACCGTACGCAGGTTCCAGTCCCGCACGGCTTTCTGTGCCGTTTCTTCATCCAGAAGAAAGCCGTTGCTGACCATTCGCGATTGAAAGGAAAGCCCGCTGTTTTTGAGGTCTGCGCTGATAATCTCGATGGCCCTCGGATTGTACAGCGGCTCACCGCCGAACCAGCAGATGCTGACCTTCTCGCCGCCGCAGGAGCGCGCGATATAGTCTGCGATCTCATGCGCAGCACTCTCCGTCATGGGAAAGCGTTTCACGCCAAGCTGATAGCAGTAAAAGCAGCGCGCGTTGCAGTCGGTCGTGGTGAGAATCGTATAGTTCGTGATGTGCTTTCTTTGATTGAGCATGGCAAGGAGACTGCGAAGCTGCATCAGCCGGCCTGTCTCATCGTACTGCTCGGGGACAAGAAACCAGTCCTCCGCGAGCTCTGTCGTGCAGCCGTCCATGCTTTCTGCGGGGTCGAGCAGCAGGAGCTTCCCTGTCAGCGTGTTATACAGGAGCGTACCCTCCTCGCAGGGAATGCGCATGCAAAACTGTGAAAAGCGAAGAGGGCCGCCCTGCTTTGTCCGCTGTTTTCCGCATAGCTTCGTGGCATTTTCGAAGCCGGAAACGAGGCATTTCATTTATCTGTCCTCTGTTTACCTTTTTTTACGAAGAACAACGATGACGATGCACGCGATCACGGCTGCGCAAACGAGCACGATCAGCACGGGGCTGATCCCGCGCGCTTCCTGTTCGGCAGGCGCAGGTGTTGCGGAGGGCGCCGCGGAGGCCGTAGGTTCAGGAGAGTTTGCAGGGGCCGAAGCCGGAGCTGCAGGGGCCGAAGCCGGAGCTGCGGAGGCCGAAGCCGGGGCTACGGAGGCCGAAGCCGGGGCTGCGGAGGCCGAAGCCGGAGCTGCGGAGGGCGAAGCCGGAGCTGCGGAGGCCGAAGCGGCGGCTGTGGATTCGGGAGCGCTTGCGGGGGCTGAGGTCTGCGCTTCGGTGTTCGCCGCAGTTTCTGCGGGCTTTTCGCTTGCTGCCGGGGCGGCAGTCGGGTTCACAGAAGAGGTGGGCGGCGTCTCATCAAAGAGCACAAACAAGCTTGTGTCGGCTCCTCCCGACTGGGCTGCTCCCCCATTCTGCGTCTGGGCGGGAGTCGCGGCGGCGGGAGTCGGCGCGGGTGTAGTTCTCGGCGCAGGCGACGGAGAGCCTACCACGATGGCAGTATTTTCGGAAGTGAAGGCGACAAAGGGCATTTCGTTCTCCGAAGCAAAGGCGCTGCCGCACATGACGAAAAATAGCATGCACAGGATCAAAAGGGATATCGACATCTTCATGTTACGCATGTTCGTTCCTCCTGAATGTAGAAGGAGGCAGACGCCGAAGCGCCTGCCTCCGCTGGGTTTAATGCTTTGGGATCAGATCAGAATCCTCCGAAGCCGGTGTCGTTGGGGCAGTCGTTCTTGTTATCGACGAAGCAGCCGAAACCGGTGTCATTGGGGCAGCTCGCAGTGATGATATCACTGTTGAGCTCAACAACTTCCAACTCAGGATTCTGGAATGTCTTTTTCATTCAAAGCACTCCTTTCTGTCTTTGATGAAAATCAACCGAAGAACGCGTTGGCAGCGACGTTGTAGTCGTAGAGCTTGATCATAGCGTCCTTCTGCGTGCGAGAGTAACCATTGCCGTTGAGAACGATATTGACATAGGTCAATGCGCTCAGCGTGATGGTGCTGGAGCCGGTGCTGTTGGTCGCGACGACCGTGAAGTTCTCGTCAAGATCCTTCGCGGCGATATCGTCGATCAGAACAACGGTCATGCCGGATTCTTCGGTCAGGGTGGCGGGAGTGCCGTCAACCGTGAACTCAACGCCGGTAGCGTCGCCCGTGAAGTAAACCTTCAGAGTCGTGCCGGACTCGAGAACCAGGGATGCGCCCGCAGGAACAGCGCCCGTGTAAGCTTCCGTGGTATTGATCTTTGCCGCATACTTTTCAATCGCAGCCATATCGACGGTCGGGGTCACGCCGTCAAGGCTGGTTTCGCCGTCTCTGTTCTCGAAGAAGTACTTGGCGTAATCTCCGAAGGAGCCGAGAGCAGCCATCAGTTCGGCGGCAGCGGCAGGAGCGATCGCGAAGTAATCCTTCACGCTGTACTCAAAGAATTCGACTACATCGGTGCCGACCGTGAAGCTGAGGACGTTGCCGTCCGCATCCAGGACTTCAACCAAAACCTTGTCATCGAGCTCCTTGGCGTAAACGGGAACAGCGAAGAAGTCGAAGCCATAGCGGTTGCCATCGGGCTCCGTAATGGGCTTCTCGATGACTCTGTCATTGAGCGTCAGACGGATAGCGGCAGCATCGGACTTCTCAGCGACGTCCACGTAGAAGTCAAGAATGATCTTGCCTTCGAGCTCAAGGCTGGCGCCCATGAGGGTAACGCCGCTCTCGTCGCCGGCGGGCTGTTCATTCTCGGTCCACTTGGCAGTCAGGGTGAGATCTGCGGTGATGGGAGTTGTGAAGTCGAACGCGGTTTCCGCCTCGGGAGCGAACCAGCCGTTGAAGGTCCAGCCTTCCTCGGTGGGATCAGCAGGCTTGACAGCGGTCTCACCGGCCTTGACCTTCTCTGCTTCGGGCACAACACCGTGGGCAGACACGAAGGTGACGGTGAACTCATCCTCAGCAGGAGCATCCGCGAGGGTGCCGACGAGGGCCGCGAGGGTGCCGACGAGGGTCATCGTAGCGGTGACAGGCGTCGAGAGATCGTAAGCCTCACCCTTCAGCGTCCAGGTGTAAACCTTGGTCGCATCCTTGGGCTTGGGCAGATCGTCCTCGTAATCAGCAAGCGCGCTGTTCTTGTCTACCTGGATGGTGTCAAGCACCTCATCGTTGTAGATGAAGGAGACGTTGACCTGCTCGATCCAGTTGACCTTGAAGACCCACTGGCCGTTCTCAACATCATGGAAGGGAACCTTGCCGTTGTAGACATTGCCCAGGTCATCAATCCAGGCCTTCTCAGGATCAACACGATGGCCGGGATTCGACAGTGTGGTTAAGTCAACAGGAGGTTCAACCTCGGAATCAACTGCCACATTATCGCTTTCAGCAAGAACTTCGGAACGGTCAACCCAAACGAGCGTCATTGTCTCGGGCTCCCAATCGGCAACCAGAGTCAGATTGCTTGTTACCGTGTTAGTCGCATTCCAAGGAGTGGGATCAGTTGCACCGGGTGCAGTGTACATCCAGGCCTTAACCTGACTGTAGCCTGTTCTCGTCCAGCCGGTGGTATCCGGGCCGTTCGGAATGGTATCACCATAATTGACAGTCAGATCATTGACGGAATCATCCGGGACGTTGTCTGCAAGAGAGGTGAAGTGAACGGTCAAGACGTCCTTCTCAAACTTACCGTAGATCTTTACAGCTTTAGCGGTTTCGTCAATAATAGCCGACGTCACAGCAGTATTCACAAAATCGAATTCTTCTGTGTACGTAGTATCAGTGTACCATCCAACAAGATGCCATCCAGTAGCAGCAGTGTAGGTAGGCTGTGTAATCTTGCTATCATACTTCACAGTCTTAGTCAGTTCAGAAATCACGTTGCCGTTGTCAATGAACTGTACCGTTACATCGTTGGCTGCCCAGTCATTGCCAGTCAGGTAATCCAAGGTATAACCAGTGCGCTTGGGCATGTCAGGATAGGTCACCGCAGAACCGGGAACACCGGTAGCATAGGTCTTGACAGCCGTGCCGTCATCGAACTGACCGCCTTCAGCATACACAACCACAGTCTTCTTAGCAGCCAAAGTGTAGCTGTAGATGCCAGCAGCCTTTTCGGCATCGGTGGAGTTGTCAGTCCAGTCATAACCCGTTCTGGTGACTGCGAAGCCGATACTGGGGGTAATATCATCAAATGCTACCTTCAGGACTTCGTTCACATCAGTCTTACCAAGATCGTAATCACTGGGAGCAGGATTGCCAAAGACATGAATGACTTTGGTGTTCTTTGCGTCGTCAGAAGCTCTGTACAGGTCAGAGTAGAACGCCTGTCTGAAAGTGGGAGCGTAGGTTTCAGTATTATATCCAGTGATTTCGTCAGTCAGGATGTAATACCTACCCGCTTCGAAGTTGTACTTGCCGGCAACTGTTTCATCAGGAACCGTCTCGTAACCGTTGACAGTAACTTTGACCGGGTAATTGATGTTCTCGGCGAGCGTGTAGCTGTCGATAAACGTGCCACCAACCGTCAAGTCAGCTGTGCTGTAGATCTTCTCGATCTTCGTCAGAGGAGTGATGGGGAGAGTAGAGCGTCCATTCTGCTCCTTAACAGCCTCTTCGAAGGTCTTGAAGAGTCTGGGATGGCTTACATCGTTCGGGTAAACGATCATGGCCTCGCTGCCTTCAACAGTGAAGGTACCCGCCGTAGCTGTACCCACGAAGGAGGCGACAACATCCTCGCCGACAGGAATGACTATTGCCTGTGTGGGATGATCATCATCGATGAACTTGGTGAGGTCAATATCATCAACACCATCTTCAACAGCAACCTTCAGCGTGCCGATGCCCATCTCGTAGACGTCTCTATCCGTGGTGCCGGGCATAAAGCTGGGCATAGCAACGAGCGTGACGGTTAATTCTAAATCGGGATTTTCGTTCGCTTTAGCATCAGCAGCAGCAGCAGCGAAGGAGCTGAACTTCTTGACATCTTTACCAGGTTCCCACTTCGCGCTGTAGTCGATCTTGGCAACAAGCTTAACGTCTCTGAAGTTGCTCACGCCGGCCACGTTGGTCTCAAGCTCTTCAACGAAGTTAGCTTCGACAGAGGGCTCGAGGTTCGGTTTGAAGCCGTTGGTGGCGATCATCAGGGAGTTTGCATGACCTGTAGTTTCATCCGCAAGCGTGACATCGGAACCGAATTTGAATGCAGTGCCGTTATCCGCCCAGAGGTAGATCACAGTGTCGGGATCGTACACATGCCTGGTCTCGTCGTTGTAAGCCTTGGCTTTCTCAATCTCGAGGACCTTGGCAACAGCCTCTTTAAAGGTCACGTAAACGTACTCGACATCCTTGCCATCCTCATTCACCGTTACAGAAGCAAGACCCTTTACAACTCGATACCGGATATAAGTCTTTCCACCGCTGGTGACTTCAGCGCTTGTGACGAAGGAACCATCGGGAGCGGTGAAGTTGTTCGGGGCAAACTGGAACGTGTCGCTCTTGAGAACATAGAGTCTATCAAGGCTATTGAAGCCATAGACAAAGTCTTCGCCAGGCTGAGCATGCAGCGTCAGATAGGCAGGTCTGGAATCGCCGTAGTGGGCAATCGCGTCGGCAACAGCATCGGCGAAATTGTCATAGACTTCTGTAGTGGCCTCGGTGCCGGAGAAGACAGCAGAGACGCTTGCAACGCCCTGGCTTACAGAGTAAATATCGTGATCGACATAGCCTGCGGGCTCGCCTTTATACTCCTCAACACTGAGCTTGAGGCCTTCGTCAGCGACAATCAGAACCTCGAATTCACCAGAATCAAGTCTGATAAGCTCATCCGTGTCGGTGATGACGTAGGTCTCGTCAACAGCAGGAGCAGAAGCAGTAGCATCTTTCTTGACCATGTCTCTGGTCAGATAGATGACAAACTCGCCCTTGTTGGCGTCTTCCACTGCGTCAGCAAAGCTGGTGTAGTAGACGTAGTTGTGGACTGGCTTGGAGCCGAAGTCACCTTCGGGCTCAACGGTCACGAAGTCGACGTAAGCAATGACCTTGGCTTCCGCATCAACAGCGGTGTACTTGGTGATGCCGTCGCTGAGCTCTTCGACCTCGATTGCAACCTTGGGTTCAAGCTGATCAGGATCAACCTTGGTAACGGTGAACTCGAAGCCGTTCTTATCGACATACATCGGGTTCACATCGTTGGTCGTTGCCAGTTCGTAGGACAGTCCGTCAGCAAGGAGGATCACCGGGTGCTGCGCGTTGGAATCCACAACAGCAGCAGCAACATTGCTGTAGTACTTGGGCTTGCCGTCGTTCTTGATCACGGATGCAACAGCGCCGTGCAGGGTTACGAGGTAGTTATTATCCTTGCCAACAACAGAAACATGATCGATGTAGTCGCCCTTGATGGCTGTTACATGCTTTTCAGCAATTTCTGCATTGGGTTTACCGGTGATGTCGACCAGGAAGGAGCCGGAGCTCTCAGCGACGAACTTGTCGTCTGCTGCGATCGTGCCATGCTCAAGGAGAACGACCGTGTAAACAGGATCGGTGCCCTCGGGAGCAAAGGCAGCCGTGATAGCGCCGTCCTCGCCGCCAACCGTGGCGTAGTACTTCACGTCGGCAGCTTCTTCGGTGCTGAAATCAACGTACGCAACCGCGTAGACAGACTCAAAGGTGGTAACTTCGGTCTCTTCATCGAAGGTCTTCAGGATCGCGGCAGGATATCCGGTGGTGTCAGTGATCGCCTTCACAGGGACAGTAAACGTACCCAGCTTGACATTGATCGCTTTGCCGGCATACAGCTCATAGGGATCTGCAATGTTGTCGAGCAGAACGATGGTGTTCGTGCCGGCAGCATTCACAGCATTTGCGAAGGTGTCATAGTAGGTGGTTACTTCTTTATCGCCATCAATCACGGTGACAGAGGCAACGGCCTCAACCAGCTCATAGGTGGAGATTACCTTCGCACCAGTGCCGATGCCGACAGTGGACTGGGTCTCCTTGACAGCCATGCCCTCAACACCGGAGGTGACTTTGATGGTCTGATCGTTCTTGAAGATAACCAGCTTCTCAGCCTTGCCTTCAGCACCGAGGCTGTAGGTGTAAGAGGGCGTGGTGGTGCTGCCGCTGTCGAGGAGGGTGATGATCTCGGTGCCGGCAGCGATCGTGGCAGCATCTTCCAGCGTGGTGTAGGTGGTGCCGACGAGGGCTTCCGCAACAACGCACTTGTAGGTCTTCACATCGTCGACAACAGTCGAGTCATCAATCGTGTAATGTGCGGTCGTGGAACTGGCAGGAGCAACGATGTTGGCAGTGAAGTTACCCTGGACGTCGATCCACTTATTTGCAGGGAGGGTGTACGCTACGGTGTCATTTGCGTGCAGAACCGCAACAGGATGCACGGTGATTCCGCTGTAGAGGAGAGCGGAATTTTCCGCAACAGCAGATGCGATGCTGTCATAGTATTTGGTCTCTTCGGTGGCAGTACCGGCATTGAGCGTGACGGTGACAACAGGATCAACGAGGCTGTAAGTCGTCACAGGCGGTGTAGCGGTGTTGGTCTCCTGCGTAACAGCCTTTTCTCCGTAAGGATTAACCGTCAGCCAGGTCTTGCCGTCCTTGACAACCTGGAGAGTCTCGACGCCATCAGGAGCACCGAGGACGAACTCTTCAGAGTAGGTCTTGGTGACGGACTCTTCCGTGTAGGTGTAGGGCTCCAGCAGAGTGATCGCAATATTGTTCTCTGCTGCGAGTGCAACCGCCTCATGGAAGGTGGCGAAGTACTTGACGTTCTTACCGCTGGCGGGCTCGAACCACTGGTTCAGTACCGGATTCATGGGGATGCTGACTACAGCCTTATTCAGAGTGTAGGTGGAATACTCCGTGCCGCTCTCCATGGCCCATGCGTAATGAGCATCACCATCCGAGTACTCCTGGAGCTTGATGATCTTCGCAGGATCGGAGTTGTCGATTCTAACCTTCGTATTGATATAGTCTTCAAGCTTATCTGCCGTGATGCTGAATGTACCACTCACGATCGGGACCAGATACAGATTCTCATTATTGTGCTCAACGAAAACTGTGTCGAAAGCAGTAACAAGATCTGCAAAGTACATGTACTCGGGATCAGTGGGAGAAACCTGGTTCAGTTTGACCTTTGCGACAGCGGGAGCAACGGTGTACGTTGCAATGTGGGTATCTTCGTCGAAGTCGACCACAGAGACCGTCTCGCCCTCGACCTTGACGATAGCCTCGGCTTCTGCCTTATTCCAGCCCTCCAAAGTAGTGGGAGTTGCAACAACAGTCAGATTGCCAGAAGTCATCGTGTAGACATCAGTCTCTTCGGGGAGCTTGTAGAGGGTAACAGTGTGATCGGTCGCCGCTACGGCATTCGTGGCAGCCTCATTGAAGAACTGCTTGTAGACGGTGCCCTTCGTGCTGTCTTTGTAGGAAGCGGTGGCCGCAACTGCGGTGTAGGTTACGATGCCGTCTGCTTCACTCTCTGTACGGACAAGAGGCTCACCCTCGGCAACCTTAACGGTCGCCTGTTCGCCGCTCTTATCGATCTTGATGAACGAGCCTGCTTCGGCGAGCACGATGGGCTTGTCTGCGGGCGCGGCAGCAAGGAGCTTCAGGGTAACGTCTTCGTCCTTTGCATCAGCAACGGCCAGCTCGTAATTATCATAGTATTCGGGCTCGCCGCCGGCAGCAGTGACAGAGGCAACAGCCGGGTTGACAGTATAGGTTGCAGAAAGCTTATCCTCAGCAAGCGTCTTTACCATCTTGTTCTCGCCGGAAACCGTGACGATAGTCTGGTAAATACCGCTCATATCGGTCAGATCGGTTCCAGTGGCAACAACAGTCAGCTTGCCAGGGGCAGCCATGGTGTAGACGTCCGCTGCAGTTTCTCCGCTTGCGGCAGCAGGCGCCTGGTACAGCTTGACAGAGTATTCCTTCGTCGGGGTCGTCTGCTTGGCATCAAGCTCAACGGCCTTATCGACAGCTTCCTTGAAGGTGACGGTGTAAACATCGTCGGTGCCATCATTGTAGGAAGCAGTGGCTTTGACAAGTTCGTACTTGGTGTAACCCTCAGCTTCAACGGGAGTCTTCGCAACGGTATAGTGCTCATTAGTGCCGTTCGTGTACGTAATGTCGGCAGTAACGTCTTCAATCGTCGCAATATTCAGGACGACCTTACCGGCATAAGTGCCAGCAGTTCCTGCGGTAATTTCGAACTTAGCCGTCTTCAGCACGGTGATGACGCTGCCGGAAGGAATTTTCGTGCCATCTTCAGCCTCGCCCTTGACATAGGCTGCGATCGCATCAGCAAACGACGTAAAGAACACGGCGTCGCCGGCATCGTTAATCACGATCTTGGCAGCAGCTTCAGTAACAAGGTAGGTAGCGGTGGCGGCTTGTTCGTCAAAGGTAACCTTAAGAGCGTTTTCAGCGGTTACAAGCTTCCTTGCAGCAGTTTCATTAAACTTTGCGACAAGATCGGTGCCGGTGGCAACCACAGTCAGCTCACCGATGCCCATCGCATAGACGTCAGTCTTATCGGTGGGGAGCTTGTACAGCGTAACCGTGTATTCCTTCTTTTCGCCGGTGGCAAGTTCAGCAGCCTTGGTGGCAGCTTCGTTGAAGGTGGAGGTGTAAACGGGCGTGCTGTCCTTTTTGTAGGAAGCGACAGCCTCTACCAGCTCATAGGTATCATATTCGTCACCCTCGGCTACGGACATGGCGTAAGTCTCGCCGGATTTATTTGTATAGGTGATGTCTACATTGATGTTGGCAACCTTCTTGACGTTAAACGGATGATTCTCCCAAGTTGTACCGTTCTTGGGCTGCCATTTAACATCAACCAGAGGCGTGATTACCAGG
>CACWLG010000033.1 GCA_902761635.1 Oscillospiraceae bacterium | reverse complement strand
GTGTTCAGCCAACCGGTACTAATAGCCCGAGGGCTTGACCTACATTATGCAGGCACATGGCCTTGCTTCCCTTCCCTCTGTTTAGTTTTCAGGGTACAAACTCTGAAGTTGGTGTTTTTAACGGTGAGGGTCCACCTGTTCCCATTCCGAACACAGAAGTTAAGCTCACCAGTGGCAAAAATACTTGTCTGGCGACGGACTGGAAAGATAGCTCAACGCCAACACGAAAAGCTCCGAGAGAAATCTCGGAGCTTTTTGCATGCTCTGAAAAATCAGTTGAAGAGCACCTCAGGAAAGGTAGTGTCAAGCGGAGCAAAGGTATAGCCTTCTGCCTGCGCCCAGGTGAGCATTTGGTCCAGCGCCTCCACGCTGAAGCGTCGGGCATCATGAAGCAGGACCACGGCATATTCATAGTTCTCGCGCGGGTGGGTAAATTCAATGATTGTGCTCTCTACGGTCTTGGTCACAGACTCCGGCTGCACATTCCAGTCATAGGGACGTATGCCCATATCATGCAGAATCGCATAGAGCTCCGGGTAGCCGCCCTCGAGTGTACCGGTCAGATGGCTTGCCGTTCTGCTGCCGCCGGGAAAGCGGACGACATGCGCATACTGGCCCGTATAGTCGTGGATGATCTGCTGGGCTTTCAACAGATCCGTAAAATAATGCTCCTCATCACGGTAGAGCATTTCGTAGGAACTGTGGTCATAACAATGAATCCCCAGGGTGTGACCGCCTTCCAGGATTTTCGGAAGCAGAGGCAGATACCTGGTCTGATTGGCCACGATGAAAAAGGTCGCGCGAACATTGTGACTTGCAAGGATATCAAGGCAGCGCTCGGTAAATTCGCAGGGGCCGTCGTCAAATGTCAGGCAGATGGTGCCGGCGGGCGGATGAACGATGTCGGGCAGCGGCTGTGCTTTTACATGAACAATGCGGCGAGCAGCGGCGATTTCACCATCGCCTTCTGAACAGAGATAGGTGATCGTGTAATCGCCGACGTGCCAGGGGACGGGCGCACCCTCGGTAATGACTGCCCCACTGAGATCCTCACCATCCGCCCCGAGGGCGATAAAACCGGGATCTTCAAAGGGCACCCCGCAGGGCCAGTCGAGTTCCCCGGCGCCGAGCAGTTCAAGACGCCGGAAAGTGGACGGCGCTTCTATGACCGTCGCCGGCGGCGTATCCGATGGATCGAAATCTGCAGAGGCGACTGGGGAACACAGAAGCAGAGAGCATGCGAGGAGCAGAGCCAAAGCTTTTCGATGAAACATGGGGTCACCTCCCTGATTTGAGATAAAAAGACCGCTTCCGAACAGCAGAAAGAGTCCGGAAGCGGTTTTCTTACTCGTTGGTGTAATTGTCAAAATAACCCTGAATATAGACAATGGGGGTGCCCTTGTCACCGGAACCGGAGGTCAGATCGCAAAGAGACCCGATCAGATCCGTCAGACGGCGGGGCGTGGTGCCCTCGGACACCATGTTGCCCACGAGGCTGTCACCGGTCTTGGCGCGGATGCGCGCTTCAATAGCCTGCCGGAGCTCGTCGCCCTTGAGATCACCGAAGTCGTTGTCCGCCAGATATTTGAGCTTGAGCTCGTTGGGCGTGCCGATCAGGCCGGTGGTGTAGCCGGGAGACACCACAGGATCTGCCAGCTCCCAGATCTTGCCGACGGGATCCTTAAAGGCACCGTCGCCATAGACCATGGCCTCAATGCGCTTGCCGGAGGCATCGGACAGGAGCTTGCTGATACGCTCCGCCACGGTATAGCAATCCCGCGGGAAGAGCTTGACGGTCTCCTCAGTTGCCTTGTTGGAGCCCAGCAGACCGTACTGATCGTTGTAGCCGCTGCCGTCCACACTGGTGCAAAGGATATCGTCCAGACCCAGCACGACTCTGGCTCCGGCGTTATGCAGCAGGCGCTTGGAGCGTTCGCGGGTGTGAATATCGCAGGTAAGCACCGTGTCGGTATAGTCCAGCAGGGTGGTGACCTTGTTGCCGAAAATAACCTCGACCGCGCAGTTCTCACCGCGGATCAGGTCGGAATAGAAGTCGATGTAGTCAACGCCGGTGAAGGGATGGACGATGTGGCCGAACTTTTCACGAAACTGCGCAAGCGTCAGCGTATCGCTGTAGGGGTTGACCCCGGCCTCATCCAGGCGGTCCCAATCCACCAGATGGTTGCCCACCTCGTCGGACGGGTAGCTGAGCAGCAGCACGATCTTCTCGCAGCCGCGGGCAAAGCCCTTCAGCAGCAGGGAGAAGCGGTTGCGGCTGAGAATGGGGAAGGCGACACCGACGGTTTTGCCGCCGGTCTTGGCGCGAATGTCCGCTGCGATCTGATCAACAGTGGCGTAGTTGCCCTGGGCACGGGCCACAACGGACTCTGTCACAGCGACCACGTCCCGGTCGCAGGGGCTTATCCCGGCCTCTTTCCAGGCTTCCATGACGGAGTCGGCCGTGATTTGGGCAATATCATCGCCCTGGCGGATGATGGGTGCGCGTACACCGCGCACAACGGTTCCGATGGTTCTCATCTGTGGATGGCTCCTTTTGCCTTGCGGCATAGATTTTGACCGAATAATTATAGCGCGACAATTGCCATTCGTAAAGTATTTCCTCAAAAATATTCAATCCTAATTCTGCGCCTGTCAGATCGGACTGTCTGTGCGGCCTTCATCAGACAGAATATACACAAGCTCGGGGGGATTGAAAAGGCGCGGCACTCGCCTGGTATTGCCAAGGCCGCGGCTGATGACGAGCCGACCGTCAACCACTCCGACAGTCAGCCCGGGCAGCAGGCCCTGTCCGGGGGCATAAAGCCCGCGGCCGAAGAGGCGGATCTGCCCGCCGTGGGCGTGGCCGCTGAGGATCAGGTCGATGTTCCGGCCCGCGAGCCAGCGCGGGTAGTACTCCGGGTGGTGGCACAGCAGGATGTGATAACCGGGGCGGGAGGCAAAGCTGTCCAGCCACGCAAGCTGCGGCGGGACATGCTTTGTCACACCGACCGGGCGGGTCAGATCGTTTGCCTCCAGCGGTGTGAGGCCCGACCGGAGCGCGCGCCGGTATTCACTCACCCTGGCGGAGGAGAGTCCGCCGATCACAAGCAGACGGTCCCGGACGGTGAACGCCGTGAAGGCGTTATCCAAAACCGAAACACCGCAGCTTCGCAGCAGCTCCAAATCCGCCTCTGTGAGCATCCACTCGTGATTGCCGAGGGAGACAAAGCAGGGGGCCAGAGAGGCGCAGGCGCTGAAAAAAGGCAGGAGCCCCGCCTCGCACACTTTGAGAGCCTCCTTTGGGAGACGGCCGATGAGAAAATCGCCCGCGACGCAGATCAGCGACGGGCGATTTTTCCGCAGGGAAGCCAACACCGCCTCGAAGGGCGCTTCATGCAGGTCGGAAATCAGCGCAATGGAACAGGGACAGCCTGGTATGGAATAAAAACTCTCCTGCATAGGGTCAGTCTTCCTCCCAGGTACGCTCGCTGATGATATAGCGCGGGCGCTGTTTGGTCTCCATATAGATCTTGCCGATATACTCCGCGATGATGCCGAGGCAGATGAGCTGCACGCCGCTGACAAAGCAGATGATGCAGGTCATGCTGGCCCAGCCGGCGACGGATTTGCCGCACAGGGCCGTGATCAGGGCCCAGATGCAGAACAGAAAGCTCACGCACGCGATGAAAAGCCCCAGCCCGAAGATCAGGCGAAGAGGCTTGACGGAGAGACTGGTCACCCCATCCACCGCAAGACCGATCATTTTTCGGAGGGGATAGTGGCTCTCGCCGGCCATGCGCTCGGCGCGGGAGTAGCTGACGGAGGTGGACTTGAAGCCCACCAGCGGCACCATGCCGCGCAGGTAGAGGTTGACCTCCTTGAAATTGGCAAACTCCTTGAGCACCCGCGCGCTGATGAGGCGGTAATCGGCGTGGTTAAAGACCACCTCCGCCCCCATCATGGCGAGAAATTTATAAAAGCTCTCAGCTGTGAAGCGCTTGAAGAAGGTGTCCGTTTCCCGGCTGGAGCGCACGCCGTACACCACCTCGCAGCCGTCCAGGTAGGCGTCCACCATCTTGTCCATGGCGTTGATGTCGTCCTGCCCGTCACAGTCGATGGAGATGGTGATGTCGCACTTGTCCCGGGCCTCCATGAGTCCGGCGAGCACGGCGTTCTGATGGCCGCGGTTGCGGCTCTGGCTGATCCCGAGATAGTGCTCATCCTCTTTGGAGAGCTGCCGGATGATCTCCCAGGTCCGGTCCCGGCTGCCGTCGTTGACGAAGAGGACGCGGCTGTCCGCCGTGATCTTGCCGGCGGCGGCGAGACTCAAAAGCTTGTCGCGGAAAAGCGGCGCCGTGATGGGCAGGACCTCCTGCTCGTTATAGCAGGGGATCACGATAAACAGTCTCGGTATTTTGCTCATGACGGACTCCTTTCCCCGCCCGTCAGGCCGAGGGCGGCGATAATGATGAGAATGGGGATCAGAGAATAGTGGTAGCGGTTTGCGACCTCCACCAGCATGTGGGCCAGCGTCAGCCCCAGGAAGAAGAGCGGCAGCAGCAGCCCGGCCCCCAGCTCACGGCTGCAGAGCATTTGCACCAGGCCATGGATCCCCGCAAGGAAAATGCAGTAATAGAAAATGTTGCAGATGATCATACAGAGCTTGACGAACAGAGATGAGCGCGTAAAGCGATAGGTATAGCCGCCCAGCTCGTCATTGCCCAGAAAGTTGAAGAGCTTGGCGGAGAGAAGCTTCGGAAAATCGAGCCCGGAGCTCAGGCGCTCTCTCACGTGGGGGATCATGTGCTGCTGGGCCTCCCCGGCGCTCATCCCCTGCTTGAGATATCCGGTCAGAAGATCCATGTCCTCGTCGGTATAGCGACCGTCGGTCTTTTCGTTTAAGCCCACATAGATGTTGTACCAGGGCACAGACGCCGGCTCCTGGCCGAGCACCTGCTCCACATGGCTGTTCCAGAGGGTGAGCGCACCCTTGTAAAGCCCCAGCATAACGACAAGCGTGAGCAGCCAGAGCCCCCAGAGCCGGAGACTCTTCCCCTCCGCCCCGCGCAGAAACAGCAGCCACAAAACCACGGCGATGATCAGGATCACGGCGATGGGCCGCACGATATTGATCAGGGCCAGCAAAAGGCCCAGCAGCGCAAGCGCGCCCAGGGCCGCCCAGGGGATGGGCCCCTCTGCCGTGAGCTTCGGCTTCAGGCGCAGGAAGAGCCAGAAGAACAGCAGGATCAGCAGCGTATACAGAGGCTCGGAAAACACAAGGGAGCCAAGCATCATCTTGGAGGGGGCAAAGGCCCAGAGAAGCGCGGCGAGAAAGGCCTGCTCCTGTGTGAGAAGCTCCCGCCCCAAAAGCCAGATCAGCGTGCAGCTCAAACTCGTGAGCAGCACGTTCACTACCGTCACGGCAAAGACCGACTCACCGAACAGGCGGATCACGCCGCTCAGGAATGTGGCCGTGCCGAGGATGTGCGGGTACATGGCCACATACCAGGCGTCCGGGACAGGTTTGCCGGCGGCAAGGGCGCAGGCCACCTGCCAGTATTCCTCGTAATCGCTGAAGGGCTCAATGTGGACGAGCAGCACCCAGATGATGTTGAGCACAAAGCAGAACATCCCGACCCAGAGCGCAGGCAGGCGCGGCAGCGGCAGGCTGCGGCGCGGCAGCAGCCTGCTCAGCAGATAGGCAAGGCCCGCGCCCGGCAGCAGCGCCGCCAGATAGGAATGGGCTTCGGCACCTTTCCAGATGACGAGGCCGAGCGTCAGCAGCATCACCAGCAGCAGGATGCCCAGCATGATTCTTTTGAAAAAGACGGAGGCTTTTTCCATGACGATCTTCGTTCCTTTTGGACAGCACGGCAAACGCTGCCGCCCTTAGAAAGTATTTCCTGTAGACAATCCTTATTATACTATCCCCGCGGGAAAACATCAATCCTTTTCCCACCGCAGCAGACAGAAGACCCCCGCCCACAAGTGAGCGGAGGTCCCCTCTGTATTCGGATGGAAGTATGTATCGGATTCTTACTGCTGCTTCCTCTTTGCGGCAAGGGCCTTCTGGAGCCAATCCTTGCCGTCATTGAAGCGGGAGACGATGAAGCAGGCCACATAGTCGCCGGCGGCATTGACCATCGTGGCGGGGGGATCGACAAGGTCGCCGATCGCCTGGGCGATGGGGAAGGCGATAGCAAGCTGCTCAGGGAAGAAGAGGGAGCAGAGCACAAGCTCGCCTGTGCCGCCGCCGCCGGGGATGCCGGACATGGCCACGGAGGAAACGGTGGCAATAATGATGGCGATGAGGGCGTCAGCCGTGGCAAAGTTCTTGCCGAACATGCCGAAGAGGAAGGCGACCTTGATAATGGCGCTCATGCCGGAGCCGTCCATGTTCATCGTGGCGCCCATGGGCAGGACGATGTCGGTCACGTCCTTGGAAATGCCGGTATCTTCTGCAACCTCCATGTTGGTGGGGATGGTGGCGACGGAGGAGCAGGTGCCAAAGGCGACGGCCGCCGGACGGAACAGGTGCTGGAACATGACCTTGACGGCGCCCCTGCCGCCGCCGAAGCGGGCGTAGAGCGGGAAGATCAGGAACATGTAGGCGAAGGAAACCACGTAGTAGAGAATGATGGCCCGGGCGTAGCTGGAAACAAAATCGGCGCCGTGGGCGGAGACAAGGGCGGCAAAGAAGCCGAAGAAGCCGATGGGGGCATAGAAGCTGATGATCTTGATGACCTTCATGAGGATGTGGTTGAGCTCCTCCAGCAGCTTCGCGGTCCTGGTCTCAGGCCCGCCGCACATCTGCACGCCGAAGCCGAAGAAGATGCCCGCAATGATAAGCTGCAGGATCGAACGGCGGCTCCAGAGATCGGGGAAGTCGGGCTTGGTAAAGAAGCCGACGATCATCTCACCGGCGCTCATCGGCTCGGAAGCGCCCGGCTCAAAGGCGGGCTCGCCGGTGTAGACGGGGATGAAGCGAACCAGAATATACATGATCACAGAGGCGATGATGGTGGTGCACATAAAGGTGACAACCGTGGTGCCCATCAGCCTGCCGGCGCGCTTCAAACTCTTCATGTTGGCAATGGCGGAGGAGATGGAGACGAACACCATCGGTACCACCACGCAGAACATCATGTTGATGAACAGGGTGCCGAGCGGCTCGAGAACACCGGCATTGGGCCAGACAAAGCCGACGACAATGCCGAGCACGATGCCGATGATCATGGAGAAGAAGAACCAGTTGTTCTTCAGAAAATTGTTGGACTTCATAGGATGGCTCCTTTCGGGTTCAAATGTCATTGCTATTATATTCCGTGGATTTGCAAAGTAAATTGCAAATTCTGCTTGAAACATTGCAAAAGCTGCTGTATACTTTAGCACGCTACTTATTTGCAGTGAGTCAGCGCCCGCCAGGAGGGAGCCGGCAAGCCGCATCTCACAGATGCGCCGGGACTGCGGGCGGAAATATCGGAAGGAGGCAGCCCATGCCCAGGGACAACAGCATCAATCGCGCGGGCTATCTGCGGGAGAGCTTTCATTATTTTCATCTCAAGGACAGCGCCGGGCAGGAGCTGGACTTCCACTTTCACGAGTTTGACAAGCTGGTGATCCTGCTCTCGGGCAGCGTGGACTACCTGGTGGAGGAGCAGCGCTACGCCCTCACACCCTGGTCGGTGCTGCTGGTGCGCCACCACACGATCCACAAGGCGGTCATTGACCGCACCGTGCCCTATGAGCGCATCATCCTCTATCTCGACCGGCATTATTTTGAGCGGGCCTTCCCCGGCGCGGGGCTGATGGACTGCTTTGACCAGGCGGACCGGCACCGGCGGCACATGCTGACCGCCGCAGAGGACCAGCTCGCGGAGCTGCGCGCCGCCATCGAGGCCTATGAGCGCGCGGCAAAGGACGAACGCCTCGGCGCCCAGACCATGCGGGAGACCCTGATCATCCAGCTCCTGATCCAGGTCAACCGCCTGCATGAGGCGGCGCCCGAGCACGCGGAGCCTGTCGGCGATCCAAAGCTCAGGCAGGTGCTGAGCTATATCAACGAGCACTTTCGGGAAGAGCTCACCGTGGAGGCGCTGGCGGAGCGCTTTTACATGAGCCCCTATCATTTTATGCGCCAGTTCAAGGCGCAGACCGGCAGCACCGTGCACGCCTATGTGCGCCAGAAGCGCCTGATGAACGCGGCGCGCCTGCTCCGCGAGGGGGTTTCCGCTGCCCGTGCCGCCGCCGAAAGCGGCTACGGCGACTACTCCGCCTTTCACCGGGCGTTTAAGGAGAGCTTCGGCGTGAGTCCCGGGAAAATGATGGAGCGGGATTAACCACACGATCCCCGGCCAAATGGCCGGGGATCGTGTGGTAAATAAGATTTTTAGCGCTTGTTGTATTCCTCGATGGCGATCTTGAGGATGTCAATGGCGCGGGCAATGTCGGGGGCGTTGATGGTGTAGGCAAGGCGCACCTCGTTTTTGCCGCGGCCGGGGGTGGCATAGAAGGGCTCCCCGCAGGCGAAGAGTACGGTCTCACCGTGGTCGTTGAACTCCTTGAGAAGCCAGGTCTGGAACTTGTCCGCATCGTCCACGGGCAGAGCGCACATGACGTAGAAGGCGCCGCGCGGCATCCCGCAGATCACGCCCGGGATCTCTTTCAGCTTTTTCACCATGGTGTCGCGGCGCAGGCGGTATTCGTCACGCACAACGTTAAAGTAGGACGGGTCCATGCCGTAAAGGGCGGCGGAGGCGATCTGGTCCACCGTGGCGGAGGCCAGGCGACACTGGCACCACTTCATGACCTCGTCCATAAACTGCCGGTTTTTCGAGATCACGCAGCCCACACGGGCGCCGCAGGCGGAAAAGCGCTTGGACACGGAGTCGATGATGATGACGTTTTCTTCGTACCCGGGAAACTGCAAGGCGCTGAGAAGCGGCTCGCCCGCGTACACAAACTCCCGGTACACCTCATCGCAGATGAGGAAGAGCTCGTGCTCCTTCGCAATGTCCAGCATGAGCTTGAGCTGATCCGGCGTCAGGATGGAGCCGGTGGGGTTGCCGGGGTTCGTGATGAAGATGGCGCGGGTGTGCGCGTTGATGCAGGATTCGACCCTGGCCCGGTCGGCATAGAAGTAATCCTCCTCCACAAAGGTGGGGATGGGATGAATCTTCGCCCCGGCCAGCGTGACGGAGGTGGCGTAATTGGGATAGAAGGGCTCGGGAATGATGATCTCGTCCCCGTCGTCGAGAATGGTGGCGAGGGTCATCTGCAGAGCCTCGCTCCCGCCGAAGGAGGGCAGGATCTCCCCGCGGGAAAGCTCCACGCCAATGCGCTTGTAGTAGCCGCGCACCGCGTCTACAAAGGCGGGCACGCCGCTGGAGGGGGCATAGGCCACGACCTTCTCGTCAAAGGCTCGCAGGGCCTGGTAGAAGGGCGCGGGAGTCTCCACGTCCGGCTGGCCGATATTGAGATGGTAGATTTTGATGCCGCGCGCCTTAACCTCGTCTGCAAGCGGGTTGAACTTGCGCATGGGGGACAGGCCGCAGCGTTCCATTTTGGAAGACAATTTCATTTATACCGCTCCCTTGCGTATTTTCTGAATATTTTAGCACCTTTCCACCGCTTATGCAAGAGCCGATTCATGCTTTTCTCCTGACGGCTTTCCGGCATGGGCGATGGGCTTTTTTATTGCGCAGACCCGAAGAGAATGATATAATCACAATGTCAATATGTTATGGAGGCGCTTTCCGCTGCCGGGATGATTACTGTATGGCAGACTGACGCGCTGATGAAAGAGGATCGCAATATGACAAGAGAGACGTACAGAGAGCAGGCGATGGCAAACCTGCGGGTGATGTCCAGAACCGCCAACGGCAGGGTGGACACATCCGCAAGCGCCGGCAAGAAGGACATGATGGCTGTGACCGACGGGGAAACGGCGAAGGATCTTGCCCTTCGCAATTTTGAGGACGCTCTGAAACTGGCGTGGGAGAACAGGTACAGGGTCTTCTCGGATTCCGGGGATCTGCGCGCTTTTCTCGAGGACCTGGCGCTTCAGGTCAATCGCGGCTTGCTCAGGGACGGGGTTTTGTACAGGAGCGGGGCCGACTCCGCAAAATATAACTACACGCCCGTGGCAAAAATCGAGACCTCCGCCCTTTGGTTTTATGAGCATCTGTTTTCCCTGCTCTGCCGGGACCCGTTCGACGCGGTGGAGGCGGCAGCAGCCGCGGAATACTACATCAATCTCACGATCCACCTCTTTGCCGACGGCTGCGGCAAGTGCGCCATGGTGACCGCCGCCTGGCTTCTCATGCGCGGCGGCTGCATGCTGCCGGCCTATCCGGGACGGGAGGCCTTCTACAGCGTTTGCCGTCAGTTCAGGTGCGCACCCGCCGGCTCCGTGGAGGACAGGGAGGACTATGCCGGCTTCCTGGAATACTACAGGAGCCTGATCGGGGAAGACGCTGCCGATCAGGAGGACGCAGAGGGAATGACGATTCTCCTGCCGAAAAGGATCTTTACCGGCAATGTCGAAAAGACGGAAGCGCAGATTGACGCGATACGCCGCACGGTCCGGACGGATGCGCTCAGGCTGGATGCGGCAAGGCTGGAGCGTATTACCAGCGTTGGACTTCGGAAGTTGCTGCAGCTCATCGGCGAATATGCGTCGGTAAGGATGTTCAACGTCTCAGAGACAGTATATGAAACCCTGGACATATCGGGCTTTACCTCGCTGATGCGGATTGACCGCATGCCGAAGAGGATCAGCATCGACGGCTGTGCGCTCATCGGCAAGGGACAGAACGGGAGCGTCTATCGCTATTCCCCGGACACGGTCGTGAAGGTCTACAGAGAAAAGACGCAGATGGACGATGTGCGCCGGGAAAACCAGATGTCGCGCTTTTGCTTCGTCTCCGGCCTGCCGACCGCGATCCCGCTCAACCTGGTCATGGTGGGAGAGCGCCTCGGCGCAATGTATGAGATGCTGGACGCTCAGTCGCTGACGCATGAGATCGTGGCGAGGCCCGAACAGAGGGAAGAGCTGGTTGACAAGTATATTGCCTTTATCAAGAGAATTCACGGGATCGTCCCCCAGACGAAGGATCTGCCGAAGGGCATGACGCTGCCGAGACATAAGGAAATGTTCCTCGGCTGGGCATCGGATCTGGAAGAGCGCCTCGGCCGGGAGACCGTTGACAGGCTGCGCCGGATCATCGGGGAAATTCCGAAGAAAAACACGCTGCTGCACGGGGACCTGCACCCGTCCAATATCATGGATGTGCGCGGCGAGCTGGTCCTCATCGACCTGGATGGGATCGGTCTGGGCAATCCCATTTTCGATTTGGCCACCATCGCAGCTGCGCTGGAGGGCTTCCCTGCCCTCCTCCACAATGATGTGCTGGGGTGGGGAGACCCCGGGCTTCGCCTGTGGGTCCTGAACAGGACGCTGGATGGCTGCTGTTCCGATCTTGATGAAGCGGAGCGGGAAGCGAAAAAACGCCTGATCATGCTCTGCATGCACACGAAGATTGCACGCTATGCCCTGCGGCATGAGACGGTCAGCGAGACGGGCAGAGAAGAGGAATTGAAAAAGCTGTATGAACTTGTTCGAGCGTATCATTGAGCCGAGAAAAGGGATTCCCGCGGCACGCCAGCTCTATTCCACGCGGGAGATTCTGAAAATGATGTGGCCGCTGCTGACGGAACAGTTTTTACAGCTGATCGTGGGCCTTGCGGATACGATGATCGTCAGCCACGCCGGGGAGGCCGCCGTTTCCGGCATCTCGCTGGTGGCTACGCTGTACGCGGTGTTCATGTTCGCCTTTAACGCGCTGGGCATCGGAGGCTCGGTAATCATCTCCCAGTACCTGGGGAGCGGGCAGAATGACAGGGCGGACGAAACGGGAACACAGCTTTATCGGCTCTCTGCCCTGTTCTCCCTGGCCTGCATGGTGCTGACCCTTCTCTTCGGCCGCGTGATTCTGCACGGGCTCTACTGGAAGGTGACGCCGGAGGTCATGGAGGCAGCGGAGACTTACCTGCTCATTCTGAGCTTTTCCCTGCCCATGAATGCCCTGTACAATGCCGGCGCGGCCATCTTCAAGAGCAATGGCCTCACGCGCACGACCATGCTCATCACCGTCGGCATCAACCTCATCAACATTGTGGGCGACCTGATCGGCGTCTTTGTGCTGGACGCGGGGGTCGCGGGCGTGGCCTGGCCCACGACGATATCCTGGGCCGTCGCAATGTTCGCGATCACAAGGCTCTGCACACAGAAAAAGGCGGGCAGAACCAGCGTGAATCTGTTGGGAGCGCTGCGTCCCAATCGTGTGATCGAAAAGCAGATCCTGAGTGTGGCGGTGCCCAATGTGGTTGAAAACAGCCTCTTCCAGGCGGCAAAGGTCATCCTGGCCAGCGTGATCGCCACCTTCGGGACAACACAGCTTGCGGCCAACGGCATCGGACAGACGATATGGAACCTGTCCGCCATGATCGGCCTTGCTGTCGGGGCGGTCTATACCACGGTGGTGGGCCGCACGACCGGCGCGGAGGACATGGAGGCGTCCGAATATTATCTCTGCAAGCTGACAAGGATCACCATTGTGCTCTCTGCGCTGTGGAATCTGATCCTGACACTGGGCCTTCCGCTGTATATGCGTTTTTACAGTACGACGCCCGAGGTGCTGGAACTGGTGGTGTCGACCACGATCCTGCACAACATCTTCACAGCGTTTGTGTCACCCTTGGCCCAGTCAATGCCCTGCGGCTTCAAGGCAGCCGGGGATGTAAAATACCCCATGGTGACCTCTCTGATCTGCACCTGCGGTATCCGCGTCGCGTTTACCTTCCTGCTCGGCATCGGGCTCAAGATGGGCCTGATGGGCTATATGTGGGCCATGTGCATCGACTGGAGCGTGAAGGCCGTGCTGATGGTGATCCATGCCGCGCGCGGCTCCTGGAAGAACAAGCGGATTATCAAAGCGTGATTTTCTCACGGCCGTTTCCCACAATGTCTTGCGGGCATTTTGGAAACGGCCGTGACTCTTTCCTTGTCTTCCCTCCCACGTTTTGCTACAATGGACCCGACAAAACTGGAAGTGAGGTTACCGTTCTATGCTGGAATTTCTGATCGGCCGGGCGGGCGCGGGCAAGACCGCGGCGCTGATCGGCCGGATCCGGGAGAATATGGAGCGCCGGGAAAAGGGCAGCATCCTGCTGGTGCCCGAGCAGTACAGCCACGAGGCCGAACGGGAGCTTTGCCGCGCCTGCGGGGACAGCCTCTCCCTCTATGCCGAGGTGCTGAGCTTTTCCGGCCTTGCCCGCAGCCTCGAGACCAAGCGCGGCGGCGCGGCCGATCCCTGGCTCGACCAGGGAGGGCGCATGCTCTGCATGGCTCTGGCTCTGCAGGGAGTGGGCGCGCGGCTCAAGGTTTACGGCGCGGCCCAGCGCCGAGCCGAGATGCAGGCCATGCTGCTCAGGGCAGTGGACGAGCTGAAGACCGCCCGCATCGATGCGAACCTGCTTTCAGAGGCGGCGGCAGCCTGCCCGGACACCCTGGGCGACAAGCTCCGGGACCTGGCACTGGTGCTGGAGGCCTATGAGGGCGTGGTCGCAAACGGCAGGGCGGATCCTGCCGACAGGCTCACACGGCTCGCCGAGACCATCGACGACGGCGGCCTCGACAGGAATGCCCGGGTCTATGTGGACGGCTTTATCGACTTCACCCGGCAGGAGCAGGAGGTCCTCTGCGCCATGCTGCGGCAGGGCATCCGCCTTACCGTGTGCCTGACCGTGGACGACCTCAATGGGGAAAACGAGATCTTTGAGCTCTCGCGCAGGGCAGCCCGCGCCCTTGCCGCCGCGGCGGAGGAGCTGGGGCAGAAGCCGAAGGTCACCCGCCTGGAGACGGACGGCGGGGAGGACAACGCCCTGCGCTTTTTTTCCGAACATCTCTTTGACTATACGGAAGCGCGCTGGCAGGGCGACGCCCCGCTGCGCCTCATCCGGGCCCAGAGCATGACCGCCGAATGCGAAGAGGCGGCCGCCCTCTGCCTCTCCCTCGTGCGGGACCGGGGCAGCCGCTGGCGGGATATCGCAATCGTGGCCCGGGGCTTTGAGGATTATCGCGGTACGCTTGAGAGCGTGTTTCGCCACTACGGGGTGCCGCTTTTCACGGCAGCGCGCTCGGATCTCATGGCAAAGCCCCTGCCTGCGCTGATTGCCTGTGCCTATGAGATCATCCGGGGCGGCTGGGCGCTGGACGAAGTGGTGAGCTATCTGCGCACCGGCCTTGCCGGGCTTGACAGCGCGGAGTGCGACGAGCTGGAGAGCTATCTTTTCAAGTGGCAGCTCCGGGGCAGCGCTTGGCAGCGCAGGCGCGACTGGCGGCAGCACCCGGACGGCTACGGCGGGGAGTATACCCCGGAAGCCGAAGAGAAGCTGCAGCGCATCAACGCCCTCCGGCGCCGGGTGGCAAAGCCTCTGCAGGCCTTTGAGAAGGCGGCGAACGAGGCGCAGACCGCCACTGCCCAGGCCAGGGCCCTCGCGCAGCTTCTGGGCGATCTGCGCCTGCCGGAGACCCTGAGCCGTCGGGCAGAGGAGCTGCAGGCCATCGGCAGGGAGAAGAGCGCCGCCGAGTACCGCCAGCTCTGGGAGCTCATGATCGGGGCGCTGGAGCAGTGTGACAGCATCCTTGGCGAGAGCGCCATGGACTATGAGCATTTCGGACGGCTTTTTACCCTGATGCTCTCCAAATACGACATCGGCACCATTCCGGTCTCCCTGGACCGGGTCACCGCCGGGGACTTTGACCGCAACCGCCGGCGCCATATCAGGCATCTCATCGTCCTGGGCGCTGCGGAAAACCGCCTGCCCATGGCTGAGGAGGGCGGCGGCATCTTCTCGCCGGACGAGCGGCAGCGCCTTCTGGAGCTGGACATCGCTCTCGGTCCCGGCGGGGACAGTGAGCTATGGCGGGAGTTTGCCCTCATCTACCATACTCTCACCCTGCCGTCGGAGAGCCTTACCATGCTCTGCCCCACAAGCGGGGCGGATGGTTCGGAGCTTCGCCCGGCCTTTGTCTTTCGCAGGGCGCAGAGTCTCTTCGGCCTTGAAGCGGAGAGCGCCGACCTCGCCGACGCCCGCCTCTCCGCCGCGGCCCCGGCCCTCGCGCTTGCGGCTGAGGCTCTTCACGGCGGCAGCGGGCGGGAGCAGGCCGCGGCGGAATACTTCGCCGCTCTGGACCCCCGACGCTCTGCCGCCCTGCAGGCCGCGGCAGAGCTTACCCGCGGCAGCCTCTCCCCGGAGGGAGTCAGGCGCCTGTACGGGAAGAAGCTGCGCCTGAGCGCGTCGCGGGTCGAAAAGCTCGCGTCCTGCCGCTTTGCGTTCTTCTGCCAGTACGGTCTCAAGGCAAAGCCCCACACCCCGGCAGGCTTTGAGCCGCCGGAGGTGGGGACCTTCCTGCACTATGTATTGGAAAACGTGGCCCGGGACGCGGGCGCGCGCGGCGGCTTCCGGACTGTCACGGATGAAGAGCTCGAGGCGCTCACCGACCGGTATGTGGAGCAGTATGTCCATGAAAAGCTCAACGACTTTCAGGAGAAATCCAGCCGCTTTGTCTATCTCTTTCGCCGCCTGCGGGAGAACGTGCGCCGCGTGGTGCAGGACATGGCGGACGAGCTGCGCCTGTCGGACTTTACGCCGCTTGATTTTGAACTCAACTTTTCCGAGGCGCAGGATATCCCGCCCATCGAGCTGGGGGAGGATGGCGAGGCCCTGAGCCTCAGCGGCATTGCCGACAGGGTGGACGGGTGGCTGCACGAGGGGAAGCTCTACCTGCGCGTGGTGGACTATAAGACCGGACGCAAGGAATTTTCCCTCTCCGAGGTTCTTGACGGTATGAACCTGCAGATGCTTTTGTATCTCTTCACCCTCTCCGACGGCGGCAGGGCCCGCTATGGGCATGAGATCGTCCCTGCCGGAGTCATGTACATTCCGGCCCGCAGCCCCATGCTCTCGAGTGAGACGCGCATGGATGAGGAGGCGATTCTGAGCGAGCGGAGCAAGGAGCTTCGCCGCAGCGGGCTTTTGCTGGATGAGGATGCCGTGAAGGAGGCCTGGGAGCACGGAAACGAGAAGCGCTACATCCCCATCAAATTCCGCTGGAACAAGCCCACGGCGGACACCCTGGCAAGCCTCGAGCGTCTGGGACTCCTGGATCGGCACATCCGGCGGCAGCTGCGGGACATGGCGCGGCAGCTTCGCGCCGGCAGCATTGCCGCCGATCCCTATTACCGCAGCCAGAGCGACAACGCCTGCCTCCACTGCGATTATTTTGACGCCTGCCAGTTTACCGAGGGGCGCGGCGGCGAGAAGAGCCGCTTTATGCCCAAATACAGCCCGGAGGAGGTCTGGGCCATGATGGAGGAGGGAGAAGCACATGGCAGAATTTAAGCCCACCGAGGCCCAGCGGACCGCGATCGAGGAGCGCGGCTGTCCCGTGCTGGTGTCCGCCGGGGCGGGCAGCGGCAAGACCCGCGTGCTGACCGAGCGGCTCATGGCCTATATCACCGATCCCGCCGCACCCGTGGATATCGACAGCTTTCTCATCATCACCTATACCCGCGCCGCGGCGGGAGAGCTGCGC
Organism: Oscillospiraceae bacterium; assembly: GCA_902761635.1. Classification (GTDB taxonomy): domain Bacteria; phylum Bacillota; class Clostridia; order Oscillospirales; family Oscillospiraceae; genus Limivicinus. Next base: position 9,897 of record CACWLG010000033.1, on the reverse strand, counting down.
GGCAGGATCATGGAAGAGCTTTCCCGGCGCCTGCGCGCAGAGCCCGACAACGCCCGCCTGCGCCGCCAGAGCGCCCTGATCCGCCGTGCGCAGATCGGCACCATCCACAGCTTCTGCGCCGATCTCCTGCGGGAAAACTGCCAGGCCGCGGGCCTCTCGCCGGATTTCAAGATCCTGGATGAGGAGCGCGCCGAGGCAATGCGGCAAAGCTGCCTCGAGCGGGTGCTGGAGGACTGCTATACAGACATCGAAAACGATCCCGATTTTCGCCTGCTGGCCGATACCGTGGGCGAGGGGCGGGATGACAGCGCCCTCGCCTCGCTGATCCTGGAGCTTCACACCAAGATGCAGTGCCACGCCTTCCCTGCCCGCTGGGCGCAGGAGCAGACGGCCCTGCTTGAGGCACCGGCGGACGATGCGGGCCATACCCCCTGGGGCCGGGAGCTGATGGACTGGACCCGGGGCCTTGCCGAGCATTGGGCCGGAGAGCTGGAGCGGCTTCTTGCCGAGATGAAGGCGGAGCCGAAGATCTATGAGACCTACAGCGAGAACTTTGCCGATATGGGCGATCAGCTCCGGGAGCTTGCCCGCTGCTGCCGCAGCTATGAATGGAACCGGGCGGCGGCCCTGCTGCCGCTGCATATCCAGGCCCTGCCAAAGCTTTACAAGAACCCGGACAAGGCGCTCTCCGAGCGCGTCAAGGGTCGGCGGGATAAGTGCAGGAAGCTTTTCCAGGAAAAGGTCGCGCCGGTTTTCGCCCTGCCGTCTGCGGACCTGCTCCGGGATATGGCGGCCACGGCCCCCGCAATGCGCGCGCTTTTGAGGCTGACCCTTCGCTTTGACGACGCGTACAAAAAGGAAAAGGAGAGCCGCGGCCTTGCCGACTATTCCGATCTGGAGCACCGGGCGGCCGCACTTTTGCTCCGGGACGACCGGACACCCACGGAGCTTGCCCGCCAGCTCTCCCGGCGCTATACCGAGCTCATGGTGGACGAGTACCAGGATGTGAGCCACGTGCAGGATGACATCTTCACCGCCGTCTCGGACGGGGGGAAAAAGCTCTTTCTCGTCGGCGACGTGAAGCAGTCCATCTACCGCTTCCGCCTGGCAGATCCCACCATCTTCAATGAAAAATACCACCTCTATGCCGAGCCGGGTTCCGGCGCGGCGCGGATCCTGCTGCGGGAAAACTTCCGCTCCCGCAGGGAGATCCTGGACGGGGCCAACGCCGTCTTCTCCCGCTGCATGTCCGAAGTCCTGGGCGATGTGGCCTACAACGACGAGGCGGCTCTTGTCCATGGCGCAAAATACTATGAGGGCACTGTCCCGAAGCCGGAGCTGAAGCTCTATGAGCTGCCGGAGAGCGAGGAGGACGAAGCGCCCGACAGGACCGCTCTGGAGGCCGCCTTCACAGCCGAACAGATCCGCACCCTGGTACACTCCGGCGCGACCGTCACCGACGGCGCCGTACAGCGGCCCATGGACTACGGGGATATTGCGATCCTGCTGCGCTCCCCGAACAAGACCGGCGGCGTCTACCGCGAGGCACTGCGCAATGCGGGCATCCCTGTCGGCAGCGCCCAGGGCAGCGGCTTTTTCACAACGCCCGAGATCTCCCTCGCCCTCGCCATGCTCAGCGTGATGGATAACCCCCACAAGGATATCCCCCTCATTGCGGTGCTGCGCTCGGCGGCCTTCGGGTTTACGCCGGATGAGCTGAGCTATATCCGCGCCGCAGACCGGGATGGGGACCTTTTCACCGCCCTGGAGGCCGCGGGGGAGACGGACGGCAAATGCCGCGCCTTTCTCGACGGCCTTGCGGTGCTGCGCGCGGAGGCGGTGGATCTCAGCGCCGGGGAGATCGTGTGGCTCGTGATTGAGCGGCTGGATCTCCTGGCCCTCGTGAGCGCGATGGACGACGGAGCGCGGCGGCGCGAAAACCTCATGGCGCTTGTGGAGCTTGCAGGCGGCTTTGAGAGCACCGGCTATCGTGGTCTTCACCGTCTCACACTCTGGCTGCAGGCCCTCGCGGAAAAGGGGCAGGAGCCAGCCGTCGGCACCGGCACGGGCCGGGCTGTGCAGATCCTCTCCATCCACCGCTCCAAGGGGCTGGAGTTCCCGGTGGTCTTCCTCTGCGATGCCGAGCGGCAGTTCAATACCCGTGACCGAAGCGGCACCGTGCTGGTGCACCCGGAGCTTGGCCTCGGGCCACGGGTGGTGGATCTCAAAAACCGTGTGCGCTATCCGACGCTTGCCCGTCTCGCCATTGCCAAACGGCAGGAGCGGGAGGATAAGAGCGAGGAAATGCGCCTTCTCTATGTAGCTCTCACCCGGGCGAAGGAGCGGCTGTTTGTGGTCGGCGCCTGCAAAGACGCGGAAAAGATGCGCGAAAACGCGGGGAACATGGCCGCAGCCCTGTCGCCGGAGACGCTGCTGGGTGCCTCAAACTATCTCAGTTGGCTGATGGCTGCCTGCCTTGCCGATGGAGAAGAGCATTTTGCCCTTCGCCTCTGCCGCGGCGGGGAGACGCCCGTCCGGGACGATGCGCGGCGGGAGCCGGTTCCCGCCGATCCCGAGACAGCGAAGGAGCTCCGGCGCAGGCTCAGCTTCGTCTATCCGTATAATGCCGCGGTGGACCTGCCCTCCAAGGTGACGGCCACCGAGCTCAAAGGCCGCTATGAGCGGGACGCGGACGCCGAGGAGCTGTTCAAGCCGCGCAGCTGCAGCTTCCGCATGCCGAAGCTCGGTGAGGGGGAGCGCCCTCTCACCGCAACGGAAAAGGGCGTCGCGACCCATCTGGTGCTGCAGTTCATGGACTTTGCCAGGGCCGCGAGCCGGGAGGGCATCCGGGAGGAGATCCGCCGTCTCAGCGCCGCCCGTTTCCTTTCCCCGCAGCAGGCGCAGGCTGTGAACGTCAGCGCCATCGAGCGGCTTTTCCGCTCAGAACTCGGAAGACGCATGCTGCAGGCGAAGGAGCCCCTGCGCGAATTTCGCTTTTCGCTGCTGCTGGACGCCGGAAAAATCTACCCCGGCGCGGAGGGAGAGGAGCTTTTGCTGCAGGGCGTGGTGGACTGCTGCCTCGAGGAGGACGGAGCGCTCGTCATCATCGACTACAAGACCGACAGTGTCCGCACCGAGGAGGAGATCGCTTCGCGCGCCGAACTCTATCGGGGCCAGCTCCTGGCCTATGCCGAGGCCCTGTCCCGCATTTTCAAAAAGCCTGTAAAGGAAGGCGTCCTGTTCTTCCTCACACCGGGGAGAGAGGTCAGGGTGTTTTAACCAGCGCGATCCCGTCTCCGTCGCATACCGCTTCGACCGTGTCGCCCCTCTGAAGGCTGCCGTCCAGCAGCATCCGGGCGGCACGGTCTATGATTTCCCGACGTATGGTGCGGCGCAGGGGACGGGCGCCGCTCTGCTCGCTGCGGCCCAGGGCGGCAAGGCGGCGTGCCGCTTCCTCCGGCACATGCAGCGTGAGACCCAGATCCGCAAAGCGCTGCGTGACCTCCCGCAGGAGCCTGCCTGTGATGGCCAGCATGTCGCCCTCATCCAGGCGGCGGAAGATCATGACCTCATCCACCCGGTTGAGAAACTCCGGCCTGAAGGTCTGCCGCAGTTCCTGGCGCACCTGCTCGCGCATGAGCTGGTCGCCCTGCGCCTCGGAGCCCGAAAAGCCCAGGGGCAGCCGCCGGTCGATGATGGCCTTGGCCCCGACATTCGAGGTCATGACCACCACGGTGTTGGAAAAGTCCACGCGCCGCCCTGCGGAATCCGTCAGGTGCCCGTCATCCATGATTTGCAGCAGGATGCCCCACACATCCTCATGGGCCTTCTCGATCTCGTCAAAAAGCACCACCGACCAGGGGCGGCGGCGTACCTTTTCGGTGAGCTGGCCTCCGTCCTCATAACCCACATAGCCCGGGGGCGAGCCGATCAGGCGGCTGACCGAGTGCTTTTCCATATATTCGGACATGTCGAGGCGGATGATGGCTCCGCCGTCGCCGAAGACCGCGTCCGAGAGCGCGCGGCAGAGCTCCGTTTTCCCAACGCCCGAGGGACCGCAGAAGAGAAAGGAGCCGATGGGCCGGTTCGGGTCCTTGAGACCGACCCGGCCCCGGCGTACAGCCCTTGCTACGGCGGCAACCGCCTCATCCTGACCGACGATGCGCTCCTTCAGCCGTGCCTCCAGGGCGATGAGGCGTTCGCTCTCACTCTCGCTCAGGCCCGTCACCGGGATGCCGGTCCAGTCGGAGAGAACCTGGGCCACATCTGTCTCCGAGACGCTGCAGCCGCCCTGCACGCGCACGGCGGCCCCGGCCTCGTCGAGCAGGTCGATGGCCTTGTCGGGCAGGAAGCGGTCGTTGATATAGCGCACGGAAAGGGCGCAGGCGGCTTCCATGGAGGCGTCGGAGAACTGCACCCGGTGGTGCTTTTCAAGGGCCGGACGCAGAGCGCGCAGCATCTCCAGCGCAAGGCCCTTGTCCGGCTCCCCGATCTGCACGGGCTGGAAGCGCCGTTCCAGCGCCGCGTCCTTTTCAATATAGCGGCGGTATTCGTCCGGGGTGGTGGCGCCGATGATCTGCACCTCACCCCGGCCCAGAGCGGGCTTGAGGATATTCGCCGCGTCTATGGCCCCCTCGGCGCTGCCTGCGCCCACAATAGTGTGCAGCTCATCCACAAAGAGGATCACGTCCCCGGCCCGGCGCACATCCCGCAGCACGGACTTGACCCGGTCTTCAAAATCGCCGCGGTACTTGGTTCCCGCCAGCATCGCCGGGATATCCAGGGACACGATGCGCTTGCCGCCGAGGCTCGGCGGCGCCTCGCCCCGGGAGACGGCCAGGGCCAGCCCCTCGGCCACGGCGGTCTTGCCCACACCGGGCTCCCCCACGAGGACGGGGTTATTCTTGCTGCGCCGCGAGAGGATCTGGATGGCACGGCGGATCTCGGCGCTCCGGCCCACGACCGGGTCGATGAGGCCGTTGAAGGCTTTTTCGGTCAGATCCCGGCTGTACTGGTCGAGGGTGCGCGTCTCCGCGCGGCGCAGAGGGCTGTGCAGCGCGCCGGTCTGGGCCCTGCCCCGGGATTCGGGATTGCCGAAGACGTCCATGATGGCGGTGCACACATCATTGAGGTCGATGCCTGCCCCCTGCATCACCCGCACTGCCCCGCAGTCGGGCAGACGCAGGAGACCCAGCAGCAGGTGCTCCGTGCCGATGCAGCCGTGGTGCAGACGGCGCGACTCCTCCGCCGCCTGCTCCAGCGCGGCCCGGGCGTTCGGCGTGAGGCCGAGGCCCGGCGCACCGGGGCTGCCCATGCCGATCTCCCGGACGATGATGCGGCGCAGATGCTCCTTCTCCAGCCCCTGTCGGCGCAGGATATGTGCGCCGAGGCCGTCCTCCTCCGCCAGAATTCCCAGCAGCAGATGTTCGGTGCCGATGTAGGCATGGCCCAGCTCGCCTGCGGCGCATCTGGCAGCCTCAATGGCAGTCTCGGCGCGCTGGGTGAATTTCTCGTTGCTCTTCATAGGGCGTCCCTCCCTTTGTGATCCATTATCGCCCTGCTCTGCCGCCGAAAGCGGCGAAACGCGGGGGCGCGGAAAAAGTATCGCCAGAATCCTTACAAAATATATTCTCGAATTAAAGGTTTTGTAATTGATTTTTGGAAGAGTTGTGTTACAATAAATCCAGACCGTGAGGTCAATCTACATATGGAGGATTCATCATGGCTTACGTTATCAGCGACGAGTGCATCTCCTGCGGCACCTGCGCATCTCAGTGTCCTGCAGAAGCGATCGACCAGGGCGATACGCACTATGAGATCAACCCCGATAAGTGCCTGTCCTGCGGCAGCTGCAAAGAGGCTTGCCCGATTGGCGCAATCGAGGAGAAGTAAACCCGAAACAGGAAAAGGGACGAGAGATCGTCCCTTTTTTTATTAAGGGCAATACCGCATAATTCGGCAAGAGCAGATCCTGAGAAAATCGAAGCGAATCGTATTGTGTACCTCAAGAAAAAGGCTCGAAATCAGGGCACAAATTTTCCAGGAGATGCCGAAGGCGGATTGTGCGGTGTTGCCTTAAGGAGAGAAAGCCATGCTCAAGCCCGAAATACTCTGGCCCGGCGGGCCGCAGTTTCTGCAGGCAGCACATTTTCGCCTGGGGACCGACAGCGTGCTGCTGGTGGATTTTGTGAATACGGCCGGGGCCCGGCGCGGCATCGACCTCGGCTGCGCCTCGGGGATCAATATGCTGCTCCTGCTTGCGCGCACAGAGAAGCTTCACATGACGGGGCTTGAGATCGTGCCGGAGGCAGCAGAGCTTGCACGGGAGAACATGGCCATGAACGGCTATGCCGAGCGCAGCGAGATCTTGACCGGCGATATCCGGGCTCACCGTGCCCTCTTTTGCGCGGGCAGCTTCGATCTTGTGGTCTGCAACCCGCCCTATTTCCCGCAGGGCAGCGGGGCGCCCGCGCAGGATCGGGACCGGGCCGCGGCGAGAAGCGAGATCCTGTGCACGCTCCCGGAGCTCTGCCGGGCGGCGGCCTTCCTCCTGCACACCGGCGGCAGGGCCTTTTTTGTCCACCGGCCGGAACGCCTGCCGGAGCTTTTTGCCTGCCTCACAGACACGGGGCTTGAGCCGAAGCGCCTGCGCCTTGTGTGCCGGGACGCCGGGTGCGCCCCGGGCCTCGCGCTCGTCGAGGGTCGCCGGGGCGGAAGGCCGGGCCTCGCCGTCGAGCCCGCGCTTTATCTGCAAAACCCGGACGGGACGGAGAGCGCGGAGTATCGACGCATCTACCACAGGGACGAGAGCTCGGTCCCCGGATAATAGTGGGCGAGGATCGCGCGGTAGTTCGCGCCGCCTGAGGCCATGACATTGGCGCCGTACTGACTCATGCCGACCCCGTGGCCGAAGCCCGTGACGGTAAAGGTGAAGACGCCATCCGTCAGGCTGAGATCAAAAGCCGTGGAGCGCAGAGAAAAGAGCTCCCGCAGCTTTACACCGGAGAAGGGCACCCCGCCGAGCACGGCCTCCGAGACCCGGCCGCTCCCGTCCCGGTGAAGCTCCCCGATCCAGCTCTCCGGCGCGCCGGTGAGATCTGCCTCCGGGCAAACGGAGAGCAGGGCATCCCGCAGCCTATCCGGCGTACAGGAGACATGGCTCACATAGTTCGGGACGCTCTCGGCGCTCTCGGGGCTTGACACGCTCACAAGATAGGGCAGGCTGCTCCATATGGCGCCGCAGTCCTCGGTAAAGCCTGCCGAGGAGGAGTGGAAGGCGGTGAAGGCCGGGGCCCCCTCAAAGCGCAGGACCTGCCCGGCGGTCGCCTCCACAGCCGCGCAGATGCGCCCGCGCTTCTCGTCGTAAGCCTCGCCCCAAGCAGCGCGCATGTCACTCTCTCCCTTCCAGGCCTGACAGCAGTGAAAGTCCGTGCACACGTCTGCGCCCGCGTCCGCGTGCTTGCCCGACGCGGCGCAGCAGAGAGCGTAGGTCCGGGCTGCGACGGCCTGGGCCTTCAGCGCCTCCGGCTCAAAATCCGCGGGCATCTCGGCGGCCAACACGCCGAGGAGATATTCTTCCGGCCCGAGGGTCAGCACCTCGCCCCGGTGCAGGACGCGCAGCGCCGCAGCGGCCGGCTCGGACGCGGCGGGCGACGGCTCCGGCGGCATATGGACGCTGACCGAAAAGAGCAGGATGAGGATCAGCACCAGAACGAGCCAGGCGGTCAGAGCAAGCCGACCCATGTGTTCGCCTCCTTCTTTTCCCTGAAAATGATTGACTGTTACGCCCAAAAGCGCTATACTGACATAGTTACCGACAAGCGCGGTCAACACTATATTGTATGGAATCGAGACGCGGCATATGTATAAAAAACCTCTGGAGATCACCTGTTATGTGGCCGGCGCGGGCGCTTTCGGCGTGTTTTTCCGCTGGCTGCAAAATCAGCTCGCCTTTGACACGGACGGGCTGAACGAGAAAAGCTTCTTCAATTTCCTGGTCCCGGTGATGGTCGCTGTGACCGCCCTGCTGTTCCGGCACTTTGTAAAGGCCATGCAGGAGCGCCGCATCGCCCCGCCCGAGGATTTCTGCCATGCCCTGTATAACCCCGGCAAGCTCTTTACGATCCTGCGCTGGGCGGCGGGCCTTGTGATGATCGCTGGCGCGGTGCTGCTGATGATGTCGTCGGAGGCCGATCCTCATGCCGACATGATCCGCATACTCTGCCTGCTGGCTGCCCTGTCGGGGCTTGCTTTCCCCCTGGTGCTGGGTCAGGCTAACTATGAGACCTTCGGCCATGAGACGCTTGTGCGCATCGGCTCGACCCTGCCGATCGTGCTGTACGCTTTTTGGCTTGTGCTGAGCTACCTGCAGAACCAGCTCAACAGCGTTCCCTGGTCCTTTGCGGTGGAAATGCTCGCCCTGATCTGCGCGATGATCGGCTTTTTCCGCGCGGCGGGCTTCGCCTTCTACTCGCCCGACGGGTACCGGGCCCTGTTTGCGACCATGATGGGCGCTTCCATGTGCATCATGGCCCTGGCGGACGAGCGCTATATGGGCATGCAGCTCATCCTGCTCGCCTCTGCGGGCATGCTGCTGCTGTATGTGTGGATCCTGGTGCGCAATCTTGAACAGAAGCAGCAGAAGAAGGTCGACGGGCCCGAGGTGGACGAGGGCGGCTTTGAAAAGCTGAGCTGAGAGAATTAAACGAGGGCGGCATATGCCGCCCTCGTTTTTGGAAGGAGAAATCTATGGAGGATGCCGCCCTGGTTCAAAGCGCTGCAGGACTGCTGATCGACTGGTGCGCCGCCGTGCGCAGGCCCCTGCCCTGGCGGCTCTCGCCCAGGCCCTATCACGTCTGGATCTCGGAAATCATGCTGCAGCAGACCCGCATCGAGGCCGTGATCCCCTACTATGCGCGCTTTCTGGAGGCGCTGCCCGATGTCGCAAGCCTGGCCGCGGTGGAGGAAGACCGCCTGTTAAAGCTCTGGGAGGGACTCGGCTACTACAGCCGGGCGCGAAACCTCAAGAAGGCGGCGGAGCGTATCATGGCGGACTTCGGCGGGGAGCTGCCGAGGGAGGCCGCGCGGCTCAAAACCCTGCCCGGCATCGGGGACTATACCGCCGGGGCCATCGCCTCCATCGCCTATGGGGAGCCGGAGCCAGCCGTGGACGGGAATGTCCTGCGGGTGATGACGCGTCTGCTCGCGAGAGACGCCGACATCATGCTGCCCAAAACCCGCGCCGACATTGCCGCCCTTCTGCGGCAGTGCTACCCGCGCGGGGAGCTGGCGGGCCTTCTGACCGAAGGGATCATGGAGCTCGGCGAGACGCTCTGCCTTCCGAACGCGACGCCGCGGTGTGAGGTCTGCCCGCTGAAGGAGCTCTGCAGAGCCTGCCGCACGGGACAGACGGAGCGCTATCCCGTCAAGAGCCCGCCAAAGGCCCGGCGCATCGAGCAGCGCACAGTGCTGCTGCTGCGCTGCGGAGAGAGATACGCCGTGCGCAAGCGCAGCGGCAAGGGCCTGCTTGCGGGCCTGTGGGAGTTTCCGAACGAGGAAGGCGCCCTCACGGAGACGGAAGTGCGCGCCCTTCTCCGGGAACGCGGCGGCAGTGTGCTTGCGCTTGAGCCCTGCGGGGAGGCAAAGCATGTCTTCACCCATGTGGAGTGGCACATGCGCGGCTGGAGAGTCACGCTGTCGGAAGCTCTCCCGGGCTTTCTCTGGAGAACGCCGGAGGAGATCCGCCGCGACTGCCCCATCCCCACGGCGCTGCGATACTACGAAAAAAAGCTGTAATATGGCGTTGTCTCAAAATAGCTTAGATAGCTATAGAGAGGCAACGCCTCTTTCAAATTGCAGTAAATGTGGGAAAACGGAGCAGGAAAACCTTTTTAGGAT
>CACWLG010000032.1 GCA_902761635.1 Oscillospiraceae bacterium | reverse complement strand
GCTGACTCCGGTCGGGCTACGCCCTCCCTCCATCAACAGCTAACGCGCTCATCTTTCAAACTCAATCTCTTGGTCTCACATCATTGACAAACGTACATTCCAGCAATTTTTTGTCAGGAAAGAACGATTACTCATTAAGGGCGCGCTGTTTAACGAAACGGAAATCCATATTCTATTGCCTTAAATAACTGCTTGTTTTATAATCCTGTCAGAATACCTTTTCATGCAATCTGTATGGATCACGGAAAACAGAATAAGCATGTCCGGAAAGGAAACACTATTATGAAAAGAATCAACCTTCTTTGTCTGCTGTTGGTTGCGGTGCTGCTGTGCTGCGGCACCTTCGGGCAGCGCGTGGAGTCGTATGCAGAGACACCCGCTCCCTCCGCGATCCCTTCCGCCACCGAAGCGCTCATTTCTGAGGAGCCTCCCGCGGCTGCTGAGGCATCTGTGCCGGAAGCTCCAGGCCAGCGGACCATCCGCATCTTTGAAACCAGCGATATTCACGGCTATCTGTTGGACACCACCGGCGGCGAAGAGGCTCAGTTTCAGTACCGGCTTGCCTATATCGCCCGGATCGTGAACGAGGCCCGTGCCGACGGGCAATACGACGATGTGCTGCTGGTCGACGGCGGTGACCTCTATCAGGGGATGCCCGTCTCAAACATGAGCAAGGGCGCCGCCATGGTCACCGCGCTGGATGCCATGGACTATGACGCCGTGGCGCTTGGCAACCATGAGTTTGACTGGAGCGTGAGCGAATACTGCGCAGATGCTGACGCCACGCTCCCCGCTTACCGGATCGGCGATTTTGCCGGCGACCCGGAAATCCCGGTTCTGGCCTGCAATCTCTATTTTGCGGACACGCAGGAGCGCGTCCCCTTTACGAGAGACTATGTGATCGTGGAAAAAGCGGGACTGCGCGTTGCACTGATCGGCTATATTCCCGACTATTCCAACACCATCATGTATGAAAAGATCGCCCCCTATGCCATTAGAGAGGAGCTTTCCGCCCTCTCCCGGCGTGTGAAGGAGATCAACGCCGCCGAACAGCCGGATGTTACCATCGTCATGGCTCACGCCGCGTCTATGGAAGTGGCGTCAGCCCTGGACCCGGAGGACGTGGACCTGGTTACCGGAGGCCACACGCACGAGGGAATTTACGGCACAGCGGAGAGCGGCGTCCCTTACATTCAGAGTGACTGCTATGCCAAAGGCTATGCCTCGGCCACCATCATAATCGACGGGGATGGGACTGTGCGCATTGAGGAGCCGTTCTATACCTCCATCACCGAAGACAAAGAGGCGCTTTTCGACACGCCGGAGAATGCCGGTCATCTGGATCCCACGGTGCTCGCCGTCTCCCATCAGGCCTGGGATGAGATCCGCGATGAAATGGACGAGGTGCTGGGCTATATCGACACCCCCATTGAGAGGGACGGCTACGTTGGTCCCCGTGAAACCAGCGGCGGGAACTGGTACACCGGGATGATGCTGCGGGCGACGGCCTCCGACGGAGTCGTGGCAGCATTTTATAACCACTACGGTATCCGCGCCGATATCACCATTCCCGCCGGAGAGAGCCAGTGCGACCTCACGGTGGGCAATGTCTACGCGATCTCGCCTTTCAGCAATTTTTGGATGATCTATGAGCTCACCGGCGAGGAGCTTGCCCGGCAGATTGAAAACGGCTTTCGTGGAAGCAACTTCGGCGATCAGATGAGCGGGCTGACCTATACCTACATCAACCACGGCACCAAGGATCAGCCGGACATTGAGCTTGTCAGCATCACGCTTTCCGACGGGACGGAGGTAGACATCCACGACAGCCAAACTCTCTACCGGGTCTGCACTACCAACTTCAGTGCCACCCTTCCCGGCAGTGTGTTTGAGGGGAAGGAGCCTCTGTATCCGGAAGCCGAGGCGCCGCTCGACAGCCTGACCCTGATTCTCTTCCTGCGTCAGGAAGCGCGCGACAACGAGGGCTATATCGCCGTGGATACATCCCCCCGCGGAACCTGTATTCAGGGAGAAGTCCCGGCTCCGCTGACGTGAGTCCCGGATGACGTGCGAAAAAAGCAAATAATCCCAATGCTTTCCGCCGCCTGCGGATTGCGGGAAGAACGAAGCCAGAATTTGGAGAGAGAGCAGACCATGAAATTCAAAGGAAGTCTTATCGTCGTAAAAGACTGCAAGAAAGCATTGAAGTTTTATCAGGACATGTTTGGATTGGCGTTGATTCGGGATCATGGCGGCAACATGGAGCTGTCCGAAAATCTTTATCTTCAGGAGGAAAAATACTGGGAGCAGATTACGGGAAGGCACGTTGTTCCGCAAAGCAATCAAACCGAGCTGTATTTTGAAGAGCCGGAGATCGACAGCTTCGCAGAAAAGCTTGAAAGGCTCTATCCCGACACAGAATACGTCAATCACCTTATGACACACAGCTGGGGACAACGGGCCATCAGATTCTATGACCCGGACGGCAATCTCATCGAGGTTGGCACTCCTGTATAATCCGTGCATCATCGTGTGATCTGGGTTGCCGGTACGGAAAAATAAAACCTATTGTTTTACCCCTTGACTCTCACACTGTGGCAGGCATTATGCTTGACGCGAGCTCAAAATACAGCAGGAGGTACAGCCATGCTGAAAATCGGAGAATTTTCAAAACTGTCCAGAGTCAGCGTCAGAATGCTCCGCCACTATGATGAGATCGGCCTTTTGAAGCCGGCTGAAATCGACCGCTTCACGGATTACCGGTATTACAGAGAAGATCAGCTTCCGACAGCGGGACGCATTACCGCCTTAAAGGATATGGGTTTCTCCCTTGCGGATATCGTCAGAATCCTGGAAGTCTATGATGACCGGGAGAAAATGGAGCGGTTCTTTTCTGCCCGTCAGAAGGAACTGGAGGCCCTGTCGCAGGATACGGCGTATAAGCTGACGCTTCTGGACGCAGCCCGAAATAGACTGAGAAAGGAAGAAAACATGCGTTACAACGTTACCCTCAAGACCATCCCCGAACGCTATGCCGCGACCGTTCACATGACCATTCCCCGTTACGAAGAGGAAGGGATCATTTGGGGCAAGCTGGCAGAAGAAACCTGCCGGATGAATCTCGTGGAGGATGATCCCTGCCTGTGCGCCGTGACCTACCTTGACGGTGAGTACAAGGAAGAAAACGTGGAGATGATGGCGTGGAAGACCGTGAAGGGCAGTTATCCGGATACAGAGCATGTGAAGTTCCGCACACTGCCGGAGGTCACGGTCGCAAGCTGCACCTACTAGGGCAGCTATACCCAGATCACGGAGGTCTACGCCGCTGTGATCGCATGGATGGAGGCAAACGGGTATGAACCTGCAGCGCCGATGTTCAATATCTACCACGTCAGCCCGCACGAAACGCAGAATCCCGATGAGTTTGTGACGGAGATCTGTTACCCGGTAAAGAAAACCGAAACGGACAAACAATGAAAACACCGGACGCAGGCCCAAAACCTGCGTCCGGCGCTTTCACGTACCAGCATATCACGAATGCCTGTCGACCATAAGCAGAGGGACATTCGGCATTTTACCACTCGATCCCGAAGTATTGAAGTGAGGCCTTGAAATCATCCTGCATCAGCAGGCAGGTGTCGCGCAGGTAGCCCGGTGTTTTCGGCCACTCCTTCAGACCGCGGTAATAGAACATCTTATGCCAGTCATCAATGATGAAGGGCACAATGCCGCAGCGCAGACATTCCTTGAACAGAATCAGGCGCCCGACGCGGCCGTTGCCGTCCTGAAAGGGATGGATGCGCTCAAAAGCCACATGAAAGTCCAGCAGCTCGTCCAGCGTTTTGCCCGGCGTTTCGTTGTATTCCCTCAGGAGCTTTCCCATGGCCGCGTTGACCTTGCCGGGCGCGGTGGTGGCCTGCCCGCCCACTTCGTTGGCGATCTTTTTATACGCTCCGACTGCGAACCAGCTTTGACGGCTGTCGCTGGTGCCGGTTTTAAGCGTCCTGTGCAGCTCCTTGATGAACGCCTCGCTCAGCGGGCGCGTGGCATTTTCGATAACCAAATCCATGCAGCGAAAATGGTTTGCCGTTTCCACCACATCGTCCACGTTGACAGCTTCTCCCTCCACGCCGATGGTGTTCGTCTCAAAGATGAGCCTCGTCTGGTCGTGCGTCAGGCGGCTGCCCTCGATGTGATTGGAGTTGTAGGTCATATCGACCTGAACCTTGTGATAGATGCCGCCGCGAAGCTGTATCTTCTTTTCCAGCCGCAGCCGCTCAAGCAGCGTTCTGGGCAGATCATCACGCTTGTTCAAGCGTTCCGGTCGCTCCGCGTCCTCGGGAATCCACCATGTTTTACCCTTCAGCACTGCGCCGGGAATCCTGCCGTTTGTGCAGTAATTGCGCACGGTTCGTTCCGCGACGCCCCATTTCTCCGCACAAACGGCAACCGAGATCATTTCCATTCACCTCACCCCGGCTTTATTATACGCCGCTATCGGCAAAAAGTAAACCGCTATTCGATTCTCTGGCGAGTTTTTGCCGATGCGAGGATAGAAGCGAAGCGCTTACAGAAACTGTCCGGTGATGCTGTCTTTGTTGTTCCGAATCTCCTCCGGCGTGCCGCAGGCGACGACCCGGCCGCCCTGCTCGCCGCCGCCCGGCCCCATGTCGATGATGTAGTCCGCATTGCGGATCACATCCAGATCGTGCTCGATCACGATGACGGTCGCGCCGTTTTCGATCAGGGTCTGAAAGACCCGGAGCAGTGTCTGCACGTCCAGCGGATGCAGGCCGATGGTCGGCTCGTCAAACACAAACACGGAATCCGTCTGCAGCCGTCCCATCTCGCTTGCCAGCTTCAGGCGCTGCGCCTCGCCGCCGGAGAGACTGGGCGTCTCCTCACCCAGCGTCAGATACCCGAGGCCGAGGCTTTGCAGCACCTCCAGCCTGCTGTGCACGAATTTCATGTCCTTACAGAAGCCGAGCGCCGTGTTCACGTCCAGCGCCATGAGCTCCGGCAGAGACAGCGCCTCGCCGCTCCTGCTCATGTGGCGGATCTGCCACGCCTCTTTTGCGTAGCGGGAGCCCCGGCACTCCGGGCAGGGGATATCCACGTCCGGCAGAAACTGCACGTCAAGGCTCACGGAGCCTGTACCGTCGCAGACCGGGCAGCGCAGCTCGCCGGTGTTGTAGGAGAAGGCCGACGCCTTCCGGCCACGGTCTTTGGCATCCTGTGTCCGGGCATAGATCTTGCGCAGTTCGTCGTGGACATTGGCATAGGTGGCCACCGTAGAGCGAATGTTGATGCCGATGGGCGTGGCGTCAATGAGCTTGACATGCTCGATTCCCTCCGCCGTAACGGACTTGACGTGGCCGGGGAGCGCTTTTCCTGCGGTGAGCGCTTCGAGCGCCGGGACCAGGCTTTCCAGGATCAGCGTCGTCTTGCCAGAGCCGGATACGCCGGTCACGACTGTGAGCCGCCCTTTGGGGATGTCGACATCCAGGGGCTTTACCGTGTGCAGGGAGCCGGTGGACAGATGGATCGTCCCCGGGGCAAAAAGCTCCTCCGACGGCGTCTGCGGACGCAGGGCACCAGTTTTCCCGGAGAGAAAAGGCCCGATGCGGGACGCCGCGTTTTGCGCGATCTGGGGGATCGTCCCCTCCGCGATGACCCGGCCGCCTGATGACCCGGCCTCCGGCCCCATCTCGATGAGCCAGTCGGCCTCCTTCAAAATCTGCGTGTCGTGATCCACCAGCAGAACGGAGTTCCCGTCCGCCACCAGATCGTGCATCACGCCGGTGAGCCCCACAATGTTGGACGGGTGCAGACCGATCGAGGGCTCGTCCAGCACATACAGAACGCCGGTGGTGCGGTTTCGCACCGCGCGGGCAAGCTGCATCCGCTGACGCTCGCCCGTGGAGAGGGTGGACGCCGCCCGGTCAAGCGAGAGATACGAAAGACCCAGATCCATCAGGCGCTTTGCGACCAGATGGAAGGAGGCGCAGATGCTCTCCGCCATGGGGCGCATCTCCTCCGGCAGAGACGTAGGCACGCAGCGCACCCAGTCGCAGAGCTCGTTGAGCGGCATCCGGCAGACCTCATCCAGACTCAAGCCCCGGAGCTTCGGAGCTCTGGCCGCGTCGGAAAGCCGCGTCCCGCCGCAGTCGGGACAGAGCTCTTCCCGGAGAAACTTCTCCACCCGCTTCATGCCCTTCTCGTCTGTGACCTTGTTCAGCGCATTCAGTACGGTAGCTGTGGCGCTGTAATAGGTGAAATCCATTTCACCCGCCGTGGCGGTGTCCGCCTTCTTCGGGCGGTAAAAGATATGCTTCTTGACCATGGGGCCGTGGAGGACGATCTCTTTTTCTTCGTCCGTAAGCTCCCGGTAGGGAATATCCGTCCGGACGCCCATGGCGCGGCACACGTCGGTCATCAGGGACCACATCAGGCTGTTCCAGGGGGCGACGGCGCCCTCGTCGATGCTCAGCGTTTCGTCCGGGATCAGCGTGCGCTCGTCCACGGTGCGGACCGTGCCCGTGCCGCCGCAGCGCTTGCAGGCGCCCTGACTGTTGAAGGCCAGCTCCTCCGCGCCGGGACCATAGAAGGAGACGCCGCAGACGGGGCAGACGATCTCCTTTTCCGCCGCGACGCTCATCGACGGCGGGCAATAGTGCCCGTTGGGGCAGCGGTGAGAGGCAAGGCGCGAGAACATCAGACGCAGGCTGTTTAATAGCTCCGTCCCAGTGCCGAAGGTGGAGCGGATGCCGGGCACGCCGGGCCGCTGGTGCAGGGCAAGAGCCGCGGGCACATACAGCACGTCGTCCACGTCGGCGCGCGCGGCCTGGGTCATGCGCCTGCGCGTATAGGTGGAGAGCGACTCCAGATAGCGGCGCGAGCCCTCCGCGTACAAAACGCCCAGCGCCAGGGAGGATTTTCCGGAGCCGGACACGCCCGCGATTCCGACAATCTGATTCAACGGAACGTCGACATCAATGTTCTTCAAATTGTGGACCCTCGCGCCCCGGATCTCTATTTTCTTGGGGATGGTGTCGGTGATGATTCTGTCCATGTGCAATGCTTTCTCCTTTGATCTTTGCGTTCAACTTGCCCTTACTTTTCCTGTTCCGCGATCCAGCAGAAGGCTCTCGCGGTGCGCTTCTCTGAGTTCTGAAAATGATTGCCCGGATTCCATTCCAGCGTGACGCTGTGATCGGCCTGCAGGAGCGCGTACTGCTCGCGGATGCAGTCACCGACTGTCGCCATGAGGGGATTCTTTGCCCGTTCTTCCCGGTCGCCGAGACTCAGGTACACAGCCTTTGCCTGAACCGAGTTTTCTTTCACATAGTCCATCCAACCCGGAAACCACACCGAGGGCGAAGCCGCCGCGACACCGGAAAAAGCATCCGTCCCGGTCGCGGCCCAGAGTGCGAACAAACCCGCCAGGGAGTATCCGCCGATGCAGAGCTTCATATCCGCAGCAAGCCGCGTGCGCAGCTCCGGCAGCAGGCGGTCGAGGACGAAGGAAAGTGTCTCCTCCGCCATACCGCCGAAGGGAACCTTCCCAAATATCGGCGGCGCTTCCCAGGGGCTCAGGTCGCGGTTCCAGTCCATGACTTCAAACGCCGCCAGCGCGAAGGGCAGCGCACAGTCCCGCATGGCCTCGATCTCGGCGTCCAGCAGTTTTGTGTCGTGGGCGTCCACCGGCTGGATGAAAAGGATCTGCGGCGCATCGTCCATATAGAGCGTGACGGCGCGCCCGTCCAGCTCAAAGCATTGTTTCCGCATGGCGCATCAGCTCCTCCTTCTTACGGATATGGGCATAGAATAGGAAGCATGCGGTGATCTGCGCCAGCGTCGAACAGGGGACGCCAAGGCCGATATAGAACAGCCGTCCCGTCGCGCGGCTCATCCACCAGGCCACCGGAATGCGAATCAGGAAGGCCGCCGCGATGCCCTGCACCATGACGAAGCCCGTCTCGCCGAGACCGTTGAAAAAACCGATGAAGCAGAACAGAAAACAGGTCAGCAGGCAGTCGATGCCGTAGGCCCGCAGATAGTCAAAGCCCGCCGCGATCACGTCCTGATCCCGCGCGAAAATGCCGCACAGCAGATCGCCGTGAAAGAACGCCGCCCAGAACATCACCGCGCCAAAGGCGGTGGAAACCAGAATGGCGATCTTAAGCCCGCGCTCGGCACGTTCGTTCTTTCCCGCACCGTGGTTTTGCGCCACATAGGCGCTCATGGCCTGCATAAAGGCCAGGGGGATCAGCATGATGAACGCGCAGACCTTCTCCGCCACGCCCACGCCCGCCGAAGCGATAAGCCCCAGGGCGTTCACGATGGCGAGGATCACCAGAAACGACAGCCCCACCAGCAAGTCCTGCAGGGCGATCGGCGTGCCGAAGCGGACAATGCGCCGCAGGATCGGCTTTTCAATGCATATGTCGCTCTTTGAAAACGAAAACGGCAGCGTCCGGCGGCTGAGCACCAGCAGAGAGATCAGCACGCTCACCGTCTGGGACGCGACCGTGGCGACAGCCGCTCCCGCCGCGCCCATGTGCAGTCCGGCCACCAGCAGAAGGTCGCCCGCGATGTTGCAGGCGCTGGCAATGGCGACGGTCATCAGCGGTGTGCGGGAATCGCCTAAGCCTCGCATAATGCTGCCCAGTACGTTGTAGGCCACGATCATCACCGATCCGAATCCGCAGATGGCGATATAACGCTTTGTCTCGTCAAAGGCTTCCTCCGGTGCGTTCATGGCCGCGGCAAGCGTGCCGGACAGCAGCGGGATCAGCGCCGTGAGCACCGCGCCCACGAGGAAGAACATCCCCACACTGGTACCGATGATCTGTCCGCCCTCTTCGCGCTTGCCTGCGCCGATCTTCTGACCGAGCAGGACGGTTGTGCCCATGGCAAAGGAGCTCACAAGCCCGGTGACGGTTTGCATGATCTGGGAGCCAACCGCCACGCCGGACACGTCCTGCGCCAGCGCGTACTTGCCCACCACCAGCAGATCCACCGCGCCGTAGAGCGCCTGCAAAAACAGGGCCAGCAGAATCGGCAGCGAGAACGCCAGCAGCGGCCCCAGGATCGGCCCTTTGGTAAAATCCTTGATCTGTTCCTGTTCCACGATTTCCTCCAAAAAAGCCGGATAAGCAAGCAGGCATCTCAGCCCGCTCTCTTATCCGGCTTCTCATTTCTCACGAATGATTTGCCCTCCGAGGCTTCCGTAGCTTAACAGATTTTTGGGGGAATGTCAAGAAAAGGAAGACCTATCGTCATAAGCTGGTTATCTGTACTTGCATACCTCAATATGCATTAATCCATTGTATTGCTTTTCCTTTTTGCAAAATTCAGTATCTTACAGTCGACCCTTGATATCAGCTGAGCAGGAATTATTCTGCTCAGTTTTTGCTTATACATTTAGCGTGGGCTGCTCATTTTTTATAATTTAAGTTTATAGATCCGGTTCTTGTTGCTTCCCTCTGCCGTTATGGCATCTTCGGCAATCAGATCATAGATCAGCTTCTTAACCCTGGATGTTGATACTCCAAGCATATCAGCAAGGTCAGATACTCTTCCTTCGGACTGGTTCGAAAGATACTCAATGATCCTTCTTTTTTGCATATTTGTCTTGGCAGGAGCTCTTTTATCGTCTTTTTTTATCGTCACTTTTTTATCGTCACTTTTTGAAAGAGGTAGCGATAAAGCCGTCCGATCCGGATCAAAGGACTGCGTGAAGGTCGGCTCGGCCCAACCTTGGTCATGCCAGACACGGAAGATATTCGGGATGCCGCTGCCGGCGCGCTCGCCCACATCAATCATGTTAAACATCTTGAGCATGGCCCCGTTGCGCGGATCGGAGACACCGCCGCTCTTTGCAGCGTCAATCTCAATACGGAAGATGCCGGGATTGGACATCGTGATCGCCTCGCGCTTATTGATGATCACAAGCCCCTGGCGGCCATAGTAGTCCGCATTGACCAGACAGTTGGCCAGTGCTTCACGGATGGCCTGGTGGACCGGAGTATCATCCACACGATACGGCCCGTCCATGGTAAAGGGAACCTTGATGTTCAGTTGAAGCCGATTATATACACGATAGAAGAAGTCGAACACGTTCCCACTCCAGTCACCGGAGGAGGAAATGATCCGATCCGTCCAGCGGTGAGTGTCGTCGTATTCTTCCCGATAGTCCAGGAAGTACTGCGGGTATTCGCGGACAATCTCATATTCATTGCCGAACATCAGCAGGCCGGCAGCGGTGGGATGCCGTTTCCCGTCCTCGCCGATCCCGGCAGCACCCATCTTCACAAGGAAGTCCTCGTCCTCCAGCGTGTCCCAGACATGTCCGGGTCGGGAAAGGCGCATGCGCTGGCGATAGGCACGGAGGCTCTCAGAATTGAATACACCCATGTCCATCTCGTTTAGAACCAGCATGTCCTGCGTTTTGACGGAGGCGTCGCGGTACATTGCGTGCAGCTCCTCACTGGTGCATTTATAATCGCCCTCACCATTGCGGCGATAGGTGCCGGATACAGGGTTGCCGTCCACATACACAGGCTTGTAGCTGCGATCCGCGCGAGGGACGGTGATCACAACGATGCGATCGCCGTTTACCTCCTGGATTGCCACATCTTTGCTGGAGAGGATATTCACGCTGGCCTTGTTGGGATTATTGATCATATCCCAGAATTCCTTCACCAGCTTTTCCGGATCGGGCAGGTCGACCGTATGCAGCGACTTGTCCATGTACTCTTCTACGCCCAGCAGAATGACGCCGCCCAGCGTGTTGGCAAAAGCGGAATAGGTTTCCCAGATACTGCGGGGAAGGCCGCCCAGAGCTTTCTTCGCCTCAATGCGGTTATTCTCCCGATATTGCTCCAGTTTAGTGAAATCAATCATGACCGTCCTCCTCGTCACGCACCAGTTCCACGATATCACAGAGATCGCAGTCCAGGACCTTGCAGATCTTCACCAGCAGGGCAGTGCTGACATGCTCGTTCTTTCCCAGCTTCGCCAGCGCAGTCGTGGTCATCCCGGTTGCCAGACGAAGATCCTTTTTCTTCATGCCTTTATCAATCAACAGCTTCCATAGCTTGTTGTAACAGACAGTCATAACGGTCACCCATGCCCATAAATTTTAAACAAGTATACCACGTAAAGCTTGTTTTTACAATTGGAAGTCTAAAAATTAGATTTTTCTCATGTATGCAAGAGCGGTGGTTTGGTCAGCGTCAACCCACCGCTCTCATTCAAAACAGCCTATTCCTCGTTCAGCTTTGCTGTCAGCTCCTCGACCAACTGCTGTCGTTCCGGCTCGGGCAGGGACCCATAATTCTCCAGAGCCTCATTGCGTAGCTGCTCCGCTTTCCGTGCCCAAACTTCAAACTCCTGCTTGGTCATTTTCTTTTTCAGAACCCTGGCATAGTATTTCTTGTATGCCCGCTGATGCACCTGCCAAATCTCATTATTTCTGACCTTTTGCTGAAAGCTGGCCAGCGCTCCGATATCACGGCAGGTCTTTACAGTCTCGCCGGGAGCGATCAAATCGCAGTAGGCAAAGGTAGCTCCGGGCGTCTGCAGGAACCAGCGTCCGCAGTTGGCGCAGCGTTTTGGCACATACCCTTTTTGCATGCCGCGCATAAGCTCCACATAAACGAAATCGAGGATTCGGTCAAAGTACAGCTTTTCAACAACCTCGTTGCCCTGCTCCGTCCTGTGGACCATGTACTGAATATTCACGGAAGGAGCGTCAACATGCGAGTCCTCGCCCAGACTGACGCCGCTCACAAGCGCATCCACGTATGCAGCCCTCATCTGATCAGCCAGAGAAATTTTTCTCTGGCCTTTTTTCTTTTCAAAGTCCTGGCCGTCCAGCATTTTGTCAAGGAACCATGCGTAGCGCTTTTGAATAAAACGGATATCCTCCAGGGCGTTGCTGTATTGTTTCGTAGTCCGCATTTCCCGAAGAAGTATTCTAAGCGCGTCAACCCGGTTCTCCTCTCCGGCGTAGGCGACCAACATGGCGAGTGTATTCTCTTTCTCAAAGAAATACCGATTATAAAACGGAAGACTGCAGAAAGCGTCATACAGTTTTATCTGTGCGGCTACCGCGTCAGACCAGTCTTTCCGATCCACACCATCCTGATACTGCGCCATGGTGTCGGCATAAGGAGTCAAATCAAAATTCAGGATCTGTGTGAGAATCTCGCCATAGGAAATGGGTGTTACATTATCCTCGATCCAATAATGATCGTCGCCAAAGAGCACTTTTGTATGCGTTGCCGAACGATCCAGATCAAAAATATCCTTTCCAAGTACAGCCATGCCTGTTTCCTCCGGTAGAGAATGTATCTGTGACGATATAGTGTATGCGTATAGATTATACATTAACTATTGACGCATGTCAACAGAACGATTATAATTCGGTTGAAAATCTAATTGGAAAATTTATGATCTACGCAATATTCGACAAAATACTCTGAAAGGTCAAAACGGTGAATGAATGGCAAAAGACAAACGCGGCATTCCAGACTATCCCCATCCTTACAAGGTGATCGGCGCCTGTCTGTTTATCGAGGTGCGAACAAAGAATGGCAGCTACGATCAAAAGCTCTGCAACTTCCTCCCGTATATCATCAGCGAAATCACGCGGGATGACGGAGCCGAAGAAACCAAACAGCTGCGGCTGGGAGGCATCCGGCAAAACGGCATAGCCCTGCCGGAGATTGAAATCGGCAGCAGTGAGCTCGTTTCCTTCAACTGGCTGATCGACCAATGGGGCGCGGACTGCATTCTGGAAGTCGGCCCGGTTGTCAAAGACAAAGTCCGCTACGCGATCCAGCAGACCGCCCATACCGCGCAGCGGCAAACCGTATATGCCGTGACCGGGTGGAAGCGGATTGACGGCATTTGGCATTTCCTCATGCCGGGTGATCAGGAACTCACCGTTCAGCTGCCGGATAAACTGTCGCGGTATGACAGCGCGGCGGAATGCAGCCCGGATGCGATCTCTGTTCTCACCCGTCTTCTGGATAACCCTCCTGCGCCGAAAGAAGTGATCTGGCCGCTGCTGGCCTACACTTTTCTGTCTCCGTTGAATCACTTCCTGCACAGGGTGGATTGCGAGCCCAAGTTTGTCTTTTTTCTCCTCGGCAGAACAGGCGCCGGCAAAAGCACGCTCGCCGCCTTGTTCCTCTCCTTCTTCGGGCGCTTCACGGCGTCGGATCTCCCGCTTTCCTTTCGGGACACGCCAAACAGCATCATCCATAATACCTTCGCGCTGAAGGATGTGCTGACCTGTATTGACGACTTCCATCCCTGCGGACGTCAGGAGGAACAGAAGCTTACCGCCACAGCCCAGTCCATCATCCGCGCATACGGTGACCGGGTCGGACGCGGCAGACTCCGTGCCGACGCAAGCTTCATGAGCGCGAGACAGCCGCAGGGCAACGCGATCATCACGGCGGAGTATCCGCCCGACGTTGGCGAGAGCGGTACAGCCAGGTGCCTTGCGGTGGAACTCAGGCTCGGAGATATGAACCTGAATGAGTTGTCCTTCTTCCAGTCCGAAGCTGCCGCAGGAACGCTGCAAAGCTGCATGCTGGGATTCTTGCAGTGGCTCCGGGGAAAGTTTCTGTATGACGAAGACGCAGAGAAGCGATTCCTCTCATCTCTGCGCAATGCCTTTGAGGATTGCCGCAACGGTTTCCGTCAGAGCGGAATCCGCTGCCATGGACGCCTTCCTGAAATTGTTGCATGGCTTGAAATCGGCATGGCGATGCTCCTTCTCTTTCTGGAAGAGTGCGGAATGCTATCCACGGATCGCGTGAATGTGCTCCGGCAAGGTTTCTCTTCTCTGCTCTACGCCATGGCGCGGCAGCAGGCGCAGAATATCGAGCAGGACAAGCCTGCGCTGATCTTCGTGCGAAAGCTCAGTTCCCTGATTGAAAGCGGGCAGGTCAGTATCCTGAAGAAGGACGAGGCGCCAGGTTTCCCGCCAAAGGATTTCATCGGCTATGAGGATGACACGTTCTACTATCTCTTCAACGATGCGGCTCACCGCGCGGTCAGGAAGCTCTGCGACGAGCAGGGGGAGTTGTTTACCATCAGTTCCCGCAGGCTCCCGAAAGCACTTGCGGAGGAGGGCCTCCTTGATACCGCAGAGGGTGAGAACACCAGATCCGTCCGATTCCGAAGCGGAACCAAGCGGGTGATCTGTCTCTACAAGGAGAAGGTAAAACATGTTGTAGATGGGGGTATGCGTTGAAAATGCGTGACAGGCGTGGCAGCATCCCGGAAAGCCTTGAAGCGGCTTTGCTTTTCTCTTCTCTGCGCCGCGTGACAAAGGCGTTGCCGTTCCGTCTCCTGTCACGCCAGCCACTTCCGCCGCTACGTTGTCAAAAAACGCGGAGAGCCTTGCAATCGCTGGGAAAAAGGTTCTGTTACGCTGTCACGTGAAAACGCGGATACCCTGTGTTCTATAAACTTCAAAAGAGAGGAAGCGAATCCCCAATCAAGCATTATAAACGAAACCGCACTGAGACACTGAGTCTGCGCCTGACCGAAACGGAGAAGCGCCAACTAAAAGCTCTCGCGTCCAGGCAAGACCTGAGTCTGACCGATTACATCCTGCTCTCCGCTCTGCGATACAGCAAAGCCGAACCGTTCCGACCGCTTCTGAAAAGCCTGGACAGCCTTCGCTCGGAGCTCCTTGCATTGAAGGAGACGCAGAACAGCGATGCACTTGCGGACGCCATGGAGAAACAGGATCAAATCTATGACGAGGTACTCGCCGCCATCCGCTGCCGATGAGAGCAGAGGGGGCGAACAACGAAGAGAAGGCGGGAGAAAGAGGTGGGGTCGTCCGAACCCCACCTCGCTCACAAACGCCCGCAGTGCGGGCGTTTTTCGGGATCCTGTTGGGGGGTCACTGGAGGGGAAAATCTGGATCACGGGGGGTCACGAAACCCGGAAATCCCCAGTTTTACGGGAAATAATGAGGGGTTGTTGACCCTGAATCGACGAGAAATGGAGGTTATACCCATGAAGAAAACCGAATATCCACTATGGATCATGCCGGATGCGTTGCAGCTGGTGGATGAAAACTGCAAAGCGGACAGCAATCAATAATAAAGGGGGATACTGGATGACAAGAAAAGAGTACGCAAAACAGTTTCGGGATTTACCGGACGCGTTGAGCGCGACCAAGGTTGCGCAGACACTGCGCGTGAATGTCAAGACCGTGTATGATCAGCTCCACAGCGGTGCGATTCCATCGGTGAGGGTCGGGCGGGAGTATCGTGTGGCGAAGGAATCGCTGATCGACTATCTGCGCAGCGCGGAAAGAAGGACGGTGAAATAAATATGTTGTTTCTGATAACTCTTCACCGACGGCATAGACTTCCGAACGCTCTTGCGGTATTGTTCGTGCTGCCAAAAAGGAAGCGAAGGAGCGATGGGAAATGGCAATAAAAGCAACACTCGCCGCGAGCGTCCAGAAGAAGAACGGACGCCTGCATGCGGTGATTCAGGTCAAGGAAGACGGAAAGACAAAATCGGTATGGCGCGCTCTCGGATTACCCGAGGGCGCCAGCCAGACACAAGTCAACAAAGCCTTCCGTAAGGTGGTTACCACGTATGAGGAGGAGTACAATAAACGCCTTGCCCGTGACGGAAGACCGGACGCGGACATTCCAATCTTTCCCTTCCTCTGCACATATCTTGAAAAGGCAAAGCCCCGCCTGCAGCTGAGTACTTACCAGGGCTACCATCAGATGGTCTACAGCAGGGTTCAGGAATACTTCAACGCCCATCCGAAGCTGACTGTGGAGAGCATCACGCCCAAGGATATCGAAGCCTTTTACAAGTGGCTCTTCGGAAAGGGACTGAAAACCGGCAGCGTGATCCACTACCACACCCTTCTGCACAGCGCTTTCCAGCAGGCCTACAAGGATGAGCTGCTTGACGTCAATCCCTTCGACCGTGTGGAGCGGCCGAAGAAAAGTGACTTCCATGGCGCTCACTATTCCGAGGATGAGCTGGTCGCGCTCTTCGAGCTGTGCCGCAGCGATCCTATCTGGCCCTGTGTCGTTCTCGCGGGCGGAATGGGACTGCGGCGCAGTGAGGTTCTGGGGGTGCGCTGGTCGCGGATCTATATGGACAAGCGCACAGTCCTTCTCGACACCAAGATCGTGGAAGAAAAGACGGACGGAGAACCGGTGCTCCGCGCCATCGAGGAGATGAAAAACAAATCCAGCCGCCGCACCCTGCCGATCCCCGACCCGGTGTACGAAATGCTTGAAACGATCAGAGCGCGGCAGGAGATCAACCGCAAGCTCTTCCGCGGCAGCTACAACCGGACGTGGGATGACTATGTCTGCACCGATGAGCTGGGGAATCTCATGCGTCCAAACTTCGTGACTGATCATTTCAGCTACCTGCTCGAAAAGCTCGGGCTGCGGCATATCCGCTTTCATGATCTGCGCCATACCTTCGCAAGTGTCCTGCTGAGCAAGGAGGTTCCGCTGATCAACGTCTCAAACTTCCTCGGGCACTCCACCATCAGTACAACCGCGAACATCTACGCACACCTGGACAAGGCCGCCAAGCAGAGCAGCGCCGATGTGATCTCCGATATTTTCCGGAAGGAGCAGGCATGAGCCGTCCCGCCTGGGACGGCTCATGCTATAAGGAAACAGTATGGAGAAGGATACTATGAGCGGCAGTGAGCTCTGTAAATACCTGCACATCTCCACGCGAAAAATGAAATATCTGATGGATCACAATTACATCCCGCACGAAAACACAGGGCAGGCGACATACAAATACCGGGTGAGGATTGTCGATGCCCGCGCGTTCAAAAGACGGATGGAACGGGAACCGGATTTCCTGTCAGAGCTGTCGGGACTCTTCACCAGCACGCGCCCCGCAGGAACGCCAATGCCGAAAAAGCATGACCGGATTGACAGCGCGGACTTTGAAAAATATCTGCTTCTGCGCTGGGCTGATCTTCCGGATGCGCTCCCGACACAGCAGGCAGCGCGGCTCATCAGCGTCCGTCCCCAGCGGCTGCATGACGAGGTGCGGGCGGGTGTACTTCACAGCGTCAAGATCAGAGGAAAGCAGTACTGCGCCAAGGTGGAGATCATTGCCTGCGCAGCCTCGCCCGAGCGCCTGGCCTGCCCGCGCGGCGAAGCATACAAGGCACTGATCGAGGAGTACCTGTGCAGCAAGATCTGACAACATACCTCCGTTGACGTTTGTTATCGTATATGATAACATTGGCTTAGCGGAGGTGACGTACATGGGTGAAGATTCGCGGATACTGGATGATCGGCAGAAGATCATCTCCATGCTGACTGCCGCACGGATTGAAGCGGGCATCTCTCAGCAGGAGCTGGCCGAGAGGATCGGTACAAAACGATCCAACATCTGCCGTATCGAGAGCGGGGCGCAAAATATCTCGCTCGACATGCTGCTGAAGGTCTCCCGCGCGCTCGGAAAAGATGTGAACGTGATTCTCACAGACAGACAGGAACCAGGCATAAGCAACTACAGTCTGCGTCTCTATGATGAGGAGCTTGTAACCTTCTCTCTGGAAGCTGATAAGCTGGCCGGTATGAAATCGCATATCCTGACTGTAAAGGGCAATCGCAAGTCTGTCTTCCCACTTGACCTTGTAGTTACAGATGACGGTATTGCAAAGTGGCTGAGGGAACGTGTGATCCCCCGGAATCGGGCAAATGCAGATGCTGTTTTAAAAACACTTGGACTGTCTGCCGGAAATGTCAAAGGAATTATTGATAAGAGTCTTGGCCTTTCTCTGAACGACAGCTATTGGGTTGTCCCGCTGGGCTTTGAGGGAACCTTCAAGGAATACAATCTCTATGAAAACCGCTTCTCCAGCGTCCTTTCTCTGGTGGCGTACACCGGCGTTGGACAGAGTCACGAAGCCTTCACCACTTCTCCGGAGCTTACCACCCAAGGCATGCTGCGCAAAGCCTGGCGCTTCATTGAGGGCGACGGGATCTATCTATACAAGGGCGGCACCGAGGGTGCGTCCAATGCCGGACGCGAACCCTACAGCGAGTACTATGCCTGCCAGATCGCCGAGCGCATGGGGCTGCATGTTGTCCATTATGATCTGGAAAACTGGAAGGACATTCTGGCCTCCAAGTGCAAGCTCTTCACTGACATTGATACTTCCTATGTTTCCATAGGACGGATCGTAAGAAGCGGCGGGATACAGGCTTGCCTGGATTTCTATGAGAGCATTGGCAAAGAGGCCGCCGACGAGCTGAAAAGCATGCTGGTGTTCGATGCGGTGATCTATAACGAGGACCGGCACTTTGGAAACTTCGGTATCCTGCGCGATAACCATACCGGAAAGATTCTCGGCCCGGCACCGATCTTTGACAACGGACTTTCCCTTTTCAACTACGCCATGCCAGACGATATTCAGAACCTTGCGGAATACGCCAAGACGCGTGCAAATCCCTACGGCATCACCTATGAGGCAATCTGCCGGGAGGTCATGGGGACAAGGCAGCGTAACCAGCTTCGCCGCCTGATCGGCTTCCGCTTCACCCGGCACCCATCCATCAACCTGCCGGAGGAGCGTCTGACTGCCATAGAGAAGCACATCGACCGGCGCGTCAGGGAACTGTTAGCCCTCCCGCGGGCGAAAAAGGAATGAGAATGAACAGGCATGTCGGCCGAAAACCACGGACGACATGCCTGCTTTTTGCTCTGTCGGGAGTTGTGCTCACTGCCGCAAATTCGGCCCAAATCCCGCCGCTGTGCCGTGTTCCCTCTATGTCAGGGCGCCCGGCTCGTCCAGCCCGAACGAGCGCACACAGCCGCTTTTTTGGGCACTGTTGCGAGGGAACTGCTTGCTTTCCAAGCAGCCCCCTCATTGAGGTTTCCCCCGAAATCCGGGGGAAACCTAAGTGAATAAAAATATGATAGATTCCTGCGTTTATGCATATAAATCAAGAAAAATGCTATTTTAATAAACATAATATCTTCGATTTGGTGCAAAGACATATTCACCTAAAACCCATTAAGTCCTTGAAATCAAGCACTTTTGCCGATTCCGAGGGCTTTTCTTGGTATGCTGATGACACCGGGTGATTACCTGGACGGTACGTTGCAGCTGATAGTTTTCTTCTTCCTGAACGATTTTACTTTGCAACGATAGAGAAGCTGTCATTAAAAGATCGAACGCTTTCATAAATTGGTTCCCAAATCTTGACCCTCATTATGCAAGTATATGAAAATGCAACAAAACATACATTTCAGGGTTTAATAATTCTCGGCTCAAATGTTGTTACGTAGTTTCTCGTAAGCTTTCTTGATAATTGCAGACATAAGTTTCCTCCGCTCAATGAGGAAAACCTCGTAATCCATCTGCTCCCAGCCATGAGGCAGAGCGTTTTCTACTTCCATGCGGCGGATATCCTCCTCAGTGCGTCCATGGCACACCACCGGATAGTAAACGGATGGAGCGTCATCAAGGATGTCTGCGTTGTCCTTCCAGTCGATGAAGGCATAATTTGCCATCTGGTTTATCCTGGCATCGTTGTAACCTTTCAATTTTAGATAGGCCTTGGGAAACAGATGGTGCTTTTCCAGGGATTTCCGTTTGCCGTCAGTGCCCGGCTCAAAGAGCTTCGAAACCAGAAGACTTGTCTTGGAGAACAAAATCTTCGCATCCAGAATGTTTAGCGCGGCAACATAGGCATTCCAGGCGTTGTTGCCCCGGCCAGAGACAGCAAGTCCCTCAGAACCGGGGAGGGTAATGTCAAAGTAATCATTCGTTAGTCGCTCTTCGACCCTGGAAAGAATAAAGTCGCGATATTCATCTAGGGAAGTCAGTTCCTTTATGGCATTCAAATGGTTCTCCACTAAAGACTCAAAGGATCCGGAGTATAGTGAGACCAAGCAGGCGTAAAAGAACCAAAGAGATGTAAGATGTAGATTTTCATTCTCACTTGCATTAAACCTGTGCTTGGCAATCAGATACATGGCATAGGAATAGAAAATCGAATTGTGGGACAAAATGATGTCATCATTCAGATATCCGGCGTTCATAACGGCTTTTAAGAATTCATGCCAACTGTGGATGTCAAGGACATCTGGCAGCTTTGTCTTGAGTGTGTTGAAGCGTTGATCCCGCAGGGACAAATCAACCGCACCTTTATGGTCAAAATCTGCGCCACGCAAGAGCTTGTAGCCATATTTCAATCTCGCCCTGTCAAAGCCATATGCCATTACCACACGAATCAAATCTTGGGCATAAACACCCGTTATCAGATTGTACGAGGTGGTCTTTCCAACTATAGGCGGTTTAGTGGAGTCTATACTGAACTGCTCGATTTGCCTACGTCCCTCATCCCAATAGAGAGACAACAAGGTTAGGATGAAATCGTTCTGTTTCAGTTCTACGCCGCCAGAGTTGACGCGTACGAAAATTTCAGCGACATCCTCTTCGTCGCCATTGGCATCAATATCGAAGACTGGCATTGTGAATTTCTCAAGATTCTCTATGGCGGTAAAGTTCTCGTCAATGATGTCCTGTTCTTCATCGGACAGGGCTTCGCCTTTTGCCGCCCTTGCTGCCTGGAGACTATCAATGAAATTGTTGGTGAATTTGCGGGAACTTGGCGCAAGATATAACTGGGAAATATCATAAACCCATTCGGGGTCTTTCTTCGTCGCCGAAGTACCGACCTCGAATTTGTTTTTTAACGGGCAATACGAAATAACGATGGCTCTCTCATCAAACCTGGAATTAAGAACTTTCCTACCTTTCATGACTGCAAACAGGGATGTCAGTCTCTGTTGGCCGTCAATAATGACCTCTTTCGGTGATTCATAGCTGTGGGTGCCTGTACCGATGGTCCTGTTTTTTCCCGTGTCGGGGCATTCCCATAGCATGAGATAACCTATTGGATACCCACGCATCATGGAATCAAACAGGTCACGAACTTTTGTGTCTTTCCAAACGAAAGGGCGCTGAAGTTCAGGAAGCCCAAGTTCCCCAGTCTCTATCTTGTTAATAAGGTGACCAACTGTCAACGTAGTATTTTTGTAAATCTCCGCCATCGTCATATTCCCGCTTTCTGTAATTTATGGTTTCACGAATCCTAACTCTTCTTAGCACTGTGCATGATTCCGAGCCTATTTAAGCGTAGTCTGTCGAATAGTCTATTGTGCCGATCTATCAGTCCAATAAATAGCATATCACAAAATGACATCTTTTTCAATTCGATTATACCTATTGTATACACAGTTCAACATTATCATTGTATTTAGAGTCAAAAAGGAAAAGTGCCGGGCAGCAACATCAACGATGCTCCCCGGCACATACATTATCAAGTTCTTATATGGAGACTATCTTACTCGCGCACAGGCTTACTCCGGATCATATTCCCCGTATTCGCAGCCGATGTGTGTGGCCTCCACTTCGTCTACCGGCACCAGTGCGCCGTCCTTTTTGTCGTAGAGCTTCACCGTGCCCCAGCCGTTGCCGCCGTTCCACAGGCGGTTGTGCCGCTTGCTCCCGTCAGGGGCTTCGTAATTTACAAGCAGCATGTCCGACTTCCGGCAGAAGACCTCCGTCTCCATCACCGCGTGAATATTCTCCTGGCGTACCGTCCAGTGCACCACATCGTCGAGTTCCTCAAAGGAGAAGTCCGTCTTGACCTTCAGATGAAGCTTGGAGAAATTGAAATCATACTTCTTGCCCTCGTAGTAGAACACCCCCAGCAGACGGCGATCCAGCGGCACAAAGTAGATCTTCGGCCTGCCGCCGCCGATGTCGAAAACGCTGTTCATGAGCTGCTTTCCCGTGCCCCTGCTGACAAGGTGGTTGGAAGACAGCCAGACCCAGGGGCTGGTGAAATCCCGGCCCCAGTTTTTATCCGCGTAGCCGTAGCTCTTTTCCGGGGTGACAGTGTACTTTTTCCCGTTGAAGGTGATCTCGCCGCTGTAGGCGCTCTTCATGCCCTCGGCATGCCAGTACATGGCGAAAGCCTCAGCGTCCCGTAGCGGCTTGCTTGCGCCGTAACCGACGTTGAAGGCGATCTGCTTGTCGATGGTCAGATCCCAGGATAGCTCACCCGCGTCGCACATCCATTCCGGGTGTGCTGCTGCTTCATCAGATGTGATGGCAATGCTGCCCTTCAAGGCCGTTTCACTGGCGAGGCAGTCCGCTGCCTCTATCCGATAGGGCGCTGCCCCGTGCAGGTCGACATCCTTCCAGGCAAAGAAGCGGTGCAGCTGGCAGTGATCCGCGCCCCAGGTCCCGGCTTTCACCATCAGATAGGAGGGTTGCTTGCCCGCCGCTCTGTTTGCGGGCAGTTGGCCGAGAACAGGCTCGTCCCCGCCCAGCGCGGGATTGCAGACGAAGAACTCGATAAAGAACGGCTTGTCTTCACCGGTCACTGCGTCCTGGGCCGTAAAGGAGTGCCACCACCAGTCATAGCCGTGATGGGCCAGCGGGCCATGGAGCATACATGCGTCCCGGTTGATGTCATGATGATTGAACATGTGTCAATTCCTGCCTTTTATGAATAATTGAACCTGTATCGGTTTGATTTATGATAATCGTATTATACAGCTGAAAACCCTGACTGTCAAAATATCAGGATGCCATGATTACAGCTTCCGTACATGGACATGAGGAACAACATGATGCTGCTGTTAACTTGATTCATAAGATCATGCTGATTGGGGAATATTCACTGATACAGTCTTTTTCATTGTGCCTGTTGACTCAACAGACAAATTGTAGTACAATCGCATTACAAGGAGGCGATAGTATGGCAATGGAATCTACACTTCAAGTAAGGATGGATTCAGCCTTAAAAGCGGAGGTCGAAGCGCTCTATAAAAGCCTCGGCACCAGCTTCGCGGAAGCAGTTCGCATCTTCGCGCAGCAGAGCATCCGTGAGGGCGGCATGCCCTTTACTCCCTCGCTGAAAGCATGGGATGAGCTCACACAGGATGAAATTGATGCCAGGCTCCGCAAGAGCATGGCAGATGTATCGGCGGGCAGAGTGCTCTCTCAGGATCAGCTTGATGCGAAGATGAGGGAGAGATTTGCGCGTGAATGAGTTGAATCAATATAAAATTGTCTACACAGAAGCCGCAGAGGAAGACATCTTTTCCAAAGCGGAATACATAGAAAAGGCTTATCACGACAGCGATCTTGCTTTCAAGTGGTACACGCGGCTGCGGACACAGATCCAAAAGGATTTATCATTCTTAATATAGTTTTAAACGAGGACGGAACCAAGTCCAGAAAGAGCACACATTATTCTTCTAAAGCAGAAGGGAGAAATAGATGATGTTCTGGAGACTAGGAGGAAGCGACATGGAATATGTCATTAATCTGATTCTGATATTCTTTTCCTA
>CACWLG010000031.1 GCA_902761635.1 Oscillospiraceae bacterium | reverse complement strand
CCTTGCTTAGCTTCGCTGCCATTGGCCGGATTCGTTCCCTGCGTTCC
Source organism: Oscillospiraceae bacterium (assembly GCA_902761635.1). Lineage (GTDB taxonomy): Bacteria > Bacillota > Clostridia > Oscillospirales > Oscillospiraceae > Limivicinus. Next base: position 27,189 of record CACWLG010000031.1, on the reverse strand, counting down.
CGGAGGATTCGTCTGCACTGTCGGGCGGGTATGACTTGGCGCTCTCCGTGTCTCCAGAGGTACGGATGTTCTTCGGGCATCATAGGCATTACTGCCACCGTTTCCTGAGACATACTCGTTGACGCTGGATTGTTGCGCCCCGAACTGCGTGTTCTGGCTCTGCTGAGCCGTGGCGCTCTGATTGCTGTTCACGTTCACGCTGCCCATGCTCCTGCTCCCGGCACCGTCAGATTTCGGCGGGGTCGGTCCGTTGGGCGTAATGTGCGGCCCACCAGCAGGAGTATTTGGATTCCTGCGGTTGCTCTGTGCGCTGTGCAGGATGCTCCCCGCGATGGAGCGCATCACCATGTAAGAGAGCGCGCCGGGGAATCTGCCCAGAGAGTCGCCGGTCATGGCCGGGTTCAGCCCGATCCGTGCGTTTGCCACCTTCACCACCGTCAGCACCAGCACCATCCAGGGCAGCACGTCCACACCGCTGGGGTAAAACGAGAGTACCGACAAAAGCATTTTGACGAACATCACGTTCAGGATCGTGAGCAAACACATGGAGCCATACATCCGGCACCAGCCGGAGAAAATGTCCGAGGTGCTGCGGCTGCCGCCCATGCCGAAGGCCAGCGGCGAGGTGATGGTCAGAACGGCAAGAATAAAATACCGTTCTGCCATCTCCAGAATGAGCTTGAGCGATTGAAACATGACGACGATCCCACAGATCACGACCAGCAGCCAGGAGGCGCTGAGTCCTGCGAAGCTCGCCTTGTCCGCAAATTTGATGTCCACCGCGTCGGGTACCTCCAGCATGTTGATGACTGTGGAGGTCATATTGAGCGCGATGTTACAGATTTGCGGACTTGCGACCAGCAGGAAAGAAAAGACGAAGGTCCTGCCGAAAAGCAGCTTGGGGTCTTCCGCCTCGAAGCCGAGGCCGGTCATCATGCTGCGCACCGCCTGAAACACCAGGTTCCCGATGAGTAAGGCCCAGCCCAGCGCCAGCATGGTCTGCATGACAGGCTGGATGACCGGCATCCGCTCCTTCAGATATGCGAAATCCATGCTCATGACGTTCAGAAGCATGGATGAAAAGTATTCCCAGCACTCCAGGATCAGGCCGTAGGTCCATTCGATGAAGCCCTGAAAGATAAGCTCAAGCAAACTGCGGTCCTCCTCTCTGCCTGGGCTGTGAATTTATCTGTCAGGGCTGATGGTTGCAAGCCCGCTGAACAGAGGCGCAATGTAGGCGATGAAAGCGCCGATGCCATTGATGACCGCCCACGCGATCCAGATACGCTTGAGCCAGTCCCAGGCCTGATCGACCTTGTGCTGGTTGTTGGAGAGCTTGGCTCCGATCACCGCGACGGCGGACATCAGGCCGGCAAGTACCGTGCTGATTCCTGCAATATGAGTGTAGACGTCCACAATGATCCTGTTTGCCGCCGTCCACATATCTTCCGTGGCGTAGGCGGGCACGGTAAAGAGCGTCGTCAGGAGAAGCGCGGTCAGTGAAAAGAGATACAGCTTAAAAAGTTTCTTCGTAGGCATTCCTCCTTGTTTAGATAGTGGTTTTCTTCTGACGAAGGGGCATGATCGCCCCTCCGTCCACAGCAGCGAAAGGCAGGGAAGGTCATCCGGCTTTTGCGGCGGATTGACCGCCTGCCTCACTCTGCCTTTCCCAAAGGGGAGCGTGTTCCCAGCCTCCCCTTTGGGACGGATAAACTAACGCATAGGCATTCCTCCTCTCGCTGAGCAGTCTCTATATTCGTTCCTTACACAACATCACCTCCCTCACGAGGGTTATCCTCCGCACACAGCTCGTTCAGATGATGAACAAAACCGCGAACAAAGGGCGCAAGCAAAGCGTCACTGCCGGAGATCCACCAGATGATCTCCGGCAAGGGCTTCGCGATGGTGTCATATTGGATGGAGATGATGAGCAGAACCTGCCGGTCAGTAGCCTGCGCAGCCTGTGAGGTAATGCGGCGACAGACATTACGGGTGCTGTTCCAGTCTCCGCAGGCGTCGAGGATCTGCGTAAAGAGCAATCCGGCCTGCATAACGCTGACTGCCTCCACCGTGCTTGCGTTGATCTGTCCATCCGTCGTGAGCATTCCCATTCTTTGCAGGCGGATGGAGGCAGCGGTGTCAAAGGGACTTATGATTTTTGGTGCCATGCGTTTTCCTCCCTTCGGGCAATAAGAAAGGCCCGGCACTTTCGTGTCGAGCCTGAAACGATTTGGTATTCTTTTTTGCTTGGTACGATTCTATGTCGAGCCTGCGTTTTCAAATAGCAAAAAAGAGCCAGCATTCTTATGCAAGCCCATTTTTACGCCAAATCATACAGGATAATAACCCGTATTAAATCAGAGAATAGTTGTTGTATTGGACTCCAGACAACATTAATGGTCTACGCCATTTCTACGCCAACCTGACATAAAACCTTATGAAATTGCATGGAGTTGTGTGCTCTTTAAAAAGTCAAAAACCACGGAGCCATGCGCTTTTGCGGCTTTATATGGGGCTGTATGGAGATACGGAAAAGGGCTCATATATATCGATGCCTAATTTCATATATCCTTATCTCCTTTGAAAGCATTCTCCGTGAGTTGCATTATAGCACAGAGAAACGGCTTTCTCAATAGGAGAAATGCGCCGGGGCTTAGCTCCTCCGTCGTTCGCGGAAAATGATTGACACGGGAAACGGGGCATGATATAGTCTGCGCATGTTAGCGCACCCTAATATTCCGATCTGTTCCGCTTCCTTTCGGGACGGCGGTCCGGAAGGCTGAAGAGGAGGTCATGCCGCATGTGGCTGAGACGGAAAAAAGGCATTGAAGTGTATGTAATGAGCCGCGAAAATGCGGTCGAATACTGCCGCGGCAAGCATCGGGAGCCGTCGGTCATCATTTCCATTTCCGACCCCAGCCGGGAATACGACGAGGCCCCCTTCTGCACAGAGGAAAATCGGGTGGCGGATATTCTCCCGCTCTGCTTCAGCGATGCCGAAGAGCCCGGAAAGGACGTGTACGGCCTGGACGTGGAGGAGGAGGATCTCATGCAGGACGAGGACGCGGGGAAGGTGGCGCGCTTTGTGCTGGATAACCGCGACAAGCGCATCATCGTCCACTGTGACGCCGGGATCTCCCGCTCTGCCGGGGTGGGCGCCGCGATCGTCAATTACTTCACCGGGGACGCCCGCCGCTTCTTCGAGTCGGGACAGTACGAGCCCAACATGTGGTGCTTCTCCAAGGTCATGACGGCCCTGATCGAGGCATAAAGGCAACACCGCAGCAGATCCTGAGAAAATTTGGGTTCTGATAAAGGCACTTTTTCGCAGATGTACTTTGTGTACCTCAAGAAAAAGTGACGAAATCAGAGCGCAAATTTTTCAGGAGATGCCGAAGGCGGATTGTGCGGTGTTGCCTAAAGCGCAAGAGGGACATGGCATTTCACCATGTCCCTCTTTGCTGTTGCCCTGCCCGGTATCAGCCGTAGCCCCAGGTCAGCACGTCCCAGCCGCCGTCCGCCGTGCGGGCAAGCCACCAGCCGTAGTCGGTGTACTCCTTATCGGCCTCCCAGGCGCCGACCTGTTCCATCGGAGAGCGGAAGTCCGCCGCCGAAGCGCAGGCGGCCGACGCGCCGAGCAGCAGCACGGCAATCATAAGCATGGCAATCGTTTTCTTCATTTCGCTCTCCTCACTGTTCCTGTTATAATACTGAAAACGCCGGGGGAACCGCTTGGGATTCCCCCGGCGTTTCTCTTCTCTCAGCGGACGCGGATCACGTCGCCGGTACGGATGACGTCGATGTTCTTGATCTTATCGGGGTTGAGCTGCTGGATGGCGTAGGGGCTGGTGCCGAACATGGCGGCGATGTTGCCGAGGTAGTCGTTGGGGGCGATGCGGTAGTAGGTCGCGCCGCCTTCGGTCCAGTACTGGCCGTTGGCATGAGCGGCTCCGCCGGTGACATTCCCTGCCTGCTGATCGTTAATGATGTTAGCCATGATATTTTCTCCTTTTCCTTTTTTTATTTTTCGTTTTGTTGTTTTCTGTTTTCTTCCCTGCTTGCGGGATCATCTTACCACAGGAATCGTCACAGAAGCGTCACACCGCACGGCAGTTCAGAAATCCAGCTCCTTTTCGCGGAAGACCGCCCAGGTCAGCGCGAGGGCCGAGCCGATATACAGGATGCAGCCCAGCGCCAGCACCAGGACGCCCGCGGCGGTGGAGCCGTAGGTGAAATCGGCGGCAGCGCGGGACGCAAAGCCGAAGATATACCAGCGGTCCGGGTGGAAGCGCGCCACCTGCGGCAGCATTTTGGCAAAGACGATGACAACGGGCAGGATGATGTCCAGCGTCAGGAACATGAACACGCCGAAGGGCGCGCTCCCCGTCAGGTAGAAGAAAAGCGCCGAGAGCGTCACGACCGCGAGGGTCGAATAGAGCGCTGTCACGATTGAGGAGACAATGGCCCGTGTCTCAGCGGGCGTCAGACTCACGCCGAGTACGCGCCGCATCAGCATCACGCCGAGCCCGTACAGCAGATACATCTGCCCCAGCAGGAAGAGGGAATCCAGGAACTTTGCCAGGATGAACTTCCAGCGGGAGACGCCGCGCCCGATCACACAGATGAGCGTCATGGAGCGAAACTCATCCCCGAAAACGCTCAGCAAAACCACGAGTCCGAACAGGAGATCCGCCGTGCCCGTGACGCTCATGATCGAGGAGGTAAATTTCAGTCCCCTCTGCGGCGCGCCGTCGATGCCGTCCACGGTGCCGAAGACCGTCGCTGCGAGGGCCAGGGCCATGGCGATCCAGAAGGACCGCTTGCGCATGATCCTGCGAAAATCGGCAGTCAGAAGCTTTCTCACAGTTCCAGCTCCTTTCTGTTGAAGATGAGGATATTGAGCCACACCACGCCGCCGAGGTAGATCACCAGCGCGGGGATGAGCTGCCAGCCGAACGTGCCCGACTGGATGGCCGTGCAGGAGGCGTTCAGCAGCCCCTCATAGCTCAGATCGTACAGCGGCAGATGGCTCCAGTCCTGGACCGCCTTGAGAAAGAGCGAGGAGAGCATGGAGCAGATGATGAGCGTCACGGTCCCGGCCGCGGCGCTCCAGGTCAGGAACATCACAAGCGACGAGAGCGCCATATACCCGACGCCGCGCAGCACGCAGACGATGCAGAAGTACAGAAAATGCAGGTTCTGCCGCGGCGTGATGGCAAGGTTTGAAAAACTGTTGCGGATAAAGATCACAAAGAACACCGCCGCCACGGCGCAGCCCAGAAGGATAGCCGCATCCAGCAGCTTTGCGATCACGACCTTCGGACGGGACAGGCCGCGCCCGATCACGCACTGCAGCGTGCCGCTTTTGAATTCATCGCCGTAGACCGCCAGGAAGATCGGGATGCACAGGAAGGGCAGGCCGATGTTCTCCAGCGTTGTCTGGGTCATTTCAAGATACTCCGCCGCAATGCCGTCCGGCCTTTGCAGGGCAAAGAGTGCGAGCGTCAGCACGATCAGCACATAGAAGCCAGGCTTGCGCAGGACACGGCGCAGATCCGCACGTATCAGAAGCCTCATTCCTTCGACCCTCCGATCAGGCGGAAGTAGAAATCCTCCAGTGAGGATCTCTCCACCACCTCGCGCATGATCTTGATGCCGTTTGCCTCCAGCACCTCGCGGGCCTTCTGCAGATCGTTGACCGCGATTTCCACGGCGGGCTGGTTCTCCTGCAGATCCTGCTGGGTGATCTCCCGGACGACGACGCCCTCATTGACGATGCCGAAGCGGTCGGCGGTATGCTCCAGTTCCCCGAGGATATGGGAGGAGACAATGACGGTCATGTTGTACTCGTCGCGCAGGCGCTGCACCAGATGGCGCACATCGGCGATGCCCTGGGGGTCAAGGCCGTTGGTGGGCTCGTCCAGGATCAGAAGCTCGGGATTGCCGAGGATGGCATTGGCAATGCCGAGGCGCTGCTGCATGCCGAGGGAATAGCTCTTGACGGGCTTCTTGACTCCCTGCAGGCCCACGATATCGAGCACCCGGTCGATCTCCTTTTTCTGCTCCCGGTCGGGAATGCCCTTGACGGTGGCATAGTATTCCAGATTCCGGCGGGCGTTCAGGTAGCTGTAAAAGCGCGTGCCCACCAGAAAGCCCACCCGGCTGCGGTTTTTGAGCAGGGTCTGCTTATTGGTCGAGCCCATGATGGAGACCGTGCCCTCGTTCATCTCCGACAGGCCCAGGATCATTTTGAAGATGGTGGTCTTGCCCGCGCCGTTGCGGCCGATCAGGCCATAGATATCTCCGCGGTTGACCAGCATGTTCACGCCCTTGAGCACCTCATGGCTGCCGTAGGACTTTTTGACATTTTCCAGCTTTATCACTGCATCACTCATGGTCGTTCTCCCCCTTACCAGACTTTGATCCGTTTATCCGGCGCAAGATACATGCCGTCGCCCTCCTGCACGCCGTAGGTGTCATAAAATTCATCGAACTGCTGCACGCCCACATTCACCCGGTAGAAGCTCAGCGGGTGCACGTCCCCGTTGAAATACTGCTTTTCCGTCTCCAGCGGGACGTTGGTGCGCCAGACTCTGGCAAAGGAGCGGAAATACCGGTCATAATCAAAGCCCGGGATTTTGGACGCAAGGTACAGCGTCACCTTCAGGCCGCCCATATCCGCCGTGGCCTCGGCGTTGACCTGCGCCCCCTTGTAGAGCCCGGAGGCGGGATAGGGGCTGAGGGTCGAGTAGTAGAGGGCCACGTTGTCGTTGAGATCGTTGAAGGCCTTCTGATCCTCATAGGGCAGGAGGCTGTTCTGCTTGCCCTCCTTGTCGTACTGGGAACCGGTCTTGTCAAAGCCGTGCGTGATCTCGTGGCCGATGATCGTGAAGATGCCCGCAAGCTTTTCCTCCCAGCTCAGCTCCGGCGCGTAGGCCGGCGCCTCGCAGATGCCGGCGAAGATGTAAATGCCGTTGGTATCCGGCCGGTACATGGCGTTGGTGATCGTCGTGGACAGGATCGGGTTCATCGGGTCCCAGTAGCCGGCGTCATAGGGCTGCTTTGTCAGCCACGCCGTATGGTCCAGCGCAAAGCGCCGGGACGCAAAGTAGGCCTCCAGGAAATTTCCGCCCTCTTCGCGGGATTTGAAGTGCAGCTTCCCATAGTCTGCCGAGTCAAAATCCTGGTAGGCGATATGGATGGAGATCGCGTCAAGCTTCTCGATGCTCTTCTGCTTGCCCTCGTCGGAGAGCCAGTCCTCGGCGGAGAAGATCTCCTTGTAGGCGTCGATGATCTGCTTTGTCGTATCGCGCAGCTCCGTGATCACGGCGTCGTCAAAGAAGTTTTCGACATACACGCGGTTCATCGCGCCCACCATGGCGGTGCTGCCGATGTAGCCGTCGAACATGAGCGCATCCTCCAGCATTTCCTCCGTCTCCCCGGTATCGACCGGGAAGTTCAGCCAGTCCTGCCGGAGCTCCTTCACGGTATCGTAGGCCTCGCGGTCGAGATAGTTCTCGCAGCCGAGCGCATAGTGTACCGTCAGATAGGCGCGGATCTGTTCGAGGTTTCCCTCGCCCCAGATGGAGGGGATACGCTTGGCATAGGCGGGGTCGAGAAAGAAGATGTCGTTTTCGCCAAAGCCCCAGGCGTCCAGAAGGCGGTCCAGCGGAAAGCTGCCGGCGAGAGAGAGCGCCTCCTCCCGGCTGCATACGATGTCGTCCGGCTGAACGACCTCGTTATTGACCGCGGCGAGCTTCTTTTCAAAGGCGATGCAGTCCGCCACGGTCTCGCGTGCCTCGTCCTCGGAGCGGCCGAGGCGCCCAAGCAGATACTCCGCGATGCTCACGAGCTTCTCATAGGCCTCCAGCGAGCCCGCATCCAGGGCGTAGTAGGAATCGGGCGTGTCCAGGGAGAATGACGGCTCACTCAGCGCGAGGCCGTAGGCGTCGTGCTTTTCCGAGTAGACGGCGCTCCCCTGCTCCACGCACACCGGCGCAAGGCCCAGGGGATTTCTGTCGAGGTCGGTATAGAAGGCCAGCAGCTCCTCTCCGCTGCTGATGGAAGCGATATCGTCCAGGTACGGGCGAAGCGGCTCGACCCCGTCCTGATTTCTCGCCTGCCAGTCGGAGGCAAGCTTGTAGTATGCGCGCAGGACCTTCGCCGTCTCGCCGGGGATGGCCTCGTCGGTCGCGGCCTTCTTTTTCTTGGCCGTCACCGCTCTGGCAACATCGTCGAAGAGGCCGGCGTACGCCTCTCCCTGCTCAAGCTTCCAGTCCTTGTTGACCGCAGCGGCAAAATCGTCCTGCGGGCGGATCTCATCCTCTGCTTTGACCGCCCCGATCAGGTCCGAATCCACCCAGGATCGCTTGGAGGGGTCGATTTTGGACGCGAGCTCCTCCGGATTACAGGCGGCAAGAGAGGCAATCATGACGAGCGCAAGCAGCAGCGCTGTGATCCTGTTTCTCATGATGCGCTCTCCTCCTCTCCGGGTACAAAGCGAATGTTGTCTGTCATCAAAAAACCTCCTGATTCTCTGCTGTGTGTTCCGCGCCGGGCCGCCTGCGGGCGCTCCCGTCGAATAATGCGATGCCGCCATTATAATAAACTATAAACGCCCTTCAGTGCAAGAAGAAAATGGATATCTATTCGTTCCCTGCCCCGATTTAAGATTTTTTTAGATGCCGCTCCCTGTCACAGTGCTTGCTTTTTTGAAAAAAAATGGTTATGATGAGGATGCAATCTTTTTACAAGGAGGACAACCCGAACATGAAGAAAATCATTGCTGCCGCGCTGGTGCTTGTGATGCTGTTCTCGCTGAGCGTGAGCGCATCCGCAGCCACCGTGACCACCGCCGGCGATATGGCCGACCAGTTTGACCTGCTGTACCGGAACTTCAGCACCCTCAAGCAGGACGACACCCCCACCGTCTGGTACTATGCCGTCACTGACCTGGACCACAACGGCAGACTCGAGCTGCTGGCCGTCACGACCACCAGCGATCTGCGCAACGATGCCAAGCTCAAGGGCTGGGAGGTCAGCCAGGACGGACAGCGCATCGAGCCCGTGAAGCACGAGTTTTCCGATGCCGCCGACCCCGCCCTGAAGGACGGCTTCCCCAACATTATGACGGACAGCGCCGACACCTACTATGACGACGCCTCCAAGCTGTGGACCTACGTCTTCACCGATTACTCCGAAGTGAGCCATGATCTGACCCCCGAGGAGTCCGCGCAGGCCAACGGCATGCAGCACGTGAGCACCGCCATCACCTCGACCTACGGTCTTTCAAAGCACGGCGATCATTTTGACCGCGGCGTGCTGGGCGTCAAGATGGTGACGATCATCGACGGGAAGACGGATATCACCTTCTCGGACAAGGACGGCAAGGCGATGACCGAGGATCAGTTCCTCAGCATCGGCAACACCGCCTTTGCCGGCAAGCAGAGAAGCAACACCGGCTTCGACTGGTTCCCCGCTTCCGAGGCCACCAGCCAGGAGCGCCTGGTCAAGAGCTACAGTGTGTTTGACAACACCCTCGCCGCCGGCCGGGAGAACCGCCCCAACACCACGGCCACCGCGCTCTCCCTCGCCGTCACCAAGAATCCCACCAACGAGACCCGCAATGCCGGCGAGACCGCCCTGTTCATTGCCGACGCTCTCAACTACACAAGCTGCACCTGGAGCTTTGTCGACCCCAGCGGCAACATCAAGACTCCCGGTGAGTTCATGGCGGCCTGCGGCGGCAGTGTCGTCGGCGAGAACAGCACCAGGCTCTCCGTCAGCAACGTCAACACCGGCATGAACGGCTGGGGCGCCTTCTGCACCTTCCGCCAGAACAATCAGAGCGCCCGCACTTCCACCGCCTATATCTACACGCGCTTTGCCCAGGATCAGCTCAAGAGCAAGACCGTGACCGACTTCTATACGACCTGGGCCTGGCTCTACGGCACCTGGATCTGCCCCCTGTGCGGCAGCGAGGTCTGGGGTGACTACTGCCCGTACTGCGGCTTTGACCCCGATTATTACTACTATTACTACGTCAACGACTATGTTGACCCGTCGCTCATTATCCCGTATTACGGCGGCTACACCGGCTCCGGCACTCTCGACGGCTACACCGGCTCCGGCTCCTTCGATGCCTGGTACTGCCCGTTGTGCGGCTCCGGCAACAACGGGAGCATCTGCTGGAACTGCGGCTATGACCCCGTCATGGGCTACATCCCCGGCAGCGGCTACGGTGTCTTCGACGGCGGCTATACCGGCTCCGGCAGCTTTGACGGCGGCTATACCGGCTCCGGCAGCTTTGACGGCGGCTACACCGGCTCCGGCTCCTTCGATGTGGACTGGTACTGCCCGATGTGCGGCGTCGGCAATGTCGGCACCAGCATCTGCTGGAACTGCGGCTACGGCCGCGGCAGCGAGGTCGCCAGCGTCTGGAATGAGCCCGTCCAGGATTACTGGAACGAGAGCTACAGCTACGGCGGAGAAAGCTGGGACGATTACGGCTGGGACTGGTAATCACGCATACCACACATAATGGAAAGACGGAGAGACCGCTTCCGGTCTCTCCGTCTTTCTGTATCCTGTTGCTTCTCAGCGGACGCGGATCACATCGCCGGCGCGGATGACGTCGACATTCTTGATCTTGCCCGGGTTGAGCTGCTGGATGGCATAGGGGCTGGTGCCGAACATCTGGGCGATGTTGCCGAGATAGTCGTTGGGGGCGATGCGGTAATAGGTCGCGCCGCCTTCGGTCCAGTACTGGCCGTTGGCATGAGCGGCTCCGCCGGTGACATTCCCTGCCTGCTGATCATTGATGATGTTAGCCATGATTATTTCTCCTTTTCATTCAGTATTTTGGTTTTGTTGTTTCGTGTTGTGTTTTCTTCCCTGCTTGCGAGATCATCTTACCACAGCTTCTGTCACACAAGTGTCACAGTCCTGTCGGGTTCGGCAAAGCCGCTCGTCAATTCATGCAGGAATGGATTGACGGCGCCATATTATTCCAGGCTTCCATATTTGGCGACGGCCTCATCCACGCTCATTTCCCCTCTCCCGACCTGGAAGGCCGCGAGGCGGATCTGGACCGTGAGCGGGTCCGTAATACCGACTATCTCCGGGGATATGATACGCTCTGCGGGCACCTGGCTGAAGGGCGCGTAGACCGAATCCAGGGACAGATCCGTGGTGGGCGTAACCAGCCGCTTGACCGAGGCCATCTCATTCAGCTCTTCATTCCGGATCAGAAAGCGCATGAATTCGTTCGTCATATCCAGATCATTGCAGTCCTTGTTGACGGAAAACTCCACGGACGGGCTGTCGATAAAGTATCCGCCGTCGTCCGTCAGGGGGACCGGCGAGAAGGTATAGCGGAAAGGCGCCTTGGTGAACGCCTCGGACTGGCTTTCCCTTTTTTTCGTTCCGGACACGGTGTCGCCGTGGCAGAGCATCATGGGCACGTCGCCTTCAAAGAAGCGCAGGATCACCTTGGTATAGTTGTCTTCGATCTCATTGCAGGCGGCCAGATCAATGAAGCCGCTCTGAATCAGGTGCTGCACCGCCTCCAGGGCCGGGCGCATGCACTCCCCCGCAGCGGGATTCAGCTCGTTGGCAAGCGCCAGCATCTCCGGGTCCCGGGCAAGCGCGGCTGCGATCTCCGGATACGCGAGCGTGTTCATCAGGCAGCTCGACGCTTTGAGGCTGTAGCCCATCATCGGGCTTGCGTAGCCCTTGCTGCGCAGCGTCTGGCAAACGTCCAGCAGCTCTGTCCAGGTGGTCGGGACGCTGAGGCCTTCCTTTTCAAACAGGGTGTTATTCACCAGCATGCCGTAGGTTCTGGAGAAAACCGGCACCTGCAGGACACGGCCTTCCGCATCACGGTTGAGGAGCCCGGGGCGGATGCACTTGAGATCCAGCCCCAGCGCGGCGTCCGAAAGATCCTCCATGTGCGCAAACACGGGCGCATACTGATCGTTGCCGGCCATCCAGGTAAAGGAGAAGAAAATGTTGGGCTTGTCATTGCTCTCCAGCGCCGTATCCAGCACGTTGTTATAGTCGTCCAGCTTCTTGTAGCTCAGCGCCACATTCGGATAGAACTCGTTGAAGCGGACAAATTCGGCCTCCAGCGCCTCAAAGTTATCATAGCTTCCGGCAACCGTGATCCTGCAGCTTTTCCCCGTGTCGAGAGCCGGCTTGAATCCTCCGGCGCTTTCCTTCTGCGCCTTGCCGCCGCAAGCCGTCAGCGACGCAAGCGTGCAGAGAATCAGAATGATGCAGAGCAGCTTCTTCATAATCGTTCCTCCTTTATACTGCATAAATCCTTTTCTTGTGCTTTCGGCGTCCACCGTCAGGGGAAGCCTCAGCTATCGTTTCTCTGTCCCCTACTATATGCTCTTTGCGGAAGAAAGGCAAGGGGAAAAAACAGTCCCTTCTGTTTTCCGCGAGGCGCAAAAGGAATTGTATTCCGACGTCTTTCATTGTATAATGATACCATAAAGCTTTGAGGAAAAGAGAAGAGTAGTATGCTGAAAAAAGGATCATGATGAAGATCGGGCCGGGCGAGCGCGCAGCGGCCTGCGATAAGACCGGAGGCACTGAATCAATATGTTTGACAAAGAAAAAGCAAAGAATGTCTTTCTGCGCTATGCGGAAAGCTATGATACCGGGAACATTCTGATCTCCCATAAAATTGAGCACACCTTCCGCGTGGCCATGTTCTCGGAGCGCTACGCGTCCGCGCTCGGCATGGACCCGGAGGACACCGCGCTTGCCTGGTTCCTCGGCCTGCTGCATGATATCGGGCGTTTCGAGCAGGTCAGGCGCTTCGGGACCTTTGTGGATTCCCAGTCGGTGGATCACGCGGAGCTGAGCGGGGACATTCTGTTCCGGGACGGACTTCTTGACCGCTTCCCCGCAGAGGGGCTGCCGGAGGACTGGAAGGAAATCGCGGAGCTCTCGATCCGGCAGCACAACAAGCTCCGGCTCCCCGAGGGGCTCGACGAGCGGACGCTGCGCTTTGCGGAGCTTCTGCGCGACGCGGACAAGACGGACATTTTCCGTGTCATTGCGAGCATCCCCTTTGATCAGCGGGTCGGAAGCAGCAGGGCGAGCTTTCAGGATACCATGGAGGCCAGCCCCGAGGTGATGGCCTGCGTGCTGGAACACCGCTGTGTGCCGGCCAGGCTTCGGCGCTCTCATTTTGAGGGGCGCGTTTCCCACTGCTGCATGGCCTTTGAACTGGTGTTTGCCATCAGCCGGCAGACCGTGCGGGAGGAAGGCTGGCTCCGTCTCCTTCTGGCCGAGACCGACGCCGAGGGAAAGCAGCTCTGGAGTGACAGGGAAACCGAACAGCTTCGCATTGTACGCCGTGAGATCGAAAAGGCTTGGGGCGTATCGCTTTAAGAAGGAGGGGTACAGTTGATTCTGGCATTTTACGGTGCGGGCGCAATGGGCCGGGAATTCAAATATGTTGCGGATAAGACCGGGCAATGGGAAGAGATGGTTTTTATCGACGATCATGCCGCTGCCGAAAGCCTGCTGGGCTGTCCCGTCATCGGCTTCCAGGCGTTTCGCAGGCGTTACCGCCCGGCGGACACGCAATTTGTCATCACCATCGGCGAGCCGAAATACCGCAGGGAGGCCTTCGAGCGCATGACGGAAGCGGGCTATCACGGGGCGCAGCTGATTCATCCTTCGGCGGATATCTGCCCCGACGCGGAGCTTGGCGAGGGGGCGGTCATCGGTTCGGGCGTTTCCGTCGGGTCGCTGGCAAAGATCGGCAGCAACTTCTACGCCGCGAAGGGCGCATCCATCGGCCATGATGTGGTGATTGGAAACCACACCCGCGTCGGGGCAGGCGCGTTTATCGGCGGGCATACCATCATCGGAGAAAACGCTTTCATCGGCAGCGGCGCGCTTTTGAAGGACCGCATCCGGATCGGCGACTGCAGCGTCGTCGCCATCGGCAGCGCCGTGTTCAGCGATGTTGCCGCGAACACCACCGTCATGGGAAATCCCGCGCGGATCACCAACGAGGGCGCGCAGGGGCTTTTGTACGCGCCGAGCCGCGCGCTTGCGGATGCTGCCCCGCCCGAGGAACAGAGCGCCGCCGAGGCCCCGGAGACGCTCGGTCCGGACCGGATCGCGGAGCTTTACTGGGAGGCCTTCTCCGGCTGCTTTGAGGGGACGGACTTTAACCCCGTCACCTTCCGTTTTCATGACGACGGCTGGGATTCCATCACGCAGATGAGCCTGATCTGCCGTCTGGAGGAGACCTTCCACATCTCCTTCAAGGGCAGGGAGACTATGAAGATCAACTCCTACCAAAGCGGCTTCGAGCTTGTGCGCAAAAAGCTTGAAAGCGCTGAAAAGTGAAAGGAGCCGCTATGGGAAAACTCTGGGATTTTGAACGCTTTGCCGATTCCCCGGCGATGATTGCGGACACCGGCGTGACGATTTGTTACCGGGATCTCGCCCGGCTCTGCGCGGCGCTGGAAGCCGACATCGGTAAAAGCGCCGACTGGGACGCGGAGGAACGGCCGCTGACCATGCTTGTATGCCGCAATTCCGTCGGCGCGCTCTCGGGCTATGCGGCACTGATGAATAACGGGTATCCCGTGATGCCGGTTTCCGCGGCGCTTCCTTCCGGGCTGCGCAAGGAGCTTATGAAGAGCTACCGCCCGGGCCTTCTCCTTCTGCCGGAGGAGCTGCGCGGAGAGTATCCCGCGATGCGCGAGGTTTCCGTGATCCGGGATTACGTCCTTCTGAAAACCAACTACCTGGAGCGCTATCCCGTGCATCCTGCGCTGGGGCTTCTGATCACCACCTCCGGCTCTACGGGCTCGGCAAAGTTTGTGCGGCAGAGCTGGGAGAATCTGCGCTTCAACGCCGAAACGCTCGCGGAGATCCTCGGGATCTGCGCAGCCGACAGGACCATCACAGCCCTGCCGCTGCAGTATACCTATGGGCTCTCCGTCCTCCACGCCAATCTCCTGCGGGGCGCCGCGCTGGTCGTGACGGACTGTTCCGTCATGGACCCGGAATTCTGGGATCTGTTCGAGGCGGAGGAGGTGACATGCTTCCACGGCGTGCCCAATACCTATGACATGCTCTGCCGTATCGCCATCTTTGAGGAGGATTTTCCGAGTCTCAAAACGCTGAGTCAGGCGGGCGGCAAGCTCAGCCAGGAGCTGCAGGCGTACTATGCCCGCTATGCCTCGGAAAACGGGAAGCGCTTTGTCATCATGTACGGGCAGAGCGAAGCGACAGCCGCCATCAGCTTTCTGCCGCCGGAGGACGCGCTGCGAAAGCCCGGCTCTGTCGGCCGCGTCATCCCGGGCGGAAGCGTCCGGCTGACGGACGGGCAGGGAAAGGCCGTGGAAGGGATTCATGTACGCGGCGAGCTCGTCTATCAGGGGCCCAACGTGGCCATGGGTTATGCAGGCTGCGGCGAGGATCTTGGCCGGGGAGACGATTGGAACGGCGTACTGCGCACCGGCGATATCGCCGAGCTTGATGAAGAGGGCTATCTTACCATTACCGGCCGCCTGAAACGCTTTATCAAGCTGACGGGCCACCGGACCAGTCTGGACGAGGTCGACGCCCTCATCATGGACGAGCTCAACATCCTCAGCGCAAGCGTGGGAACAGACGATCACCTGAGCGTTTTTGTAACAAGCGAATCGGACAACGCGCTTGTCAGAGCGTTTCTTTTCAATAAGCTCAGCGCTGCCCGCGCAGGTCTCCGGGTTTTGACGATTCCGGCATTCCCCAAAAACGAGGGCGGGAAGATCCTCTACGCGGAGCTTCAGGCGATCGCAGAAAAAGAATAAAGCAGTGCCGCACAGTTTGTCCCGACAAACTGTGCGGCGCTTCGTTTACGGATCAGAGTACAGGCATGATCGTCATGATCCAGCCGACAGAGAGGGTGCAGGCGATGAGGGCATAGAGCCAGCCGCCCCGGATCAGATCCCGCTGATCGTATCCGCCATATTCCATGATGTACGGGACGGCGGCGGTCGGCATCGGCGTCATGAACGCGGTGAGGGCGCCTGCCTCGATCAGGATCACCAGCCCGCGGGGATCGCCGCCGAGCTGATTGGCGGCCGCGCAGGCGATGGGAAAAAACAGGAGCATTGCCCCGCGGTTGGACATGAGCTGCGCAAGGGCAAAGGGGAAAAAGAAAAAGAGGAAGCCGACGGCATAGTTGTTGTTGACCTTACCGACCATGCCTGCGATGAAGCCGCCGATCAGGTCGCCCGCGCCGGTGCCGGAGAGGGCCCCCGCCATGGCGAGCGAGCCGATAATGAGCAGCAGCATGCTCACCGGGATCGCCTGCCCGGCCTCCCTGGGCATCAGCACGCCGAGCAGCACCATGAGGACCGCGCCGACAAGACAGATCTGCCAGACGGCAAGGCCACTGAGCAGGCTTGCCTGGAGCATCAGGGCCGCGGCAGTGCCGAAGAAAACGACCATGCCGGCCGTCTCCGAAAAGGCGGACAGCGGCGGGCGCTGCGCGTTTGCAGACGCCTCTGCCCCGGCGGGATCGACCGTGCGGCGATCCGGGCAGAAGCGCGGCATCACGAACGCGCAGTAGAAGATCGTGAAAAGCAGCATCGGCAGCCGCGCCTTCATCGGCTCGAAAAAGCCGATCGCCGGCACGCTTCCGCTGAAGCCTTCCAGCTTGTCATAGTAGGCACCGATATAGCTGTTGAGCTCGGCTGCCTGGGTCGCGCCGTTGCCGACAGGCAGCGTGCAGCAGGTGCAGATGGAAACCACGCCGAGCGGCAGCGCAAGCCTGGATCTGGAAACCCCCATGGAATCGGCGGTGGCCATGCACAGCGGAGCCGCGATCCCAAAGACGATGACGGGGCTCTGCACCATCTGACTCAGAAGCATGGTGAGCAGGCAGTACAGCAGCAGGACCTTTGAGAGACTTCCCCTGGCGGCGCGGGAGATACCGGCGGCAAGGCGGGCGCAGAATCGGGTCCTGCCGAAGCCGGCAGCCACCACGCTCATGGCCCCGACCATGATAACCGTACCGTTTGAAAAGCAGCCCAGGGCCTCCGATACGCTGAGACAGCCTGTGAGCGTCAGCGCCGCAAGGGACGCCATGGCGACGGTCGCAAGGCTCCACACCCCTGTCATATAACCCGCGCAGGTCAGGGCGAAGATGAAAAGGCAGGCGCTTAGCTCTGCTGACATGCTGATCCTTCCTCCCACTCTTGATTTCGAAGCCGCCGCTCATCAGCCCCCGCAATACGCGCCGGGCCGGTCCCGGCGGGAACCTTTACGGCGATAGCGCAAACCCGCTTTTGCACGCGCAAAAGCGGGTTTACAAAACTGTTTTCAGAGGCGCGCATCAGGCTGCCGAACGGCTGCGGTTTTTACCAGGCCAGCTCTCTCCCGTAGTGACGGGCGTATTCCTCTTTTGTCATGATCTGCGTGCTGATGTTATATGCCTTTGCAAACTCGATGGCTTTTTCTCTGCCCGGCACCGGGGAAATCACCGTGCCGTCCTGTCGGACCAGCCAGAATTTCTTGCCGTCACCGTCATCGACGATCACACCGCCGCTGACCGCTTCCAGCTCCTGATCGTTCATTTTCCTCGTATCCGCCATGATTATGTTCTCCTTCCCGAATTTCTTTTTATGATCTTCCCGTTTACGTGCTTAGTTTAACACCGGTTTCCTCACACTACTGTCACACCCGCACGGGGTTTCGATCCTGCTCCGGCAGGCCCGGGCCGCTTCGCCAAATGAAGCTGTCTTGCCGAAGCCCTGCTCCGGCGGCTCTTGCCGGGCGTTTACTGTGCACATTTTATCGTTAAAAAACCATTCTGTCAATTGATTCCCGCACGATTAAAGAAACATTAAGATTTCCGTGCCGCGCGTTTTCGTATCCTTCAGTCAGTAAAAAACGGCGGAGAAAAGCTGTTCACAAGGCGGGCGATCTGTGTTACTATTGAAACATACCATGCAGAGGAGGAGCGCGGATTGGAGGCAAGACTGACGGGGATCAGCCGCCGGGAAACACTGAAGTATCTCGGCTATTCGGGCGGCCCGCTCCCGGAAGAGGTTCTGGAACAGCTCTCCGCCGGTGAGCGGGAAATCCTGCGCCGGGCGGTGCCAAGAGCGATCTGGCGTCTTTTTGACCGAGGGCCTGCCGGAGAACTGGTCGGAACGGACTTCACCCCGGCAGGGGAGGATATCCGGGAATTTCTGAAGGACTGCGATCAGGTGATCCTGATGGCGGCGACCCTGGGGATGGAGGTTGAACAGCTGCTGCGCCGGACCCAGGCCAGAGACATGGCCCTCGCGGTGATTCTGGACGCAGCCGCCAGCGCCGCCATTGAAAATGTGTGCGATAACCTCTGCGCCGACCTTGCGGAGACCTTTGCGCCGCGTTATCTGACAGAGCGCTTCAGCCCGGGCTACGGGGATCTGCCCATCAGCCAGCAGGCAGAGCTGTTCCGGCTGCTGGATATCGCCCGGCGGATCGGGATCAGCCTTTCGGAAAGCGGGCTGATGGTGCCGCAGAAGAGCGTTACGGCGCTGATCGGGGTCTCCGACCGGCCCCAGATCAGACGGAGCCGGGGCTGCGAGGCGTGCGCGATGTTTGCCGACTGTGCCTATCGAAAGGGTGGAACAAGCTGTGGAAAAACATGAACTGATCATTCTGGACGGTGGAATGGGAACCATGCTGCAGGCGGCGGGACTGCCCGTCGGGCAGATCCCGGAGTTGTGGAACTGCACGCAGCCTGAAACGGTCGCCGCCGTCCACAGAAAATATGTGGAGGCCGGGAGCCGCGTCCTGTACGCCAACACCTTCGGCGTCAACCGCTTCAAGACTGCCGGCTGCGGCCGCAGTGTGCGTGAACTGGTGGAGGGCGGCGTACGCTGCGCGCGCATGGCTGCCGACGGCGGGGACGTGAAGGTCGCCCTGGATATCGGTCCTCTCGGCCAGCTTCTGGAACCGCTGGGCACACTGGGCTTTGAGGAAGCATACGACGCGTTTCGGGAAATTCTGGTCAGCGGCGAGCGGGCCGGGGCCGACCTTGTGATTATCGAAACCATGAGCGACCTGTATGAGGTCAAGGCCGCCGTTCTTGCCGCGAAGGAAAACACCGCGCTCCCTGTCTGGGTGACCATGACCTTTGAAGCCTCGGGCCGCACCTTCCTTGGGGCCACCGTGCCGGCCATGGGCCTGACGCTCAGCGGACTCGGCGTGGACGCCATGGGCTTTAACTGCAGCCTCGGCCCGGAGAAGCTGCTGCCGCTGATCGAGGAGCTGAGCCACTGGACCGACCGGCCTCTGATCCTGAAGCCCAACGCCGGGCTGCCGGACCCCGCGACCGGCGCGTATTCCATGACCGCGGAGGATTTCGCGCGCAAGCTGGCTCCGGCACGGGAACTCGGCGTGAGCATCTTCGGCGGCTGCTGCGGCACCACGCCGGCGTTTATCCGCGCCTTGTCCGCCGCCCTGAACGCTGCGCCGGCTCCGAGGACCGCGGCGGACCGGCACGGCGTCTGTTCCGCTTCGTGCACGGCGCGCTTCAACGGTGTGCGCGTCATCGGCGAACGCATCAATCCCACCGGGAAAAAGCGCTTCCAGCAGGCGCTGCGGGAAGCGGATATCGACTACATCGTCGCAAGGGGGATCGAGCAGCAGGACGCCGGAGCCGAGATCCTGGATGTCAACGTAGGGCTGCCGGGCATCGACGAGCCGGCCATGATGCGCCGGGTGGTCAAGGCGCTGCAGGCGGCGGTGGATCTGCCGCTGCAGATCGACTCCTCCGACCCCGCCGCCATTGAGGCCGGGCTGCGGGCGGTGAACGGCAAGGCCATCGTAAACTCCGTGAACGGAAAGCCCGAAGTGCTGGCGGCTGTTCTGCCCCTGTGCAAAAAATACGGCGCGGCGGTCGTGGGCCTGTGCCTGGACGAGAACGGAATCCCACAGGACTGGCAGGGCCGCTGCCGCATTGCCGAAAGGATCCTGGAAGCGGCGCTCTCCTGCGGGATCCCCAGAGAGGACGTGCTGATCGACTGCCTGACCCTCACGGTTTCCGCCCAGCAGGAGCAGGCGGCTCAGACCCTGCGGGCGGTGCGCTGTGTGACGGAGGAGCTGGGCTTGCATACGGTGCTCGGCGTGAGCAATATTTCCTTCGGACTCCCGGCCCGGGAACAGATCACCGTCAGCTTTTTGACCCAGGCGCTGCACGCCGGTCTGGATCTGCCCATCGTCAATCCCAACCAGACGGCGGTGATGGACGCTGTCGCGGCTTACCGCGTGCTGTCCGGGCAGGACCGGGACGCAGAGGCTTATATCCGCCGCTTTGCGTCTGCTCCCGCGCAGGAGCGCGCAACAGCGGCGGCCGGGGCAAAGATGAGCATCGGAGAGGCCATCATGCGCGGCCTGCGGCAGGAAACAAAGGGGCTCACCGGGCAGGCTCTGGAGCAGATGAGCGAAATGGATGTCGTGGACCGGCTGCTGATCCCGGCGCTGGATGCGGTCGGCGACAGTTATGAGAGACAGGAAATCTTCCTGCCGCAGCTCATCAACGCCGCGAACGCCGCCTGCGAGGGCTTTGAACTCGTGAAGGAGCGTATCGCGCAGCGGGGCGGCAGCAGCGTATCCAAGGGGAAAATCGTCCTTGCCACGGTGCACGGGGACATCCACGATATCGGGAAAAACATCGTGCGCGTGGTGCTGGAGAACTATGGGTACACCGTCATCGACCTTGGCCGGGATGTGCCGGCGGAAAAGATCGTGGAAGCGGCGGTCCGGGAGAACGTCAGGCTGGTGGGCCTTTCCGCGCTGATGACCACGACGGTGGCCAGCATGGCGCAGACCATTGCCGCCATCCGCAAGAGCGGGCACGACTGCCGGATCATGGTCGGCGGCGCGGTGCTGACGCCGGATTACGCCGCGCAGATCGGCGCGGATTACTACGCCAGGGACGCCAAACAGAGCGCGGACATTGCAAAGCAGGTGCTGGGATGAAGGATATACGGGACTATCTGAAGAAGCAGCCGCTGCTGTTTGACGGCGGCATGGGCACCTATTACGCATCGCGGAACCGGACCGGCCAAAGAGAATGCGAATGGGCAAACCTGAGCGCGCCGGAAGAGATCGCGGCGATCCACCGCGCCTATCTGGACGCGGGCTGCCGCGCCATCAAGACCAATACCTACGGGGTCAACCGGCTTCATTTCCCGGAGAGTGACTGCAGCGCCATGATCCGGGAGGGCTGGCAGATTGCCGGCCGCTTTGCGGACAGCGCCTATGTGTTTGCCGACATCGGGCCGATCGACGCCGTGGACAGCACGGACATTCTGGCGGAATACCTGTTTGTGGCGGAAGCGTTTCTGAAGCTGGGCGCGAGGCATTTTCTGTTTGAAACGCTGGGGACGGACCAGTACCTGTCGGAAATCGCAGCGGCCATCCGCAGCAAGGCGCCGGACGCCTTTATCCTTGTCTCCTTTGCAGCCGGCCCGGACGGGTTCACGCGCGACGGGCGGCAGATCCGGGAGCTGCTGAACGCGGCCGCCAGTGACGCAAACATTGATGCCGCGGGGCTCAACTGCGGCTGCGGCGGCAGGCAGATGGTCGAACTGTTCCGGGAAATCGGGCCAATCGAAGGGCTGTTCTCCGCCATGCCCAACGCGGGCTATCCGACGGTGCGCGGCAGCCGCACCTACTATGAGGGCGATCCCGGCTACTTCTCGGACCAGATGAATGAGCTGCGGGAGCTGGGCGTGCAAATCCTGGGAGGCTGCTGCGGCACGACACCGGATCATATACGGGAGGTCTCCAAAAGGCTGCGCATGCCCGCGGCGCTTCGGACCGGGCATCACCCGGAGGCCGCAGCGGAAAAAACGGCGCGGCCGGAAGCGGAAGACCCGTTCTGGACCGCGCTCTGCGATCCGGACCGGAAGCCCTTTGCCGTGGAGCTCGATCCGCCGGAAAACGCGGATGTGACAAAATTCATGAACGGCGCCCGGGAGCTGCGGGAATACGGAGCAGACCTGATCACCGTGGCAGACTGCCCGGTGGCGCGGGCAAGGGTCGACAGCAGCCTCTTGTCCTGCAAGCTCCGGCGGGAGCTCGGCATGGACGCCATGCCCCATATGACCTGCCGGGACAGGAACCTGAACGCCACGCAGGCCCTGCTGATGGGGCTCTGCGCCGAGGGCATCGGCAAGGTGCTGGTGGTCACGGGCGACCCGATTCCCGCCGCCAGCCGCGACGAGGTCAAGAGCGTGTACAACTTTAATTCCCGCAAGCTCATCAAGTATGTGGACGGCCTGAACCGGACGCTCCTGCCCAATCCCTTCCGCATATTTGCGGCGCTCAATGTGAACGTGCGGAATTTCGGCGTGCAGGTGGGCATTGCGCAGGAGAAAGAACGCTGCGGCGCGCTCGCCTTCCTGACCCAGCCGGTTCTGTCACAGGAGGCGCTGAAGAATCTGCAGATCGCAAGGGAAGCTCTCCGGGGCAGGATACTCGGGGGTATCATGCCCATTGTCAGCGAGCGCAACGCCTGCTATATGAACAGCGAAATTGCCGGGATCACGGTGGATGAGAGAATCATCGACCGCTATCACGGCGCCGACCGGCAAAAGGGAGAAGACCTCGCTGTGGAAATCTCCATGGAAATCGCCGGGCAGATCGCGCCCTATGTTGACGGCTTTTACCTTATCACGCCCTTTGGCCGCACCGGCCTGGTCTGCCGGATCATGGACAGCATCCGAAAGGCAGGGCTCGCTTGACGCCGACCGGAGCGGAGGGGCAATGCGGAGGGGAGAGAAAACTGCGGACGCCTCCCATTACTGCCAGAGCGAGAAGGTATAAAATACTGTGAACACATGATTCCCGCTTCCGCTGAAGCGGGGATTTCCGAAAAATATAAGGCAATACCGCATAATTCGGCAAGAGCAGATCCTGAGAAAATTTGGGTTCTGATTGCGCATCGTCATCAACAGGAATGCCGCCGCATTTTTCTGCCTGTTTTACCGGGCGCGTTTTATTGCTGCTTTTCCAGCGGGTGAAGCAATCCAGCTTCTATCCGCTGCAATCTGATGCAGTTTTTGTTGTGGAGCCAGCGCAGGACACTGGCGATGGCAAAGGTGAGCGGCATAAAGGACAGCAGGGAAACCCACTGCGGAATACGGGTCAAAAAACCGTAGAAATCATCCCATCCGCCATTTTTCGGGCCAAGAATCTCAACCATGAAATAATATACCATTGCATAGAGCATCACCGGGAGCATTGCATAAACCGATTCCCGCAGCGCAATGACATGGCTCGTAATAAAGAAGCAGAAGGTGATCATCGCCAGGATCGGACATAAGCCATGCAGGAAGAAGCGCGAGCCTGTGAAGATCAGCACGAAGCCCTTTACCGGTGCCAGGATGCATAACGATACCAGAAAGGTCAGCGCTACAGATGTGGTGCCCGCAAAGAGCAGGTCTACCATCCAGTTGGGCAGATAGAATTTTTTGTTAATCAGGCCGTCGATCGTATACGGCAGCGCCATCAACATGCCAATGCCGCATAAAATGTTCGAGTTTACCGTGAACATGCAAAATGTACGCAGTCCCATGTGGTCGAAATTGACGTCATACAGCGTGGTCAGATTCATGGTCACGCCGATGCATACACACACCGCAACCACAAACGAGCTGATCATCGCAGCGATGCACTTTTTCTTTGTGAGCTGATAGGCAACGTCCATTTTGGGAAACCTCCGTTATGTATTGTGAGCGTCATCGTCTTCGCATTGTCTGCCCGTTCAGAGTTTTTTTAATTATAGCAAACTGATCCGCGTGTAATCAAGAGCGATAAGCGGCATGTTTTCAAATACAGAAACATTACATAGCATCGTATGAATAGTTTCTTGACCGGCGGAGCGCCCTGCAGGCTTATTTTGACGACTATTATGACAAACAGGAAAAACTGCGTCAGATCGAAGAGCGGCTGCTTGCCTCTGTTGCTGAGGCAGCACAACAAACCGGGTTGAAAGTGAGGTTCCATTATGAGAAAGATACCGAGAGGGTGCTGCGCCGCGAGGAAAACCGAAAGCGTCTGCCGGGTTAACACGACAGACGCTTTAGGTTTTCATTACATAGTGTGTACTGAAAAACTGACAATCCTGCTGAGCTGTACGATAACCGGTCTTTGATCAGCGTTCTCCCGCCGCTGTCAAAAACGCCTTGCTCACCACTGCGAAAATCAGATAGGTGATCAGCGTCCCAAAGCATACATCCGTGAGAAAATGATTGGTCATGTGGATGCGGTTATACCCGTAGACCAGCACGAAGACACAGGCGACGATAGCTTTGATATTTCTTCCTGATGCTTTTCATCCGTTTGATTACACTGCTGTGATTAGTGAAACCAAGCTCAGCAGCGATTTCCATACTCTGCTGACTCTACAGAAAGTTCCCCATCCGCACAGGTTTGTCCGGCAGAACGTGAAGAGATAATAGAAAACCATGAGAGGGAGCCGGCTGACAAACAGACGGCTTCCTTTCATGGTTATGCAAGGATAGATGCGAAGCATCGCAAGGTATACGATTCTGTTGGCAGTCGTCGAGGGAGGAGCTTACCAGCCCCAGTAGTCCCAGTCGTCGTAGCCGCCGCCCCAGTAGTCGCTGTAGTCGGGCTCAATGTAGGTGGGATAATCGTAATAGCTCCAGTCGTTATAGCCATAGTATTCCTCTTCCGCGGCTGCCAGAATCAGCAGACCGAGGGCGAGCTGCTCCTCTTCGGTCAGGCCGTAATTATTGTTATTATAATTCGTATAGGTCTGCTGCTTGGGTGCGCTCTGGACGGCACTGTTGACATAGATATAGGCCGTCGTGGTGCGGGCGCTCTGGTTGTTGCCGTAGAAGGTGGCGAAGGCGCCCCAGCCGTTCATATTTGCGTTGACGCTGTACACGTTCAGCGTCGTGTCGTTCTCACCGCTGTAGGAGCCGCCGCAGGCATTTACAAACTCGGCGGGGGTCTTCACGTTGCCGTAGGGATCGACAAAGCTCCAGCTGACGGAGCTGGCGTTGGCGGCATAGGCGATGAAGATGGCGGTGCCGCCTGCGGTGCGGCTTTCATTGGAGGGGTTCTTGGTGACGTACACAGCGGGGCCCGTTACGGCCGGCGCCTGGACGGACTTCGTTTCCGGCGCGTCCACGTAGTTGAGGAAGATGCCGTAGCTGTTCACGAAGCGGCTGAGATCCGTGGCCTCGCTCGCCTTGAACCAGTCGAAGCTGGTATTGCTGCGCTGCAGGCCGCTGAAGGTGGTATAGCCGATATTCAGAAGCTGATCGTCGGTAAGGGGGTTCTTGTTCTTGTCGATACAGGCCACCGTCGGCGTGCCCTTGTCGATGGTCTCCACGACCTTGAGACCGAGCGTGCCGGCGTTGATCGTGTCGTTAAACTTGGAAATACCGCAGGTAAAGGTGATCGCCATGTCAGAGTGGGTTCCGCCCGCCTTGGTGGCTTCTTCGCCGGTGAGATCCTCGCTGACCTCGGCGAAGTTGGTGAAGACATAGTAGGTGGCGTGGTTCGCCGCGTCATAATAGGTGTCTGCGCTGTCGGTCATGAGGTTGAAGAACTCGTCGTTCTCTATCAGGGTGCCGTCCTTGTCCAGGTCGAAGGCGAGCTTGAGGGACGCGAGGGTGTTGCGGTCCTCGCTGACCTCCCAGGCCTTGAGCCTGGCGTCGTTCTCGCCGTCGTCCGTGGTGGTGGCGGCCAGCAGCTCGACCCGGCCGTTGTGGTCCAGATCCGTGACGGCATAGTACCATACGGTAGGATTGTCAGACTGTTTGAGCGTATTGAAGCTGTTTTTGATCAGGGTGAGCTGCTTGACAAGATCGTCGGTATCGACGTTGTCTGCCCAGGCGCTGACACTCAGCGACAGCAGCATCACGAGGGCAAGTGCAATGGCAACGTTTTTTTTCATGTGCATTTCCTTTCTGATTTCCGCTTTGTTGTGTATAGCTTCTGAGGGATCTATATGATGAAAGAGGGGTCCTCCCTTCATATCAGAGAATCGGCGTCTCGCCGTTCCTGCCGGTCTCCTGCGCCTGATGCACCACGATCTGGTTGAAGGGGATCTCAATGCCTCTGCGGTCGAACATGAGCTTGACCTCCCGATTCAAAGCACGCAGCGCAGGATAGCGGACACCGGCCTGTACGAAAATGACGATTCTGAGATTCACGGCGCTGTCTCCGAGGGAGTCTACGCCCTCATACTGGACCGGCTTTATAAGGCCCGGAATCCTGTCCGTCATTTCAGGCAGTTCTTCCGCGAGGATCGCCTCCACCTCGGCCAGATCGGCAGCATAAGAGACGGGCACATTCAGCACCATGCGGGCCACCTTGCCGTCACTGTTGACGATGTCGCGCAGGGAGGAGTTGTTGAAGATCTTGGTTTCCGCGAAGGAGTTGACCTTTGTGGTGCGCAGGCCGATTTCCGTCACGGTGCCGGACCAGCTTCCCACGGTGATAAAGTCTCCCACCTTGTAGCTGCCCTCCAGCAGCGTAAAGAAGCCCGCAATAATGTCACTCACCAGATCCTTTGCGCCGAAGCTGATCATCAGCGAGAGAATGCCTGCCGGCCAGACCGTAGTAGACAAAAATGACCACGCAGATGTATTTCATCGCGTTTTTCAGCAGCAGGCACACCGTCTCCACCCGCATGTCGGAGACGCGGGCGATGAGATAGAGGATGCGGTTGAGCAGCACCACCGAAACATACATGGCGCACAGCAGGAAGACACAGGCGGTCAGGGCGAAGATGTTAAAGCCCTTCTGCCAGTTGCCGGATATGACGTAAGCCAGATTCCCCAGGTCCATGACGCTCCCGTTCCGATCGAGGCTGACGTAGAGCGTGGGCAGCAGGATGAACAGGCAGAACACCAGCAGCAGTCGATAGACGATGCGGCTGATGCGCTGCTCCGGGGTCTGCTTGTCCCCGGGGACACTCTCCATGCCCCAGCGCTCCTCCATGCCCCATTTATCCTGGACGGGGATGAGATTGGAGATGCCCGAAAGCAGGCCATGTGAGGGAGGCGCTTTCTCCTCCGCCGCTGCGGGCGCGCCGTCCAGCACGACCCGCTGATACCCGCACAGCGTAAGCAGGAGGATGATGAGTGAGGTGATTGCGGTACAGAGCGTTATCCACAGCGA
>CACWLG010000030.1 GCA_902761635.1 Oscillospiraceae bacterium | reverse complement strand
CATGGACGAGAAGTATGACGAGATCATCGCCTTCGCCGAGCTCAAGGACTTTGAGGACCGCCCCTTCAAGCAGCTCTCCTCCGGCATGAAGTCCCGCCTTGCCTTCTCCATCGCCTGCCTCGTAAAGCCCGATATCCTGATCCTGGACGAGGTGCTGTCAGTCGGCGACGGGGCCTTCCGCAAAAAGAGTGAGGCGAAAATGCGCGAGGTCATCTCCGGCGGTGCGACCACGATCCTGGTCTCCCATTCGCTGGACCAGGTGCGGCAGATGTGCACCAAGGTCCTGTGGCTCCACAAGGGCCGTCAGATCGACTTCGGTATCGACGTACAAGGCATCTGCGACCGCTATCAGGATTTCCTGGACGGGAAGCTGGAGCTGTGAGAGAGAAGCATGTCGGTTTTCTGCTTTGTGAAACGGTAATGCGGCGGAATGAAAGTGGATCGTTTTCAACGCTTTTTTGCAAAAAAATTCCAGTCAGGACATAATCCCGACTGGAATTTGTTTTTGCTTTTTGTCGCGCGCTTGCTCAAGGAGCGGCCGGGGGTGTTTCCTGCTTGCGGATGTTGTCGATGGCTTCCATGCTGCCGCCGCCGTGGTCGTCGGGAGCACGGAACTCACCCTTGTCCACAAGGCGCAGGAACGCGTCGACAACATCTGTAGTGAGCTGGGTGCCGGAGACCTCTTTGATGATGGAGACTACCTTCTCAAAGTTCATCCGGTTGCGGTAGGGACGATTGGAATACATGGCATCGAAGCAGTCGGCCACCGCGATGATCTGGGCCACACGCGGGATCTCCTCGCCCTTCAGATGGCCGGGATAGCCCTTGCCGTCAGGCCTCTCGTGATGGGCGTGGGCACCGACGGCCAGCTCCGGCATGATGGTGATTTCCTTGAGCGCTTCATAGCCCTTCGTGGTGTGAGACTTGATGATCTCAAACTCCTCGTCCGTGAGCTTGCCGGGCTTGTTAAGCACCTCCTGCGGTACGCCGACCTTGCCGATATCGTGCAGCAGAGCGATGTGATAATACTTCTCCACTGTCTCCTGGTCATACCCCAGTTCCTTGGCAAGCATGGCGGTATATTTTGCCACGCGGGAAGAGTGACCGTTGGTGTAGCGGTCCTTCATATCAATGACCTTTGCAAAGGCCTCCGTAATGCCGCCGACAAGGGCCATGGTCTCCTGCTGTTTCTTCTCAAGGGCGCGGGTTTTTCTGCGGATGTAATACCGCACAGCCTCCGCCAGGATCAACAGCACCGCAAGTCCCGCCAGGACATAGAACCATACCTGCTCGTAGAAGGCCTTTTCCTTCACGATCGTGACGCTGACGACCTTGTTGCCTCGGCCCATGTTGTCCTTGAGCTGCATCACATAATGATAGGTGCCGCCGCGCAGGTTCGTATAGTCCACGGGCACCATCTCACTGCGGCTGACGGTGGTACTCTGCCGGTCAAAGCCCTCCAGCTTGTAGCTCACCTGAGGATTGCTGAGGGAATAGTTGAATACAAAGCTCGGCACGGTCAGCTTCTGTGTGCTGGCCGGGATGGTGAAGGCGCCGGTCTCATCCGGATAAAGGATCACGCCGTCCGCCCACACATAGGGGACAGAGGCAATGAGATCATTGACGTCCTCAAAGGGCTTTTCAATGTTGACCTTGCACAGGCCCGTACTCCCGGCGATATACAGGTCGCCTTCGCGCGTCAAACTGCTGTAGGAGTTGGCCGTGGCGATGCAGGGCAGACCGTTGGCAAGACTGTAATATATGGGGGTGATGTCACCGTTGGCAAGCAGCTCTTCCGCGGACACCACATAGATGCCGTTGCTGCTGAGCACCCACATATCTCCCTTGCTGTTCCAGTAAAGGTCAAAGTTGTTGGCATAGGGGAATTTCTTTACTGTCGTCACCTGACTGTCAGGACGCAGATAGGCGATGGCGCTGCTGGTTACGATCCAGACCACGTCGCGCTCCGCATCCCGCTTGAGGCGCATGACGATATCGGAGGGGAGTCCCTCCTCCACGTTGACATTCTGTATGCCGGAGTCTCGGATGATGTAAAGGCCGCCGCCGTTGCTGCCGAGGAGGATCTCGCCGTTTGCGCCCTCCTCCACAGTGAGGCTTTCGGTGTTGACGATGCCGTCTTCTCTGCCATAGGAGGCGACCACGCGGTCCCCCTCAATGACGTT
Source organism: Oscillospiraceae bacterium (assembly GCA_902761635.1). Lineage (GTDB taxonomy): Bacteria > Bacillota > Clostridia > Oscillospirales > Oscillospiraceae > Limivicinus. The sequence goes on along the minus strand of CACWLG010000030.1, from coordinate 21,942 downwards.
TACGCCGCCTGTAAGGGCGACAAGGATCCTGCCGTCCTTTGTCTCGGTGACCGTGCGCAGGCTGCTGGACAGAAGCCCTTCCGCCTCGGTAAAGGCGGTCAGCTCACCGTGGTCGTAGCACAGAAGCCCGTGGGCGCGCCAGGTAGAGATCCAGAGGCGCTCCCGGCTGTCACGGATGATGGAGCGAATGCGGCAGCCATCGAGCAGCGCAATCAGATCGTCCGCCTCCAGCGCCTCGCCGGAGGCAGTTTCTGCCCGGGTCAGCGGGAGAGCGCTGAGCGGGCCGTTCTCATCGAGCACAAGCAGACCCGTGTCGGAGGCGACAAAAAGCTTCCCATCGCACATGCAGGTGGAATTGACCACCATCTCCGGCAAATCATAGCGCTCAAAGAGATCGGAGAACTGATTCGGTACCACCTTCATCACGCCCTGGCGTGTGGAGGTAAACCAGAGATTGCCCAGATAGTCCGTCATCACATGGCCGACATTGTTGTTCAGAGGCAGGTTTTCCAGCAGATGGAAGGTACCGTTATCCAGCACACCGATACCGTTGCCCGCGCAGATCCAGATCTTGCCGTCGATATACTCCATCGTCATCAGGTACTTCAGCGGTGAAATGTCGATCTTCTTGAGAACAGTAAACTCCTCACCGGGTTCAACAAGGTAAAGCCCGAAGTCCGATGCCTCATGATAGAGCAGACCCGGATGCTCCGGATCGGGGAGGATGGTGCCGGTCGCCTTGAGGGGATTGTTGTTGGCATTGAAATAGCGGAGCAGCTTGCCGTCCTGGATCAGCATCAGGTCGCCGAGGTCAGTGGTGCCGTAGAGGATACCGTCACTGCCGAGGCGGAGGTTGCGCATATTCGCGTCGGCGATGTACTCTTCCTCAATGGAGCTCAGATTATAGTCGGCGTCGATCATCATGATGCCGCCTGTGGTCGCAATATAGATCGTCCCGTCGGGACCCTCAACGATGGCGCGGGTGTGGGCCGACTTCATCCCGTCCAGCTTCCCCCAGGTCCTGAGAGTACCGCGCTCCATGACCGCAACACCGTTGTCGTTTGTCCCGATCCAGAGGCGGTCCCGGCTGTCCACGAACAGGCACTTGATGCTGGTGAGGCCGCTGGTGGAATCCATACGCTCAAAGGTGTTGCCGTCGTAGCGAATAAGACCGGCGTAGCTGCCGATCCAGATAAAGCCGTCGCGGGTTTGGACGATAGCGTTGGCCTCTGAGGTGGGCAGGCCGTTGAGCCCGTCATACAGCACTGCGGAATAGCCCTCGGTATAGCCCAGCAGATCGACAGAGACCCGTGCATTGTCTGCCGCAGCGGCATATACGGGCTGCACCAGCAGCGCAAAGAGCAGCAGCAGGCTAATACCCAATCGAAAGCCCAGCCTGCCGGCGTCGGTATATTTATAATTCATATGAATACTCCTCTTTAAGTCAGTTGGATTATTCCGTATTGTATGCGCTGCCGCCGCGCTTGTCAAGATGGGATTGCGCGCTCTTGAACATTGACTGGGGACATTTTGCAAAAAGCTACAAAAAATGGAAAAAACTGAATAATTCTGTACGCCTTCGGCCCTTGGGGAAACGGGAAAGAGCAACTCCCAGAGAATGTTCAGGATTGTGTGCATTCTCTGGGAGTTGGGCTCTGTATTACATCATCTGCGGCAGAGTGGCCAGTTCCGGGTTGTTGGCGCGGGTGCTGCGGCAGGTGATGCTGCCGGCGAGCTGGGCAAACTGAGCACAGGCTACCAGGTCGAAGCCGCGCAGATCCGCCCAGACAATGGCCGCGGCAGCGGCGTCGCCTGCGCCGGTACAGTTGATGACCTCGGTCTCATAGGCAGGCAGATAGTGGAGCTTGCCACGCTCGGCGGCGATCATACCGTCGGCTCCGAGGCTGACGAAGATGCGGCCCGGGCAGAGCTTAGCGAGCTTTTCGGCTGCGCGCTCCGGATCTGTTTCTCCGCTCAGGGCGCCGGCCTCCAGGGCATTGGTCTTCAGCGCACGCAGGCGCTTGAGAAGAGGGCGGATGCGCTCTGCCTTGGCGACAGAGACGGTATCGGCGTAAATAGGCATACGTGCGCGGCTGCAGAGCCAGGCCAGCGACTCCGAGGGGAGATTTGTGTCCAGCACCATGGCGCCGTGTCCCTTCAGCTTCGGCAGCAGCGGTTCAAAGTAATCCGGCGTCAGCGCGGCGCAGATGTCCATGTCGCTGATGGCGGCGCACAGTTCGCCGCCGGCCTCGGTGACGAAGAGATAGGTGGAGCTGTGCCCGCCCTGCTTCACCAGCGTGTGCTCCATATGAAAGCCCAGGGCCTCACAGGAGTCCATCAGTGCCCGGCCCAGCAGGTCGTCGCCCATGGCGGTGATGAAGCTCACCTCCGTCCCAAGCAGACGGAGATTATGAGCGATGTTGCGTCCCACGCCGCCCGGGGTCATGCGCACGCTCCCGGGGCAGGAGTCGCCCATGGTGAGCGCGCCCGTGGGTCGGCCCCAGATATCCATGTTGACGCCGCCGATAACAACGGCGGCGTCTTTTTTGGCGTTTAATTGATGTGCCATATGTTCTTGGCGTATTCCTCGATGGCACGGTCGGCGGCGAAGTAGCCGCTCTTGGCGATGTTCATGAGGGAGAGACGGCCCATCTCGGAGGGATCGGAGATCCGCTTGTACAGGCGCTCCTGCGTGTCCACATAGCTGCGGAAGTCGGCAATGACCATATAGGGATCGCCGCCGAAGAGCAGGTTGGAGATGATGTCAGAGTAGCTCTTGCCGTCAGAGAAGCCCTGCATGATGCGGGTGGTGACGCGGTAGAGCTCAGGATCGGCATTGGTGATGCCGTTGGGGTCATAGCCGCCGGCGCGCCACTTGGCAATATCCTCGGTATGCAGGCCGAAGAGGAACATGTTCTCATCGCCCAGACGGTCGTACATCTCGACGTTTGCGCCGTCCAGGGTGCCAATGGTCACAGCGCCGTTCATCATGAGCTTCATGCAGCCGGTGCCGGAGGCCTCCTTGCCGGCGGTCGAGATCTGCTCGGACACCTGCGCGGCGGGGACAATGGCCTCGGCGGCGCTGACGCGGTAGTTCTCCACAAAGTAGACCTGCAGCTTATCCTTGCAGATGGGGTCATTGTTGACGTCGTTGGCAAGGCTCAGAATGAGCTCGATGATGCGCTTGGCGACCTTGTAGCCGGCTGCGGCCTTTGCGCCGAAGACATAGGTCCTGGGGACGAACTCCATGTTGGGGTTGTCATGCAGCCTGAGCTGCAGGGCCACGATATTCATCGCGCACAGAAGCTGGCGCTTGTACTCATGCAGGCGCTTGACCTGCACATCCATCACGGCGTCGGTGTTGAGGGCAAAGTTGTCGTTGCGCCGGGCAAAGGCGGCAAAGCGCAGCTTGTTGGAGTACTTGATGCTGTTCATGTCGGCGCGGACTTTTTCGTCCGAGGCATACTTGGTGAGCTTCTGCAGGAGCTCCGGACGCGTCAGGTATTCCTCACCGCCCAGCAGATCCGTGATCAGATCGTGCAGGCCGGGGTTGATCTGTGAGAGCCAGCGGCGGTGGTCGATGCCGTTGGTGACATGGGTAAAGCGCTCGGGCCGGATGGAGTAGATGTCGTTGAACAGGTCGTTTTTCAGGATCTCGCCGTGCAGGCGGGACACGCCGTTGACCATGTAGCAGGTGGCGAGGCAGAGATTTGCCATGTGTACCTGGCCGTCCCGGATGATGAGGTTGCGGCCCAGCTTATCGCCGGTGCCGAACTTGACGGCGAGATAGTCGCACCAGCGGCGGTTGATCTCACACATGATCTCCCACAGACGGGGCAGGAGCTGCTGGATCAGATCCTGCGGCCACTTCTCCAGTGCCTCGCTCATGACGGTGTGGTTGGTGTAGGCCACGCTGTTTTTAACGATGTCCCAGGCCTCGTCCCAGCCCAGACCGTACTCGTCCATGAAGATGCGCATGAGCTCGGGGATGATCATGGTGGGGTGGGTGTCGTTGATCTGGATGACATGGTGGCGGGAGAAGGAGCTGATATCACCCCAGCGGTTCATATGCTTGCGCACGATGTCCTGCGCGGAGGCGGAGACAAAGAAGTACTGCTGTCTCAGACGCAGGAGCTTGCCCTCGATGTGGTCATCGGCGGGGTAGAGGACCTTGGTGATGACCTCGGCGTCAATGCGCTCGGCCATACTCTTGACATACTGGCCTTCGGAGAAGAGGTACATGTCCAGAGACTTGGCGCTCTTGGCGTCCCAGAGACGCAGGGTGTTGATGTCCTTGCCGCCGTAGCCGGCGATCAGCATGTCGCGCGGCAGAGCGTACACGGGGGTGTAGCCGGTATGCTCGGCGTGATAGCGGCCGTAATTGTCCCAGCGCGGGGAGAGCTGTCCGCCGAAGCGGACCTCGACCATATCCTCATAGCGGGGGATCAGCCAGCTCTCGGCAGCGGTGCGCCAGTTGTCGGACACCTCGACCTGCTTGCCGTTTTCAAACTTCTGCTTGAAAATACCAAGCTCGTAGCAGATGGAGTAGCCGGTGGCGGGCAGCCCCTCGGTGGCCATGGAGTCCATATAGCAGGCGGCCAGACGGCCGAGACCGCCGTTGCCGAGACCGGCGTCGGGCTCTTCGTCAAAAATATCGACAGCGCTGCGGCCCATATCGTCAAGCGCGCCTATGATCGCGTCGGATAAGCCGAGGTTGTAGGCGTTCTTCATAAGGCTGCGGCCCATGAGAAACTCCATGGACATATAGTGGACTTCTTTTTCGCCGCGGATGGGTTCCTGTGCGGCGAGGAGTCTGCTCATCAGCTCGCGGATGACGATGGCGGTGGCCTGGAAGATCTGCTCGTCGGTGGCGTCATCGCTGGAAATGCTGAACTGCGCACAGAGCTTGTCTTCGATGGCACTGCGGATTTCTTCGCGGGAGATTTGATTCTTCATAAATGATACCTGCCTTTATGGTAGAATGGGAATACTATATTATAATATGATGCGATGGCAACGACAGCTGCCTGCTCAAGGGTCCGTGAGGCCGGGCCTTTGAGCAGAGAGCGGGGATCCTCTCCGCCCCGGTTGCCCGGAGCGGAGAGGGCGTTTGCCGAAAAAACTCAGATGTTGCTGCCCTTGGGTACGATGAGGGGCAGACGCTCGTTCCCGTTGAGAACGGTGTTGGGGGAGAAGCTGCAGTCCTTGTCGATGATGCAGTGGTCGAGCGAGCAGCCGACCTCCACGACGCAGTCGTTCATCACGATGCAGTTTTTGAGCTTGGCGCCCGGACGGATACGTGCGCCGGAGAAGACGATGCAGTTTTCGATCGAGCCGTCGATGATGCAGTTGTCCGCCACAAGGGAGTTGCGGGAGTGAGAGCCGACACCGTAGTAGGTGCTGACCTCCTCGCGCGCCTTGGTGAAGACGGGACGCTCGGCCGGGAAGAGCTCATGACGGATGTCGTTGTTGAGCATGTCCATATTGGCCTTGTAGTAGCTGTCCACGCTGCGGATCAGGGCGGTGTAGCCGTGGTGGATATAAATGTCCATCTTGCCGCCTTCCTTGAGCCAGCTGTCCAGCGTATCCTTGTGGAAGCGGTGCAGGCTCTGCTTGCGGCTGGTCTCCATCAGCTCGAGCAGGGTCTCCTTGTTGATGATGTATGCCTCAAGGCTCAGGAAGCCTTCCTTCTCGTTGACGGCGTCGACCAGGATCTGTCTGGCCTTGCCGTTATCATCGGTGAGGTAGGTCATGCGGAAGCCCTCGGCATCGGCGCGGTCGGTGCAGATGGCGGTGATGGCGGAGCCGGACTTGCGGTGCTGCTCCATGGGGATGGTCAGGTCGATGTTGGCGCACATGTCGCCGAGCATCAGCACAAAGTACTTGGCCTTCACGTCCTTGATGTAGGAGCTGACCGCGATCAGAGCTTCCATCGTGCCGGCGTAGTTGCCGCGGTGATACTCAGGCAGACCGAAGGGAGGCAGCATGCGCAGACCGCCGGTACGGCGGGCCATATCCCAGGCCTTGCCGCCGCCCAGATGGTCAAGCAGGGACTGATAGTCGCGCTGCATGATGACGCCGACGTCGACGATGCCGGCATTGCGCATGGCGGAGAGGGAGAAGTCGATGACTCTGTATCTGCCGCAGAAGGGCAGGGACGCGGCGGTGCGCATGCTGACAAGCTCACGCAGTCTCGCGTCGGTATAGTAGGCGAAAATAAGACCGTGGAAATCCTTCATGGCTTAAACCTCCTCACTGCTGCTGATCATCGCGCCGACTTTGACCGTGGAGCCTGCGGGGATCTCAAGATCGGGGCCGATGGTGGTGATTTTCTTTCCCTCACCGGGAGCGGGGGAGCCGCCGACCTTCGCGCCGGCGCGGATAACGGTGTTCTCGCCGATGATGGCGTACTCAACGGAGGCGCCTGCCTCAACCACGACGCCGGGCATCAGCACGGAGTACTTGATGTTGGCGCCGACACCGATATGCACGGAGGGGGAGAGAACGGAGTTGTCGACGATGCCGTCGATCTCGCAGCCCTCGGTGACGATGGAGTGCAGGATCTCGGCGTGGGAGCCGACCTGATGCGGCGGGCAGATGGGGCTTCTTGCGCTGATAGGCCACTCAGGATCGTAGAGGTCGATCAGCTGCGGGGTCAGCATGTCCATATTGGCGTCCCAGAGACTGTCGATGGTGCCGACATCACGCCAGTAGCCCTTGAAGCGGTAGGGCCAGATCTTCTCACCGTCAGCGATCATGGCGGGGATGATATTGTGACCGAAGTCATGCTTGGAGTTGGGGTCGGCGTCGTCCTGGAGCAAATACTTGCGCAGCTTCTTCCAGTCAAAAATGTAAATGCCCATCGAAGCCAGGGTGCTCTTGGGGTGCTTGGGCTTCTCTTCAAATTCCTTGATGTAGCCGTCCTCGCCGAGGTTCATCATGCCGAAGCGGGTGGCTTCCTCGAGGGTGACGGTCAGCACGGAGATGGTGCAGGCGGCGTTATGCTCCACATGATCGCGCAGCATGTCGGCGTAGTCCATCTTATAGATGTGGTCGCCGGAGAGGATGACAACGTGATCGGGGTCATACTCCTCAATAAAGGCCAGGTTCTGGCAGATGGCGTTGGCCGTGCCGGTGAACCAGGAGCCCTTCTCGCCTGCGGACTGATAGGGCGGGAGAATGAAGACGCCGCCGTCGTTCACGTCCAGATCCCAGGGCTGGCCGCTGCCGATGTAGCTGTTGAGCTGCAGGGGGCGGTACTGGGTCAGCACGCCGACGGTGTCAATGCCGGAGTTTTCGCAGTTGGAGAGGGGAAAGTCGATGATTCTGTACTTGCCTCCGAAAGGCACGCTGGGTTTGGCGACGCTCTGGGTGAGGGCGTACAGACGGGAACCCTGTCCGCCAGCCAGAAGCATCGCGATCATGGTTTTCTTCATGGGCAGCCTCCTCATATTTTGTCGAATACGGACGAAATACCGTGGGAAGAGACAGGGTGCTCCCGGTCTCCGCCGCAGCCGACATTATAATTTACCCTCAAGCGAGGGGAAAGCGCAGAGAAAAACACCTATGCATTGAACAGGTTCATGGTCCGCTCCGGACCTTCACCGATATAACAGATCACGGCCTCTGCCGCCCGGTCCGCGGCAGCGCGCATATCCTCCAGATCCCGGTCACGGAACACGGACAGGACCCAGTCCGCCATGTCGTATTCGGGGTGGGGGGGCGCGCCGACCCCGATGCGGATGCGGGGAAAGGCGTCGCTGCCGAGGGCGGCGATGATGCTCTTGAGGCCGTTGTGCCCGCCGGCGGAGCCCTTCGGGCGCACCCGGAGCCTTGCCAGCGGCAGACTCACCTCGTCGGAAACGACGATCACGTGTTCCGGCGGGATCCTGTAAAAGCGCACGGCCTCGCCCACCGCGTCGCCCGACAGGTTCATAAAGGTTTGCGGCTTCATCAGCAGCACCTTTTCGCCGTGAATCTCCGCGGCGGCGGTGAGTGCCTTGAAGCGCAGGCGGTTGATGCTCACACCCAGCTTTTTTTCCAGAGCCTCCCCGGCCATGAAGCCCGCGTTATGGCGCGTGCATGCATATTTGGGACCGGGATTGCCGAGAAAGACCACAAGCCAGGAGACGGAGCCGGTTTTATTGAGAAACATGGCAACTCCCGAACAAGAAAGGGTTGGCGTACCGCAGCGGGGGATTAATCGAACAGGTTGGAGATCGAGACCTCTTCATAGATACGGCGGATCGCCTCGGCAAAAACGGAGGCGGTGGAGAGGTAGCGGATCTTCTCACATTTGGCGCGGTTTGCGGGGTAGGGGATGGTGTCGAGCAGCAGCATCTCCTTGATGCAGCTCGAGTTGATACGGTCCAGCGCCGGGCCGGAGAGCACACCGTGGGTCGCGCAGGCATAGACCTCCTTCGCACCGCCGACCTCCTTGATGGCCTTGGCAGCGCCGACAATGGAGCCGGCAGTATCCACGATATCGTCCAGCAGGATGCAGGTCTTGCCGGAAACATCGCCGATGATGTTCATGACCTCGGACTGATTGGCGCGCTCGCGGCGCTTGTCCACGATGGCCATGTTCACGCCGAGTTTCATGGAGAAGGCGCGGGCACGGGCGGTGCTGCCCACGTCGGGGGACACCACCATCACGTCCTCATTGCCCTTGCCGAACATGTTGACAAAGTGCTTGACGAAGAGATGACCGCCCTGCAGGTTGTCCACGGGAATGTCGAAAAAGCCCTGGATCTGCGCCGCGTGCAGGTCCATGGTCAGAACACGGTCTGCGCCGGCGGCGGTGATGAGGTTTGCCACAAGCTTTGCGGAGATGGGATCGCGGCTCTTTGCCTTGCGGTCCTGACGCGCGTAGCCGAAATAGGGGATGACGGCGGTGATACGTCCGGCAGAGGCGCGGCGCATGGCGTCAATCATGATGAGCAGCTCCATGAGATTGTCATTGACATGGTTGCAGGTCGACTGGACGATAAACACGTCTTTGCCGCGAACCGGCTCAAACACGGAGACGGAGCATTCCCCGTCCGCAAACTGCGTGACGTTCACATTGCCGAGCGACCTGTACAGCTCAGCGGCAATATGCTCAGCCAGAGCGGGATTGGAATTGCCGGCGAAGACCTTGATTTCCTTACCATGTGAGATCATGTTATCTTTATCCTCCGTATCGCTTTCTCGGAAAAACACAGTCTGTGCAGCGCACAGAAAGATTTCATGTTATTATAACACCCCAGAGCCGAAATGGGAAGAACTTTCGGGGATTTTCTATAACTTCAAAACGAAATAAAAAAGCAATTTACAAGTGCGGTGTTTTTGTGTATAATATAAAATTGTTGATTTGAAACAGACAATTTGAACGAAAGTGGTTTGAAAAAATGCTGGAATTTGAAGAATACAAAGTTAAGCTGAACAATTGCAAGCCGGGGCTCGATGTGCTGCGCACGGCCCTGAATCTGGAGGCCTCCCAGAAGGAGATCGAAGAGCTTGAGGCCGCAAGCGCCCGCGAGGGCTTCTGGAACGACGTGGAAAAGTCGCAGAAGGTACAGAAACGCCTCAAGAATTTGAAGGATAAGGTGGATAACTACAACCGCCTCTGCACCGCCTGGGACGACATGATGACCATTTGCGAGATGGCCGTTGAGGAAAACGATGATTCCATGCTGCCCGAGCTTGAGCGGGAGTATGCCGAGTTCAGCGAGAAGATGGAATCCACGCGGCTCTCTACGCTCCTGACTGGGGAGTACGACGCCAACAACGCCATCCTCACCTTCCATGCCGGCGCCGGCGGGACCGAGGCGCAGGACTGGGCCTCCATGCTCTACCGCATGTACAACATGTGGGCCGACCGCCACGGCTACAAGGTGAAGGTCATGGACTATCTGGACGGGGACGAGGCCGGCATCAAGAGTGCCACCATCATGATCGAAGGCGAGAATGCCTACGGCTTTTTAAAAAGCGAGCATGGCATCCACCGGCTGGTGCGCGTCTCCCCCTTCGATGCGGCAGGGCGGCGCCACACCTCCTTCGCTGCGGTGGAGGTCATGCCCGAGATCGCCAATGACAATGAGATCGAACTGCGTGACGAGGACATCAAGATGGACGTGTACCGCTCCTCCGGCGCCGGCGGGCAGAAGGTCAACAAGACCTCCTCGGCCGTACGTCTGACGCACATCCCCACCGGCATCGTGGTGTCCAGCCAGGTGGAGCGCAGCCATTTCCAGAACCTGGAGAACTGCAAAAACATGCTGCGCGCGCGCCTGGCCGAGATCAAGGAGCGCGAGCATTTGGAAAAGATCAGCGACATCAAGGGTGTCCAGATGAAGATCGAATGGGGCAGCCAGATCCGCTCCTATGTCTTTATGCCCTATCAGCTCGTAAAGGATCACCGCACAGAATACGAAAACGGCAACATCGACAATGTCATGAACGGGGATCTGGACGGCTTCATCAACGCCTTCCTCTCCATGAGAGCAAAAAACTGATCTCAGCGTTCGCTCGGACCGGGATCGCAGTCGCCGAAGATCAGATCGTCAACATCCATTTTTGATTCCTCCTTTTTGCACAGCATAAGACTATCCTATGCGCCTTGGCCTTCAAATATGAAAAAAGTCGCCAACAGCGCGAAAGATACTTGAAACCCTGCTCACTTTGGGGTATAATACCCAAGTCTGCTAAAACAGCACCTATTTATACTATGTAGAAGAGACAAAGGATGAGATAAGCAATGAGCGCATCAACTGAAAGAAAAACCCGTCAGGCAGCCCGCGAGGCCGGCACTGACAAGAAGACCCTTGCCCAGGAAAAGCAAGCCCAGGAGAAGGCCAAGAGCAGGCTCCGCTGGACGCTCGGCACCATTGCGGTTGTCGTGGTGGTCGCTGTTGTCCTGATCCTCAACTCCAGCCTCATGTACAGAATCAACGCCTTCAGCGTCGGCAGCAAGAATTACTCCACCGCTGAAGTGAGCTATCGCTACGCCAATCAGTATTACAGCTTTGCCAACCAGTACGGCAACTATGCCAGCATCTTCGGGCTGGATACCTCCAACGGCATCCACGGCCTGAAAAAGCAGGCCTGCCCCATGCTGGAGGAGGGCGGCACCTGGAAGGATTACTTCCTCAACACCGCCAAGGAAGAGCTGATCCACAGCACGATTCTCGGCCAGTACGCCGCTGAAAATGGCATCACCCTCGATGACAGCGACCGCGCCCAGATCGACAGTGCCTTTGAGGGGCTTGAGGAACAGGCGGCCTCTCTCGGCTATATCAGCGGCGACAATATGCTGGCTGCAAACTACGGCAGCGGCGTCAACGAGAAGATTGTCCGCCGCGCCTATGAGGAGTCCCTGCTTGCGAGCAAGGCATCCGAGGCCCTGTCCGACAGCTTCACCTATACCCCGGAGGAGCTGGAGGAAAAGTACCAGAGCTTTGAAGGCACCCGGGATTACTATGACTATGCCTACGCCTATATCTCCGCCGAGCGCGTGGAAAGCACCAACGACGCCGGTGAGACCACCAGCGCCGTGACGCCCGAGACCCTGGCCGCAGCCGAGGAAAAGGCCAAAGCCATCGCAGAGGCTTACAACAAGCCCGCCGAGAGCGCCCCTGCAGAGGACAAGCCCGCTGAGAGCGCTACCGCCGAGGAGCTTGATCCCACCGAGCGCCTGATCGCCGCCGCCAATACCCAGAATGCCTCCGCCATGGGCCAGACCCATGTCTCCGGCAGCTCCGTCCCCGTGAGCGAGTGGATGCGCAGCGCCGAGCGCAAGACCGGCGACATCACCGTTGAGCCCGATGAGAACGGCTGCTACGTGGTGGCCTTCATCGCCCGTGACGACAACCACTACAAGACCGCGAATGTCCGCCACATCCTGATTCGTGCCGAAGCGGACGAGAACGGCAGCTACACCGACGAGGCCAAGGCCGCTGCCAAGGCCCGCGCCGAGGAGATCCTGGCCGAGTATGAAAGCGGCGACAAAACCGAGGAGCGCTTTGCCGCTCTGGCCGAGCAGTACTCCGAGGATACCGGCTCCAACACCAACGGCGGTCTGTACGAGAACGTGGCCAAGGGCCAGATGGTCGAAGAGTTTGACGCCTTCTGCTTCGGTGGTCACAAGAGCGGCGACACCGCCATCGTCTACGGCGAGAGCGGCAGCTACGCCGGCTACCATGTCATGTACTACGTGGGTGAGGGAATGATCTACAGCGATTACCTTGCCGATACGGAGCTGCGCAGCGAAGCGGCCAATGCCTGGATCGAGGAGAGAGAAGCAGCCAATCCCACCAAGGAAGGCTTCGGCATGAAGTTTGTCGGATAAGCAGGCTTTCTTGCGCTGACCAGGTATAGGAGAGCAGTCGTATAACGCGAAAGCCGCAATACGCTGTTTCATCAAAACTGGACGTTTTTACCCTGTGGGGGCGCTTCACAAAGCGCCCCTGCGATTTTTTAAGAGGGAGGATACCATGCAGGAGAGAACGATCCGCGCCGAAATGCTCCTGGGACGTGATGCCATGGAGAGGCTTGCAAGGAGCCATGTGGCCGTGTTTGGCCTCGGGGGCGTAGGCTCCTGGTGTGCCGAGGCGCTGGCGCGCTCCGGCGTCGGGGCCATGACCCTTGTGGACCGCGATACCGTGGGTGAGAGCAACATCAACCGGCAGCTTTGCGCCTATGTGTCCACCGTTGGCCGGGCCAAAACCGCCGTTATGGCGGAGCATCTGCGGGACATCAACCCCGAAATCCGGCTGAACTGCATCGAGGGACATTATGAGGCGGCAGAGCGGGAGCGTTTCTTTGCCGACTACGACTTTGTCGTGGACTGCATTGACCTTGTCGCCTGCAAAATCGACCTCATCCTGAGCTGCCGGGAGCGGAGCATCCCCGTCGTCTCGGCCCTCGGCACCGGCAACAAGCGGGACGCGCAGCAGCTTCGGCTGGAGGATATCTCGAAGACCTATGGCTGCACCTTTGCCCGTGTGATCCGCAGAGAGCTGCGCGCGCGGGGAGTGGAACACCATCCGGTGGTCTTCAGTCCCGAGGAGCCGATGAAGCCTGCACAGTTTGAAACTCCGCCCCCCGGCAGGCGCGCGGTACCCGGCTCCCTGATCTGGGTGCCCGCCAGCGCGGGCATGCTCCTGTGCCAGTATGTGGTGGGAGAGCTGGTTTCCTGCGGTTTGTGAACAATCCGTGAAATGATGGAAAGCATGGGAACTTTACGAAATCCTCCGGCGTCTGGGTATCCTGTAAGCAAACAAAGGAGACCCGGCCATGAAAATCAACACCAAACACATTGCGCTCGCTGCAGCGCTTATTCTGATCGCTGATCGCGGCCTCTCCGGCTGCGGCATCCAGCAGGCCTCTGCGGAGGTTCCGCCCGCTTTGACTGCCGGGCGTGTACTCCCGTCCCCGACGGCGGAGCCCGCTGTTGTGGGGGTGAGCTTCTCGGACAGCAGTGACGGCGGACACGCCCTCTTCGTCGATGGGGAGGAGCGCGCCTACGCCAACATTACCGTCGGCAAGACGGGCAGCGTCCAGGAGGAGAAAGCGGATTTTTACGGTGAAAACGCAGCCATCCTTGCCTCAGGCGGCGCGGAGCTGAATCTGCGGGAAGCTTCCGTCACGACTGACGGAACCCATGCCAACGCTGTCTTCAGCTATGGCGAAGGCACCGTCGTGTACATTGCCGACTCTACCATAAATACCAGCGGCGCCTGCTCCGGCGGCCTGATGACAACAGGCGGCGGCACGATGAACGCCGATAACCTCGTCGTACACACCTCGGGCCGATCCTCGGCTGCGATCCGCACAGACCGGGGCGGCGGCACGGTGACTGTCACCGGCGGCACCTGCATGACCGACGGGGTCGGCTCGCCGGCCATTTATTCCACAGCAGACGTTACGGTGCGGGATGCCGAGCTCAGCACCGCTGCGGCCCAGGGGGTCGTGGTAGAGGGGAAGAACAGCGTGAAGCTGGAAAACGTCACCCTCACGGCGAACAATGTGGAGAAAAACAGCGGCAAATCTCCCTGGTATCAGGCGGTCATGCTCTACCAGTCCATGTCCGGCGACGCAGGTGAGGGTACGGCGGCGTTCACCATGCTGGGCGGGAGCCTGACAAATCTCAACGGTGATGTTTTCTTCGTCAATAACACCCGGGCCGTCATCAACCTGACGGGCGTCGAGATCGTCAACGACGATCCGGAGGGCGTCTTCCTGCGTGCCGCGGCGGCCGGCTGGGGCCGTGAGGGCGAAAACGGCGGCCACGCGGAGCTCTATACCGCAGCGCAGACAATCAAGGGTGATTTGCTGGCAGACAAGCTCTCCAGCCTTGACGTGCACCTCGCCGACGGCAGCGTGCTCACCGGTGCGGTCAATCCCGCGGACGAGGGCGCGGTTTCTGTCTCTCTTACGGACGGCGCGAAATGGACGCTGACCGGAGACTCTTTTGTTGAGAGTCTGCACTGCGAGGCCGACAGCGTACAGCTCAACGGCTTTCGCCTCTTTGTAAGCGGCGTGCCCTATACGCAGGGCACAGCGATGGATTGACACACCATGGAAAAACGAATGGGGATGCTGCAGAAAGTCTGCAACATCCCCATTGACATTCCCAGAGCGGTGAATATAATAATTGTAAGCTGATTTAGAAAAAATGGCTGCCGAAGCGCAGCAGTCTTTTCGGCTCTGGAATGCAGGTCATACCGCATTCCAATCACCACAAAGACAATCTGAAGGAGGCGTTTTTATTGAAAAGAACAATCGCGATTCTGCTTGCGATCATGATGTGCATGACGCTCTGTGCCCCCGCCTGTGCCGATGACGGCGGCTGGACGATCTTTGTCTATCTCTGTGGATCGGATCTGGAGAGCGGATCCGGTTTTGCAAGCCAAAATATGCAGGAGATGATTGACAGCTCCGCCAACAGCGGCGTTCGCTTTGTTGTGCAGACCGGCGGCGCGTCCGCATGGAGCAACGGGGCTTCCCCCGATGAACTGGACCGCTTTGAAATTGCGGGCGGTGTCAGCACCCTTGTGGACAGCCAGCCCCAGGCAAGCATGGGCGACTCCCAGACACTGGCCGATTTCCTCAGCTGGGGCCTCACAGCCTATCCCTCCGACCATAAGGGCCTGGTGTTATGGAATCACGGCAGCGGCAGCATCAACGGCGTCTGCTTTGACGAGCTTTATGACTTGAAAAGCCTCTCCCTGCGCGCAATCGACACTGCGCTCGGCAGCGTGAAGGACTCTCTGCAGGGCGGCTTTGATTTCATCGGCTTTGACGCCTGCCTGATGGGCACGATCGAAACCGCGGCCATGCTCGCCCCCTATGCGCAGTATATGATCGGCTCTCAGGAAGTCGAGCCCGGCAGCGGCTGGGATTATAAGGCGTTCGGGAACTGCCTGGCTGCCGATCCCGGCGCGGATGTGACCGCACTCGGAATAGCGATCTGCGACGGCTTCTACCAGAACTGTGCCGCAGATGAGCAGGAAGAGGATGCAACCCTCGCCCTGATTGATCTCAGCAAAATCCAGACGCTCTGCTCTGCCTTCGATCTCTATGCCCAGAATCTTTATGAGGCGACGGACAACGCGGAGAATTTTGCTCCGATCTGCCGCACCATCCGGTCCGCGGAGAACTTCGGCGGCAACAACCGCAACGAAGGCTATACCAATATGGTCGACCTCGGAGACCTGATTTCGTCCGGCTCTGCCTGGTCTTCCAACGCGCAGGCTGCCCGCGATGCCGAGGCTGCCGCGATCGTCTACCAGGTGCGCGGCGAGTGCCACGATCAGGCAAGCGGCCTGTCGATCTATTATCCGCTGCAGGTTCAGGGCTCGGAGGAGCTTTCGATTTTCCGGGATGTGTGCGTGAGCACCCACTATCTCGCGCTGGTCAATAAGATCGCCTACGGCTTTGCAAACGGCGGCAGCCTCGAGGGCTTCAGCGAGAATACGCCCTGGGACTGGGATTCCATGGTGCCGAATAACGACGGCCAGAGCACCGCGATCAGCTTTGCGCAGGAGCCCGCTCTGGATGGCAACGGTATCTACGGCTTCACCCTCTCGGACAAGGCCCTCAACAACACCGCGTCTGTGGATGCCCAGGTCTACATGCGCTCGGAGGATGGACAGGACTGCATCTCCCTTGGCATGACCAGCGATGTGATGGCCGACTGGAGCACCGGCCGCGTCGAAGATCATTTCGACGGCCTCTGGTTCTCTATGCCGGACGGTCAGTGCCTCAGCGTCAACCTCGTCGATGAGCAGGATGATTATGATATCTACACAAGTCCCGTCACCATCAACGATGAGAACACCAACCTCCGCTTTGCCTGGTACGGCAAGACGGGTGAGCTCAAGATCCTGAGCGTATGGGGCGGCATCAGCGACAACGGCATTGCAGCCCGTCCGGAAGAGTCCCTGAACCCCGGCGACCGTATTGTTCCCCGGCATGATGCGTTCGATGCCGAGACGAACGATAAGTCGGAGTACACCGGACAGGAGTACATCTGGAGCGACGGCGATACCCTTGCCTTCGGACCGCTTCCGGATGGAGATTATCTGTATTCCTTCTATATCAACGATATCTTCGGCGGCTCATATGTGACGGACAACGCTGAGTTTGCCGTTGACCAGGGCATCATCACCTTTAATGCAAACGCAGCCTGATACAGGCAAGCCCGGGTTTCCCACACGCATTTGACGCAACAAATAAAGGATCACTGCAGAATCCGTTTTGCAGTGATCCTTTTTTATAGCATCAGATTCCCCGGAAGGTAAAGCAGAGGCGCAGGGACCTGCCGGCGGGCAGCAGATACTCGGGATGGGTCCTGGCTCCCCAGCTGTCGTCACCGCCGACACCCATCTGCTGCAGCGCAACCCGAACCACCGTGTAGTTCACCGGCGGCAGCTCGTGGGCATGCAGGGCGTTTTCCAGCTCGTGCGGCGTCCAGGGCAGCGCGCTCACGGAAAGCGCATCCCCGGCAAACTCAATGCCGTGCCCCTTGCGGTCAGTGACCCTGGCCCAGCGCACGCCGCAGTGGTTGCCGCTCTCCTGCGGGCGGAGATAGCGGGCAAGCTGTTCGCGGACCGTGCCCTCCCAGATGCCGAGCTTCCCGCCGCGCAGGCGGTCGACGTATGTCTCCTCGGGCCCGAGGCCGTACCAGCAGAGCCGCTCCAGATCGGCGCTCAGGCGAAAGAGCATGCCAAATTCGGGCATGTCCGCAAGGCCCTCCGCGGGCGTGCAGGCAAGCTCCGTCTTCACCGTGCCGTCCCCAAAAACCTCATAGCTCACGGTACAGGCGCTCTCCGGAACCGTGGGCAGCCTGTAGCGGTAGGCGACGCGGATGCTGTGCGCGCGCCGCTCGATTTCCGGGACGGATTCCGCCGCCGCATAGAGACTCGCGGCCTTCCACTGACTGTAGCGCTGGGGCATCTGATTGCCCCTGTCATTGTCGGTGGGCGCGCGCCAGAAGTTGGGCGCCGGTATCTGCTCCAGAAGCTCCTGCCCGCCCCAGACATAGGAGGACAGACCCGGGCGCAGGGAGGAGAAGAGGACAGAGAAGCCCTCGCCCCGCACACCGAGATTGAAGCTCCCCTGTACGATTTCAAGCGGCAGGGTGCAGGCGGGCTTTTGCGCGGCAGGCGCAAGAACGGTCTGCCCGAAGGCAACCTCATGCCCGGCTCTGGCCCAGAGCGTATCCTCCCGCAGGGTGAAGGAGACAGTCAAGACCAGCTCCTCACCGGGCGCGGCGCCGCGCAGCATGGCAATCTCTTGCAGCAGCTCTTCCGGGAAGGGGAAGGAGGCCTCGGAGAGGGGCGGGACAGCGAGTGCGAGCGGGAAGCGCCGCCACTCCCTGCCCCCGCGCAGCAGGATGGCGCAGGCGGCATAGCGATCGGTATTCGTAAAGAGATTCTTGTTTCTGACCGTAAAGCCGTTCCCGGCAAAGCTGACAGTAATGCCCTGATAGTTGTATTTGACCTCCTGCATCTTGGGAGAGGGGGCATGATCTCCGCCGTAGACAATGCCGTTGCCGCTGAACTCCCAGTCGGTGGGCCGCTCCAGAAAGTCGCCGCCGTAGGCCTGGAAGACCTTGCCGTCGCGCCCGGTTTTATAGAGCGACTGATCCGCCCAGTCCCAGATGAAGCCGCCCTGATACCGGGGCTCCCGGTCGCTCAAGTCGGTGTACTTGTGCATGGCGCCGCAGGAGTTGCCCATGGCGTGGGTGTACTCGCAGCAGAGAAAGGGCTTGCCGGGGTTTTCGTGCAGCCACTGCTCGATCTCGGCCGCGGAGGGGTACATGCGGCTTTCCATGTCGCTGGTGTCCGGATAGCTGCGATCCCAGAAAATGCCCTCGTAATGTACCAAGCGGCGGCTGTCGAGCGCGCGGAAGCGCTCGCTCATAGCATGGATGACCGCGCCGCCGTAGGATTCGTTCCCGCAGGACCAGATCAGGACACAGGCGTGGTTCTTGTCCCGCTGGTAAATGGATTCCACCCGGTCCAGCAGCAGCGGCTCAAACTCCCAGCGGTCCTTCGGGATGATGGTCTCGGCCCCAATGCCCATGTTCGCGGCGAGAAACCAGGAGCCGTGGGTCTCCATGTTCGTCTCGTCGATCACGTACAAGCCGAAGCGGTCGCAGAGGGCATAGAGGGCGGAATCGTTGGGGTAGTGGCTGGTACGGATGGCGTTGATGTTGTTTTGCTTCATGGTGCGGATATCGCGCTCCAGCTCCTTCGGATCGGGCACGCGGCCTGTGCGGGAGTTGAAGTCATGGCGGTTGACGCCCTTGAAGACGATGCGCCTGCCGTTTAAGAGCATGAGGCCGTCCCTGATCTCAAAGCGCCGAAAGCCCAGCTCCTGGGCCATGACCTCCGTGAGCGCACCCTTCGCGTCGAGAACCTCGACCGTGAGACGGTAGAGGGCAGGCTCCTCTGCGCTCCAGAGAGCGGGGGAGGGGACAGAGAGCGCAGCCCTGGCAGAGCCTTCGGTGATCCCGGCAGCCATCTCGGCGACGGGCTCACCCTCCCGCTCAAGGCGCAGGAAGAGGGAACCCTCGCCCTTCGTCTTCGCGGTGATCTCCACCGTGCCGGTTTTAAGATCCTCCGACAGGCAGGGGATCACGGACAGATCCGTCACCGCGGTCTTCGGCTGCATGTAAAGAAAAACGCTGCGGAAGATGCCGGAGAAGCGGTAAAAATCCTGATCCTCAAACCAGCTTCCCGGCGTCCACTTGAATACGCGCACCGACAGGGTGTTGACACCCTCCCGCAGCGCATCGCCCAGGGCAAAGTCGGCAGGGGAGAAGCTGTCCTCGCTGTAGCCCAGGTAGATTCCATTGAGCCAGACGGCAAAGCCGCTCTCCACCCCCTGGAAGGAGATGTTGACCTCCTCCCCGCGAAAGCTCTCCGGCAGGGTAAACTGCCTCACGTAGTCCGCCACAGGGTTGAAGCGCTCCGGCACCTCGCCGGGGCGCAGAGCCTCCGCACCGTCCCAGGGGTACTGGTAATTGACATAGGCGGGTTTGTCCCAGCCCTCCAACTGGATGTGCGCCGGAACACGGATCGCGGCCCAGCCGCTGCTGTCCACTTCAGGGAAATCCTTTGGCGCCTCGCTGAGATTGCGGGCATAATGAAAGCGCCACACGCCGTCGAGCGGAAAGCGCAGAGAGCTGGCGCCGGCGTGCATTTCCTCCGCCGTCCGGCAGGGTACATGGTCGGAGTGGGCGGGCAGACGCCCCTCGGCAAAAACGGCCGCGTCCTTTACAACGCGCTCATAACTGAAATCCATCATCATCTCAAAAATCTCCTGTCAAAAAATCATATAGTCACTGTGTGGAAAAAGCGTGGCTTCGTCTACCGCTTCGGCAATAAAAAACGGCAGCGAAGCCGCGGCTTGCCGCAGCTCCGCACTTGCCATGTCAGCGCCTCTCCGGTGCCTGGAAGGCCTCCGGCGGGAGGCAGGGGGAAAGACCTGTGAGAATGGTGTCATAGCTCTTTTCATATTCCGTCTGCGGGGCTTTGAGCGGGCTTATGGAGCGGGGCGCGCGGCTCAGAGATACGCGCACGGCGGTGCCGATGCCCTCACGGCTCTCCAGCAGGAGCGTTCCGCCGTGGGTCCGGGCAATCTCCCGCGCGGCGGTGAGGCCGAGGCCCGGCCCGTGTCCCGCCTCACTCAGACCGCAGTCGTAGCGGTAGCGCTCGAGCACGGTGTTGAGTCTCTCGCCCGGAATGCCGCAGCCGTCGTCATCCACGGACAGGATCACCTGTTCGCCCGCGCTGTGCAGCGTGACGCGAATGCGGGTGCAGCCCTCGGCATGCAGCAGGCAGTTTGACAGCAGGTTCAGCATCAGCGTCTCCAGCAGGGCGGGGTCACCCTGGATCGGCAGCGTCTCGGGCGCGCTGAAGCAGATCTCCGGCGCAGGCACCAGCAGACGCACCGACTCGATCAGATCCCGCAGCAGACGGACCAGATCGAGCGCCTGGGGCAGGAAAAGAACACTGTTTCGCTCCCCGTCACGGATGACGGAGAGGTTCTGCAGGGTCCGGTTGAGCCGGTAGAGGGACATGGAAATACTGCCCAGGGCCGAGGCCGCGCCGGGCTCTGCGGAGCGGAGCTGGCTTTTGAGCACAGAGGCCGCGGCGCCGAGCTGCATCATCTCGGTTCTGAGCGTAAAAAGAAAGGCGTCGCTGATGAGCTCCTGCACGCTCTCGCGCGGGGAGAGGAATACCACGCGCATTCCCTCCATCGCCTTGACCCGCAGCAGCATACGCCGGCCGGCGACCTCTGTCTCGCCCACGAAGCCGGGGGCCTGCATGCCCGCGATCTCCTTCCCGAAAAGTTCCCGAAAGCTTTTACTCCGGCAGTCCGGCCCCAGCAGGGTGCAGGCGGCCTCGTTGGCAAACAGGATTTTACCGCCCTTGATGAGCAGGGCGGGCTCTGCGGTGAGTGCAAGAAGCTCGGCGGAAAACGCAATCATGATATGTCCTCCCTCGTTTTCGGCTGCCACAGCGCCTGTTTTCTCATACTTGCCGATATATTATAACAAATCTGGACAAAATGAACAATACCCGCGGGAAACAAACCCGTGATCGGGGCAAAATTTCGGCACATTACGCGGCAAATTCCGAGACAGTAAAACTTGATTTTTACGAATAGTATATGTTATTATGAGTAAGCTATGACAGCAGATTGTCAGGCAGACTGGGAACGGTTTTTCGTTTCCAAAAAATAGTCATATCTTATTAAATGGAGGATAAAAACATGATCAAAGTTGGTATCAATGGTTTCGGCCGCATCGGCTCCCTCGCATTCCGCGCTGCCATCCAGTCTGACGATGTCGAAGTCGTCGCCATCAGCGCTCCCGGCCATCCCGCTTCCCACGTCGCCTACTGCGTGAAGTATGACTCCGTCCACGGCCGCTTCAACGGTGAAGTCACCGGCAACGACGAGGACAGCACCATCACCGTCAACGGCAAGGTCGTCAAGGTCCTCTCCGACAAGACCTATCGTGACGCTACCCTTATCCCCTGGGGCGAGCTTGGTGTCGAGTACGTGCTCGAGTGCACCGGCGTTTACCTCGACAAGGCCAAGGCTCAGGCTCACATCGACGCCGGCGCTAAGGTCGTCATCATGTCCGGCCCTGCCAAGGACGATACCCCCATGTTCGTGTGCGGCGTCAACCTCGACAAGTACACCCCCGACATGCAGTTTGTGTCCAACGCTTCCTGCACCACCAACTGCCTGGCCCCCATCACCAAGGTTGTCAATGACAACTTCGGCGTTGTCGAAGGCCTCATGACCACCGTTCACGCCTCCACCGCCACCCAGGCCATCGTTGACGGCTTCCCCAAGAAGAAGGATCTGCGCGGCGCACGCTCCATCTACAACAACATCATCCCCTCCTCCACCGGCGCTGCCAAGGCTGTCGGCAAGGTC
>CACWLG010000029.1 GCA_902761635.1 Oscillospiraceae bacterium | reverse complement strand
TACTACGGAAATGAGGTTCTCCCCGAGGCACCCATCGAGCTGTACAAGAAAGGCTACGCAAAGCACATATCCATCATGGCAGGCAGCACGGCCGATGAGGCCAGGCTGTTCATGGGCGAGGGTCCGAAACTGAGCCTGGAAGAGCAGAAGATATTCGCCCAGCACAGCGTGGGTGAGGCACTCCGCTATCTGAAGGAAGAAGATAAGAAATCTTATGAGGAATTTCAGAGGGTTTGCAGGCTGCAGGAGCCGGGATTGATCGAAACGGAGTTCTTAAATGAGGTCATATTCAGGGTTGCTCTGCTTCAGCAGCTCGATGTGCAGAGCGCGTTCAACAAAACGTTCTTCTATTACTGGTCGTACCCGGGCAGTAATGCGGAATTAGGGGCAGCACATTCCGTGGAGCCCCATTCAATGGCACGAACGTCCCTGATGAGATTTTCACGGCCGTTCAGCAGATGTGGACCAATTTCGCGCGCTGCGGCGATCCGTCGACAGACCAGATCGAATGGAAGGCGTACTCGGCCGGCGACCAGAACGTTCTGGTCATCGCCGGGCCTGGAGACATTCATATCGAACAGGACCTTCTGATCGACCAGTACAAGCCCGTGCTCCCCTTGGTTGGCTACTACCAGTTCATGGACAAGTTCTTTACCCCGCAATACCTTATGGATATCGTTGCCGCACGCGAGCAGAAATCCTGATGTAGGAAGGCTTTGGTAAGGCACTGTCTCATCTGAACATATCATATTGAGAACTTAATAAGAAAAAGAGCTGGCTTCTACACGGCCAGCTCTTTTT
This sequence comes from Oscillospiraceae bacterium, assembly GCA_902761635.1. GTDB lineage: Bacteria > Bacillota > Clostridia > Oscillospirales > Oscillospiraceae > Limivicinus. The sequence continues at coordinate 23,876 of CACWLG010000029.1, read as the reverse complement.
CTTTACGTGCAGGCACGACGCGTCATCAAGCATATCCGGTTTGACCGTGAATAAGAGGAACCCAGTAGAGAAGGATCAGTGTTAAAAGTCACTCCCCGGCCAGCCTCTCTGCATACACAGGGCTCCTTCGCTCCGACCCCCAAAAGTACTCCGCTCAGGAGCACTGTGTATGCCTTAAGGAACTGTCACGAAATTAACTATGCAGATTGCGCAGGATGGTTTTTCGAGATCAAGGAAGAAAACGCAGCCGTACCGGGGTACGGCGAGGCTTTCTGACGCAGATATCGGAAAACCAGACATCATTTTATAAAATTGAAACATTGAGCGCATCATTTCGCATCATTTCGTCAAAAGAAGTAAAGCGGGGCTCTGACGTATCGTTTAGACGACAAAAACACAAAAACAGAGCTCATCCATTCGGATGGGCTCTGTTTTTGTGTATACAAATTGTATACAAAAGAGAGGAGACTTGAATCCTCACAGAAGCTGCCGGGGACAGCTTCATCGTCCAGCGCGCACACTGGGCGATTCCTCTATTTTGTTTTCCCGTCCCACGCGAGGGAAAACAAAATGCACGCAAGTCTCCTCTCTCGCACCAGAGGGGGCTGTCTGTATTGTATTATCTCCGTCACCATGTTATACTAAAGCTGCGGGATACGGGCTCAATGATGCGTGCGGACAGGCCCGTTTCTCAGCGTCGCCGCACGGCGCGGACAGGAGCTGTGCGCCCGGCTCCGTCATTCGCAGGGACGTCAGGCTGACCGGTGAGGAGCAGTCTGATTCGGTGAACAGCATCAGGAGGTTTCCCCATGAAAACCATCAAAAGCGTATACAAAATCGGCAACGGGCCCTCGAGCTCCCACACGGTCGGACCCTTCCGTGCGGCCAGGCTTTTCGCAGGCCGCTATCCGCATGCCGACGCATACCGCGTAACGCTCTACGGCTCTCTTGCCTTCACCGGCGAAGGGCACGGCACCGGCAAGGCCATCCGAACCGCCCTGCCCGGTGCAGAGATCGTCTTTGAGCGTGAGACGCTGGATCTCCCCCACCCCAACACCATGCTCTTTGAGGCCTTTTCGGATATGCAGCTTATCGGCGCGGCGCGCATTTTCAGCATTGGCGGTGGCTCTATCCGCATCGAGGGTGAGGACTCCGACGAGGAGCGGGAGCTATACCCGCAGAAAAGCTTCACGGAGATGATGGACCTCTGCCGGGCGCGGGGAATCAGCCTCGTACAGTTTATCCGGGAAACAGAGGACGATTCCCTCCAGGTCTATCTGGAAACCGTGTGGGAGGCCATGCAGGACGCCGTCCGCCGGGGTCTGAAGGCCGACGGCGTGCTGCCCGGCGGGCTGGAGCTTGCACGCAAGGCAAAGCTCCTGTACGAAACGCGCTGCTACAACGAGAGCGCCGACGTGGCCATGAACCGCGTCATCGCAGCCTACGCCTACGCCGTAAGCGAGGAGAACGCGGACGAGCACATCGTTGTCACCGCGCCCACCTGCGGCAGCTGCGGCGTGCTGCCGGCACTGCTGTACTATATGCAGGTCGACCGGGGCTTTCCGGAGGAGGAGATCCTGGACGCGCTGGCCGTGGCGGCGCTGGTGGGCAACGTCATCCGCACCAACGCCAGCATCTCCGGCGCCGAGTGCGGCTGCCAGGCGGAGATCGGCAGCGCCTGTTCCATGGCCGCGGCCGCCCTTGCGACGCTCTACCGCCTGAATCTTGACCAGGTCGAATACGCTGCCGAGATCGCCATGGAGCATAACCTGGGCCTCACCTGCGACCCGGTGATGGGCCTGGTGCAGATCCCCTGCATCGAGCGCAACGCCGTCGCTGTCACACGTGCCATCAGTGCGGTGAACCTGTCCCGCTTCCTCTACACCACGCGCAAGATCTCCTTTGACGAGGTGGTGGCCACCATGTACCAGACCGGCAGGGACATGAACGAGAAGTACCGCGAGACCTCCCACGGGGGGCTTGCGCAGATGTACAGCCTGTTCTGAGGCGGCGTTCACAATTTTTTCATATTTCACAAAATCCGCACGCCCGGACATGGTGATTTCTACACATTCAACATCTTGTATATGCCCTGTATTTTTGCGCAAAATCTGGTGTTTTCGACATTTTCGGAACCTTGTTTGTCGAATTTCACAGAATGTTCACAGTGCTTTCAGAAAATCATAGATAATATTTACAAAAAATTCTTGACAACTTCAAAAAACTGTGGTATATATGATATCGGAGATGGGCGTCACCCATCGGTGAAATCGGCACCATAACCCGCAGGAGCAAGCGCAGTTTACTTGCGGGCCGCCGGCGGCCTTGTAGCCGGACAGTTGAGCGGGCAACACCAGCGTACATCTTTTTTCATGTAGGCGGAAAAACCGGTTTTAAGAGAGTCTGACTTTCATTAAAGTGACAGACTCTCTTCTCTTTTATCCCTTTGCTGCAAAAAGACAGAGCGCTTCGTTCAGGAGCGCAGATCTGCAGGGGCGCTGCAAATGCGTGATCCTGTCATGCCGAACCGCTTCGGCAATGACAGCGCATTTGCAGCGCCCCTGGTTTCTGTTCACTCGAAATAGCGCCGGTAGAGGTTGAGAACATGCGGGTCCAGCTCCTGTCTGAGATTCACCTCATTGTCCCGGATCAGGCGTGTGATGCCCTCCTTCTGGCGGACAAAGCCCTGGGTATGATGCAGTCCGTGCTGTATATGGAGCCGGGCCAGTGTCTCAATTCGCTCGCTCAGATCGCGGATCACTGCCTGGTGTTCCATGCATACCTCCTTCCATCCTTGCTCCGCTCCGCGGCTCCGGCTCTTCTCTTTCCTCCCTGCCTTTCCCGCCTGTCTCGGCTGCCGCGGCGGGTTTTGTTTTCTTATTTCATATTACCATGTGCGGCCGCCCCATGGCAACGCGGGAATATTGCCGAAATTCGTACCGGCTTTCTGTCTATATTTCCCAGTATGACAAATATTTTAATTAAGGCAACACCGCCTGCCGGGCCGCAAGCGGAACAGAGCCCCGCAAGAGCCGCAGCGATTGGATTATCATTGACAGCCTGCCGGAGACAGGATAAAATAGTATTAATCCTGAACAACAATCTAAGGGGATCGGAGGGTTTGCTATGGACAGAGAGAACTGGGCGCCGGAATTCCGGGCCCGTTTCGAGCGCCATGAGGAGGAGCTGCGCTGGCTCTTCATGGAGCTGTATCACGGGGATGAGCAGGCATATGACTACTTTGCGGGCATGCTCCAGCGCATGTACGCAGAGCGCAGCGAGGAGCTGCGCGCCCTGGACCGGCAGCGGCTGGAGGATGCCGACTGGTACAAGGGCAACGACCTTGTGGGCATGCTGATGTACGTGGACTGCTTTGCCGGCTCTCTGCAGGGAGTGCGGGAAAAGCTCGACTACATACAGGACTGCGGGGTGAACTATCTGCACCTGATGCCCCTGCTGGAGAGCCCTGCGGGCCGCAGCGACGGCGGGTATGCCGTGGCGGACTTCCGGAAGGTGCAGCCCTCCCTCGGCACGATGGCGGATCTGGCGGCGCTGGCCTCCGACTGCCATAAGCGCGGCATCGCGGTGTGTCTTGATTTTGTGATGAACCACACAAGCGAGGACCACGAGTGGGCGCAGCTCGCCAAGGCCGGCGACAAGTCCTGTCAGGACCGCTACTTCTTCTACGACAGCTGGGACATCCCCAATGCGTTCGAGCGGACCGTGCCGCAGGTCTTCCCCACCACGGCCCCCGGCAATTTCAGCTGGTGCCCGGAGGCGGGCAAGGTGGTCATGACCACCTTCTACCCCTATCAGTGGGACCTGAACTATGCAAACCCCGTCGTCTTCAACGACATGACAGAGAACATGCTCTTCCTCTGCAACCAGGGGGTGGACATCATCCGTCTCGACGCCGTGCCCTATATCTGGAAGCAGCTCGGCACCACCTGCCGCAATCTCCCGCAGGTGCACTCGCTGGTGCGCATCATGCGCATGGTCTGCGAGATCGTGTGCCCCTCGTGCCTTCTGCTCGGCGAAGTCGTCATGGAGCCGAGCAAGGTGGTCCCCTACTTTGGCAGCGTCGAAAAGCCGGAGTGCCACCTTCTCTACAACGTCACCACCATGGCGAGCACCTGGCACACCGTCGCCACCAAGGACGTGCGCCTGCTGCAGCACCAGCTCGGTCAGGTCTTTGCCCTGCCCAGGGAGTACACCTTCCTCAACTACCTGCGCTGCCATGACGATATCGGCTGGGGCCTCGACTATGCGTTTCTGCGCCGCTTCGGAGCGGAAGAGGCCGAGCACAAGCGCTTCCTCAACGACTATCTCACAGGCTCCTGGTGGGGCAGCCCCGCAAGAGGCGAGCTCTACAACAACGACCCGCGCCTGCGCGACGCGCGCCTGTGCGGTACGACCGCCTCGCTCTGCGGGCTGGAGGCCGGGCGCTACGAGCACAACCAGGACAAGATCGACTGGGCCGCGCGCCTGGACGTGATGCTGCACGCCTACATGTTCACCCTCAGCGGCATCCCCGTTCTGTACTCCGGAGACGAGATCGGCCAACAGAACGACTACAGCTATCACGACGATCCCAACAAGGCCGCCGACAGCCGCTATCTGCACCGCGGCAAAATGAACTGGGACGCCGCCGAAAAGCGCAATGACCCCGAGACGGTGGAGGGCAGGCTTTTCTCCTCCATCACCTTCCTGGAGAAGCTGCGCGCCGCCCACCGGGTCTTCATGGCCGGGGCCGACACATGGCTGCTGCTGACCGGGGACGACGGTGTGCTCGGCATCGGGCGCTATTACCAGGGGGAAAAGCTCGCCGCGTTCTTTAACTTCTCCGAGGGCGAGCGCTGGGCCCCGCTCAACACCCCGGGCGATTTCCGCGACCTTCTGACCGGCGAGGCCGTGACAAACGGCGGCGTGCTGCTGCCGTCCGGCGGCTTTGCCTGGCTGATCTGCGAGTTTTCCGCCGAATGAGCATGCGTCTCCTTCGCGCCGGCCGCGGCAGGGCGGAGCGCGTTTTTCCGGTGCGGCAGTGCCTTCCCCGCAGACGCTTGACAAGGCTCAGCGCGCGGGTTAAATAACAAGACAGGAAGTAGATTGATTATGAATAATAAAGAATTTGATGTTGTCGCCCTGGGCGAGCTGCTGGTGGACTTCACCCAGAACGGGCTGAGCGAGCAGGGCAATACGCTTTTTGAGGCCAATCCCGGCGGAGCCCCGGCCAATGTGCTGGCGATGCTCCGCAAGCTCGGCAAGCGCTGCGCCTTCATCGGCAAGGTGGGCCGCGACAGCTTCGGCGACATGCTCGAGCGCACCGTGCGCGAGGCCGGGATCGACACCCGCGCCCTCATGCGCGACCCCGTGATCCCCACGACGCTGGCCGTGGTGCACACCTTCCCCAACGGGGACCGGGATTTCAGCTTCTACCGCAAGCCAGGCGCGGACATTCTGCTGCGCCCGGACGAGCTGGACGAGGGGCTGCTCGGCTCCTGCCGCATCTTCCACTTCGGCACCCTGTCCCTGACGGACGAGCCCTGCAAGGCCGCCACCGTGCGCGCATATGAGCTTGCCAAGGCCGCCGGGGCGCTCATCTCCTTCGATCCGAACCTCCGCCCGCCCCTCTGGCCCGACGAGGAGTCAGCCAGGGCTGCCATCTCCTGGGGCCTTGCGCGCTGCGACATCCTCAAGATCTCCGACAACGAGATCGAGTTCATGACCGGCGAGACGGATTTTGACAAGGGCGCCGCGATCCTGCAGACGCGCTATCCTCAGATCCGCCTGCTGAACGTCACCGCCGGCGCCGACGGGAGCTACTCCTACTATGGCGGCAAGCGCGTCTTCATCCCTGCCTGCAAGCTCGGCGGCGTCATCGAAACCACCGGCGCGGGCGACACCTTCTGCGCAAGCGTGCTGAACTTTGTGCTCGAGCGCGGGCTTGACGGGCTTGGGGAGGACGATCTCGCCGCGATGCTGCGCTTTGCCAACACTGCCGCCTACATCGTCACCACGAAGAAGGGCGCGATCCGCTCCATGCCCGAGCGCGCGCAGGTCGAAGAGCTGATGAAGAAAGCCTGACTTGAACCGGATATGAAAACGGGGAGCCCGACGGGCTCCCCTGTTTGTTTTTATTCGTCCTTGTTTTCTTTTTCCTTTTTCGTCTTCTCCGCAGGCTCCGGCTGCTTCTCCTCTTCCTCCTGCGTCTCTTCCTCGCCCTCCAGATCCTCGGGCAGGACGGTCATGAGATCCTCCTTGGTGGGTTTTTCCATCTTCGCCACGCGGTTGGACTGGTTCACGATCATGTCCTCAAAGCAGTTGCGCACGTCGCGGCCGTTGCCGAAGTTTTCGCTGCGGTTCTCGTAGAGCTCGGTGAACATGGCAGTCGCGGCCTTATCGGCCTCCTCGGTGAGCTTGTAGCCGTTCTTTTCGCACTTGCCGCGGAAGATCGCCATGAGCTGCTCGCCGTTATAATCCGGGAAATAGAAGTACTTGTTGAAGCGGGACTCAAGGCCGGGGTTGGAGTTGATGAACTTCTCCATGGGCCCGGTGTAGCCTGCCACGATGACGATCAACTCGTCGCGGTGATCCTCCATGGCCTTGAGGATGGTCTCAATCGCCTCGCGTCCGAAGTCGTTCTCCCCGCCGGAGGAGAGGGAATAGGCCTCGTCAATGAACAGCACGCCGCCAAGGGCCTTTTTGATGACCTCCTGGGTCTTGAGCGCGGTCTGTCCCACATAGCCCGCCACGAGGCCGGAGCGGTCCACCTCCACAAGCTGGCCCTTCTCCAGCACGCCGATGGCGGCATAGAGGCCGGAGAGGATGCGGGCCACGGTGGTCTTGCCGGTGCCGGGGTTGCCGAGGAAGACCATGTGCAGGCTCATCGGCGGTACCGGCAGGTCGTTCTGCTCCCGGAGCTTGCGCACCTTCATGAGGTTGATGAGGTTCTTGATGTCCCGCTTGACCTCCTCCAGGCCGACAAGATCCTCAAGCTGGCCCATCAGCTCGTCAAAATTGGGCTTCTCGACCGGCTCCTTCTTCTCCTCGCCGCTCTCCTTGCCGTCGCCGCCGCCGGTGGTCTGGGTCTGCAGCTTGCTCTTTTCCATGAAGCTCGGCTCCCCGCTCGTGACAAACTCCAGGGGGTTGAGCGGCTCCTTGCTCTTGCGCACGCCCGTGGTGTCGCAGATGGCGTTGAGCTTGTCGGTGCACTCGGTAATATAGGCGGCCTCCTCATAGCTCACCTCATCGTCCACCGCAGCCAGGTACAGCAGGATATTGGTCAGCATCCGGATGAAGGTGCGCGAGGTCTCGGTGCCGCGCTTTGCGTCGCTCTCGGCGAGGTTCCAGTAGAAGACCGGGGGCAGGAAGACCTCCCCCTCGCAGATGGAGCTTGTGAGGGACCAGAGCATCCACTTGGGCTGGGGCTGGTTGCGGGAATAGATCTGGTTTGCCATGTCCACATGGCGCTGGGTGATGCCGCCGCCCCGGCTCCAGAGATTGAGGGCGCACTTGGTCATGAACTCATCGAGCTCCCTGGCCATGGACGAGCCGCCGAGCCTGTAGAATGCGTCGGTATTGGCGGTATAGATCTTATGAAACTCCTCCGGGGTGCGGGTCCAGGTGGTAGGCATGGCAGAAATCTCCTTTGTCTTTATTCATGTCGTTCATTATAGTATCATTTTTGCCCCGGTGCAAGCTTTTTACAGAATTTTCTCCACGCTGTAAAAGCTCTCCAGCATGGCATAGACGGGCCGCCAGAGCCGGTCCGCCGTCCATATGCTGATGCCGGCAAGGCCGTAATCCGCCACGAGCCGCAGCCGCGCGCGGATGCTTCGGGCGTCCTCGAACCACACCACATGCCGTCGCCCCGCCGTATCGGTATAGTGAAAGTACGCTGCCTCCGCCGTCTTATCGTAGCGGATTTCCGCCCAGCGGGACGCGGCCAGCTCCTGCGCCCCGGCGTTGGACAGCACCCGCGCAGCCGTCCCCTGCTTCCAGGGCAGGGTCCAGTCGTAGGCGTAGTTGGAAAAGCCCATCAGGATCTTGCCCGCGGGCATGACGGTCACGGCATAGTCCAGCACGCGCCTGATCCGGTTGACCGGCGACACCGCCTGCGGCGCGCCGTAGGTGTAGCCCCACTCATAGGTCATGAGGATCACGCGGTCTGCGTATCTGCCGTGGGCCTCGTAGTCGTGGGCGGTGTAGAGAAGCCCTTGCTGGCTCCCGCTCTCCTTCGGGGCGATGGCAGTGGAGACCGGGCAGCCCAGGGGGTGCAGCCGCTCGGCCGCGCGCCGGACGAACTGGCTGTAGCTGTCGCGGTCGAAGGGATAGATATACTCAAAGTTGATGTTCAAACCGTAGTAACTCTTCGCGTTTATGAGCGCGACGACGTTTTCCAGAAGCCGGGCCTGCACCCCCTCGTCGGTGAGCAGGGTGTGGGCAAGGTCGGACGAGAAGCCGCCCGTCTCGCCGAGGTTCGTGATCGTCAGAAGCGGGGCGGTCTGGCCCGCGTAGGCCGCCTGAATGAGGCGCGCATCCTCAAGGGGCCGCAGCTCCCCTTCGGCGGTGGCCTGATGTGAGAAGGGACAGAGCGTGGTGAAGTAGTATGGCATGCTCTCCGCCAGCACCGCCTGCTGTACAAAGGGATAGACGTAGGCGTTGACCTCGATCTGCTCGCGCACATCCTCCCCGCCGCCGGGGACGACAAGGCTCTGCCCGATCACGAGACGCGAGGGGTCCGCGATCTGGTTGAGGCGCACGAGCTCCTCCACCGTCGTCCCGAAGCGCTGTCCCAGGGCATAGAGACTGTCCCCCGCCCGCACCACATAGATCTGCATAAAAAATCGCTCCTTTCCAAGAACAGACTGCTATCAGTCTATTCCGGAAAGGAGCGTTCTTTGCTATGGATTTGTTTCTTACAGCTCGTACTTGACCCAGTGGAGAACATTGGAGATCGTGCTGCCCGGGGCGACGGGAGTGGTGGAGGTCTCATCCGTCGTTACCGTGCGGGTATAGGTGAAGAGCTTCTGGTAATCGGTGTAGCTCTGCTGGCACACGTCGAATCGGAACCACCAACAACTGCCGTCCTCCTCTCCACCGCGATCCCAGTTTACATAATTTTGTCCTGAGACATATTCTATATAAGAATTTTCGTAAGCCTTAAAGTTGTTGTACTCCCGTCCGTCTTCGATACAATACTGGTCACTGATAAGCTTGTTCTCGGAAGTTCCCCAATACCATGTCCAGTGCCAGTAAATATAGTCCTTTACCGTACTTGCGGATACTTCGCGCTTGGTATTGCCGGAGGTCGAGCCCGTCAGAGCGCCCTTGGCATAGGCGCTGTAGAGGGGATGCCCCGTGTCGAAACCGTCCGGGTAATTGGCGTAAACATGCGTCCCGCTGCCGGTCTGCTGCCAGTCAAAGCCTGTCTGCGTCCAGCCCTCAAGATTCCCCGCCGTGGAGGTCGTGGTCTCTGTCGTGGCCTTCTGATAGGTCCACTTCTCGTCTGTCACCGTTGCGCCCAGGGGCAGGGCGTCGGCGAGCACCCAGCCGTCGCTCACAAGAACAAAACGCAGGGAATGTTCCGCCGCATACATGGCCGCGACGCTGCCGGAGTAGCAGTAGATTGTGACATTCGGGCTGTTGACAAAGGCGTTCTGCGCAATTTGCGTTACGCTGGCGGGGATGAAGATATAGACCAGGTCCGGGTTATCGGCAAAGGCGCGGCTTCCGATGCTCTCACAGCCGGAAGGCAGCGTGACCGCCGCGGCACCGCAGTTTTCAAAAGCCTCGTTTTCTATCTCCGTCAGGGCAGCAGGCAGACGCAGCATCGCGCTGAGGTCTACCACGTTGATACTCACCGTGCAGATCGCCGCCGGGTACTCCGCGACGCTGACGATCAGCGCGCCGGAGCCGGGAGCTGTCGCTGTGACGCGCTGGCCGTCAAGTGCAACCACACCGCCCGCCGTGGCTGTGAGCGTGTAGCTCAGGACACCATCGTGCGTCAGTTCTACAAAATCTGCAAGCTCGCGCGTGTCGCCTACCAGCATGGTTATGTTTTTGCCTGTAAGGGTTGGCGGGTTCGTGATCCGCCACAGAGCGTACAGCGTCAGGTCGGCGTCGGTGCTGTAGCGGTCCCCGGGCTGATACCGCGCCGTTGTCGCTGTCGCGCTCGTTGCCCAGCCGAGGAAAGTATAGCCCGTGCGGGTGGGAATATCAGGCGAAAGCATGATCGTCTCGCCAGCGGGTTTAAACTGCTCCGCCCGAGCGGGTTCACCGCCGTTGCCGTCGTAGATAATCGTGTTGCCGATGCGCTCCCAGACGGCGTAAAGATTCAGATTTGCGTCGGTGCTGTAGTTTTCGCCGGGTTGATACTGCGCAGCCGTGGCTGCCGAACTCGTCCCCCAACCGAGGAACTCATAGCCCTCTCGGGTGGGCCTTACAGCAGAGAGCTTTATGGTCTGTCCGACCGCTTTTTCCTGGGCGGAAGGCGCGACGCTGCCGCCGTTGGCGTAGTATCTTACGGTATAAGCTCTGTCTATTTCACACATAAAAGGATACTGTACACACCCGGCGTTGTCATTCCATTTTCCAGTATTTCCCCAGATATGTACGTAGTTTTCTGTTCCTTCGCCTGGCGAAGCTGCGTTGTCTGGTTGATTTTCACCCCAATCGCTATAGGACATTGATTCACCAGTAGTCCATCTCCAATTTCCTTCGGTATTCTTGTCAGACGCACCAATCCACAAATCAGAATTTCCGATTATTCCTTTGACAAAAGATTCTTCGGACGCGCTTGTGATTGCGACAAGATGACCGCCGAGATATTCCGAAACAAGATTCGCTTCGTACCAAGTAGTGGGCACATTATAGAAATAATAGCTGTGTCCATTATAGACGGCGGTATTGCTTGGCGAATGGTTTCTCTTGAACGCGGCGGCGTCCATGGTATGAAACTGCAAGCGGACATCAGTGTTTGCATTAATTGTACCGGTTCGGCCTCCGCTGACGAACCCCCCTCGCGTATAGCTAGAAAAACCGTCAAATGATTTTCCGTCGGCGACCTTTATATCCTTGATCTCATAGGGAGCGCCGAGTGTCACTTGTTGGCAAAAATCATTGACGTCATTGGCAACCCTTGAGCCGTTGATCCACACATCGAAGGTTCCGAAGCCAGAAACCCAACCATTTTCAGCATTATCCGTCCAACCGTTGACGTCGAGATTAACGGTGGGTTTATACGGAATGAACATCCATTTCTGTGCGGCCACGTCACCATATGCCCACTGTTGAACGTTGGTTTCAGCCGCCAGAATCGAATCTGCATATTCAAGGTATTTCCCACTGCATTGAGCTTGTATGCGATAGCCTGAACTGCTACTCCCGGTAATTCTCCATTGCTGAGCGGATGAGTCATTGTTGTACCAAACCTGAACGTTTGCTTCATTCGCAGTTGATTCATTATAAACATCCAGAGATACATTCTGGTGATACTGTGATATTCTGTAATATCCGTTACCATTATAATGAAGTGTCCATGCGTCAATATCGCTGACATTGCCGTCAGGAGAATAGTAAAGCTGAACATTTGTTTCACCGGCAGCCGGATAATCTCCACCTACAATATCCAGATAATAATGCGAGTCAGCAGCGGTTGTGATGATGTAGTCGCCGTCAGGCAGGGCAGGTACGGTGGGTGTCGGCGTAGTAAGATGTATAAAACCCTGATCCGGCCAAGTTGATTTGCCTTGATATGTTGACCATGTGTAGATTCTGCGATTACATATTCCTTCCTCACTGGCTCCCGGCCAACGGGAGCCGCCTTCTGTGATATCAATATAGTCGTCTCCCACGTCAACAACATAGGCCACATGACCATAAACCATATTATCTTGTACTGACCAACAAGCGATGCTGTCTATAGTTGGGTTGCCGTCTGTAACATATCCTTCATCTGAAGCATTCCCATACCAATTACCAGCATTTCCCCAACTATCAGAAAAATGGTAGCCCCGGCTTTGCGCGTATTGCCAGGCGTATTTTGTGCAAGTAACTGTCCCATCAGGATTGTAATCAGCATATGATGCATATGCTTTTGACGATGGCAAAACAAGAGTAAATAGAATAAGACACGTCAGAGCAAAAGCCCAAAAACAAACTCGCACGCTATTCTTAAATACATCTGAGCTGATACATGTGCATTTGCTTTTCATAGCCAAGTCTCCTCTACAACAATTCGTTATTAATACAAAAAAGTGCGCAGCCTCAAACGAAGCTGTGCGCGAAAAGCACATAGCTTGCTTCCTGTTATCCTCTCAATTGACATTCACTGAATGTCAATAGTCATGTTGATTCTAACATACAATAACCCCAATGACAAGCACTAAATGTCAATTGGGGCTGAAAACATGTTTATCAACAAGAGTGTAAACGGGCGCAACAATGTGTGTGGTATTATGGTGGCGAGACTTCGGACGGCCGAGGGGATTTCCCAGCGGGAGCTGGCCGACCTGCTCCAGCGGGACGGGCTGGATGTGGACAAAAACGCGGTGCAGCGGATCGAGTCCGGACAGCGCTTTGTGACGGATATCGAGCTGCTGCATCTCAGCCGGGTGCTCCGCGTCAGTCTGGAGGAACTGCTGTCCGGTGAGGAGCAAAACGCCTCCGTTCTGTGAACAGTCCAATATTTTTTCAAGCAGCAGCTTTGAATGAAGATGTAAATGTTTTGTGCATTATATTGATTTTTTCGTGCATATGATATATACTGTATATGAAAGGAGTTGATTATATGGCCGGTTCTACCAATATCAGCATCCGCATGGATTCAGATGTGAAAGCGCAGGCCGACGCCCTGTTTAACGAGTTGGGGATGAACATGACAACCGCATTTAATATCTTCGTTCGCCAGTCTTTGCGCGAAGGCCGTATCCCTTTTGAGATTTCCCTTAACCAGCCAAACAGAGAAACAGTCGCTGCCATGCTGGAAGCGGAAAGGATTGCAAGAGACCCGTCCGTAAAGGGTTATACCGATATGGATGAGCTGTTTGCCGACCTGCGGAAATGACGAAATACACAGTCAAATACACCTCGCAGTTCAGGAAGGACTACAAACTCGCCTTGAAACGGGGGCTGAAGATTGAACTGCTGAACAAAATCATCGCAGATCTGGCAAACGGTGTTCCCCTGTCAGAAAAGAACAACGATCATTCTTTGACCGGCAACTGGGTCGGACACAGGGAGTGTCATATTCTTCCCGACTGGCTCTTAATCTACCGAATTGACGGGGAGATTCTTGTACTGACGCTGGCACGCACAGGAACACACAGCGATCTCTTTGGCAAATGAGATCGGCGGATTCTTCTATCGAACAGGCAGGCGCAATCAGCCCTTGTCTGTTCGATTTTTGTTTGCCGTCACGCCCGCCATTGTGTGAACAGAATGCGAATTATATGCCGCTTTGTTTGCACCTTTCTGTCGGCTGTGGTATAATGCGCCCGTGAAATACACTTTTTGGGAGGAAACCATGGACCTGACGAAAATCCCCGAAAGAAACGAGATCCCGGAGGAATATACCTGGGACCTGCGCGATCTGTTCCCTGACGACGAGGCCTGGAAGCGTGAGCTGGAGAGCCTCGGTGCGATGGGTGATACGATCACCGCCTTTGCCGGTACTCTGGGCGAGAGGCCGGGGCGGCTGCTGGACTGGCTGAAGCTCTCGGACGAGCTCGGCGTGCGGCTTGAAAAGCTCATGGGCTACGCCAGCTGCAAGGGCGACCAGGACATCGCCGACGGCTTTTACCAGGACATGCGCAGCAAGGCCATGGCCTGCGCTGTGAATCTCTCGGGACTGAGCGCCTTTTCCACGCCCGAGATCCTGGCCATCCCGGACGAGGTGCTTGAGCGCTTCTATGCCGAGTGCCCGCTGCTGGAGGTCTACCGCAGGAGCCTGACGAGTATACGGCGCATGCGCGCGCACATCCTCAGCCCGGCGGAGGAGAAGCTGCTGGCCGCGGCGGGCGAGATGGCGGACGCGCCCGATTCCGTCGCCTCCGCCCTCCGCAACGCCGACCTCCGCTTTGACGACGCCATCGACAGCGAGGGCAAGCCACATCCCCTCTCCACCGGGACCTACGGCCCGCTGATGGAGAGCAGCGACCGCGCCCTGCGCAAAAGCGCCTTTGAAAGCTGCTACGCGAAATTCCGCGGGATGCAGAACACCATCGCCGCCACGCTCGACGCCCAGTTCAAGTCTCTGCGCTTTTTCAGCGAGGCGCGGCACTACCCCTCCACCCTCGCCGCCGCCCTCGACCGCAGCGAGGTGCCGGAGAGCGTGTACCTCAATCTCATCGAGGCCGTGCACGGGAACCTGGACGCCATGTACCGCTATGTGGCGCTGCGCAAAAAGCTCCTCGGCGTGGAGGAGCTGCACATGTACGATCTGTACACCCCCGTCGTGAAGGACGCGGAGGCAAAGATCTCCTACGAGGAGGCAAAGGACACGGTGCTCAAGGCCCTGTCCGTTCTGGGCGAGGACTACACGGAGCTTTTGAAGACGGGCTTTGACTCCCGCTGGATCGACGTGTACGAAAACCGCGGCAAGCGCAGCGGAGCCTATTCCTCCGGCGCCTCCCGTCCGCACCCCTATGTGCTCTTAAACCACAAGGACACGCTCGACAGCATGTTCACCATCGCCCACGAGATGGGCCACGCCCTGCACAGCTGGTACTCCTGCCACCATCAGCCGGTGAACACTTCCGACTATGTGATCTTTGTGGCGGAGGTAGCCTCCACCTGCAACGAGATCCTGCTGATGCGTTATCTGCTGGGCCGCACCGCAGACATGAAAGAGCGCGCCGCCCTCATCAACCACTTCCTCGACCAGTTCAGAGCCACCATCTACCGCCAGACCATGTTCGCGGAGTTCGAGCTGGAGATGGGCCGCATGGCCGAGGCCGGACAGGCCCTGACCGCCGATGCGCTCAATGATAAATACCTCGCGCTCAACAAGCTCTACTACGGGCCCGACATCGTGAGCGACGACGAAATCTGCGTGGAGTGGGCGCGCATCCCGCACTTTTTCTACAACTACTACGTCTATCAGTACGCCACCGGCTTTTCCGCCGCGGCCGCCCTGGCCGAGCGCATCCTCACGCTCGGTGAGCCGGCAGTGGCAGACTACAAGCGCTTCCTCTCCGGCGGCTCCAGCGCAGACCCCATCTCCCTGCTGAAGATCGCAGGCGTGGATATGAGCACCCCGGCCCCCGTCAACGCCGCGCTCAGGCTCTTCGGGGAGCTTGTGGAGGAGCTGGAAAATCTTAAAGTGTCTTAAGTTTGGTTGACATAAAGTAAAAAATCCGATACACTATTGTCGGATTATAGCGTAAAGCTATACACATTGGAGGGATAAACCATGAGCAAATTAAGCACCATGCCGCCTGCCGGCCTTGTCGTGATCGTTGTGATCCTGTCGCTGTTCGTGCTGTCGCTGATCGTGCTGTTCATCGTCTACGCACGCTACAGCCATCTGGCCGGCCTTGTCGGCAATCTCAACCGTGACAACGACTTTCTGCGCTTTGTCGTCAACGACTACGCCGACGCCTACCGTCGGCACGGGCGGGACGTGAACACCCCCGCCATCATCTCTGACGGCGTGCGCACCAAGCTCGGCGGCAGCTTATTGTGTGAGCGCTTTCTCAACAATGCCGTCTCACTCTTCGTGACCCTGGGCCTCTTCGGCACCTTCCTGGGTCTGAGTCTTTCGGTCAGCTCTCTGACAGAGCTTCTCGGCACCAACACCGGGGAATGGCTGAGCGTCCTGGACAGCGTGGGCGGCGGCCTCATGTCCGCCCTGGGCGGCATGGGCGTGGCCTTCTACACCTCGCTTGTGGGCGTTGCCTGCTCCATTTTGCTGACGGTGCTGCGCTCCATTTTCAGCGTGCAGAACGCGCGCGAGAAGATGGAGACCCGCCTGGAGCTGTGGCTCGACCATGACGTGGCCCCGACCCTGCCCACCGACGCGCCCAAGGATGACGCCGATCTCGTGCACCAGCTCGTGCTGGCCCTGGACCGCAGCGCCGACAATATGGACGCGACCCTCGCCAATGCCACGAACGAGCTCAAGTCCGCCATCAATGCCAGCCGTACCCCCATCGCCGCCATGAACAAGACGGTGGAGAGCTTCAACAACGGCGTGCGCGACTTCTCCGAGTTCAACTACAACCTGCGCGGCACCGTGGAGCGCATGGACGTCACCGTGCGCGATCTGGTCTCCGGCCTGCGCGAGGTCTCCCGTATCCTTGAAAGGGGCGGTCGCTCATGAGACGCGGCGGTACCTACTCCCCCCGCACGGAGGAAGGCCACGGCGAACAGGGCTTCTGGCCCTCCTACGCCGACATGATGAGCGCCGTGGCGCTGATCCTGTTCTTCCTCATGCTGCTCAGCTACATATCCAACATGATCACCGGCAACAACCTGCGCAACACCGAGGACCTGCTTGCCACCACGCGGGCCCAGGTGGAGGAGGCGCTGGAGGAATACCGCAAGGCTCAGGCCGACGCTGCCCGGGTCCGCGCGGAATACGACAATGCCCAGCTTGAGCTGCAGGGCCTGACGCAGGATCTCAGCCAGAAGCAGAGCGAGCTTGACAGCAAGCAGGCCGAGCTTGACAGCTACGCCGTCCAGATCCGGGAGCAGACGGACATGCTGCGCCAGCAGGAAAAGCAGATCAGTGAGCAGAAGGCCTATCTTGCCGCGGCGGACAACGAGATCGTGACCCTGCGCAGCCAGATGACCACCGTGGCGGCCCTGCGCCTGTCGATCCTCAAGCAGATCACGGATAACCTTGTGGACGTCATCGGCGACGCTTCCAAGGTCTCCATTGGCGACAACGGCAACATCATCCTCTCCGAGGGCGTGTTCTTCGACCTGGGCTCCAGTGCCCTCAAGCCCGAGAGCCTGACGGTGCTCAACGAGCTCATCGACTACTTTGCCGAATTTCTCAGCGATGACAACACCCTGAAGTATGTGGACTCCATCGTCATTGCCGGCCATACCGACTCCACCGGCCGGGACGAGGACAACCGCGTTCTCTCCACCGACCGCGCGAACTCCGTGCTCAACTATCTGCTCGCCGGCAAGAACGGCCGTCTCTCCCCCTATGCGGGCTGCTTCTGCGCCGCAGGCTACGGCGAGACGCGCCCCGTCGCGGACAACGACACGCTTGCCGGTCAGGCTCAGAACCGCCGCATTGAGATCTCCATGATCATCAAGGACGAGACCGTGCTGGACATCGTGGAGCAGTATCTTGCCATCGAGGTGCCGAGCTATTCTGCCGCTGCACAGGCAGCCACGCCCACACCGGCCCCGGCGGTCTCCCGTTGAGTCCCGTACAGCGTAAACATACAGCGTAATCCCCGGCAAAGCACAGCTTGTGCGCGTTGCCGGGGATCATGCTTTCTCTGCCCCGGGCGAGGCAGAAAACGAAAAAAGTGCATAGACCTACTTCCATTCCCAGGCTTTTATGTTATAATAAAATGAAGTATGACTATCCTTCTCCCGACAGGGTGAGCGGGCAGAAATACGGAGGGATCGTTATGGATCAGCATGACCTGGAGCATCAAAACAAGCATAAAAGCAATCAAAACTATCTGATCGGCCTGTGCGTGGTCGGGCTTCTCATCAACTACCTGCTGGGGCATCTGGCGCTCCGGCTGGAGATGCCTCTCTATCTCGACAACATCGGCAGTGCCCTGGCCGCCGCCCTCGGCGGTTATCTGCCGGGCATCATCGTCGGCTTCTTCACCAATATCGTAAACTGCGTCGACGACTATACCAATGCATATTACGGATCACTCACCATCCTGATCGCCATTGCCTCCGCCTGGTTTGCAAGCAACGGCTATTACAGCTTCCGCAAGCCCTGGAGACTGCTGGCGGTGATCGCGGTGTTCGCCTTCATCGGCGGCGGTCTCGGGTCGCTGCTGACCCGGGTGCTGTACGGGTTTGAGTTCGCTGTCGGGACCTCGGCGGCGCTTGCCCGGCAGCTTTATGCCGGCGGTGTGAAAAGCGAGTTTCTGGCTCAGCTCTCGGCGGATATGATCGTGGACGTTGTGGACAAAACCATCACCGTGCTTGTGGTGGCGGTGCTGCTGCACATTCTGCCCGAAGAGCTTAAGAAGCGCCTGTACTATGCGGGCTGGCAGCAGAACCCCCTGACCCTGGAGAAAAAAATGGTCTCCAGCAAAAAGCGGGCGCGCCTTTTGTCCCTGCGCTCCAAGATCGTGATGCTGGTGACCGCGGGCATGATTATCACCGGCGCCATCGTCACGGCGATCAGCTTCATCCACTACCGCACCGCCGCCGTGGAGGAGCAGAAGGAGCTCGCCTGGGGTGTGGCGAAGGTTGCGTCCGTCGCCATCGACGGCGACCGGGTGGAGGAATTCATCCGCCTCGGCGAGGAGGCCGAGGGCTACAGCCTGGTCGACAAGCGCTTCAACGATCTGGCCGGCGGCACGAACAGCATCCAGTACGTCTACGCCTACAAGATCCTGCCGGACGGCTGCCAGGTCGTCTTTGACGCGGACACCCCCGACGTGCCGGGGGGCGAGCCGGGCGAGATGGTGGAGTTCGACGAGGACTTCCGGGACATGCTGCCGGATCTGCTGGAGGGCAAGGAGGTGGAGCCGATCGTCGCCACCGGGCAGTTCGGGTGGCTGCTCACGGTGTATAAGCCGGTGTACGACAGCAGCGGCAAGTGCCAGTGCTATGTGGGCGTGGACGTGAACATGGACCACATTCTGAAAAACGGCTATGAGTTTCTGGCCCGGGTGGTGTCGCTGTTCTTCGGCTTCCTCGTGCTGCTGCTGACGGCCACGATCTGGTTTGCCGAATACAACATCATCCTGCCCATCAACGCCCTGGACATCACGACAGAAAACTCCGTTTACACCACCGAGAGCGCCCGCGCCGAGACGGTGGAGCGCATCCACGACCTGGACATCCGCACCGGCGACGAGATCGAAAGCCTCTACCACTCCGTGACCCGGACCACCGAGGACATGGTGAATACGCTGGAGAACGTGGAGCGGCAGAGCGAGATCATCAACAAGCTGCAAAACGGCCTGATTCTGGTGCTGGCCGATATGGTGGAGAGCCGCGACAAATGCACCGGCGATCATGTGCGCAAGACAGCAGCCTACACCGACATCATCATGCGCGAGCTCAAAAAAGAGGGCGTGTACACCGACCAGCTCACGGATGCCTTCATGCAGGACGTGGTACACTCCGCGCCGCTGCACGATATCGGGAAGATCCAGGTCTCCGACACGATCCTCAACAAGCCCGGCAAGCTCACGGATGAAGAGTTTGAGATCATGAAGACCCACACCACCGCCGGCGCCGAGGTCATCCGGCACGCCATCAACACGGTTTCCGAGGAAAACTCCGGCTACCTGAAGGAAGCGATGAACCTGGCCCACTACCACCACGAGAAGTGGAACGGCACAGGCTATCCCTGCGGGCTGAAGGGAGAGGATATCCCGCTTTCCGCCAGGATCATGGCGGTGGCCGACGTGTTCGACGCGCTGGTCTCCAAGCGCAGCTACAAGGAGGGCTTTTCCTTTGAAAAGTCCATGTCGATTATCAAGGAGGGCGCCGGGTCTCACTTTGACCCCAGAATCGCCCAGGCCTTCCTCAACGCCTCGGACGAGGTAAAGAGGGTCATGAACACCAACATGAGCATCGAGTGATCAAAAAAGATACAGGGGCCGATCTCCGGATCGGCTCCTGTATCTTTTGATTCTATTCCGTGAGCGGCAGGAGGACGGTAAAGCGGATATTGCCGTTATCCCAGCTGCAGTTGATTTTCCCGTGATGCCGGAGAATGATTCCCTGTGCGATCGGCAGTCCCAGCCCGTAGCTGCCGGAGGGAGAGCGGGCCTCATCCCGCCGGTAGAAGCGCATGAATACCTTCCGGCACTCCTTCTCGTTCATCTCTATGGAGGGGTTTTCCACCGTGAGCGAGGCATAACGCCCGCTGCGGCAGAGCCTGAGCTTCACCGTGCCCGGCGCGGAATACTTCCGGGCGTTATCCAGCAGGATCTCCACACACTGGCGCAGGGTCTGGTCGTGGCCGAAAACGTACACATCCTTTTCGATCTCCTCCTCGTGCCGCAGGCCGCGCTCGAAAAAGAGCGGCTCAAAGGGCAGGAGGCATTCCTCCACCAGCACGGAATAGTTCAGCACTCTGGAATCGGCCGTATTCTGCACATTGTCCAGGCGCGCAAGCTGCAGGAGCCCGTCGAGCAGCGTGCGCATCTGCCGCGACATGGTGAGGATGTTCTCGCCGAAAGTCCTGCGCTGCGCCTCGTCATAGCTCGGCTGCTGCAGAAGCTCGGCATTGGACATGATGACCGTCAGCGGCGTCTTGAGCTCATGGGAGGCGTCCGCCACGAACTGCTTCTGCTCCTTCCAGGCCTCTTCCACCGGGCGCACCGCCCAGCGGGAGAGAGGTACGGTCACCGCAAAGCTCAGCAGCTCAAGCAGAGCGAAGCCGTAGATCAGGTAACGGATGATGACCCGTGAGCCATGCATGTCGGCAAAATAGATCTTATATCCGAAGGGCGTCTTGGTCCGGAAATAGCGCAGGCCGTAATCCTTCAGCACCCCGTCCGCCTTTGGCTCAAGCGTGACGCGCGCATACAGGTTCATGAGTGCCTTCTCATCGGTAAGCTTGAAGCCTTCGCTGCCGACGGCCTTCAGCGTCCCGTCCTGCTGGTATTTCAGTGAGAAGTATGGCGTGATAAACTTTTCTTCCTCGATCTCCCCATCAAGTCTGCCGTCGAACGGGGGCTTTTTCCCCGGCTCCTCGGCAAGGCGGTGCAGCTCGTTGGTCTGCTTTCTGGCATTGCTGCGATTCACATAGCAGGACAGCGTACACAGGACGATCAAAAGGATACAAAAGGTCAGCAGCGTGTGGACAAAGATGAATTTGATGCGAAGCTTTTTGATCAAGCTTCCTCGACCTCCAGATGATAGCCGAGCCGCCGCAGTGCCTCGATCCTGATATTGGAGCCGATGCTCCTGAGCTTTTTGCGCAGGAAGCCCACATAGACCTCCACATGGTTCTCCACGGCGTTGGAGTCGTAGCCCCAGACCTTGGCGAGGATCACTTCCTTGGAGAGGTTGTTGCCCTTGTATTGCAGCAGCAGGCGCATCACGTCAAACTCCTTGGCGGAAAGGCGCACGCTCTTCTCCCCGCACACGAGCATCGAGGTGGCCAGGTCCAGCGCGGTGTTGCCGAAGACCATCTCGTCCACCTGATTCCCCTGCCGGCGGAGCAGAGCGTTGATGCAGGCCATGAGCTCCCGCATGTCAAAGGGCTTGGTCAGATAGTAATCCGCCCCGGCATTGAGACCCTCGATCCGATCCTCCACGCTTGAGCGCGCCGTCAGCATCAGGATCGGCGTGCCGCAGCGATGGGAGCGCACATGGCGCGCCACCTGGTAACCGTCCATCTTCGGCATCATCACATCCAGGATCAGCAGATCGTAGATCCCGAGCTCGGCATAGTCGGCCCCGGTCTCCCCGTCATAGACGGCCTCTGCCTGAAAGCCGCGCCCCTCCAGCATGGTCTTGATGGAATCGGCCAGCATTTTTTCGTCTTCAATAATCAGTATCTTCATGTATAACAGCTCCCTGTTCCTTGATTTTATATAGTATAGAACTTATGTCTTAAAATATCATGAAAACAGCAAAAAAACTGTCAGAAAAAATAGACCGGCATCGGCAGCTTTTTCTCGGTGAGGATACGGCCGAGGCAGAGGCAGGCGGCCTTCTCCGCACGGCTCAGGGAGAGGTTCTCCCGCTCGCGCCGGGGATTGGCGCACAGCAAATGCAGCGCGCCGCTGCTGTCCTCACACCACTGACGGCAGAGGACCCGGCCCCGGATCAGAAACAGGCCCGGCTGCAGCTCCTCCGGCGCATGCCTGCGGTCAATATACAGCATCTCCCCTTTTTGGAACCAGGGCTCCATACAGTCGTTTTCCAGCCTCAGGCAGAAATCCGCCTCCGCAGGCATCTCCCCGCTTCTCGGCAGCAGGGTATAATCGTCCATCATGTGTTCACCTCGGGCTTAGCATAATCCTTCCGCGCACCTTGGTCAAGAACCGCGCTTGAATTTTTTTCGCAAGGCGGTATAATAGCAGCAAATAACAACACGCTGGAGGAACTGAACGATGCAGGTTTGGATCTATCGCTTGCTCTCTGCCGCCGCAGCCGGCGGCGCGCTCCGCAAGGGCCTCACCCCCTGGGCGGCCCTGCTGACAGGTCTCGGTACCTTTGCGGGCATCAACCTTCTCTACGCCCTCTTCTGGGTCGCAGTCGCCCAGACCGTGGACGACACCAAGCCCATCCGGGAGCAGAAGAAAATCTATCGTCTGGGTGTGGCTGACATTGCGACCACCCTCTGCTCCTACGCCCATGTGCATACCGAAGTGAGCGGAGAGGAACTGCTTCCGAAGGACAGGCGCTTCGTCCTGGTGTGCAACCACCGCTCCGGCTTTGACCCCGTGGTCACCGCAAGCGTCCTGCGGGAATATAACCTTGCCTTCATCTCCAAGCCCTCGAACCTCAAGATCCCCCTGATCGCAAAGCTCGCCTACGGCGACGGCTTTGTCCCCATCAACCGGGAGAACGACCGGGAGGCGCTCAAATCCATCCTGCAGGCTGTGGACTATCTCAAGCGGGATCTCTGCTCCATCGCCGTCTACCCCGAGGGGACGCGCAGCAAGACGGGCGAGCTCCTCCCCTTCCACGCCGGCACCTTCAAGATCGCCCAGAAGGCCAAGGTGCCCGTGGCGGTCGCCGCCATCCGGGGCAGCGAGGCGGTGGTCAAGAACTTCCCCTTCCGCCCCACCGACGTGAAGCTTGACATTCTTGAGCTCATCCCCGCCGAGGAGGTCGCGGCCGCGAACACCCAGGCCCTCGCCGCCCGCTGCCGGGACAGGATCGCCGGGCATCTGGGCGAGGAGGCTGCGGAATGAGGAAGGTTGCGCTGGTCACCGGCTCCTCCCGCGGCATCGGCGCCGCCTGTGCCGGGGCGCTGGCAAAGGCGGGCTACGCCGTCTGCCTCAACTGCGTCGAGCGGACGGATCTCGCCGCGGCCCTCTGCGAAAAGCTCAAAGGCGCGGGGGCTGACGCCATCTGGGTCCAGGCCGACGTGGCCGATCCCGAGGCCGTCCGGGCCATGGTGGGGCAGACGGAGAAGGAGCTCGGGAAGGTGACGCTGCTTGTAAACAACGCGGGCATCGCAAAGCAGCAGCTTTTTCAGGATATCGACCGCGCCTCCTGGGAGCGCGTCTTTGCGGTGAACCTCGGCGGCTGCTACAACACCATCCAGGCGGTGCTGCCCAACATGCTGCACGAGCATGCCGGCTGCATCATCAACATGTCCTCCATCTGGGGCCGCCACGGCGCCTCCTGCGAGGTCACGTATTCCTCCACCAAGCACGCCATCATCGGGCTGACCCGCTCCCTCGCGGCGGAGCTTGCTCCCAGCGGCATCCGGGTCAACGCCGTGGCCCCCGGGGTCATCGACACCGACATGGTGCAGGTGCTGGGGCAGGAGACCCTGGATCTGCTCGCCGGGGAGATCCCGCTGGGCAGGCTCGGGAGGCCGGAGGAAATCGCCCGGGCGGTACTGTACCTTGCAGAGGCTTCCTATGTCACCGGCCAGGTCCTGCACGTGGACGGCGGATTTCCCGTGATATAAAGAGTTTATTGGGTATCGGGTTAACACAGCAATACAGGCAGGTTCAACGCGAACAACGTATAACCTGCCCCGTAGGGGCTGATGCCCTCATCAGCCCGAAACCTGA
>CACWLG010000028.1 GCA_902761635.1 Oscillospiraceae bacterium | reverse complement strand
CCTCGTCGATGTAGCCGTAGCCGTTGTCCGGCTCCAGGTGCAGGTGGGGCTGACGGGAGCAGTAGCTCTCGATCTCGACCTGCTGCTCGTCGGGAATGGAATCCCAGTCAAAGTCGGGCCCCTTGATGCAGTTGGTCTCATAGAAGACGTTGGGGGTGCCGGGGTGGATCTCAATGGCGTCGGGCGCCATGGCGTCCAGCGCGTTCATGTAGGCGGGCAGCTCCTCGATCTCGACCTTCACGGCGTCGGCGGCGGCGCGGGCGTGGGCCTCGGTGTCGGCTGCGACAATGGCGATGGCGTCACCGAACTGGAAGATTTTGTCGGAGCAGAGAACAGGGCGTTCAAAGCCGTCGGTCTTGTTGTGCTTGGGCAGCATGACAAGGCCGTTGATCTGGTTGGTGCCGCCGGCGGCGAGGATGTCCCTGTAGGTGATGACCTTCACAACGCCGGGCATCTTCTCGGCCTCGGAGATATCAATGCTCTTGATGTTGGCATGGGAGACCCTGGCCTGGGTCAGCGCAAGGCGCAGGCAGCCCGGCATCTTCAGGGCATCGTCCGCGCCGAAGTCCCAGGTGCCGGTGACCTTCTGCGCCGCGGAGGGACGGATGAACTTTGTGCCCTTGATGGAGTCGCCGGTGGGCTTGAAGATCAGATCCTCCTTGCTGCACTCTCCGCGCAGGACGGCGGCAGCGGCCATGGTGGCGTCCACGAGGGGCTTGTAGCCGGTGCAGCGGCAGAGGTTTCGCTGCTTGTTGAACCAGTCCCGGACCTCCTCGCGGGTGGGACTGGGGTTGTTGTCGAGCAGGACCTTGGCGCTGATGATGAAGCCGGGCGTGCAGAAGCCGCACTGGGCGCAGCCGTAGGCCATCCATGCCACCTGCAGCGGGTGCATGTCACTCAGGGTGCCGACGCCCTCAATGGTAGTGATCTCGGCGTTGTCGGCGATTCTGCTCATTTTGAAGATGCAGGCCTTGGTTACCTTGCCGTTGACGATGACGTTGCAGGCGCCGCAGTGACCCTCGCCGCAGCCGATCTTGCAGCCGGTCAGCAGCAGATGCTCACGCAGGACGGCAGCCAGCGTCTCGTCCTTATCCAGCACGAGGTTTCTGGTCACGCCGTTGATGATAAGCGTTTTCTTGATCATGTGTTAACCTCCTCATCTGTTTCCGTTATATGAATGACCCTTTTTCGGGTTTATGCTCCTGAATGACCGTGCCCGCCGCAGCGATCGTGATCGGGACCCTTGCCGGTGATGTCCTTCGCCCGCTCGATGCCGCGCTGGGTGTAGAAGACAAGCTGCGCGGGGCTGCCGTCCATATCCTCGCCGCCGAGGCGCAGAAAGTTTGCGTTTTCGTAGTAGTCGATGGGCAGCTCCCGCCGGTAAACCTTCCCGGTGACGGGATCCCTGATCTCCACCGTCACCTCGCTGGCGGTCAGCTCAAACAGCGCCTCATCCATGACGATGCCTCCGATACTCAAAATCTTTCAAATACATTGTAACCCCAAGAGTGTGCGGGTTTCAAATTACAAAGAAAAGCAACTCGCAGAAAATACGAGCTGCTTTTTGAACAAGCTGCATAAATAACAGGAAAGATCAGCCAATTATTTTGTATTTAATTCCAGATTCCTGCACAGGACCAGCGTGCCGTTTATATCACACAGGGGCACGGCGGGCAGGCGTACTCCCAGCTCTGCTTCATAGCGCCGCAAGGCCCGCTTTACGCCGGGCAGGCGCGGGGAATGAAAGTCGTGCAGCAGGATATACCCGCCGGGATTGAGGCGCGGGTAAAACCAGCGCAGCCCGGCAAGCGTGCTCTCCTCCAGATCCACATCCAGCGATACCAGTGCAAAGCGCTCCTCGAGCCTGCCGAGGCTTGCCGGGAACAGCCCCTGCCTTACGATGATCTTTTCCGGATGCGGCATGCATCGCAGGACCCGATCAGCCCCGGTGTTCCGATGCGCCTGAACAAAGCCGGCATTGTCGCCGCCTGCTTCCGCCTCATCAAAGCCCGCAAAGGTGTCAAAGAGGTAGAGCGTCCGCTCCGGCAGCAGGGCATTGATGCACCCTGCAAAGCCGCCGCAGTAGACGCCCAGCTCTGCCGCCGCGCCGGGCACCTCGTCAAGCCCCCGGCACAGGACCTCCAGGGAACGCACGCGGACATAGTCGTTTTCCAGATCACGCGGCGCGAGAGGGGAAGCCTCCGTCCACAGCGGGTCCCGCACGGCGTGATGCGGCGCGCGCACACCGTCCAGGTACCGGGGGTCGAGAACACTCTCAGCCGCCGTATAATCCCGGTTCCGATCGGTGAGCGCCCAGTTGTTTTTCAAAAAAACCAGCTTTTCCCTGTCGATCCCCAGCTCTTCCGCTTTCTGCGCAATGGCATCGGCATGGCGGCTTGCGACCAGAATCAGGTCGATCTCCTCATTTTCGACTTCCTCCGGGCGCAGCACCGGACAGCCGAGAAAGCGGTCCGACAGGGGCGCGGAATCGAGAAAGGCGCAGACCTGCGATATCTCCAGCCCGTGATCGGCAAGGTCGCCCGCGCCGCAGCCGGTGCCCCAGACGTATAGCTTCATGTGTGATGCCTCCGATCCGCCTGGGCCGTTTCCGGCCGCAGGCGCGTTTGTGTCGCTGCCGCTCGGGATGAGGCGCTGCGTACAGTTTAGAACGGAAAAACAAAAATGTAAAGATATTAGTCTTGCCTTTTTCCTACAGCGCATGTATACTTAAAACAATCGAAGATTAAAAAAATACAATTCGCAAGGATCGGAAGGTGATACCTGTGCAGTTCGGCGCGGTCATTGTGGCGGCGGGCATGTCCTCGCGCATGGGGGAGTTTAAGCCCATGCTCAATATCGGCTCCATCTCCATTGCCCAGCGCATTGTCGCCACCTTTCACCAGGCGGGTGTGACGAAGATCGCCGTGGTCACGGGCTACAACGCGCAGCAGCTTGAACGGCATCTGGGCAATCTCGGTCTCGTGTTCCTGAGAAACGAGCGCTATGCCGAGACCCAGATGTTCGACTCGGCAAAGATCGGCCTGCGGTACCTGCGGGACAAGTGCGGCCGCATTTTCTTCACTCCGGTGGATATCCCGCTTTTTACCGCGCTCACGGTGACGCGGCTCATGGAGACGGACGCGGCCCTGGCCTGCCCCGTCTGCGAGGGGAAGACCGGGCATCCGCTGCTGCTGTCTGCGGGGCTGATCGACGCGCTGCTTGCCGATCCCGGCGATGGAGGACTGCAGGGGGCGATCAGCCGCTGCGGGACGAATGTGACGCGCGTGGAGGTATCTGACCCCGGTGTCCTTCACGATGCGGACACCCCCGCGGATTACGCTGCGCTCCTGCGCTACCACAACGCACACCTCGTCCGCCCGGAGCTCTCGGTATCTCTTGCGCGGGAGAAGCCCTTCTTTGACGAGCGGACCGCCATGCTCCTGGAGCTGGTGGATGAGACAGGCTCAGTGCGACTTGCCTGCCAGCGCATGCAGATCTCTTACTCCAGCGGATGGAACATCATCCGGGCCCTGGAATCTCAGCTTCATTTTCCTCTTCTCGAGCGCAGCCAGGGCGGGGCCAACGGCGGTGAGAGCAGGCTGAATGAAAAGGGGAGACGCCTGCTGGACTGCTACCTGCGCTATACCGCCCATCTGCGGCAGGAGGCGGCAGCGCTCTTTGAGGAATACTTCGGGGAGGAGCTGAAATGAGAAAAATCTATCTGATCCGCCATGCCATGCCGGATATCCCGATCGGGGAGCGCTGGTGCATCGGCGGGCAAACGGACATTCCGCTGGGAAAAGCAGGTCGGCTCCAGGCGGCGCTGCTGCCCTTTGTACCCCGGCTGCAGGGACTTGATACGGTCTTTTGCAGCACGCTCATCCGCGCGCGCGAAACGGCCCTGCCGCTGTGTCCCGACCCTGTTGCGGTCGAGGGCCTTGAGGAGCAGCGCATGGGCGTGTGGGACGGCCTCAGGTTTACCGAGATCATGCGGCGCTTCCCGGCGCTCTATGCCGCACGGGAGGAGGATTCGAGCCTGCTTCCCGAGGGCGCGGAGGCGGACGGGGCCGTGCGGGACAGGATGCAGGCCGCGCTGCTGCGCTGCCTGCGGCAGAGCAGCGGTGACATTGCCGTTGTCAGTCATAAATCCGCCATCGCCTCCATCACAGGGCAGCGGAACAAACTGGGCTATACCTCTGTCTCCGTGCTGGAAGCGGATGGGGAGAATTTGGCGGTCAAAGAGATAGGAACATTATGTAAACCGGACTTGGACGACGCGGTCTGTTTTGCCCTGCTCGAAGCAGCCGGGGCGGATGCGGACCTGATCGCCCACTGTAAAGCTGCGGCGGCGCTGGCCGACGAGCTTTGCACGGCGCTCCGGGGGAGGGGGATCGCTTTGGATGCGGACCTTGTTCACCGCGCGGCGCTGCTGCACGATCTTGCGCGGACGGAGAAGGAGCACGCCGCCGTCGGCGCTGCATGGCTCAGGGAGCTGGGATATCCGGAGCTTGCGGAAATCGTCCGTCAGCACCACGACCCGGATTCCTCTGAGATCACGGAGGCCGCCCTCGTCTTCCTCGCCGACAAGGCCGTGCAGGGGAGCAAGCGTGTGTCGATCTCCGAGCGCTTTGACCGGAGCCTTTTGAAGTGCAAAACGCCCGAAGCCCTTGCCGCTCACGAAAGACGGCGGCAGACGGCCATGCGTATCCGAAACGAAATCAGACGCCTTTGCGGCGAAACGATTCTTTGACAGGAGGCCGACTGATGAAGCTTATGAAAACCGAAGATGCCATAGGCCATGTGCTGTGCCATGACATCACACAGATCATCCGGGACGAGAAAAAGGGCCCGGTCTTCCGCAAGGGCCATATCATACGGCCGGAGGATGTGCCGGTGCTTTTAAGCGTCGGCAAGGATCACATCTATATCTGGGAAAACGACGAGACCATGCTGCACGAGGACGAGGCGGCGATGATCCTGCGCGATCTGTGCATGGGCGGGAACATGCACGCCACCGAGCCCCGGGAGGGCAAGATCGAGCTCATCGCCGATATTGACGGGCTGCTGCTCATCGACGTGGAGCGCCTTCGCGCCGTCAATGCCCTGGGCGACATGATGATCGCAGCGCGCGCCTCGGGCTTTGTGGTGAAAAAGGGCGAAAAGCTCTGCGGCACGCGTGTCATCCCGCTGGTGATCGAGAAGGCGCGCATGGAGAAGGCAAGGGAGGCCGCAGGCCAGGAACCGCTTTTGCGCCTGGTACCGCTCAAGTCCAAAAGGGTCGGGGTCGTCACCACCGGCAACGAGGTATATTACGGCCGCATTCAGGACAGCTTCACCCCTGTCATCGTCGAGAAGCTGCGCGAGTTCGGCGGCAGTGAAATGGTGGAGCATGTGGTTTTGAACGACGATCATGAAAAGATCACCGCCGCTGTGCGGAGCATGCTGGAGCATGGCTGCGAGATGGTCCTGTGCAGCGGCGGCATGAGCGTCGACCCCGATGACAAAACCCCGCTGGCGATCAAAAACACCGGGGCGCGAATCGTCTCCTATGGCGCTCCCGTGCTGCCGGGGGCGATGTTCCTTGTCTCCTACATGCCGGACGGGCGCCCGGTCTGCGGCCTGCCCGGCTGCGTGATGTACGCAAAGCGCACGATCTTTGATCTGCTGCTGCCGTATCTGGTGACCGACACCCCCATCACACGCGACATGCTCGCGGGCCTCGGCCACGGCGGTCTTTGCCTCAACTGCAAGGTTTGTCATTTCCCCAACTGCGGATTCGGGAAGGGCATGTAAGCCTCTTTGGCTCCCTCTTTGAGGGAGGCAATACTTTCCTTCGGTATAGACGTGTAAATCCACGTTTATATAAGGCAACACCGCACAATCCGCCTTCGGCAAAGATTTGGACGCTCACTTAAGTACATCTGCGAAAAAGTGCCTTTATCAGAACCCAAATTTTCTCAGGATCTGCTCTTGCCGAATTATGCGGTATTGCCATAATTATTTTCCCTGAAAAACGGGAAAAGGAGGAAACGCACATGAAAGCGAGAAAAACCCTGGCGCTGCTGCTGGCGATGGCGCTTGTCCTCGCGCTCGCAGCATCCCCCGCCGCGCTTGCGGCAGCTCCCGAGAAGACGGAGCTCATCGTCTTTGCCGCCGCCTCCATGACCGAGACGCTCACCGAGCTCAAGGACAAGTACGAGGCCGCAAACCCCGGCGTCACCATCCTCTGCAACTTCGACTCCTCCGGCACGCTCAAGACCCAGATCCAGGAGGGCGCGGACTGTGATCTGTTCATCTCTGCCGCCCCCAGGCAGATGAACCAGCTCGACGCCTCCAGGGATAAGGACGCCAATCCCGACGGCCTGGACTTTGTCCTTCAGGGCAGCCGCGTCGATCTGCTGGAGAACAAGGTCGCGCTTGTCGTCCCCGATGGCAACCCCAGGGGTATCACGAGTTTTGACCGGCTTGTGGAGCTGCTCAAATCCGGCGATGTACTCTTTGCCATGGGCAACAGCGATGTGCCTGTCGGCCAGTACACCCAGAAGATCCTGGCCTTCTATGGGCTCAAGGAAGAGGAGCTTGCCAAAGCGGGCCTCATTACCTACGGATCCAACGTCAAGGAGGTCACCACCCAGGTCAAGGAGGCAAGCGTCGACTGCGGCGTGGTCTACGGGACCGACGCCTTTTCCGCCGGCCTTGAGGTCGTGGACACTGCCGACAAGGAGATGTGCGGCCAGGTCATCTACCCCGCCGCCGTCATGAAAAACAGCGCCCATCCCGAAGCCGCCCGCGCCTTCCTCGACTACCTGTGCGGCGACGAGGCCATGAAGGTGTTTGAGGGCGTCGGCTTCTCCAGAGCGGCATAAGCGCATCCGCCGGGCGAAGCTACTGATTTCAGGAGGACAAGACAATGTTTGTATACGCGGACAATGCGGCGACCACTGCCGTCAGCAGCTTCGCCCTTGAGGCCATGCTCCCGTGGCTTACGGAAAAATACGGCAACCCCTCGAGCCTGTACGGCTTCGGGCAGGAGGCGCGCGAGGCGGTAGAGAAAGCCCGCCGGACGGTGGCCTCCTGCCTGGGAGCCGCCTCGGCAGGGGAGATCTGTTTCACCTCCTGCGGCACGGAGAGCGACAACCAGGCCATCACCTCCTGTGCCCGCCTCGGCGCGCGGAAGGGAAAGAAACACATCCTCTCCACCCGCTTTGAGCACCATGCCGTCCTCCACACGCTCAAAAAGCTGGAGAAGGACGGCTTCGAGGTGACGCTTCTGGACGTGCGTGACGACGGCGTCGTGCGCCCGGAGGAAGCCGCCGCCGCCATCCGGGATGACACCTGCCTTGTCACCGTCATGCTTGCCAACAATGAGGTCGGCACCATCCAGCCCGTCGCGGAGATCGGCGCGCTCTGCCGGGAGCGGGGGATCCCTTTCCACACCGACGCGGTGCAGGCCGTGGGGCACATCCCTGTCGATGTTGCGAAAATGAACATTGATCTGCTCTCTCTCTCGGGGCACAAGTTCCACGCGCCCAAGGGCGTTGGGGCGCTGTATGTGCGCAGGGGCATCCCGCTCCTGCCCTTTCTCGAGGGCGGGGCCCAGGAGCGCGGCAAGCGCGCCGGGACGGAGAACGTGGCGGGCATCCTGGCGCTCGCCGCGGCGCTGCAGGAAGCCTGCGCTAAGCTGGACGAAAACATGGCGCGCGTCACCGCCATGCGAGACCGCCTGATCACGGGCCTGAGCAAGATCCCGCACAGCCGCGTGAACGGCAGCCCGGAGCGCCGAGTCCCCGGCACGGTGAACCTCTGCTTTGAGGGCATCGAAGGGGAGAATCTGCTGCTCGCGCTGGACAGAGAGGGGATCTGCGCCTCCTCCGGCAGCGCCTGCGCCTCCGGTTCTCTGGACCCGAGCCATGTGCTTTTGAGCCTCGGCATCCCCTATGAGCTCGCACGCGGCTCCCTGCGCTTATCCATAGGTGAATACAACAGCGATGAAGAGATCGACTGCATCCTTGAAACCGTACCCCGCACGGTGGAGAGCCTGCGCAGCCTGTCCCCGCTCTGGAAGGAGTATGCCGAGGGCAGGCGGGAGCACCTGTGCTGAACGGAGAAAACATATGATCGACTGGTATCCCTTATTCAATTCCCTGCGCATCGCCGCCGTGAGTTCGGTGCTGGTATTCTTTACGGGCATCTGCGCTGCTTATTACGCGGCGAGGCTTCCGCGCGCGGTGAAGGGCATCCTGGACGTGATCCTTACGCTGCCGATGGTGCTGCCGCCCACGGTGTGCGGTTACTTTCTGCTGCTTGTTTTCGGTGTGAAGCGCCCCGTCGGCGCGTTTCTGCTGCGGTACGGCATCAAGTTCGTCATGACCTGGTACGGCGGGATCCTCGCTGCGGCGGTGGTGTCCTTTCCGCTCATGTACCGCACGGTGCGAGGCGCGTTTGAAAGCTTTGACGAAAATCTTGCCTGGTCCGGGCAGACTCTGGGTCTTTCCGACGCCTATATTTTCTGGCGCATCCGCCTGCCTGCCTGCCGTCAGGGGATCCTGGCGGGCACGGTGCTGGCTTTTGCGCGGGCGCTGGGGGAGTACGGTGCCACCAGCATGCTTATCGGCTATACACCCGGGCGCACCGCCACCATCTCCACCACGGTCTACCAGCTCTGGCGAACCAATGACGAGCGCGGCGCCTTCTTCTGGGTCATGGTAAACCTCGCCATCTCCACGGTGGTGCTGCTGACCGTGAACATGCTGGAGACGCGGCAGAAAGAGGCGGTGGCGAAATGAGCCTTTATGTGGATATTCAAAAGCAGCTCGGAGCATTTCAACTGAACGTGCGCCTGACGGCGGAAAACGGTGTGACGAGCCTGCTGGGCGCCTCCGGCTGCGGAAAGAGCATGACCTTGAAATGCATCGCCGGGATCGAGAGACCGGATCGCGGCCGCATCGAGCTTGACGGGCGCGTGCTGTTTGATTCGCAGGCGCATATTGACCTTAAGCCGCAGCAGCGGCGCGTGGGCTATCTGTTTCAGAATTATGCCCTGTTCCCGAATATGACCGTGCGGCAGAACATCCTCTGCGGTCTCTGCCGGGAAAAGGATCGCGCGGCGAAGGAGCGGCGGGCCTCTGAGATGATTGCCCTCATGCGTTTGGAGGGACTGGAAAACCACAGACCGCACCAGCTCTCCGGCGGGCAGCAGCAGCGCGCCGCCCTGGCCCGCATCCTGGTCAGCGACCCGCAGCTGCTTCTGCTGGATGAGCCCTTCTCAGCCCTTGACGGCCACCTGCGCGACGCGCTGAAGATCGAGCTTCGCGACCTTCTCGCCCGTTTCGGGCGCGAGGTGCTGATGGTGACCCATGACCGCACCGAGGCGTATAACATGAGCGCCGCCATCGCGGTCATGGACGAGGGAAGACTCCTGACCGTCAAGCCCACCAAGGCGCTCTTCGCCGACCCCGGCAGCGTCCGCGCGGCGATCCTGACGGGCTGCAAGAACGTAGTCCCTGCCCGGCGCGTGGACGCCCATACAGTGGAGATCCCAGACTGGGGGGTGCGGATGGAGACGAGGCAGGAGGTTAGGGAAGGCCTCTGTGCTGTCGGCCTCCGGGCGCACTATTTCAGCCCCGCCGCGCCGCAGAACCGCTTCCCGGTATGCTTTGTCGAGGAGATGGAGGAGCCCTTTGAGCTCATCCTGCAATTTCGCTACCAGAAGCAGAAAAAGGACAGCACGCCCGTCTGGTGGCGGCTGCCCAAGGAAAAACGGCCCGCAAGCTTCCCGCAGGAGCTCGGGATCGCGGGAGCCAATATCCTGCTGCTGTATGAATGAGAGAGGCTTCCCGCTCTTGAGGGAGACCTGCGCCTTCAGCAAGGAGGGACACACATGAAAAAATTTGCGGTGATCAGCGGCTTTCTCGGCTCCGGCAAGACAACGACCATGATGGCCCTGACCCGGTATCACAGCGCCCGATGCGGCAAAGCCGCCATGATCTCCAACGACCTCGGCCACGGCGTGAGCCTTGCAGACGACCGCTTTGCCAGGCTCAGCGGCTGCAGCGCGTCCCAGATCACGGACAACTGCATCTGCTATGTGAACGAGCAGCTTGCCGGGCGCCTTGACAGCCTTTATGACGACGGCTTTGAGCTGGTGATGTCGGATATCCCCGGCTTCGGCGTCGGAGCGCTGGAGCATGTGTACCATGGCCTCAAGGAGAAATACCCAGGCCAGTTCGAGCTTGCACCCTTCACGGTACTGATAGAGCCCCGCACGGTCGAGCTCCTGCGGCGCGGTGAGGGCGGCGATCTGGAATACCTGTACAACGCCCAGCTTATGGAGGCTGACCTGATCGTGCTCAATAAGTGCGACCTGCTGGACGATACGCGGCGCGAGGCCGATCTCACCTGGCTCAGGGAACACTACCCGGAGGCCATGGTCCTTGCCATCAGCGCGCGGAAAGGGGAGGGGCTGGAAAAATTGTCCCGGGCGCTGACTGAGGGCACAGCCTCCATGCGCCGCCCGGACATCGGCTACGGGGGCGATGCCTTCCGGCATGCCATGGCCGGGCTCAGCGAGCTTTACGTCCAGTACCGCGCGCTGGTCTGCTGCAGCGATTTTGACGGCAATGCCTACCTGATGGACATGGCCTCAGCGGTGCGGGATGGGATCAAGGCCGCCGGGCAGCGCATTCCCCATCTCAAGCTCCTTGCCTGGGAGCCTGAGGGAGACTTTGGCAGGGTGGACCTCATCGGCACAGAGCGGGACGTTGAGGTCACGCGCCGCTTTGAAAGACCCTGTACGGACATCGCCGTCCTGCTCAACGCAAGCGCCGTCTGCCCGGCGGACACGCTGGAGGCGATCGTTACGGGCGCGATGAACAGCGTGTCGGACAAGTACCAGCTGGAACTCACGGTCTTCCAAAAGGAAGGCCTCGCCATGGGCGGCTGATGGGGGCGCAGATCATCCGCCGGACACGTTCCGTCTGTCCGGTGTGCCTGCATAATCTGCCAGCTGTCCTCACCCGCGGGGAGGGCGGTCAGATCCGGCTGGAAAAGACCTGCCCGGCCCACGGCTTTTTTGCGGTTCCCGTCTGGCAGGGGCGGATGGACTTTGACAAGTGGCTCCTCGGAACTTCGGCGCTGCCCTCCGGCTGCGGCCTCGGCTGCCCCGAAAGCTGCGGCATATGTCCGGAGCATGAGAGCGGCACATGCTGCGCGCTTCTGGAGGTCACACACCGCTGCAATCTCTGCTGCCGCTATTGCTTCGCCGACGGGGGTAAGGGAGAGGATCTGCCGGCCGAGGCGTGCAGGGCCGCTATACGCGAAATCGTCCGGCAGTGCGGAAAGCCGCTTTTGCAGTTTTCCGGGGGCGAGCCGACCCTGCGCGACGATCTGCCCGAGCTCGTGCAGTTTGCCGGAGAAGCCGGGTGCAGCTATACCCAGGTGAACACCAACGGCATCCGCCTGGCAGAGGACAGGGCTTACGCAAAACGCCTTGCCGAGGCGGGGCTGGATATCGTGTTCCTCCAGTTTGACGGTACGCGGGATGACATTTACCGCGCTCTGCGCGGCCGGGAACTGCTGGAAACCAAGCTCGAGGCGATCCGCGTCTGCTCGGAGCTTCAGATCGGCGTGACACTGGTGCCGACGGTGGTCAGGGGGATAAACGATGAAAACCTTGGCGAGATCGTGAAGCTTGCCGCCCGGCTTGCCCCCGGTGTTCGCGGGATACACTTCCAGCCGGTGTCCTACTTCGGCCGCTATCCCACAGAGCCGGAGGGGAAGGAGCGTTATACCCTTGACATGCTCATGACGGATCTCGCCGATCAGGCGCAGATCCCCGTTGAAAGCTTCATGCCCTCCCGCTGCGACCATCCGCTGTGCGGATTCCATGCAAGCTTTCTGATCGATCCGGACGGCGGGCTGAAGCCGCTCTCCTCCATCACGCATTCCTCCCGCAGCCGGGGATCGGCAAAGGACAACCGGGAGTATGTGGCCCGGCACTGGCGGCGCTCGCCGGAGGAAGCGGCGCCGGCGGGGCGCTTTTCGGACGAAATGGACTTTGATACCTTTCTCTACCGCCTGCGGCATGAGAGCCTGACCCTCTCGGCCATGGCGTTTCAGGATGCCATGAACCTCAATGTCGAACGCCTGCGCCGCTGCAGTCTGCACGTGTACGACGGCGGAAAAATCAAACCCTTCTGCGCAAAGTATCTGACGGGGATGCGCGCGGAAGAACGATAGTTTTTCTTCAAAAATCCCCCCGGGGGCTTGCACAGCCGGTCCCGAGGGGATATCATTATACGTAATCACTGGGAAACAGAAGACGCGAAAACCGCAAAAAGACTGGAGGCAGAATCCATGCTGCTGATCGGAAACGGAAGAGTATTGACCCGCGACCCCGGCAGGCCCTATCTCCCGGACGGCGCAGTGCTGATCGACGGGGATCAGATCCTCGCCGTGGGCGCATGCCTGGAGCTCCGCGAACAGTACCCGGACGCCGAATGGCTTGACGCCTGCGGCGGCGTCATCATGCCGGGACTTATCAACGCCCATACGCACATCTATTCCGGGCTTGCCCGCGGTCTTGCCATCAAGGGGAATGATCCGCACAACTTCCTGGAGATCCTGGAGGGCACCTGGTGGAATATCGACCGCCGCCTGAGTCTGGACGGGACCAGGGCCAGCGCCTATGCCACGATCCTGGAATGCATCCGCAACGGCGTCACCACGATCTTTGATCACCATGCCTCTTTCTTTGAGATCTCCGGCTCTCTCTTTACGATCAGGGATGTCGCCCGGGAGCTCGGCATGCGCGCCTGCCTGTGCTATGAGGTCTCGGAGAGGGACGGAGAGGCCAAGTGCGACGAGAGCATCCGGGAGAACGCGGAATTTGCACGCTGGTGCAGGGACGAGGACGATGACATGATCCAAGCCATGTTCGGCGGGCATGCCCTCTTTACGATCTCGGACAGGACGTTTGAGAAGATGGTCAAGGCCAACGACGGCATGACGGGCTTTCACATCCATGTCGCAGAGGGCATGAACGATGTCTATGACAGCCTGCGCCATTACGGCTGCAGGCCGGTGAACCGGCTGCTCTACAACGGCATCCTTGGGGAGAAGACGCTGCTTGGTCACTGCATCCATATCAGCCCCGCCGAGATGGACATCATCCGGGAGACCGGGACGATGGTGGTCAACAATCCCGAATCCAATATGGGCAATGCCGTAGGCTGTGCCCCGGTGCTGCAGATGATGCAGAAGGGGATCACCGTGGGCCTCGGGACCGATGCCTATACGCACGACATGCTGGAGAGCCTGAAGGTTTTGCTCATCATACAGCGGCACCAGGCTGCCCAGCCCAATGTGGGCTGGAACGAAGCCAAGACCATGCTGTTTGAAAACAACGCCCGCATCGCCGCTAAAATATTCAAAAAGCCGCTGGGCGTCTTAAAGCCCGGCGCCGCGGCGGATGTAGCGGTCATGGACTATCCCGTTTTCACGCCGTTCTCGGAGGAGAACGCGGACGGCCATATCCTCTTCGGCATGATGGGCAGAAGCTGCCGCACCACCGTCATCAACGGCCGGGTCCTCTATAAGGACCGGGCGTTCGTGGATATCGACGAGGAGCGCCTCCTGGCCTGGACGCTGGAGCAGAGCAAAAAGCTCTGGGGCGAACTGAACCACAGAGCGTATTGAGAAAACAAACAGCTCCGAACCGGGGCGGAAAGGATCTGACATGAGCGACAGAATGCATCCCATCCCCTTTGAGGCGCTTTTGGACTGGGCCCTCGGGGAATGGAAGACGGAAAACAGCATCTTCGGATGCTCCAATCTCTACCATGCGCCCGCGGACGCAGCGCAGCCCTATATGGGCCGCACGCTGGAAAGCGCTGTCGGTCCCGCTGCGGGTCCCCATACGCAGCTTGCCCAGAACATTGCTGCCGCCTATCTCAGCGGCGCCAGAATGATCGAGCTGAAAACCGTGCAGATCATCGACGGGGAGGATCTGACAGTGTCCAAGCCCTGTATCCTGGCTGAGGATGAGGGCTACAACTGCGAGTGGTCCACGGAGCTGACAGTCCCGCAGGCGCAGAAGGAGTACATCAAGGCCTGGTTCCTGATCCACGTGCTGTCGAGAGAGCTGGAGCTCGGCCGGGCGGACGGATTCGTGTTCAATATGAGCGTGGGCTATGATCTTGCGGGTATCCGGAGCAAGAAGATCGACGACTTCCTGGAGAACCTGAAGGACGCCGCGCAAACGGCGGAATATCAGCACTGCAGGGCGGTTCTGGAGCAGCGCCTCGGCAGCTTCCGGCGCTTCGGCAGGGCCGATCTGGACGCCGTCTCCCCGGCAATCTGCAGCAGCGTGACCGTCTCCACCATGCACGGCTGCCCCTCGGTCGAAATCGAAAAGATCGCCCTGCACCTGCTGGAGAATAAAAAGCTGAATCTGCTGCTCAAATGCAATCCCACGCTGGTGGGGTATGCGTATGCCCGCAGGGCGCTGGATGACCTGGGCTTTGATTACATTCAGTTTGGGCGGGAGTCCTTCGAGCACGATCTCCGGTACGCCGACGCCGTTCCCATGCTGCGGCGCATCCAGACCCGGGCGAAGGAGCTGGGCCTGTACTTCGGCGTCAAGCTGACGAACACCTTTGCCGTGAAGGCCAGGCATGATGAGCTGCCCGATGAGAACATGTACATGAGCGGCCGCGCGCTGCTGCCTCTCAGCCTGCAGACGGCGGCCAGACTCAGCCGGGACTTTGACGGGGAACTCCCCATCTCCTACTGCGGCGGCGCGGATGCAAAGAACATCGCAGCGCTGCGCCGGGCCGGTCTCTTTCCCATCACCGTCTGCACGGAGCTTCTGAAGCCGGGCGGCTACGGGAAGCTGAACGCCATGGCAGAGGCTCTGGAGGGCCTGCAGAGCACCGGAACAAGGCCTGACAGCGCTGCGCTGGACGAGCTGTCCCGAACCCTCGGCATAAAGGCGCGGGCAGAGCATGAACCCCGCCGAGACCCGCGTCCGAAGGCGCCGAAAGCGCGCGCGAACTGCCGAGTCGTATGCGGCGGCTGCGCCTCCGTATGCCCCAACCGGGCAAACGTGGTTATCCAGGTAAA
Organism: Oscillospiraceae bacterium; assembly: GCA_902761635.1. GTDB lineage: Bacteria > Bacillota > Clostridia > Oscillospirales > Oscillospiraceae > Limivicinus. Next base: position 40,909 of record CACWLG010000028.1, on the reverse strand, counting down.
CGGCAGAAAGCAGATGCTCCATATCGACGGCCTGTGCAACGAGTGCGGCAACTGTGCCAGCTTCTGCGCGGAGAAAAGCGCGCCGTATCTGGAAAAGCTGACTGTGTTCTGCACGGAGAAGGCGCTCTCCGAGAGCTGCAATTCCGGGTTTGCCCCGCTGCCGGACGGGCGCTTCCTGCTCCGCTGGGACGGCGAGCTGCGCCGGGTATTGCCGGAGGACAGCGATCTTGCCCCGGAGATCGGGGAAGTGATCGCCGCCGTGCGGGATCATTACCCCTGGCTTTTGTACAAGAAGGGGAGCGCTGCAAAATGAAAGACGCAGCTCTGAAGGGGTCGATCCCCGGATCGACCCGATTGATAATCCTGCCAAAAATGAAAAATTCCCGGATAAATGTGTGCTGTTTCACATATTTATCCGGGAATTGTGCTGAATTACAGGCTGTGCTGACGGGCTGATGAGGGCCTGCGGCCGCTGTTTTGCAACGCGCCCTTTAAGCGGGGATCAATCTTTCCGATACGGGGTGTGAGCAATGGGCAGGCTCTGGCGGAACTCCCCGTCATAGCGGTAATAGGCCAGGGCGCAGGCCGGGGCTGCCGGGATCATGCACAGCTCGCCGCAGCCCTTGGCGCCGTTTGAATAGGGGGACTTTTCGTCATCGGAGGGCCGGATCAGAAGGGTCTCCATCTCCGGCACCTCATCGGCGCGCATGAAGCCGATCGTGGCAAAGCGGCTCTTTGGAAAGCCGTCCACACACTCATATTTCTCCGTTACGCCGTAACCGATGCCCATCACAAGGCCGCCCTCGATCTGCCCATCCGCCGCCTGAATGTTCACCGGGGTGCCGATGTCAAAGGCCGAAACCGCCTTGCGGATCTTGCCCTCTTCGTTCAGGATGATGACCTGCGCGGCATAGGAGTAGGCCACGTGGCTGATGGGGTTATCACTGATGGTGCCCAGCTTGTCGGTCTTGGGGGAGAACTCGCCGGAAAACTCGCGGCCCTCCAGCTCGGCAAGGGTCCTGCCCTCGTCCAGCGCCGCCTTCAGAAGCAGACCCGCCCGTCTTGCCGCCTCGCCGGTCACCGTGGTCTGGCGGGATGCGGTGGAGGTCCCGGCGTCCGGCGTCCGGACAGTATCGGCAGTCTCGTGGACAAAGAGCCGGGGATCCAGCCCGGTTACGTCGCAGATCTGCGTCAGGCACATCTGGCCGATCCCCTGACCCATGCAGGAGGCGGAGGTGCGGATGCGGATTTTTCCGTCCTCCACACTCAGGAGACAGCGGCCGGTATCGGGCATGCCCATGCCGGTGCCGGCATTTTTGAAGCCGATGGCCAGACCCGCATAAGGACTGCTGTAAAAGGCGTCCTTCACGGCGTCCAGGCACTGCGCCATTTTGCAGTTGGGATCTGCCAGCTGCCCGTTGGGAAGCCTGTCACCCGGACGGATGACGTTGCGGCGGCGGAACTCCCAGGGGTCGAGGCCCACCATCTCCGCCAGCAGATTGATGTTCTGCTCGGTGGCAAAGCAGCTCTGGGTCACGCCGAAGCCCCGGTACGCGCCGGAGACCACGTTGTTGGTATAGACGCTCATGCCGAAGATATCGAGATTCTGATAGTTGTATGGGCCGGCCGCATGGGTACAGGCTCTGGCGAGGACCGGCCCGCCCAGAGAGGCGTAAGCGCCGGTATCCGCGATAATGACGCCCTTCATGGCGGTGAGCTTGCCGTTTTCATCACAGGCCGTAGTGAATTCCATGGTCATCGGATGGCGCTTGACGTGGTAATCCAGAGACTCCTGACGCGAATACTTCACCTTCACGGGGCGCTTGGTCAGGTAGGCCGTCAGCACTGCGTAGGGCTGAACGGACATGTCCTCCTTGCCGCCGAAGCCGCCGCCAACCAGCGCGGCTCTCGCGTGGACCTTCTCGGGGGGCACATTCAGCATCCTGGCGCACTCCCGCTGCACATCGTAGACGGACTGACTGGAGGTATAGACCAGGATGCCGTCTTCCCCCTCGGGAAGAGCCACGGCGCACTCCGGCTCCATGAAGCCGTGCTCCTGCCAGCCGGTTTTATATTTTCGCGTCACCACATATTTGGACGCGCGTATGGCTTCATCTGCGTTTCCGCGCTTCAGGCTTTCACGGCTCATCACATTGCCGTCTGCGTGTATCAGCGGTGCATCGTATTTCAGGGCGTCCTCCGGCGTTGTAATGGGCTCAAGCGGGGTATAGTCCACCTCCACCAGCGCGGCGATCTCCTGCAGCGCGTCCGGGTCTTCACTCGCCACCACGGCCAGCACGTTGCCCACATACTTGGTAATGTCGCCCTCGCCCATCATCACATCCCAGTCCTGCTTCAGATGTCCGATGGTATTGCAGGGCACATCCTTCTTCGTCAGTACACGAAAGCAGGCCGGGTGCGCCTCTGCTTTTGAAACATCGACCCGGTCGATCCGGGCGCGGGGATACCTGGAATAGACGCCCTTGGCATAGAGCATCCCGTCATAGTAAAGGTCGTCGGCATAGATGCCTGTGCCGTTGATCTTCTCGTCGGCATCTATGCGCTTGGCGCGCTGGTCGATCTTCAGCGTATGGGGCTGCTCCGGGATCTCCCGCTTCTCACGGAAAAACTCTGCCGCCATCAGGATGGCCTCTTCGATCTTCTTATAGCCGGTGCAGCGGCACAGATTTCCCCGGATCGCTTTCTTCACATCCTCAGGTGTGGGGTTCAGGTTTCCGTCGAGAAGACTCTTCGCGGAGATAATCATGCCGGGGATGCAGAAGCCGCACTGAACGGCGCCTGCCTCAGCAAAGCAGTGCTCATAGACGCGCATCTCCTCCGGCGCGATTCCCTCCACCGTGACAATTCTTTTCCCGGTCAGCTTGCTGAGGGGCATCGTGCAGGCTTTGACCTTTTTCCCGTCAACGAGAACGGTGCAGGCTCCGCAGACACCCTCGCTGCAGCCGTCCTTTGCCGCGGTCAGATGCAGGTCGTCGCGCAGAAAACGGAGGAGCTTCTTATCCTGTTCGGAGGTATAATCATTTCCATTGACGTTGACAGTAAACATTGTGTATTCCCTTTCCGCAGTATTTGATGGCTGCAGGCTTGAATCCGGATATTGAGCCATGCGGCATATCCGGAACGATTTTCAGGAGCAATGATTCCTGCTGCCGGGCGAAACGCGCGTACCGCTTTCAGAACGGCAGCTTCGGAAGTTTGCGAAAGATCTGTCGGATGCAGTCCCAATAGAATTGTACAAAATTAACAATGCGCTGTCAACAGATCCTTTTTCTGCGGCAGGCAAAAGTATTTCGATTTCAGCGCGTTCAGAAAGCCCCGCAAAAGACAGTCGGTTTCCAGGCGGCAACAGGCTGTCGGGAAAATTGACTTTCCGGGGAGCAGCATTTATAATAAGGACGCAGCGCCGCAAGGCGTTCCGCAGAGCCGCTTTGCGGCTCTGTACCGAAGCATCGCAGCGTCGTGCGCATTGCTCGACGGCGCCATGCTCACCCATCCTGAAGAAACGAGAAACGATCATGGGAAAAACACTGGTACTGGCAGAGAAACCCTCCGTCGGCAAGGAGCTTGCCCGGGTGCTGGGCTGCACCCGCGGCGCAAACGGCTATCTGGAGGGGGCAAACTATATCGTAACCTGGGCACTCGGTCACCTTGTGACCCTGGCAGACCCGGAGGCCTATGACAAGCAGTGGGAGAAATGGGAGATGGACACGCTGCCCATGCTTCCACAGAATATGAAGCTTGTTGTCATCCCCGAATCCCGTCGGCAGTATCAGACCGTTGCGGGCCTCATGAAGCGGCCGGACGTGTCTGAGCTGGTTATTGCGACCGACGCCGGGCGGGAGGGGGAGCTTGTAGCCCGCTGGATCATGCAGAAGGCGGGCTGGAAGGGGAAGACCCGCCGCCTCTGGATCTCGTCTCAGACGGACAAGGCCATCAGGGACGGCTTTCGCAATCTGCGCCCTGCCGCAGAATACGACGCGCTCTATCGCTCCGCCCAGGCCAGGAGCGAAGCCGACTGGCTGGTGGGCCTGAACGTGACGCGGGCGCTCACCTGCAAATGGGGCGCGCAGCTCTCCGCCGGGCGGGTGCAGACGCCGACCCTCGCCATGATCGTGCGGCGGGAGGAGGAAATCCGCCGCTTTGTCCCGAAGGAGTTCTGGGGCGTCACGGCGAAGCTCCCGGGCTTCATGGCCTACTGGCGGGACGCGAAGGGGAACGCCAGCAGCTTTGACAAGGCGCGCATGGAGGCGCTTGCGGCAAAGCTCAAGGGCAAGGGCGCCGTGCTGACAAAGGTGGAGAAGACCTGGAAGCAGACACCGCCCCCCGCGGCCTACGACCTCACAGAGCTCCAGCGGGACGCAAACAAAAAATACGCCTACTCTGCCAAGGAGACTCTGTCCCTGATGCAGAGCCTCTATGAACGCCACAAGCTGCTGACCTATCCGCGCACCGATTCCCGCTATATCTCCGACGACGTGGTCGCCACCCTGCCGGAGCGCCTTCGAAGCTGCATGGTGGACGTGTACACGCCCCTTGCCCAGGAGGTGCTGCGAAAGCGCCCGCTGCAGACGAAATATATCGTCAATAACGCCAGGGTCACGGACCATCACGCCATCATCCCCACGGAGGAGCAGCCCTATCTCTATAACCTCACGGGGCCGGAGCGGAACATCTACGACCTTGTGGTGCGCCGCTTCCTTGCGGTGCTGATGCCGCCTTATGAGTATGAGGAGATCAAGATGACCCTCGATATCGGCGGCGAGACCTTCGTGGCCAAGGGCCGCCACGTACTGCAAAACGGCTGGCGCTCGGCCTATGACCGCAGCTTCAGCCTTGAGGAGGAAGCGGAGGACGAGGGAGAGCAGAACCTGCCCGCCTTGAAGCAGGGGGATAAATTCCCTGTCTCGGCTGTGCAGCTTCGCCCGGGCAAGACCAGTCCGCCCGCCCGCTATACGGAGGCGACGCTGCTCTCCGCCATGGAGCACCCTTCCGCAAGCGTCAGCGACAGGAGCCTGTCCAAGATCCTGGAGGAGACCTCCGGCCTCGGCACCCCCGCCACCCGGGCGGACATCATCGAAAAGCTCTTCTCCGCTTTTTATATGGAGCGGCACGGCAAGGAGCTGGTGCCCACCTCCAAGGGCATCCAGCTTGTGGAGCTCGTGCCGGAGGAGCTGCGCTCTGCCGAGCTTACCGCCCGCTGGGAGGATACCCTTGCAGGCATTGCCAAGGGCAGGGCCAGCGACCGGGACTTTATCAGCGGCATGCGCAGGTACGCCGCCGAGCTTGTGACCCAGGTCAAGGCCAGCGACAAGACCTACCACCATGACAATCAGACCCGCTCTCCCTGCCCGGAGTGCGGCAAGTATCTGCTGAAGGTCAAGGGAAAGCGCGGTGAGATGCTGGTCTGCCCGGACCGGGAATGCGGCTACCGCAGGAGCCTCACCCAGATCACCAATGCCCGCTGCCCCAACTGCCACAAGAAGATGGAGCTGCGCGGGGAAGGGGATAAACAGACCTTCGCCTGCGTCTGCGGCTATCGGGAAAAACTCTCCGATTTCAAAGAGCGGCGCAGCACCGCCGGCGCCAACAAGCGGGAGGTGCAGCGCTATCTCGCCAATCAGGAGGACAAGCCCGGCAGCAGCGCCATGGCAGAGGCCATGGCCAAATGGCTGGACGCGAATAAAAAGAAGTGACGAAAAAAGGAAGCCGCGAACGGCTTCCTTTTTCGGTATGTGCATATTCTCTTATTTGTTCTGGGCTGCGTGCTCACCGGCGATGTAGCCGAAGGTGACGGCGTGGCCGAGGGACAGGCCGGGATGGAAGAAGGGATAGTCGGGCGCACCGAAGAACTGGCCGCCCAGGTTGCCTGCGGCGTAGAGGCCCTTGATGACCTCACCCTTCTCGGTGACGACACGGCCGAACTCGTCGGTCAGAACGCCCGCGGTGATGGACGAGCAGCGGATATGACGGCGGGTGCCCCAGAAGGGAGCATGCTCGATCTTGTGCAGATACTTGGAGGGCTTGCCGAAGTCAAGGTCCTCACCCTTATCGCACAGCTCGTTATAGCGCTTGAGAGACTCAACAGTCGCCTCAACAGGCAGACCAAGCTTCTCAGCCAGCTCCTCGATGGTGTCGGCACGGAAGGTGTCGATGAGCTCGGGGAAGACGCTGACGTGCAGGCTGGGATCCTCTTCCTTCAGGTAGCGTGCCATGACGAAGTCGGGCACGCCTGCGACGGCATAGCTCATGTAGTCGTTGTCATAGATCTGGCAGTACCAGCCGGCGGAGCCGGTCTCCTGATGCTCGGGGTCCATGTTCTCACCCTTGAACCAGGGCTGCCAGCGCAGGGCGTTGGAGATGTAGGCCATATCCACTTCCTCGTCGATAAAGCGCTTGCCCTCCATATTGAGGGTGAGGAAGGGAGGCTCGTCCCACATGAGGCCCGCATCAAAGTCATGCATGACGCGGCTGTGGGCCACGGGCTCCATCACGCCGCCGGCTTCGATGGCAAGGATGTTGCCGTCGCCGGTGCGGTGGACGACCTTCTTGTCGAAGTTCTCGATATCCGGGCAGAAACGGCGGACCATGGTGGCATTGTTCTCATAGGCGCCGGTGGCGAGGATGACGGATTTGGCGTTGACCTTGATGAACTTGCCGTCCGCGTTCTGTCCTACGCAGCCGACCACGCAGCCGTCCGCGTCCTTGAGAAGCTGGACGACCGGGGTGCTGAAGAAGACCTGCAGCTTGTCGCCGTATTCCTCCTGCGCATCCTTGAGGATGCCGGAGACGAGAGTGCCGTAGTTATTGGGCTTGGGGCCGAACCAGGGGCCGTAGATAGCGACGGTATCCTCGCCGAAATCGTAGGTCTGCGTGCCGTCGTGCTTGACGCCGGTGAAGGGATCGTTGGAGTACTGGTAGATGGAGACGCCGGTCTTCTCGTTCTTCCACTCGTTCTCCTCCGTGAGGCCGCCCTTGGCGACGAGGAAGCGGATGGCTTCCTCGGAGCGGTCGACATACGCCTCCAGAAGCTTGCGGTTATTGCGCCAGCAGTTCACGGCGGTGGCGAAGGTCAGCCACTTTTTGAGGCCGGCCTCGGTGGACTCGCTCTTTACGATGCAGGAGGAGCAGTTGCCCTGGGAGACGGCGACGGCCTCCTTCTGGAGGACAGCGACGGTAGCGCCGAGGTCCAGCGCGCGGACAGCGGCAGGCACGCCTGCAGCGCCGGCGCCGCAGACAACTACGTCAACGGTGATCTCCTGGGCAAAATCGGTAATGGGCTCCAGGATGACAGCGGAAGCGTTGATGTCGTCCGCCGTGATGTCGGTGAGGATGAAGGCGCCGTCGGAGGCAACCTGGGGCTTAACGCTGCCGGAATCGACGGTCTCACCCTTGGCCTGCGCAATGCAGTTTTTCAGGGCCTGCTTGACAGCGGTGCTGGTGATGGTAGCGCCGGTCACGCCGTCGATTTCGGGGCTCTGGGCGTCCAGAACCTGACGCACCAGATCCTCCTTGGCGGCCTGGCCGATGGTGGGGGTCTCACCGGAGACGTCCAGCTCCACACTCAGGATGGAGTTCGCGTCAAAGGTGGCGGTGACGACGACCTTGCCCATGCCCTCGGCAGAGGCGGAGTAGGTACCGGGCGTGTAGATGCCCTTCTCCTCGGCAAAGGCGGCGGCACCAGTGACGGAGCCCAGGGCAACGGCGGCAGAGCCGGCCAGCGCGCCCTTCAGAAAATCGCGGCGGGAAAGTTTCTTTTCACTCATTCTTTATACTCCTTTCAACTTTTAAAATAATATGTTGAAATCTATTCAAATTTTAACACGATTACCGCAGCACGTCAACGAAAACCTGTATCGGACTACGGATTTTTGACACGAAAAAGCGGCTCCGCTTGGGAACCGCCGCAAAACACGTTATTTGAGCTTTCTGCTCTCTCCGAGCAGCCTGCCGCCGTTGATGATGCCGAGAATGCCGACGGCCAGGCCGAAAAGCAGTGTCAGGATCCCCAGTACCAGTGAGCTTACGCCGGACCCTGCCAGACGTCTGCGTGTTCCTTCCATTCTGAACGACTCCTTTCATTTGAATGCGGCGGAAGCCGCCGCAGGGGGGTATCGACTGTTCTGCCGCGATTATACCATAAAGCGGGGAGAATGGCAAAGGAAAAGAAAACGCCTCCCGGACCCTGTCCGGGAGGCGCGAAAGACTCAATGGTGGCCGTGGGTGGGATAGTGGATGTGCAGCAGCTCATGGGCGCGGCCTTTAAGCAGCTCGTCATAGACGTAGCCGAGGGCCGGGTTCTGCTGCGGGATCTTGAGCTCGCAGGCCTCGTCTGCTTTGAAGATGGCATCCATGCGTTCACGCTTGCGGGCATTGGAAGCGGGGGGCTGCCCGCCGCCGCCGATGCAGCCGTTGGGGCAGGCCATGACCTCAATGAAGTCAAACTGCTCTTCGCCGCTCTCAACCTTCTCGATGAGCTTGTCCGCATTGGCGAGACCGTTTGCAACCGCGATGCGGATGGACAGATCGCCCGCCGTGACGGTGAAGGCCTTGATGCCTTCCAGCCCGCGCACGCCGCACTCGGCAATGGTCTTGAGCGTATTGGGGGAGGCGTCGTCCAGCACGCGGCGGATAACGGCCTCGGTCACGCCGCCCGTGACGCCGAAGATGACGCCCGCGCCGGTATAGTCGCCGAGGGGGCTGTCCGGCTCGGAGTCGGGCAGGTCCTTCAGGTCGATGCCGGCGGCCTTGATGAGGCGGGCCAGCTCGTCGGTGGTGAGGACGAGGTCGATCAGGCGCTGTCCGTCCTTCTCCAGTTCCGGACGCTGGGCTTCAAACTTCTTTGCGGTGCAGGGCATGATGGCGACAGAGTACACGTCCTCATCCTTAAACTGCTTGCGGATGAGCGCGCCCAGCATCTCCATGGGGCTTCCGCAGGTGGAAACCTGGGGCATCAGGTGCGGATGGGCCTTTTCGACATGCTGAATCCAGCCGGGGCAGCAGGAGGTGAACATGGGCAGCTTTGCGCCGGTTTTGACCTTCTCGAGGAACTCCGCGCTCTCCTCCATGATGGTGAGGTCGGCAGAGAGGTTGGTGTCGTACACCACGTCCACGCCCAGGCGGCGCAGAGCCGTGACGAGCTTGCCGGTGACAGGCTCATTGGCGGGCATGCCGAACTCCTCGGCAAGGCCGACACGCACGCTGGGAGCATACTGCACCACGACGCGCTTGTTCGGATCGTTGAGCATGCGCCACATCTCGGGGATCTGGCGGTTGATGGTGAGAGCGCCCGTGGGACATACAGCCGCGCACTGGCCGCAGCCGACGCAGCCGGTCTCGATCAGCATCTTACCGAAGCCCGGAGCCACGATGGCCTTCTTGCCGCGCTTGGTAAAGTCGATAGCGCCGATGTTCTGCACCTCGGAGCACATGCGCACGCAAAGGCCGCAGAGGATGCACTTGGAGGGGTCGCGGGTGATGCAGGGGGAGGAGACGTCAAGCCGCTCGTGGGAGAAGGTGTTCTCCTTGAAGCGCGGCTCCACCACGTTGTAGCGGTGGGCGTATTCCTGCAGCTTGCAGCGGCCGCTCTGCTCGCAGGTCAGGCACTCGGCCCTGTGGCTGTTCATCAGAAGCTGCAGGGTGGTGTGACGGCTCTTGAGGACCTTTTCCGAGTGGGTGTAGACCACAAGGCCGTTTCTCGGCTGCATGGAGCAGGCCGCGTCCAGCACGCCCTTCTCGTTTTCCACGAGGCACAGGCGGCAGCCGCCGTAGATGGAGAGATTTTCGCAGTAGCACAGCGAGGGAATGTCGATGCCGTTGTGACGGGCAACCTCAAGCACATTGCGCTCGTCGGTAAACGGACACTCGATGCCGTCGATGATCATTTTCTTTTCTGTCATGGCTTAACCCTCCCTGATAGCGCCGACCGGGCAGTTTTCTTTGCAGGTGCCGCACTTGATGCACCTTGTGGTGTCGATAACGTGCTTATGCCGCGGCGTACCGGTGATGGCCTCAACCGGGCAGTTGCGCGCGCACTTGGTGCAGCCGATGCACTTGTCCGTGATGACGTACTGGCTCAGCGCCTTGCAGGTGCCGCAGTGGCAGCGCTTGTCACGGATGTGCTCGATATATTCCTCCTCAAAGTTCTGCAGCGTGGACAGGACGGGGTTCGGAGCCGTCTTGCCGAGGCCGCAGAGGGAGGAGACCTGGATCATCTCGGCAAGGTCTCTGAGCTCGTCGATATCGCTCATGCGGCCCTTGCCCTGGGTGATGCGGGTGAGAATCTCGTTCATGCGGGTGGTGCCTTCACGGCAGGGGGTGCACTTGCCGCAGGATTCCTCGCAGATGAAGTTCATGAAGAACTGGGCGATGTTGACCATGCAGCTGTCCTCGTCCATGACGACGAGGCCGCCGGAGCCGATGATCGCGCCGACCTTCTTGAGGGAGTCAAAGTCCATCGGCAGGTCCAGGTGCTCTTCGGTAAGACATCCGCCGGAGGGGCCGCCGATCTGCACGGCTTTGAACTTCTTGCCGTTTTTGATGCCGCCGCCGATGTCGTATACGACCTCGCGCAGCGTCGTGCCCATGGGGACCTCGATGAGGCCGGTGTTGACCACGTTGCCGGTCAGGGCAAAGGCCTTGGTGCCGGGGCTCTTCTCGGTGCCGACGGAGCGGAACCAGGCTGCGCCCTTCTTGATGATGTCGGGGACATTGGCAAAGGTCTCAACGTTATTGAGGCAGGTGGGCTTGCCGAACAGACCCTTGTCCACGCTTCTGGGGGGCTTGGTGCGCGGCATGCCGCGGTTGCCCTCAATCGAGGCGGTCATGGCGGAGCCCTCGCCGCAGACGAAGGCGCCGGCGCCCTTGTTGATGTGCATATGGAAGCTCTTGCCGCTGCCGAGAATATCATCGCCGATCAGGCCGTATTCCTCAGCCTGTCCGATGGCGATGGTGAGGCGGGAGACTGCCAGCGGGTACTCGGCGCGCACGTAGATATAACCCTCGGTGGAGCCGGTGGCCACGCCTGCGATGATCATGCCCTCCAGGATCTTGTGGGGGTCGCCCTCCATGCAGGAGCGGTCCATGAACGCGCCGGGGTCGCCCTCGTCGCCGTTGCAGACGATATATTTGACCGGCTCATCGGTGTGCGCCGCGACCTGGGCCCACTTCTTGCCGGTGGGGAAGCCTGCGCCGCCGCGCCCGCGAAGACCGGAATCCGTGACCTCCTGAATGACCTCGTCCCCGCTCATCTCAAAGAGAGCCTTGGCGAGGGCAGCGTAGCCGCCGATGGAGAAATATTCCTCAATGCTCTCGGCGTCGATGTGGCCGCAGTGCTCGAGCACGCGGCGGGTCTGCTTCTTGTAGAAGGGAATATCCTCCTGACGCTTGTAGAGCTGGCCGCCCTGCTTGTAGCCCAGTCGCTCGATGAACTCGCCGCCGATGATCGTCTTCTCCACGATCTCGGCCACGTCGCTCGCGTGGACCTTGGTATAAAGCCATCCCTCCGGCTCGATGCGCACCAGGGGGCCCATCTCGCAGAAACCGTGGCAGCCGGACTTCTTGATGCCGGTGGCGTCGCCTCCGCAGCTGTCGTTGAGACTGAGCTCAAAGGCCGCGCCGTGGGCTTCCATCTGTGCCTTCAGCTCCTCGTATACGGCGAGGTTGCCGCCGGCTGCGCAGCCGGTGCCGCAGCAGACCAGGACCTTGCGCTTCTCATGGCTGCGGGCCTGGGTGAATTTTTCCTGCAGAGCGCGAAACTCTTCCAGATTTTTGATCTTCTTACGCATCGCCTCATGCCTCCTCTCTGAGCTGCTCGACCAGGGCCCGGGCCTTCTCCGGCGTCATGGCCGCGTGCACGGTGTCGTTGACCATGACCACGGGGCTCAGACCGCAGGCGCCGAGGCAGGAGACGATCTCCAGCGTAAACAGACCGTCGTCGGAGCTGGGCTTGTGCTCATTGGTGCCGGTGGCGTCATAGAGAGCCTGGAGAACATTGCTGCTCTTGCGCACATGACAGGCCGTGCCGCGGCAGACCTTCATGACGTACTTGCCCTTGGCGTCCAGGGAGAAGTTGCCGTAGAACGTTGCCACGCCGTAGAGCTTCGACTCGCTCATGCCGACCTTCCCGGCAATGTACTCCAGCGCTTCCTGGGGAAGGTAGCGGTACTTCTCCTGCACGTCCTGCATGATGGCAATGATCTTTGCCTTGTCACAGGCGTATTTTTCGAGAACGGAATCAATGAATCCGAGATCAACAGATTCCAAAGGGAACACATCCTTTCGATGATTGTGCGCGTGATCTGACAAAAAACTAACACACGCTTTAATTATTCTACTATATTTTCGCGGAGAATGCAACACGTTTTGACAAGATAATCTGATCAAATCCGATAAATTCTTCCTTTACACAAAATTGCTTGACTTCCGGGGCGATTCTGATACAATAGGCCCGGTCCGAGCCGCGAGCTGTGCTTTCGGTAAGGCAAAAGCCGAACATCTGACGCCGAAGGATCCCTGAAGCGGAAGGCCGTGAATACACAATGTACTTGTGCTGTCGCCATGCCTTCCGGCATGGTTTTTTCTTTTGGCAGAAAGGAGAGACATGGAAACACGCATCGCCGCCATCGCCATTCTGGTGGAAGTGCCGGAGTCGGTGGACACGCTCAACGCCCTGCTGCATGATTACGCCCCGTATATCCGCGGGCGCATGGGCATCCCGGATCACGACAAGGGTATCAATGTGATCTGCCTTGTGCTGGACGCGCCGATGGACGTCATCAACGCCCTGAGCGGGAAGCTCGGGCGGCTCCCGGGAGTCAGCGCCAAGGCTGTCACCCCGAAAAACGCCAAAAACAAAACGGAATAAAGAAAGGAAACAAAAATGAAAAAGAATGTTGTTATGTTAACCGCTGTCCTGCTGCTTGTCCTTTGCCTTTTCGCAGGCGCTGCTTTTGCGGATGAGGCAGTGAATACCCGCGTTTACACCCTCAACGGCACCACCGGCTTCGGCATGGCGGGCATGATCGCGGACGCAAAGCCCGGCTACAGCTTTACCGTGGAGACCGATCCCTCTGTCGTGACCGCCGCGCTGGTCAGCGGCGACTGCGATATCGCGGCCCTGCCCACCAACGCCGCCGCTGCCCTCTACAACAAGACCGAGGGCAAGGTGCAGGTGCTGGCCCTCAACACCCGGGGCGTCCTGTACCTCGTGACGGACGGCAAGGAGAAGATCGAGAGCATCTCCGATCTCAACGGCAAGACGGTCTACGCCCCGGCGCAGAACCCCAGCTTCATTTTTGCCGCGCTCTGCAGCAAGTGCGGCATTGAGTTCGACATTGACACCAGCTACGCCCAACCGGCAGAGCTGAACGCTGCCGTTGCGGCCGGGAAGGTCGGCCTTGCCGTCCTGCCCGAGCCCATGGTGACCGTGGCAAAGAGCCAGAACCAGGATCTCGTCGTCGCCCTCGACCTTACCAAGGAATGGGACAAGGTCATGGAGCCGGGCAGCCTGGTACAGGGCTGCGTCGTCGTGCGCCGTGATTTTGTCGAGCAGAACCCCGATGCCGTCAAGGCCTTTCTCGCGGACTATGAGGCATCCGTCAGGCTCCTGAGCGAGGACGTGCAGGCTGCCGCCGGGAAGATCGAGGCCGCCGGCATCTTCAACAAGGCTGCCGTCGCCGCCAAGGCCATCCCCAACTGCAATGTCTGCTTCGTCACCGGCGAGCAGATGCAGCGTGAGCTCGGCGCGTTCCTGGAGATCATGTTCGAGAAGGCGCCTCAGTCCGTGGGCGGCAAGCTCCCCGGCGATGATTTCTACTGCATCCTGAAATGAATCCCCGTGTCCAAAGCTTTTTCCGGACCCTGGCCGTGCTGGTGTTCTGGCTGCTTGTCTGGGCAGGCGCGGCCGCCCTGGTGGGGCAGGAGCTGCTCCTGCCCTCTCCGGTGCAGACAGGCCGGAAGCTTCTCGAGCTCGGGGGCACGGCAGAGTTCTGGCTCACTGTGGGAAAGAGCGTGCTGCGAGTGCTGACGGGCATCCTTGCGGCAGTGCTGGGGGGCATCCTGCTCGCGCTGCTCACACACCGGAGCTCGCTGTGCATGGCCCTTCTGAGCCCGCTCATGACCCTGGTGAAGAGCACACCCGTGGCGTCCTTTATTATCCTCGCCCTGGTGTGGCTGGGGCGCGGCGCGGTGCCGGTCTTCATTGCGGCGCTGATGGTGCTTCCCGTGGTGTGGGCGAACGTCACCGCCGGGCTCCGGGGCATTGACGCCGGGCTTCTGGAGCTTGCGCGGGTCTATGAGCTGCCGCGCCTGCGCATCCTGCGGCGCATCACCTGGCCCTCGGTGCGGCCTCATCTGCGCGCGGCGCTGCGCTCCGCTCTCGGCCTCGGCTGGAAGGCCGGGATCGCGGCGGAGGTGCTGACCGTGCCCGCGCTGTCCATCGGCAAGCGCATCTATGAGGCGAAGCTCTATCTGGAGACCACGGAGCTTTTTGCCTGGACAGCGGCAGTGGTGCTGGTTAGTCTCGCAATCGAAAAGCTTTTGCTGCGGCTCGTGGGAAAGGAGAGCACCCATGCTGGAACTGAATGAGGTCTCGCTGCGCTTTGGCGACAAGCAGGTGCTGGACGGGTGTACGCTTTGCCTCAAGGCGGGGGAGCATATCGCCCTGATGGGCCCCTCTGGCTGCGGGAAAACCACGCTGCTGCGCGTTGCCCTGGGCTTGCAGGTCCCGGACGGCGGGACGGTGCGAAGCAAAGCCGAACGGGCCGCTGCGGTTTTTCAGGAGCCGCGGCTTCTGCCATGGCGGACGGCGGCAGAGAATGTGAACCTGGTCCTCTCCGACGGGGAAGAGACCCTGCCGGAAGCTCACGCTTGGCTCAAGAGGCTGGAGCTGGATGACGCCCGGGATCTGTACCCCGCCGAACTCTCCGGGGGCATGCAGCAGCGCGTCTCCATCGCCCGGGCGCTCGCGGTTTTACCGGCGCTCCTGGTGCTGGACGAGCCCTTCAAGGCCATGGACAGCACCCTGCGTGAGCGGGTGATGGGCCTGACGGCGGAGCGGGTAAAGGACAGCGCGCTCCTGCTTGCCACCCACAGCGAGGACGAGGCCCTGGCTCTCGGCTGCAAGGTGCTGCGATTTTCTTGAGGTACACAAAGTACATCTGCGAAAAAGTGCCTTTATCAGAACCCAAATTTTCTCAGGATCTGCTCTTGCCGAATTATGCGGTGTTGCCCTAACAAAATGAATAACAGAAGGCCCGCACCGTGAAGGCGCGGGCCTTTTGTGTATGGAGTCTGTTACTGCTCCGCCGGGGTAAAATCATCCCTGCCGTGCTTGCACAGGGGGCAGACGTAATCGGCGGGCAGCTCGCCCTCACAGGGCTCAAAGTGACCGCAGATGCTGCAGACATACCCCTTCTGCCTGGGCTTGACTTCGGGCACCACATGCTCAAAATCATCCCTGCCGTGCTTGCACAGGGGGCAGACAAAATCGGCGGGCAGCTCCGCGCCCTCATAGACATAGCCGCAAATCTTGCAGACCCAGCATTCCTTCTGCTCGGGCGCGGGATTCTTCTTGGGCTTGATGTGGGCGTGGTAATAGCTGTAGGTGCAGGAGGGAGCGGAGGAGAGGACCTTCGCCTCGACCACGTTTGCGATAAAGAGCATCTGGGTGTCGAGATCCCGGGTCTCCACGACCTCGCAGGAGAGAACGGCGTTGGTATATTCGGGGATGTAGCGGATGCCGTTGGCGGTGCGTTCGGTATAAGCGACGTCGGCGAACTTGTCCACATCCCGCCCGCTCTGGAAGCCGAAGCGCTGGAAGAGACTGTAGGGCGCGTCCTCGGTGAGGATGGAGATGTTGAAGCGCCCGGCCTTCATCACCATGTCGCAGCTGTGGTTTTTCTTGATGACGGAGATGGTGACGACCTTGGGATCACCGGAGCCGACCTGGCAGGCGGTGTTGATGATGCAGCCATAGTCTCTGCCGTCGGCGTTCGTGGTCAGTACCTCCACGCCGTAGCTGAGCTTGTTGAAGGCCTTCTTGTCCACATCCCCGGCCTTTGCCGCGGCAGCGGCGGCAGGAGCGGATGCGGAGACAACGCTCACGGGGGCAAGCTCGTCGGCGATGGTCAGGGCCAGCGCGTCGATCTCGCTCATCTGCCCCTCGTTCAGGGCGGACTTGAGGGAGAGCTTCTGATCGTAAAACTCGATGCCCTTGAGGCCGGAGAGGATCTCGGTCATGACTTTGCCGGAGGTAGCGGCCCAGGAGCCGTTCTCGATCAGCGCGACCTTGCGGTTCTGGAGATTGTGAGCGGCAATGTCGTGCAGCAGGTTTTCCATCGTCACAAACACACCGGCGTTATAGGTGGTGGCGGCAAAGACGAGGTGGCTGCAGCGGAAAGCGTCGGAGACGATATAGCTTGCGGGGGTGACGGAGGTGTCATACATGCGCACCTTCACGCCCTTTTCGCACAGGCGCGCAGCCAGGATGTTGGCGGCGTTCTCGGTGTGGCCGTAGACAGAGGCGTAGGCGAGCAGAACGCTTTTCTCCTCGGGCACATAGCTGGACCAGAGCAGGTACTTTTCCAGATAATCGCCGAAGTGGCTGCGCCAAACATAGCCGTGCAGCGGGCAGACATAGTCAAGCTCCAGCTTTGCGGCTTTTTTCAGCACGGCCTGCACCTGGGGACCGTATTTGCCCACGATGTTCGTATAGTAGCGGCGGGCCTCGTCGACACACTCGGAGAAAAAGTCCACCTCGTCGGCGAAGAGACGGCCGTTGAGCGCGCCGAAGGTACCGAAGGCGTCGGCGGAGAAGAGCATTTTCGCCGTGGTGTCATAGCTCATCATGACCTCGGGCCAGTGTACCATGGGCGCCATGACGAAGGTGAAGCTGTGCCGGCCGGAGGAGAAGGTGTCGCCCTCCTTGACGATCAGGAAGCGGTCAGTCAGGTCCATGGGGAAAAACTGGGCGATCATGGTCTTGATTTTGGCGTTGCAGATCACGGTCGCCTCGGGATGGCGCTGCAGCACCAGCTCCAGCGTAGCGGCGTGGTCCGGCTCCATGTGGTGGACCACCACATAGTCGAGGCTTCTTCCGCCCAGCTCATGCGCCAGGTTTTCGAGGAACACGCCGTAAACAGCCTTGTCCACGGTGTCGAAGAGCACTGTCTTTTCATCCATCAGCAGATAGGAGTTATAGGAAACGCCGTCGGGGACGCCGTAAACCCCCTCAAAAAAGGGGAGCCGCCGATCATCTGCGCCGACCCAGACCAGATCGTCGGTAACTTTTCTCGTGCAGTACATAGCTTTATCTCCTTTTAAGTCAATTGCGCTGGATGCTTCTATTATACGTTCCGCAGCGCCAACACGCAAGAGGAAAAAATGAAGAGCCGAAGAATTATCGAAGCTGCGCAGGAGCAGGATTTCTTGCAATTCACGTCTGTGTGTATTAAAATAGAAAAAACAAACGGGGGAGGACAGCACATGAAGCTTCTGATCATCCGGCATGGGGACCCGGACTATGAGCACGACGATCTGACCGAGGTCGGAAAGCGGGAGGCGCAGTGCCTTGCCGCACGCATAGCACCGATGAAGGTCAGGGAATACTTTGTCTCTCCGCTGGGCAGGGCCAAAGCCACCGCCGCGCCGACGCTGGAAAAAGCGGGACGGCAGGCCACGGAATACGATTGGCTGCGGGAACTGTCGATCCCGGTCGCCCGGCCGGATAAAAACGGGGAGCTGAGCCGTGTCCCCTGGGATTGGCTGCCCCAGGACTGGCTGCGGGACACGCGCCTTATGTCGGCGGAGCACTGGATGGAAAACGAGGTCATGCGGGGAGGCCGCGTAGGGGAGGCTTTCGAGCATGTGACCCGGGCGTTCGACGCGCTGCTGGCCCGCTATGGCTATGAGCGCGAAGGACTCCTCTACCGCGTCAGAGAGCCGAATGAGGACACGCTCGTCTTCTTCTGCCACTTAGGGCTCGGATGCGTACTGCTGAGCCATCTGATGAACTGCTCGCCCATGGTGCTCTGGCAGGGTACCGTGATGGCGCCGAGCTCCGTCTCCGTCGTGCATACCGAGGAGCGGCGGCCCGGCTATGCCTCCTTCCGCGCGGCGTCCATCGGGGATGTGTCCCACCTCTATGCCGCGGGGCTTGAGCCCTCCTTTGCCGCCCGCTTCTGCGAGACCTACGGCAACGGCGACCGGGTAGACTGATATGCCCGAATGATCCTGAAAGAATATAAAGGGAGAAAAGCATGGCAACAGTAAGTTTACATAATGTACGGAAAATATACCCCTATGCGACCGTGATGGAGCGGCGCAAGCAGCGAGACGCAAAGGGGGAGGCACCCAAGCGCACAAACCTCCAGATCACGGAGGAGGGGGTCGTGGCGGTGCAGGCCTTCAACATCGACATCGCCGACAAGGAGTTCATCGTGCTGGTCGGCCCCTCCGGCTGCGGCAAGTCCACCACCCTGCGCATGATCGCAGGACTGGAGGAGATCTCGGACGGGGAGCTGTACATCGACGGCAGGCTCATGAACTATGTCGACTCCAAGGAGCGGGACATCTCCATGGTCTTCCAGAATTATGCCCTCTTCCCGCATATGACCGTGTATGAGAATATGGCCTTCCCCCTGACCCTGCGGCATGAGCGGCGGGACGTGATCGACAAAAAGGTGCGCGAGGCGGCGGAGATCCTGGATATCACCGAATACCTCGACCGCAAGCCCAGGGCTCTCTCCGGCGGCCAGCGACAGCGCGTGGCCATCGGCCGCGCCATTGTCCGGGCACCGAAGGTCATGCTGATGGATGAGCCGCTTTCAAACCTGGACGCGAAGCTGAGAAACGAGATGCGCGCGGAGATCATCAAGCTGCGCAAGCGCATCAACACCACCTTTATCTACGTCACGCACGACCAGACCGAGGCCATGACCCTGGGCGACCGCATCGTTATCATGCGCGACGGTTATATCCAGCAGATCGGCACCCCACAGGAGGTCTTCAACCACCCGGCCAATCTCTTTGTCGCGGGCTTTATCGGCATGCCCGTCATGAACTTCTTTGATGCCCAACTGATACGGGAGGGCGACAAATACAGCGTAGAGCTTGACGGCTGGCGTGTACCGCTCAGCGAGAAAAAGCGTACGCGGCTGCTGGAAAAGAACATGCCGGGCAGGCCCGTCACGCTCGGCGTAAGGCCGGAGCATACCATGCTCTGGCAGGAGGGCGGTATTCTGGCCCGCGTGGATGTGAGCGAGATGATGGGCTCCTCCGTGCATCTGCATGTGAAAGCGGCAGGCAAGGACGCGATCATCGTGGTGCCGGTCCTGGATGCCGAGGAGAGCTATGAACCCGGCGAGACGGTGCGCTTCCGCTTTGCGGGCAGCTCCGCCCACGTCTTTGACCCGGAGACCGGCAAAAACCTCGAATGGTAACGGGACAGACGCAGAATAAAAGCATAAAGGCAACACCGCACAATTTTTCTTGAGGTACACAAAGTACATCTGCGAAAAAGTGCCTTTATCAGAACCCAAATTTTCTCAGGATCTGCTCTTGCCGAATTATGCGGTATTGCCTGTAAGATAATCGGACGATCGCAGGCTGTGCGATCGTCCGATTATCATAATTATATTTATACCTTCTGGGGCTTGTTTTGGGAATCGGCCGTGTCCGCAAGGGCCGGGACAGTCGGCGCGGCCTTCTTCTTGCCGAGCAGGCGTGTCAGCACACCGAGGGCGAGAGGCACGGTCACAAGGCCCGTGGCGAGCTTCACGAAGGGGATCAGGCTTGCCAGACGCCAGACCAGAATGCCGATGGCGAGCTCTGCCCAGTAATTGACGGGGCGTTTGCACAGTCTGCGCCAGATCAGCACACCCACAAAGAAGCCGAGGAAGATGGGCGCTGCGGCAAGGACTGCAAAGTAGACAAACAGCAGAACGAGGGCAGGGCGCATGCCAAACCCGGTGATCATCAGGATGATGACCGCGATGGGCAGGGCCACCATAACACCGAAGCCGATGCCGAAGGCAGCGGCGTACTTGCTGAAGTCCGCGCCGGTATAGACGCTGTCAAGCTTCTCCCACAGCGGGGTAAGCCAGAGCAGGGCAAAGGCCAGCAGCACCAGACCGATATAGCTGAACACTCTGGATTTGATCTTCGGGCCGACGGAGGAGCGGGAAGAGCCGTCGTCGGCGCTGCTCGGAGTCGGTGCGGGAGTGCTCGCCGTCGTGGTCGTCGTGGTTGTCGTGGTGGTTGTGGTCGTGCTGGTGGTTGTGGTCGTGCTCTCGGCGGGGGCAGAGCTGTCAGCCGGGGCGGCGCTGCCTTCGGCAGCGATGTGGCTGTCCTGTACAGCGCTGTACTCCTGGATGTAACTGAACAGGGCGGAGTAGTTGTTTGCGTCCTCGCCGCTGTTATCGTAGACACTTGCTGCGGAGAGGATCGCATCGGGACCGGTGATCACGGCATCGCTGTTGTAGTGGAGGGTGCCGCCGATCTTTGCGCCGTCGGCGATGCGGATCTCATTGGCCGCAAGCAGCACATTGCCGCCGATCTCGCCGCTGATGGTCACGGTTTTGGCACCGGCAAAGAGGTCGCGCCCAACGCTGCCGCTCAGGTTCAGGGTGTTTGCCGCGCTCATCAGATCACGGCCCACGCTGCCGCTGACCGCAACGCTGTTGCCGCCGATAAAGGCATCCTTGGCACAGCTGGTGCCGAAGCTCAGGACGTTGCCGGCGACAAAGGCATACTCACAGGAGCCGTCGGCAGTGATCGTGTTGCCTGCGGTGAAGAGGACGCCGCGGATATTTGCGTCGGTCACGGGGTTTGAACCTGCGAGAAAGACGGTGGCATCGTGCTCGCCGGTGAAGCTTGCTTCATCGGAGGCAAATTCCACAGCCGCAAAGGCGGCGGGAGAGAGGGAGACGAGCAGGATCATGATCAGTAAAACAGAAAGTATTTTGCGCGTTTTCATATCAATATCCTCCTGTAAAGATTTTTCCGGCCGAATCAGGCTCCTCTGCCGCAATTGCCGGAGACGTACCGGCAATTGCGCTGGCCTTTTTCAAACCTTTTGTGACAACTTACTGTTCAATTTAGCACAGAAAGAGGCCTGTGTCAACGCGGAGGCAAGCGTTTTTTCCATAGCCTCAGAGGGGGAGAGGCGCGATGTATCACGCCGCAGAGAAAGCCTGCAGGGAAAAACAGAAAAAGAATCGGAAATCTGTACTGGACATGGGTCAAGGCTTATGATACAATGTATTATGTAAATTGATTTCCGTATCTGCGTCCTTTGCAAACCCGCTGCCGGCGCTTTGTTTGCAGAAATGACATATTCTATATGGTATACTATGGCTTGTTATAAGCAAGCTGTGCTTGAAAAGGAGATGTACATATGAAAAATCGGAACGTCATTCGGATCATGTGCGTCCTGATGCTTGTCCTGCTGCTGAGTGCCTTCGGCCCTGCGGCATGGGCGGATGAGGGCAGCGGCGCGCCGCTGACTCCGGATGCGGCGGCTCAGCCTGCACCCCAGGCGGCCCAGACCCTCTCGCGGGAGCAGATGCTGCTTGACTATATGGCATGCGTCATGACCGCGGACAAGGCAGATACCCAGGCAGAGCAGGAGCAGCTGCTCCTCATGGCGGAAGAACTCTGGAAGTGCTATTCTGATATGGTGCGCAGCCAGTGGAAGACCGCAGAACCCGACCCCGCCCCGGTGGAAGCCGAAGCGGACCTTGAGGATGTCGAGAAGCTTCGCACGGAGCTTTTGACCAACTACCTGCTGTACGTAAATGCAGCCAATGCCGAGCAAGACCCCTATACCCGCATGGTTCTCAAAGCCAATGCGGATGCGATCTGGGATGCCTATATGTCTCTGGTGATCGACGAACAGGCAGTGGAAAAAGCTGCCGCAGCGCCTGTGGCAGAAGCGCCTGTGCCCGTACAGCCTGCTGCGATGGAGCCTGTGCCTGTCACAGAACAGGCCGCGCCCGTACAGCCTGCTGCAGTGGAGCCCGCTGTTGATCAGAATACGTTCAAAGACATGCGCACAGAGCTGCTGTCCTATTACATGCTGTGCCTCAACGCAGCCAATGCCGAGCAGGACCCTTATGTCCGTGAGGCATTGTATGCGGATGCGGATGAAATCTGGGAAGCCTATATGTATCTCGTGCAAAACGAGGATACAATCCTGACCGCAGCAGAACCCGCGGCAGCAGAGTTCGCAGCAGCAGAACCTGCGGCAGCGGAGCCTGCTGCGGTGCTGCCCGAAGCAGAGGAAGAGATCAGCGCCCTGCGCGAGAAGCTTCTGATGTATTATCTGCTGTACGTGGATGCCGCCGAGACTGAGCGGAATCCCTATGTGCGCGCAGCGCTGTATGCCGATGCCGACGCGATCTGGAATGCGTATATGGATCTGGTGCTCAACGGCGATGCCAATGTCGAGCCCATCACTGAGGATATTTACCTCGATAGCTATACCTGCGACGACCCCTATCTCTCGGGAGATTTCAAGGATGAGATGGCCGACTGGTCCGAGGCATATTCCTTTGGCGGGAACGGACATCATCACAAGCCGGTTGAAACCTGGCTTGAGGATACGAAGCCCGGTCTGGATCAGGATCATTTCGTGGAAAATCCCGGCATGCCCGCCTCCGGGGCCGACCCCCTGATCGGGATACCGAACCCCTGGACAAGGACCGACTCCCTGGAGGAGGCTGAAAAGATCTCCGGCATCGCTCTGGATCCCCCCGCAGCCGGGACTCTGCCGAGAAACATGCAGCTCAGGCAGTTTGGCGCCATGGACGGCACAATCGAAGCCGATTATTCCAACGGTGAGGAAGAGCTGACGATCCGCGCCTCCCTGGTGAACGAGGGCAACAGCCTCTCCGGCGATTACAACAAGTACAGCAAGGAATGGAAAGAGAACATCAAGGGTCTCAGTGTGCGCTGCCTTGGCGACGGCGAGAAGATCAACGTGGCCTGCTTCAGAAGAGGCGAGCTGGCTTTTGCGCTGTCCTGCGCCCCGGGGCATGAGGGCGCAGGCCTGACCGCGGCGGAGCTTAAATCCGTCGTGCTCGGGATGCAGGCAAAGACCCTCAGCGACAGCGCTTTCGAAAACGTCCCTTTTGCTTCAGAGGAGCAGGCTGCTCCTGTCCCGGAGGCCGAAGCGTCTGCCCCTGCCGATGAAGTGACTGTAGCCCCCGCTGAGCCCGCAGTCCCTGCTGAACCCGCAGCCCCTGCTGTAAGCTCCGAGCCTGCAGAGACTGCTGCTCCTGCCGCTGAGGCGGATGAGAGTGCTGTTGTGACAAGCACGGACTATACCCTTGCCATTCATGATCCCTTCGCCGTGGATGCAGACGGGAAGGCGGTGCGTCTTGTGCGCACCGGCGAGACAAATCTCGGCGACCTCTGTGCCGATGCCTTCCGCGTCCAGGCCCATGCGGACATCGGTCTGATTGATGCCGGCGCCATCTGTGCCGATATCGCGATGGGCGATATCACCAGCGGCGGTATCCAGGCGGTTCTCCCCTATGAGGACAATCTCTGCCTGATTGCAGCAAGCGGTCAGCAGATCCTGGATGCCCTGGAGTGGGGCAGCCGGGCGGTTCCGTATGAATACGGCGGCTTCCTGCAGGTTTCCGGCCTGAGCTATGAGATCCACAGCTATATCGAAAGCAGCTGCATCGTGGATGAAAACGATCAGTTTGCCGGCGTTGAGGGTGAGCGCCGCGTCAGAAACGTCACAGTCGGCGGGGAAGCTCTGGACCCGGAAAAAGTCTATCTTGTGGCAGGGCCCGACTTTCTCCTGCTCAATAACGGCGGCGGGAACACAGCCTTCCAGGGCGCGATCGTGCTGCGTGAGCAGCTCAAGGCGGACACCCAGTCCCTGATCGACTATCTGATCGACAATCTCGGAGGCGTCATCGGTGAGCAATATGCCGATCCCTACGGCGAAGGCCGTATCGTGATCTATGAAGTGGCTCCCGCAGCGGCGGAGCAGGCACCCGCCGAAGCTGCGGCTGAGACTGCGGCTGACGCCGACTCGTCCGCTCAGACGCATACGGACGTCAAGCGCCCGGCAGACACCAAGCGCCCGAAAATCAAGATCAAGGCTGCCTGAGCTTTCAAAGCGTATGTCACAGGAGGGGTACCCGACCGGGCGCCCCTCCTTTTTGACGCCTTGCAGGGACGGGAAAGGATGCTTGACAAGCGGCGGTCTGTATAATATGATGAGAAAAAAGATACCGGAAAGAGACCATGAAAAACGAATCCAAAACACAATACAGCCCCAGCTTTCTTGTGGCGTTTTGCAGCCTGATGGCGGCGCTGGGGGTCGTGCTGATGATGACGGGCGGGCTGATCCCGGTCATGACCTACTGCTCGCCGCTGCTGACCGGTGTGCTGTTGATCCCGGTCATGCGCGAGTGCGGCGTAAAATGGGCCTGGATGGTATGGATCGTGACGGCGGTGCTGTCCATGATCCTGTCGGCAGACAAGGAGGCCGCTTTTTTCTACCTGTTCCTCGGCTTCTACCCGATCCTCAAGCGCGGCTTTGACAGGATACGTCCGAAGGCACTGTCCTTTTTCTCAAAGCTTCTGTTTTTCACGGCGGCCATTGCGCTGATGTACGGGCTCATCTGGTATGTGTTCGGCCTTGATATCGGCATGGAGGAGCTGGAGGAACTCGGCAAAATTGCGGGGATCGGCTTTTATGTGCTGCTGATCGTGTCCATGCTGATCTATGATGTGGCCCTTGGCAATCTTGCAATCCTGTATGAATATCGTCTCCGGCCCCGGATCCCGGGTGTGCGCAGAGACGCTTGAGTTTATGAGGTGAGGTAGAACGATGTTTAAGATTGACGATATCATATTTGACAAGCATATCCCGGAGCTGAGCCAGGAGAAGGTCACCGGTGTGATCGGCGCCATGGAGAGCGAGATCAGCCTTCTCCGGGACGCCATGCAGGTCCTGCAGACGGCGACCATCGCAGGCATGGTTTTTTACCAGGGATACATCAACAGGCATCCGCTGGTACTGGTGAGGTGCGGCGTCGGCAAGGTCAATGCCGCCATCTGCACCCAGACGCTGATTCTGCGCTACGGGGTGGAGCAGGTCATCAACATCGGCGTAGCCGGAGCGCTCGACAAGCATGTGAACCTGGGGGATATCATCATATCCACGGATACGGTGCAGCATGACTTTGACCTCGGCGGTCTCAGCCTTGCAGAAGGGGAACCTGCTCAAGGCGCCACCAGGGCCGACCCCGAGCTGCGGAAAAAGGCGCTGCGGGCTGCGAAGAAGGTTGCGGCAAATGTGCAGGTCTTTGAGGGGCGCATCTGCTCCGGCGACCAGTTCATCGCAGGGCATGCAAAAAAACAGTCTATTGTTGAACACCATGGCGGCCTCTGCTGCGAGATGGAAGGCGCAGCCGTCGCCCAGGCATGCAGTCTCAACGAAGTGCCGTTCGTCATCATCCGCGCCATTTCGGATAAGGCTGACGACAGCGGGAAGGTTTCCTTCTCCGCCTTTGCCGATGCCGTTGCCCGCCGTTCTGCCGCAATTGTCATCGACATGCTGGAAAATTTCCACAGCTGATGCTGTCAATACGACAAGGCCGCCCTTTTGGGCGGCTTTGCTCATTTGAGACTGCGGTAATCCTCGGCCTCGCTGATGCTGTCGGGCGGGAAAAACTCCTCCACCGGGAAGTGGATACGGCTGAAGAGCGTGCAGGGATCGTCCGTGATGGTGCCGGGGCACTCCTTTTCCGGCATGTAGTAGTCGTAGGCGGGGACGACAAACTGGGTATCCCGCTCAAGGCGGATGATGCTGAACTGGCCCATGGTGGCAAACCAGCGGCGCGCGGTGTCGTTGAAGATGAGCTTTTCGTCGAACGCCCCGCGGATCTCTTCAGGGATGCTGCGGTGCTCAAGTTCGGTTGCGATCACGGTCTCGGCATCGCTGAGGCGGCAGTGCAGGCAGATGGGGTCCACCGCGCTCACCACCGCCACCGGCAGATCGTCCCCGCCCTCTGTGCTGCCGTCGGAGCTGTAGGTGCGCACGCTGCCGACGCTGCCGAAGAGCATGACGCGCTTGTCAAACACACACAGGCCCGTGACGGTCTCCGCGGCAGGGAAGGTCTCACCGCTGATAGAGTAGAAATAGGTGCAGTCTACGGTGTAGTAGCCTCGGTTAAAGCTCACCGGCTCTACACTCACGTTGACACTCAGAAGCTTTGCGCTTTTCGGACGGATACTCAGGGCGTTTTCTATGTAGCTCTGGGATCTCTCGGTGGGATAGACGCGCAGATCGTCCACGCAGTCCTTGTCACGGCAGCTGTCAAAAATCTTGCGCGTATTGACGCAGACGGCTTCCCGAATGGACGCCGGGCTTTCCTTTGGCCCGGCCGTAACTCTGTCGGCCATACAGATACCTCCTGTTCCGGTATTCACTACAGTGTATGCGCGCTCCCCGGCATTGGTGTAAAAAAGATCCCTTCTTTACTTGTGAGCCCGGGCGTGATAAAATAGCGACAAAGAAATCGGTTTTTATTTTAGTTGGGAAGGAGAAACAGAAATGAAACGCATGCTTATCATTCTGCTGGCGATCGTACTGGTGTTGCTGCTCGTGGCGACGAGCCATTGGAAGCACGATATGAAGCCGGCTACCTGTACCGAGCCTGCCACATGCAGCACGTGCGGAAAGACAAAAGGGGATCCCCTAGGCGGGCTTGACGGAAGGAAAGCACTGCTCCGTCTGCAGCGAAGTGCTGACTGCACAGGAGGAGATCCCTGCGCTGGGCCATACCGAGGTCATAGATCCCGCAGTGGAGGCAACATGCACGAAGGCGGGCCTGACGGAAGGAAAGCACTGCTCCGTCTGCGGTGAAGTACTGACTGCACAGGAGGAGATCCCTGCGCTGGGCCATACCGAGGTCATGGATCCCGCGGTGGAGGCAACATGCACGAAGGCGGGCCTGACGGAAGGAAAGCACTGCTCCGTCTGCGGTGAAGTACTGACTGCACAGGAGGAGATCCCGGCCACAGGCCATGACTGGATGCAGGCGGAGCCCGGCAGTGTGCGTGTCTGCCGTGTGTGCGGAGCGCTGGAGGATGGCGGCGTTGTGCCGTCCCCGCAGCCCGCGGCAACGGAGAAACCGACACTGTCAGACAGAACAGCCATGCAGCCGCAGGCATAAGCCCTGGCCGTACAGAATACGGCGCGTACCAACACGGAGAGACTGAAAAAAACGGTGCCGCCTGCGGGGACACCTCACGAAGCGGAGCTGCGCACCTGGATACGGAAGCAATGGGCGGCGTGCGTGTGGGAAAAGAAGACTTGAAAAGGCCGGGGCAACTGTGTATAATACAGTAGTTCGATTTGAATGAGGAGGGGATTTGGGCATGGACCATCTCGGTTTTATTCATGAAGAGCTGGATATCAAGATCCTGATCCTCTTTATCCTGCGCCGTCTGCCCGGCGTGGTGGACCCGAACGTGCTGAGCGATCTGTGCCGCTCCTGTGATGACGGCTTCGGTTACTTCGATTATACTGACTGCCTGGATGAGCTCATACAAAACGGCCTGGTCGCTGAGAATGAGGAGGGCTTCTGCATCACCGACAAGGGCGCGAAAAACGTGGACCTTGTGGAGACCAGCATCCCCTATTCCGTGCGTACAAAAGCCGTCAAGCTGCTGACCCCGGAGCGGGAGCGCCTGAGACGCCAGGCCATGATCAAGGCCGAGCACCGCATGGAGAAGGACGGCTGCTATGTCTCGCTCGCCATGTCCGACGGTGAGGGCGATGTGATCCGCCTGCAGCTTCTGTGCGGCGGCGAGGAGCAGGCCAAAAAAATTGAAAAGAACTTTCGCAAAGGCGCGGAGCGTTATTACCAGCGTATCGTTGAAATGCTGAGTGAATGATTCGGCATTTTTGCGTCCATTCCAACGGAGGCGATATACATGCATACTTACATCCCCGAGGGCTACAAGAGCCTGCTGTCCATCTATGACACCCAAAAGGCCATCAGCCTGCTCAAGCGCATTTTCGCTGACAATCTCGGCGCGAAGCTGGACCTGTACCGGGTTTCGGCGCCGCTGTTCGTGGACGAAAATTCCGGCCTGAACGACAACCTCAACGGCTATGAGCGGCCGGTCTCCTTTGACATCCTGCATGCCGACGCCCGTGCCGAGGTGGTGCAGTCCCTGGCCAAGTGGAAGCGCATGGCGCTCAAGCGCTACAGCTTCTGGCCGGGCAAGGGCATCTACACCGATATGAATGCCATCCGCCGGGACGAGGACGAGCTGGACAATCTCCATTCCGTCTATGTGGATCAGTGGGACTGGGAAAAGGTCATCCTGCCGGAGAACCGGAACCTTGACTATCTCAAGCTCACGGTCATGGATATCGTCACCGCCATCTGCGACACGCAGAGCACCATGCAGGCCATCTACCCCCAGCTCGCGGTACTGCCGAAGCTGGAAAAGCGCGTGAGCTTTGTGACTACCCAGCAGCTTGAGGACATGTATCCCGAGCTTACGCCCAAGCAGCGGGAGAATGCTTATGTGAAGGAACACAGGACTGTCTTCATCATCGGCATCGGCAAGACTCTCAAGTCAGGCCAAAAGCATGACGGACGCGCACCCGACTATGACGACTGGGAGCTCAACGGGGACATCATGTTCTGGGACGATCTGCTGGGCTGCGCCATGGAGATCTCCTCCATGGGCATCCGGGTTGACCCGGAATCGCTCGGCCGCCAGCTCCGGCTTGCCGGCTGTGACGAGCGGCGCAAGCTCCCCTATCACAAGGCCCTGCTGGCAGGGGAACTGCCTCTGACCATCGGCGGCGGCGTGGGCCAGTCGCGCGTGTCAATGCTTCTTCTTGGCAAGGCGCATATCGGCGAGGTGCAGGCCTCCATCTGGGATAAGGAAACGGAAGAGACCTGTGAAAAGGCCGGCGTGATGCTGCTGTAACCGAATGAATACGGAAATCCACGGACACGTGTTCCGTGGATTTTCGGTGTCTACTGCGCTGTCGGGCCGGGACTGGGGCTCACGTCCGTGCGGCTCAGCCCGTGCATGAAGCCGTTGACCGCAGTGGAGTGGACATCCCCGGCGATGATTTTTCCATCCTGCAGATAGAGTGAGACGATGACCTTACCCGCACCTCCGGGATAGTTTGTGACATCGTAGCAGTATTGCCGGCAGCTCTCGCCGAGATGCTTATTCAGGTCGTAGCCCTGCCTGAGCTGGATCTTGTTGTATTGGGCCATGATCCCCTCCAGCTTCTGAGGGACCAGGACGCTGCGGAAGCTCTCGCTGTCCCGGTCGATCTCCCAGCCGAGGGAGTTGAGATAGGCCTCGCGGCCTTCGGGCGTGTTGAGATCCAATGGCTTCTCTTTTCCGAAAACACTGTGCGCCGTGAAGATCAGCAGCAGGATGATGCCGCAGATCAGAAGAAACGTCAGCGCCTTTTTTCGCGTGAATCCACGGGTTTTCTGTGCCATAGCCTTCTCCATTCCGCCGCGCGGTCTGTCGGAGGGCGGCCTTCGCGCGGCAGATCCGTGGCCGCCTCATGGAACATCCTATTCCGCCGCTGCCGAGACTATGACCGCCGGCGATTGCCAAACTGCCTGCAATCCCGGCAGAAGGAGAACAAGCATGACAATGAGACTGGACAGACTGCTCTCCGAGCTTGGGGTTGCTACCCGCAGCGAGCTGCGCAGTATCATCCGCAGCGGCCGGGTCAGTGTCGACGGCGCTGCCGTCACCGCGCCGGAAAAGCGTGTCGATCCCGGGACGCAGCACATATGCCTGGATGGAGAAGCGCTTCTTTACAGGCAGTACCGCTATTTTATGATGGATAAGCCTGCGGGCGTGCTGAGCGTCACGGAGGATCGGAAGCAGCAGACTGTGCTGGACCTGCTGCCGCCGGCGCTCCGGCGCCTCGGCCTCTTCCCGGTGGGAAGGCTGGACAAAGATACGAGCGGGCTCTTGCTGCTGACGAACGACGGGGACTTTGCCCACCGGGTCATCTCCCCGAAGTCCGGCGTTGAAAAGCGTTACCGGGCCGAGGTGGAGGGAATCCCGGACGAGGAGGACGTGCGCGCCTTCCGGGCGGGGATCATCCTGGGAGACGGGACGCAGTGCCTGCCCGCACAGCTCGAGATCACGGGCGGCAGCGTGTGCTTCGTTACGGTGATGGAGGGGAAATACCACCAGGTCAAGCGTATGCTGGCCGCCCGGGGAAAACCCGTGAGAGCGCTGCGCAGACTCTCGGTCGGCGCGCTCACGATGCCGGAAAGCCTTGCGGCAGGCGAGTTTTACGAACTCGAAGAAGCGGATTTGTGCAAGGTGTTGAGGGAATATCCTATCGGCAAATAGTCGAAAAACAGCAGCTTTTGTCAGTTGTTTTTTGAGCGTTAACAACACAAAGCAAAAAAAATTCACAAAAAAACCGTATTGTTTCTATTGATAATTACATAAAAAAGCGTTATTATGGTAGGCGACGCATTGAGCAGGGGGTGCCCGGCGACAGGGCATATTTGACAATTTGCTCAAAACCCGGCACGCCTGCCATCTTTTTGGGAAAGAAAACAGGTCCGGAGCAGAGAGAATGGGAATCCGGGCGATCCGCCGCGCACCGCCAATAGGAGAGAGCGGCGCAGAACAAGCGGCAGAATGGGAGAGAGAAAACATGTCCAGCAGAATATTTCAGAATGTGATTATTCAGATGAAGGACGCGGTGGACAGAACCATCGGCGTCGTGGACGAGCAGGGATTTGTCGTGGCCAGCAGCGAGCTTGCCATGATCGGGTCGAGACTGGACGATTTTCACCTGTATGAATTTGACGGGAGCGAGCGGCCCGTCACCACCGGGTCGAGGACCTATTATGCCCTCTATTCTCCCGGAGCCAAGTTCGACTATGCCGCCTTCGCGGAGGGGACCGATGCGCTCAGCCGCACGATCTGCGCCATCTCCGCCGTGGCCTTCAACGAGGCCAAGAACAATTACGAGGAGAAGCACAACAAGGCCGCCTTCATCAAGAACATCATCTCCGACAACATTCTGCCCGGAGACGTGTATGTGCGCGCCAAGGAGCTGCATTTCGTGACGGATGAGCCCCGTGTCGTGCTGCTGGTGCGCCAGATGGAAAACCCGGATGTCTCCGCGGTCGAGGCTATCCAGCGCATCTTCCCCGACCGGCAGAAGGACTTCGTGCTCAATATCAACGAGACGGACATCGTCCTGGTCAAGGCCCTGCCGAGCGCCAACTGCCCCGAGGAGGTGCAGAAGGTCGCCCGCAGTATCGAGACCACGCTCCTGGAGGAAATGGGCATCAAGTCCGTCATCGGCGTGAGCACCAACGCCCGCCATCTGCGTGAGCTTGCTGACAAGTATAAGGAGGCCCAGGTGGCCATCGACGTGGGCCGCGTCTTTG
This sequence comes from Oscillospiraceae bacterium, assembly GCA_902761635.1. Lineage (GTDB taxonomy): Bacteria > Bacillota > Clostridia > Oscillospirales > Oscillospiraceae > Limivicinus. The sequence continues at coordinate 9,446 of CACWLG010000028.1, read as the reverse complement.
AGAGTGAGAAGACCATCATCAATTATGAGAGCCTCGGCCTCGGGCGCATCATCTATCAGCTCCCGACCACGCTCTGCGAGATGTTCCTCAACGAGGTCTTCAAGAAAAACCCCATCGAGACGCTGGATGAGGATACCCTTGAGACCATCAACCGCTTCTTTGAGAATAACCTCAACGTCTCCGAGACCTCAAGAAAGCTCTATGTCCACCGCAACACGCTGGTCTACCGCCTGGAAAAGATCAAGAAGATGACGGGCCTTGACCTGCGGGAGTTTGATCACGCCATCGTCTTTAAGGTGGCTATGATGGTCAAGCAGTACCTCGATTCTCTCAACAGCAAGTATTGAGCGTTAAGCGCTCCTTCAGCCTTTTATGATATACAAGAATAGCCCCCCCAATTGCGGAGTTCGCCGGCAATTGCAGCTATTTGGAGGATAGACTATGGTATTGATGAAGAATGTGCGTAAGGTCTATGAGAGCAGCAATACCGTTGCGCTCGACAATGTCAGCCTTACGATCGAGGACGGCGAGTTTGTTTTCCTCGTGGGTCCCTCCGGCTCCGGCAAGACGACGCTCATGAAGCTCATCACCGGGGAGGTGCGCCCCACCTCCGGCAAGGTCGTGGTCAACGATTTTGACATGGGCACCATCAAGCGCCGCAAGCTCCCCAAGATGCGCAGGACCCTCGGTGTGGTGTTCCAGGATTACCGCCTGATCGAGAATATGAACGTTTATGACAATGTGGCCTTTGCCATGCGTGTCGTCGGCGCCCCCAACCGGGAGATCCGCACGCGCGTACCGTACATACTGGAGCTGGTCGGCCTGGATGGCCGCGAAAAGAGAATGCCGGGCGAGCTCTCCGGCGGCGAGCAGCAGCGTGTCGCCATTGCCCGCGCCCTGGTCAACAGCCCCCGCATGATCGTTGCGGACGAGCCTACCGGCAACCTTGACCCCGTGCGCAGCCTGGAGCTCATGCTCCTGCTGGAAAAGATCAACGAGATGGGTACCACGGTCGTGGTCGTAACCCATGAGAAGGAGCTCGTCAACGCCTTCTCCAAGCGCGTCATCACCATTGACAGCGGCGAGAAGACCGGCGACAGCTCGGAAGGAGGGTACTACGGCGTATGAGACTCGGTTACCTGATACGCGAGGGCTTTCGCAGCATTACCACCCACGGCTTTATGTCCTTTGCCACCGTTGCCATCATTGTGGCGTGCCTGATCATCATGGGCAGCGTCTCGCTGCTCGCCATGAATATCGACGTGCTGATCAAGGACCTCGAGAACCAGAACGAGATCGTCGTTTTTGTGGACGAATCGCTGTCGGATGAGGCGGCGGCCCGCGATCTGCAGCGCAATATCGAGGCGATCGACAATGTCTCCTCGGCCCAGTTCGTCTCCCGCGGCGAGGCAATGAACAATTTCATGAGCAAGTACGATGCGACTCTTATGGAGGGAATTGACGAGGATGTTTTCCGCCACCGCTTCATTGTCCATCTCAACGATATCGCCTACATGTCCCAGACCAAGACGGAGCTTGAGGCGATCCGCGGCGTGGCCAAGGTCAATGCACATCTGGACTATGCCAAGAACTTTGTGACGATCCGAAATGTGGTCACGGCTGTGTCCATGGTGCTGATCGTGATGCTGGTGTTCGTGTCCTTCTTCATCATGTCCAACACCATCAAGCTTGCCACCTTCGGCCGGCGCGAGGAGATCGCCATTATGAAGATGGTCGGCGCGACCAACAGCTTTATCCGGCTGCCCTTTGTGGTGGAGGGCCTTGCCCTCGGCATGATGGGCGGCGCCATTGCCTTTCTTGCGGAGTGGGGCCTGTACAATCTGGTCACCGGCCGCCTTGTCAACTCTGCCGCGGGTACGCTTCTCAATGTGATCCCGTTTCGCAATGTCGCGCTTGAGTTGTTTGTCGTCTTCATGGCAATAAGCATCCTGGTGGGCGTGTTCGGCGGCGTCAATGCGATCAGGAATTATTTGAAGGTCTGACCGGGAGGGCTTTGCAGCTCTCTGCAGATCGGGAGCAAGATAATATATGAAACGTAAAAGAGCATTTTCAATTATTGCGATTGTGCTTGCCGTGCTGATGCTGCTGTCTCTTGTCGTCAGCGTGATCCCCATGCGCGCTCATGCCGATGAACCGGATGAGCTGGCAGCCCTGCGCGCAAGAAAAGAGGAGCTGACCAATCAGGTCCAGGAGATCAAGGAACGCATCATAGGCCTCGCGGAAACCCATGCAAACGTGCTTGAGCAGAAGGCTGCTCTGGACGAGCAGAACCGCCTTGCCGAGGAGCAGCTTGCACTGATCGAGGAAGAGATCCGCCGATATGAAGAGCTGATCCGCAGCAAGGGTCAGGAGGTGGAGGCCGCGAAGAACCGCGAGGATTTCCAGCTGGAGCGCTACCGTGTCCGTGTGCGCGCCATGGAGGAGAGCGGCGGCTACAACATTCTGGCTCTGATCATGCAGTCAGAGAACGTCGGCCAGCTTCTTTCCGCCATCGACGATATGGGCCAGATCATGGAGAGCGACAAACAGATCCAGCATGACTATGAAGAGGCCCGCGAAGAGACCGAACAGATCAAGGCCCAATATGAGGAAGAAAAGAGCGCCTATGAGGGCAAGCAGCAGGAGCTGCGCGGTGAGCAGGCCACGATCCTGGCGGACGTACAGCGCGCGGAAGACCTGCTGTCAGAGCTGGAGGACGAGGTCGCAAGCGCCGTTATCGAATACAAGGAAGCTCAGCTTGCCCAGGAAGCCGCTGCCGCCGCCATCTCCAACACGATCGCCAGCTATAACGCCCGCAAGGCGGCTGAGCGCGCAGCAGAGCAGGCTGTCGCTGCCCAGGCAGTCGAACAGGCCAAGGCGCAGGTGCAGGAGATGATGCAGGCCAATATGGAGGCTGTTGCCGCTGGCTATGAACCGGCCTATTCGGAGGAGCAGATACGCCAGGTGGCCGAAGAAGCCCAGACGGGTTACGCCGCCGGTACGCAGGAGAGCGGCTTCGTCTGGCCCCTGCCGTGCAGCACCCGCGTCACGAGCCGTTACGGGAACCGCAGCGATCCCTTCACCGGGGAGTCCCGCTATCACAGCGGCATTGATATTGACGGCTTCGGCAATGACGGCGCCCCGGTGGTGGCCGCAGCCTCCGGCGAGGTGATCACCGCTGCCTATGACAGTTCCTACGGCAACTATGTCATCATCGACCATGGCGGCACCTCCACGGTATATGCCCATATGTCGGGCCTTGCCGTGTCGGAAGGGCAGACCGTCGGCCAGGGACAGACGATCGGCTATGTGGGCGCCACAGGGCGCGCCACCGGTACGCATCTGCACTTTGAGGTCTATGTCGGCGACGGAAGAGTGGACCCGGCCCAGTATTTCTCGGGCATTTCGTATTATAACTGCTGAACCCAGGCACAATGGGCCGCTTCAGGGCGGTCGCGGTTTGACTCCGCCTTGCTTATGAAGAGAAAGAGAACCACACGGCGTCTGAGACTCCTGTGCAGTCTTCTGGGAGTCTGCGTACTGACAGGACTTCTGCCGGCAAAGGCCGGGGCGGAGGTGTCCCAGGCGGAGCTTGAATCCCTGCGGGCCGAGCGCGCCATGATCCAGGCTCAGCGCGAGGCAAAGCAGGCCGAGATCGACGAGCTTACCGAGAGCGCTGTCGGCATTCTGGTGCAGAAGCGCGCCCTGGATGAGCGCAACATGTACACCATGCAGCAGATCCAGCTTAACAATGAGGAGATCGCCCTGTATGATCAGATGATCGCCGATAAGGAACAGGAAGTCCTCAATGCCCAGGAGCGCGAGCAGGAACAGCTTGTGCGCTACCGCGCCCGTGTGCGCGCCATGGAGGAAAACGGGACCCTCAACTACCTTGCGATGATCCTCAAATCCAATAACCTGGGCGAAATGCTCACGGCAATGGACGACGTGGAGGAGATCATGACGCGGGACAAGAAGCTGGAGGACGATTACATCCACGCCCGGGAGAACACCGAGGAGCTGAAGGCTGAGTATGAGAGCTACCGCGAGGAGGTCAACGGCAAGCAGGACGCCCTGCGTCTGGAGCAGGAAAAGCTCCAGGCTGAGATCGACGAGGCCTCCGAGCTGCTGCTGGGCCTGAAGGCGGATTACGATGACCGGCAGGCTGAGATCGCCGAGATCGCAGCCCAGGAAGATGCCACGAATATGGCGATCTCCGTGCTGGTGGCAAAGCTCGAGGCTGAGCGTGCTGCGGCGGCTGCCGCAGCCGCCTACACGGGCAGCGATGAGGCCCCGGACAGCGGCGCCGCTGCCTATTCCACGGGCTCCTTCATCTTCCCGGTGGCGAGCTATACTTATATTTCCAGCCGTTTCGGCGAGCGCATCCACCCCATTACGGGGGAGCTTAAAAACCATAACGGCATGGATATCGCCTCCAACATGGGCACTACGGTCTATGCCGCTGACGGCGGCAGGGTCGTGCTGGCCGAGTGGTACGGCGGGTACGGCAACTGTATCATGATCGAGCACGGCAACGGCTACAAGACGCTGTACGGCCACCTCTCTGTCATCAGCGTGAAAAACGGGCAGACTGTCAATCAGGGCGACGCGATCGGCCAGGTGGGCAGCACCGGCAATTCCACAGGCCCTCATCTGCATTTTGAAGTGTATCTCAACGGCGGGCGTATTGATCCCGAGCAGTTTAAGGCAATACCGCATAATTCGGCAAGAGCAGATCCTGAGAAAATTTGGGTTCTGATAAAGGCACTTTTTCGCAGATGTACTTTGTGTACCTCAAGAAAGAGTGACGAAATCAGGGCACGAATTTTCCAGGAGATGCCGAAGGCGGATTGTGCGGTGTTGCCTTAAAACAATGCCGGGCAGTCAGAGATGGCTGCCCGGCAAACAGTGATTTTATATGACCTTTTTCCTGGAGGGGTTTCATGAGGCTCGGACAAAGGATCCTGCAGGGTATCCTGCGTGTTATTTCGGCCATACTCAATATACCGGTCCGTCTGAAATTTGTGATCCTGGCGCTGCTGCTGACGGGCGGCGGCGTCTGGTGGGCAACGCACCGCAGCATGCTGGATGCCGTGGGCGGCAAGGAGGACTTTGACGAGGCCATGCGCTATATCGAGATCAAGGATGTGGTGGACGAGCGCTTCATCGACCCGGTCGACCGCAGCACCCTCGGGGACAATGCGGCCGCTGCCATCATCTCCGGCCTCGGCGACAAGTGGAGCTATTACATGTCACCCAATGAGTACAAGGCCTATCAGCTCAACTCCACCAATGAATACGCCGGCATCGGAATGGCTATCCTCAAGGAGGAGGGCGGCGGCTTTGAGGTGATCTCCGTCAACATGGACTCGCCTGCCGCGTTGGCTGGTCTTACCGCAGGGGATATCATCACAAGCGTGGACAACATCGACCTGACCGATAAAACCCTCGACGAGGCGCGCAAGCTCATCCGTTCCCGGCTGAATACCAAGTTCGTCCTCGGCATCGGCAAGGGAAAGAGAGAGATCGAGGTGGACTGCAGCGGCGTTTACAGAAGCTCTGTGAGCTGCCGTCTGGAGAAGACCATGGCCGGCTATGTGCAGATCAAAAACTTTGAGGCCGGCACAGCGCAGGACGCCATGGACGGTATCGAAAAACTCCTTAACCAGGGGGCGATCGCCCTGTGCATCGACCTGCGCGGCAATCCCGGCGGGCTGGATACGGAGGTCGCGGCCTTTCTCGACTACCTGCTGCCGAGCGGCAGGCTCTTTATGATGCAGAATAAAAACGGCAAACAGGAAATCTCGGAATCTGACGGCATGTGCATCCAGCTTCCCATGTGCGTGCTCATCAATGCCGACACCTTTGGCGAGGCGGAGGTCTGTGCCGCTGCGCTGCAGGAGTTCCAGTGGGCGACCCTGATCGGGGAGCCGACCACCGGCAAGACCAGAACACAGGAGACCATAGTCCTCACCGACGGCAGTGCCATTCGTCTTTCGACCGGCACCTATCTCACCGGCCTGGGCGTGGACATCAGCGCCCGGGGCGGCGTTTCGCCCGCCTATATCATGCACAACTCCGACCCCAGCGCCACCGGCACCACCGCCGGCACCACCGGCGACAGCTCCGGCAGCGGCGTCACCTCGAACGATGAACAGCTCATGTACGCTTTGAAGCTTTTGAGTTGACAGGGACGCGCAAAACCAATATAATCTATCAGGCATTTCATGGAGAAAAGACAATTGCGTTTCCAAATATATGCGGCAGAAGGAGATCAACATTATGGCTACGAATGCAAGCAGATTTAAAATGAGTCAGGAGCGCCTTGACGCACTCAAGGAGGAGCTCTACTATCTGGAGACCGTCCGCGAGAAAGAGGTCTCGGAGCTGATCAAAGAGGCAAGAAGCTTCGGCGATCTGTCCGAGAACAGCGAATATGACGAGGCCAAGACCGAGCAGGGCAAGCTCTATTCCAAGATCGCCGAGCTCAAGGTCCTCATCGAGAACGCGGAGATCGTCGATAAGGCCGAGCAGGACGTACCCAAGGACAGCGTCACCCTCGGCAGCATTGTGCGTGTTCTGGATCTGGAGTTCAATGAGGAAGAGACCTATGAGATCGTCGGCTCCCAGGAGGCCAATCCCAAGGCCGGCCGTATCTCCGATGACTCGCCTGTCGGCCGCGCCCTGCACAGCCACCGTGCCGGCGACACCGTCACCGTCGCCGCTCCTGCCGGGGAAATCAAGCTGCAGATTCTGGCTGTGGAAAACAAGTGATCGGGGTATCCGGGTATGAGTGAAGAGAGAAACAATCAGCAGGCCCCCGAGATGGAGCTTTCCGAGATCCTGCAGGTAAGACGGGATAAGCTGGCGGCTCTCCAGCAGGAGGGGCGCGATCCCTTCCAGCAGACGAAGTTTGCCCGCACCGCCTGGTCGCAGGAGATCAAGGACAATTACGATGGCTTTGAGGAAAAGCAGGTTCGCGTGGCCGGGCGCATCCTCTCCAAGCGCGGCATGGGCAAGGCCATCTTCTGCCATATCAAGGATGACCGCGGCCTGATCCAGCTCTATATCCGCTCTGATGCCGTGACGGAAACGGAATTTGCCGACTTTCGCAAGTACGACATCGGCGACATTATCGGCGTGGGCGGCTATGTGTTCAAAACCAAGACAGGTGAGATCTCCGTACATGTGCAGTCCGTTGTACTGCTGGCAAAGTCCCTGCGCCCGCTGCCCGAGAAGTTCCACGGCATGACCAGCACCGAGCTCAAATATCGCCAGCGCTATGTGGATCTGATCGTGAATGAGGACAGCCGCCGCAATTTCGAGATCCGTTCCCGCTTTATCTCCTATGTCCGCCGTTATCTGGACGGGCGCGGCTATATGGAAGTGGAGACCCCGGTGCTGAACACCATCTCCGGCGGCGCCACCGCAAGGCCGTTCATCACGCATCACAACACGCTGGACATCGACATGTACATGCGCATCGCAACGGAGCTGAACCTCAAGCGACTCATTGTCGGCGGGATCGAGCGCGTGTATGAGCTCGGCCGCATCTTCCGCAATGAGGGCATGGACACCCGTCACAACCCCGAGTTTACAACGGTTGAGCTCTATGAGTCCTATGCCGACTTTAACGACATGATGGACCTCTTTGAGGAGCTTCTCTCCGGCGCCGCCATGGAGATCCTCGGCACCTATGATGTCGAATGGCAGGGCCAGCAGATTTCTCTCGCTCCCGGCTTCAGGCGCCTGACCATGGCAGAGGCGGTGAAGGAGTATCTCGGTGTGGACTTTATGGCCATCACCGATGATGCGGAAGCTGTCGCCGCGGCCAGGGCTGTCGGCGTCGATATGGACAAGGTGGAGCCCACCTGGGGCCATGCGCTCTACGAGTGCTTTGACCAGAAGGTGGAGGAAAAGATGATCCAGCCCACCTTCATCACCATGCACCCGGTGGACGTTTCGCCCCTTGCCAAGCGCAGCCCGAAGGACCCGCGACTGACCGAGCGCTTTGAACTCTTTATCTGCTGCAGTGAGATGGGCAACGCCTTCTCTGAACTCAACGACCCCATCGACCAGAAGCAGCGCTTCCAGAAGCAGATGGAGCTGCGCGCCAAGGGCGATGATGAGGCGGGCATGATGGACGACGATTTCATCAACGCCCTGGAGTACGGCATGCCTCCGACGGGCGGTCTCGGCATCGGCATCGACCGCTGTGTGATGCTTCTCACCGGCGCAAGCTCCATCCGCGACGTGATCCTGTTCCCGACAATGAAGCCGCTGGACTGAGCGGATTGTAAAAAAAGCCTGATTCCATGCGGGTTTCGGCGATTGCTGAGAGTGCTGAATCGTACATCTTACATCACGCTTGCATCAATTGCTTTCAAAACGCCCCCGCAGGAAAAACAATCGCACATTTGAACCATAAAAGGCCTTGAGAGCTGGACTCTTGAGGCCTTTTGGTTTTAAAAACGCTTACTTTTCAGCGTTTTATTCGCAGCATGCGCAGCTCAAAGCTCTTGCTTTGCCCAGGATCCGTATTGCACGGCTTCTGCAAAGGCGCGGTGCGCCATTGCCTGTGAGCATACCGGCTCCCAGACAACAAAACAATTTCCAATTGTTTTGCTGAGGAATAGTATAAGTTGACAATTATGTTATATAAAACAGTTAACAAAAAATTCACACGAGGATTAGCACTCACAGCTTGACAGTGCTAAAAATGGTGATATAATCATAATCGAACAGAGGAACGAAGATCGAATAGATGACCTCCATCCCCCTTGCTCAGGTAACAAACAAAATGATTGCAGATGTCAAAGGAGGCATGACTTATGTTACCGAGTATTTTTGGAGAGAGTTTGTTTGATGACTGGATGGGCTTTCCGTTCAGAGACTTTGGAACTGACATGGATCGCAAGCTGTACGGCAAACATGCCGCGCATGTGATGAAGACAGATCTGAAGGAACAGGATGACGGTTATCAGCTCAAGGTTGATTTGCCGGGCTTCAAGAAGGATCAGATCGAACTGCAGCTTCAGAACGGTTATCTGACCATCAGCGCAGCCAAAGGGCTGGAAGAAGAGGGCAAGGACAAGAAAGGCCGTGTCGTTCATCAGGAGCGATATGAGGGCTCCATGACGAGAAGCTTTTATATTGGCGAGAATGTAAAGGAAGAAGACGTTCAAGCCAAGTTTGAAGACGGTGTCCTGACGCTGGACTTCCCGAAGGAGAAGCCGGTGGCTCTCCCGGAGCGCAAGACCATTCAGATTCAGGGATAATACAGATTGAGCGTCCCGCCAAGTGCGGGGCGCTTTTCTTTATATAGTGTGCCGGGCATGACACAGTTCTAAGGCAACACCGCACAATCCGCCTTCGGCATCTCCTGGAAAATTTGTGCCCTGATTTCGAGCCTTTTTCTTGAGGTACACAATACGATTCGCTTCGCT
>CACWLG010000027.1 GCA_902761635.1 Oscillospiraceae bacterium | reverse complement strand
CTCCGGTTTGGAAAGGAAGAAGGAGACTGTGGATGTGAAGCTTTCCCGGCGCTTACGCAAACCGGGGAAGCGGAACGGAACAGGCTTCTTCTGACGTGGTACGGCTGACGGGATTCGAACCCACGACCTCCAGAGTCGGAGTTATCAGGCCGCATTTGTAAAAAGCCTGATTCAGTGCGGCTTTGCAGGTTTTACCCTAATTTTGACTACTATTGCGCCGATTCCCGGAAAGCCGCAAGAGCGCTGGTTTTTTCGGGAATCAAGGTTTTACGAAAAATAGTAGTCAAATAGTAGTCTGAGTACCCAATTGAAGAGAGATTGAATGTGTCGCTGGATGTTCCGAGTAATGAACGGAACCTGACTCATATAGTATCGTCCCGGTTGACTGAGTATAACATTATTCCATTAAATGTTTCAACAGAAATATTTCAAATTATACTGCTAACTACAGTGTACGGCGAAATGGCCGGCGTTGCCTTAAGAGAGAGCGATATCAGGCTGCCAAAAGAATCCTTTGAAAGTGTGCTGAATCAGAGTGTAAAGCTGCCTTTCGACTGGGGACATTGTTTTGCCCGGATAATATGCCAGCACCAGATAGTACGGTTGAGGTGGCTGTAGACTGAAACAATGGCCATGTTCCGAAACGGGGAGCATATGCAGCGGGAGAATCGTATCTGCGCCGCCGAGTACAGCCAGGCGGCGCAAAAGTGCAAACTCTGCCTGACAGACGACGTGGGGCGGAGATTCAAAAATCTCTTCATAAAGCCGGTCCTGCTCGGCACGCAGCGTGGTGCCAGCCGACGCCAGCATCACGGAGCGAGGCTCGAGCGGAGACGGCAGCGGATCGCCGCCACGCAGCCCGGAAAGAGGCCGGGCGGGATCTGCACAGTAGACAAGCTCTGTTAATCCCAGAATCTCACAGTGCAGCTCCGTCTGTTTGGGCGTACAGGTCATAAACAGGGCAAAATCTGTTGAGCTGCTGAGCAGGGCTTCTCTGGATGTCCCGCTGCAGCTTTCCACAACCGTCAGCTGGATGTCCGGGTACAGGGAGGAAAAGGCCGGCGTTACCACTTCGGCAAACAGGGAAAGCAGCGTCGAGTCACAGTGGACGAAAAGCCGCCCGCCGTGGTCGCGGCGGTAGTCCTTGATCACGCGGTCAAGCTCAGCCTCCATGCGGAGAATATTTCGCGCGTTGTTGACAAATACCTTGCCCGCGTTGGTAGGATAGAGACGGTTGTGCTCACGGTGAAACAGCCTGAGCCCGACCGTCTCTTCCATGTTTCGCAAATGCCGGGAAAGGGCGGGCTGCGCCAGGTAGAAGCGGTCAGCGGCTCGGGAGAGGCTCTGTTCTTCGACGATGGCGGTCAGATATTCCAGTATTTTTGTGTCAAGGCTTATAAAGCCGGAATCCTGGTGACTGGCGCCGGAAGCGCGCGTTTGATTGGAGCCGGCAATATAAGCTTCATCTGCGGCTTCCACCATGGCAAACAGCGTGTCGGCCTCCGGGGAACGGATCGGCTCATAGCGCGGATCGGACAGACGTTCACGGATCAGAAGTCCGGCGAGGTAACGCTCCGGCTCTGTCAGCGTGTGGCCAAGAGGATAGCGCAGATGCAGCCGCTGGTATACGGGCGGGTCAAGGGACAGGTAGACAAGCTCGTCGCAGGGGAAGACGTGCGCCTTCGATACAAGCCCCGCACCGACAGCCTGATGCATCATGGAATCGAGGAGAATCACATCATCCGACTCGAAGGAGACCACAGGCGCAAACCCGGCTTCGGCAAAAAGCCCGTCCGCGATGGCGCGGATGCTGTGACGCTTGCCCTGTAGCACAAAGGGCGTGTCCCGCAGGTCGCGCAGGCGTATGCTTTTTTGCCCCGCCAGCGGATGGGAGGAGGGGAGGGAGACCAGCAGCTCCTCGCGTACAATGGGGATGTCGGTGACAAGCTCGGAATCCGTACCCGCGCCGAGTGCCAGATCGACCTGACCGCGGCGAATGGCATGGGGCTGCTCTCGGGCATAGAGCTCCGTCAGACGCAGAGAAATGTCCGGATAGCGGCGGGAGAAACGATTGTATATTTTGCTGTAGATGATGGCGCCCCGGTTTGGCGCGGTGCAGACACGGATGTTCTGCTTTTCCCGCCCCGTGACGCTGCGCATGGTAAGCATCATGCGGTTTTGTTCATCCACGATTTTTTCGGCGTATTCCAAAACCTTGCGCCCCAGGGCGGTCGGGATCTGACGGCGGTGATAGCGAAGGAACAGCGGAGAAGCGCACAGGGAATCCCATTCGGTGAGTACCTTGCTGAGCGCAGGCTGAGAAATGCCCAGCGCCAGAGCGGCTTGGGAAAGGCTTCCGCGTTCGGCGATCGTGAGCAGATAGTGCAGTTGTCGCGTGTTCATCACATAAGCCCCCTTCATGCACAATTATTATACCAGAAAAGTAGGCTTGCTGTAAAGAGAAAGTATAACCAAACTGATATGAAAAGGATAACGCTTTGGGAATTGTGAGACTACGGAGGCGCATGGTATTCTTTAACCAGAAAGCGAGGAACGGCAGCACAGAACAAGACCTGCCGCCCTCAAAAATAACAAAAGGAGAATGAAACATGAAAGCAATGCGCAAAGTGCTCTGCCTCATCGCTGTCCTCTGCCTGATGGCTGCCGTTATGGCTCCCGCGGCCTTCGCGGACGACATCGGCTTCCCCGAGAAGGAAACCATCACCCTGGTTGTCCCCGGCAAAGCCGGCGGCGGCTCCGACCTCGCGATCCGCTATTATGCTCAGGCCCTGACCGACCTCTACGGTCTCAAGACCACGGTCACCAACTATGACTCCAACACCATCGGCCATCAGACCGTGAAAAACGCAAAGCCCGACGGCACCACCATTACCCTGGCTACTGGCGCGCTGAACATCCAGTACATCACTGGCAACAGCGACATCGACCCCATCAATGACTTCACCCTCATCGCCGCCATGCAGGATAACGGCTATTCCGCCCTCGCCGTTCCCACCAGCGCCCCTTATGACGATTTCGCGGGCTTCGTGGAATACGCCAAGGCCCATCCCGGCGAGCTCAACGTCGGCATGCCCGCCGCTGGCGCCAACACCTTCCTCTTTGGCCAGCTCACCAGCACCCTCGGCATCGAGCTCAACCCTGTTGAAATGAGCAGCGAGTCTGACCGTCTCACCAACCTTGCCGGCGGCTTTATTGACATCGGTGTTGTCGGTGTCGGCCACGGCGTTGAATATGAGACCGCAGGCAAGCTCAAGGTCATCGGCACCGTCGCCTCCGACGGCGTGACCATTGCGGGTTACCCCGAAGAGCTGCCCGACAACTACAAGACCATCCAGGAGCAGGGCTTCAAGGACTGCTACTTCGGTGTCGGCCACTACCTGCTCGGGCCTGCCGGTATGGACCCCGACATGGTTGCCAAGATGAACGCCGCCATGGAAGCCGTCTATGAGGCCACCAAGGAAGATATTGCCAAGATCGGCAACATCCCCGGCTGGCACAACCTCGAGGAGTCCCAGGCCATCCGCCAGGCTGAGTACGAACAGACCGTGGAAATCGCCAAGGCCATCGATCTCTACGAGCAGGGCTGAGTCTCCTGATCTAAAAACCCGACCCCCAAGGGCAATTCCCCTTGGGGGTTTTGAAAAACAGGCAATCTATATTGGAAAGGAGACTTTGCTTTGAAACTGAAACGTGACGCGATCACCGGCATTGTGGGCCTGTCGTGGTCGCTCATCTGGTTTATTCTTATCCAGACCCAGACAAAGGTCCCCAAAAAGCTCCTGGAGCCGGGCCCGCGTCTTCTGCCCTATGTTGCCCTCGTGGTCGTAGGAGTCAGCTCCCTGATGCTTCTGATCAAGGGCCTCCGGGACTGGAAGCGCGACCCCAAGCCCGATAAGCCTTATTTCCCCAAAGGCGGTGTTCTGAAGGTTACCAAGAGCTATCTGATGCTGGTAGCCACTGCCATCGGTATGGCGATCTTTGGCTTTGTCATCACCGCGCCCTTTGCCATCTTCGCCTTCATCTATGACCTCAAGGGCAACAGCACCGTCAAGCCCCTCAATGCGGCCATTATCTCCGTCCTGGTGACGGCGGGGCTGTATCTTATGTTCGTTGTCGGCTTCCAGGTCAAGCTGCCTGCCGGTATTCTTTTCGGGTAAGGGAGGAAACAAATCATGTCTAATCTTGCGCTGTACGGTTCCGCCCTGCTGGTATGCTTAAAGCCCATCAACCTGCTGCTCATTTTTGCCATGGTTGCGCTGGGCATCGTCTTCGGCGCGATCCCCGGTCTCTCGGCCACCCTCGGTATCGCGCTGCTGCTGCCCGTGACCTTCGGCCTTTCCACCGAGACGAGCTTCGTGCTGCTGCTCGCCATCTGGATCGGCGGCGTGTCCGGTTCCTTTATCTCCGCTGTTCTGATCGGCATTCCCGGTTCCTCTTCCGCCATTGCCACCTGCTTTGACGGCTATCCCATGACACTCAAGGGCGAATCGAACAAGGCCCTCGCCATCGGTATCACGGCCTCTTTCCTCGGCACGCTCTTCTCCGTCCTGATCGCCACGCTGGTCTCGCCTATCATTGCGGACTTTGCCCTGACCCTCGGCCCCTGGGAGTACTTCTCCCTGTGCTTCTGCGCCATCACGTTGGTGGCAAGTCTCTCCAAGGGCAATATCTGGAAGGGCATGATGTCGGCCGGCCTCGGCTTCATGCTCGGCTGCATCGGTATGGACCCCATCAACGGCACCCAGCGCTTCACCTTCGGCTCAACAAACCTTTCCGCCGGTATCTCCACGGTCGCTCAGATGCTCGGTATGTTTGCCATGTGCCAGATCATCCGTGACTCTGCCCGCGGCGAGGCCAAAATGCCCGACGCCTCCACTGCCGGACAGAAGGGCTTCGGCATCGGGATCAAAGATTACTTCAAGAACATTAAGACCGTGATCTTTGCCTTCGTCTCCGGCCTCTGGATCGGCTTTTTGCCCGGCATGGGCTCCGGCATCTCCAACATGGTGGCCTACGGCTACGCCAAGAGCGTCAACAAGGACCCTGAGGTTCCTTTCGGTGAAGGCAACCCCGCCGGTATCTGGGCCAGTGAGACCGCGAACAATGCCTCCCTCGGCGGCGCGCTGATCCCGATGATGGCCCTCGGCATCCCCGGCGACGGCATCACCGCCATGCTCATTGCGGCCCTCACCATCCACGGCCTGCAGGCGGGCCCGCTCTTTATGACCAACCAGCCTGACCTTGCCATGCTGATCTTTGCCTGCGTGCTGGTGGCGGCTGTGGTGACCTTCATCATCCAGGTCGCAACCAAGCGCTGGTTTGCCTACATCCTGCGCATTCCCTACCACTACCTGTATTCCGTTATCCTCATCATCGCCTACATCGGCGGCTTCGGCATTTCCAACACCATGTTCAACATTTACGTGATGCTGGCCCTGTGCCTGCTGAGCCTCTTCATGAGCATCGGCGGCCTGCCGACAAGCCCCCTCGTGCTGGCCTTCATCCTCTCCGGCAAGCTGGAGGGTTACTTCCGCCGTGCTATCAGCATGGACAAGGGACACTACGGCAAGTTCTTCACCCGCCCGCTGTCGCTCATCCTGCTGCTGGTGGCCGTGTTCTGCATCATCTGGCCTTATCTCTCGGAGTACCTCAAGAAACGCCGCGCCGCTGCCAACAAGCTCAGCGAGGCCGACAAGGCCGCTGCGAATGCCGCAAAGTACGGCGACGTGAGCGATGACTGAGCTGCCGCCTGTCTCGCAGCATTATCCAAGCTTGCCGTCTATTCTGCGAAAATATGACCGCTATGCCCGCGGAATGCGCTTTACGGGAGAGAGTCGGGAGGGCTTCCTCTCCTGGCAGCGGATGGCGAGAGAAAAGCTGTCCGGTCTGCTGGGGCTTGAGAAGATGGAAGGCTGCCCGCTTGAGCCGGAATGCACAGAGACGGTGACGCTGCCGGACGGCATCCGCCGCGAGCGCTGGACGATCCAAACCGAGCCGGATGTGACTATGCCCTTCTATCTGCTGATCCCGCCCGGAGCCGACCGGACGACGCGGCCCTTCCTCTGCCCGCCCGGACACGGCGGGGCGGGGAAGTACAGTGTGGCGGGTCTGCGGGAGTTCGGCGCAGTCGCGGAAAAAATCGATCTTTATAACTACGACTACGGCTTGCAGCTTGCCCGCCTCGGCTATGTGGCCCTGTGTCCGGACTGCCGGGGCTTCGGCGAACGGCGGGAGGAGCCCGGCGACACCCGGATGCTTCCCAGCGCACTGACAGGCGACTGCCTGCGGCTTGCCAGAATGGGAGAGCCGCTGGGGATCCCGGTGCTCGGCATGCTGGTCTGGGATCTCATGCGGACGGTGGATTATCTTGCGCAGCGCGCTGAGTGGGCTTATAATGAACCCGGATGTCTCGGCTTTTCCGGCGGCGGAATGCAGACCCTGTTTTTGAGCGCTCTGGAGGAGCGTATAAGCTGCGCGTTTGTGTCCGGCTACTTCTACGGCTACCGGGATTCACTCCTGCGCCAGAGCTGGAACTGCTCGTGCAACTATGTCCCGCACCTATGGGAGTATTTCGACATGCGGGACATCGCTTGTCTTATTGCACCACGCCCACTGCTGATCCAGAGCTGCCGGGAGGACCGCCAGAACGGCCCGCGCGGGCTTGACAATGTGCTCGAACAGGTGGAGACCGTCCGCAGAGCTTACCGGCTGCTGGACGCGGAAGACCGTCTGAGCCACGAGATCTGCGAGGGGGGACACCGCTTCCACAACGAGTGCCTGCCCGAAGAGCTAAAAACACTTACCGAACATTCCGGAGGATAAGCAAATGGAGAAAGCGACACTGCGTGAAGAGATCCTGCGCCATATCGCAATGCCTGTGATCCCCGAGCGTATCGTACAGGCCACGGCCTGCGGGATCTATCCCGACACCGGCAAAAATCTGACCCGTGCTCTGCAGAACGCCATCGATGATTTAAGCGAGAGCGGCGGGGGACGGCTCTGCCTGTCCGCCGGGGTCTGGCGCAGCGGCGCCCTGCAGCTTAGAAGTGGCGTGGAGCTTCATCTGGAAAGCCCGGAGACGGTTCTGCAATTTATCAATACGGAAATAGAAGAAAACTATCCCGTTGTCTACTCCCATTGGGAAGCCACTCCCTGCTATAATTACAGCGCGCTTTTGTATGCGAAGGACGCGCATGACATCGCCGTGAGCGGGCCGGGCGTACTCGACGGCGGCGCGGATCAACACCATTGGTGGGACTGGCATCATCAGGTGGAAGAGGCGTGGTCAGCCGATCGCGTCGACCTGCAGCAGCCTGACCGCCTGGCCCTTCGCCGCATGAATATGGAGGCAGCGCCCATTGAAGAGCGCCGTTTCGGACCAGGCCATTATCTGCGCCCGAACTTTGTTCAGTTTCTCTGCTGCAAGCGTGTGTTGCTTCGGGATGTGACATTGAAAAACAGCCCCATGTGGCAGCTCAACCCCGTCCTGTGCCGAAGTGTGATCGTGGACGGCGTGACGCTCTCCAGCCACGGCAGCAACAATGACGGCTGCGACCCGGAAAGCTGCTGCGGCGTGTGGATCAAAAACTGCCGCTTTGATACCGGCGACGACTGCATCAGCCTCAAGTCCGGCCGCGACCGGGACGGCCAGAGAACCAATACCCCCTGCGAAAACGTCCTGATCGAAAACAACGAATTTCTGGACGGACACGGCGGCATCGCCCTCGGCAGTGAAATGAGCGGCGGCATCCGAAGAGTGCTGGCTGACGGCAACCGCTTTTCTAGCCCTAACCTGACCTATGCCCTGCGCCTGAAAACCAACGCACGCCGCGGTGGTTTCGTAGAAGAAATCATGCTCTCAAACAGCGTAATGGACACGGTGCACGGCGCAGCGGTTCATGGCACCATGCTCTATGAGGACGGACGAAACGGGGACAGCCTGCCCGTGTTCCGGGACATCACCATCGAAAACATCGAGGCCAACGGCGGCGATTACGGCATCTTCCTTGAGGCCTTTCCCGAGGTACCCATCACCGGCCTCACCCTGCGCAATATCCATATTGACAGTGCGAGAAAAACCATGCGTTTCATGAACTGGCAAAACCCCCTGATTGAAAACGTGTTCATTAACGGCAAGCGCTTTCCGCGCCCTGTCTCGGTGCGCATCCTGGGCGTACCTGCTCCTGGTGCTCCTTTGACAGCCGAGGCTGTGTGCCTGACGGAGCAGAGCCTCTCCTATTGCTGGGAAAGCTCAGCAGACGGTAAAGTTTGGATCAAATGCGGCAAAGGGAAGAAGCTCAAGACACCGGAAGTCGCCTGGCTTCGCGTTACGGTAAGCGACGCACAGGGCAACGAGGAGACAAGCCGCCCCTACCGAGCTCTGTCTGCCCCAGCCACCGGAGCGGCAGCAAGACTAATCTGCCGGAACATGCTGCCCGCGGGGGTAGTCCCTACGGAGGAGGCGGTCACGCGCATGCAGCTGGCGGCGATGCTTCTGCCGCTGGCTGATCCGAAGCTGCGCGGCCCTGTTCCGAAAGATACGCAGGCGATGACGGCGCTCGCGGCGGTGGCCAACCGCTTCCTGGCACTCGATGGCGAGGGCAATTTCTGCCCTGGGGACAGCATAACCCGGCAGGAGATGGCGAGTGTTGCGATGCAGGCCTGCGGCGTCAACTACCGCAATGCCTCAAGCACGATGCCGGTCTGCCTGGATGCGCAGGAGGTTGCCAACAATTACGGCACAAACGTTGCCCGCGCGCTGTACTTTGGATTTATGCAGCTGGAAGAAGAAAGGTTTTGCCCCCATCGGCCCGTAACGGTAAGTGAGGCCATCGCGATCCTCGACCGTGTGGCGGACTTCGCGGGGCTGTGATCAACCACAAACAGGAAAGGAGACTCCCATGTGGCTGACCTATTTTAAGCAATATCTGAACGAGACTTTTCCGCGTTTTCTCACGGAGAAGCCGTGGAACTATAAAGATGACCTCTGCGTCGTCGGCGCGGAGGATCTGGCGAAGGCGACCGGCGATGAAGCTTGGACACAGCCTGTTCTGGAAAACGCCGCCTGTCTTATGCGCCCTGATGGAAGCGTTGTCAACTGGGCAGAGGGGGAGCACAACCTGGACAAGGTGAGCTTCGGCAAGTCCCTGCTCATCCTGCGTGACCTGACCGGGGATGCGCGCTATGCCGCGGCGGTGGAGCGGGCCTGTCACATGCTGGACGACTATCCCCGCACCGTGACAGGAAATTTCTGGCACAAGGACATTTACCCCCATCAGGTCTGGCTGGATGGGCTGTACATGGGCATGCCCTTCTACGCCCGCTGCCTCGCGGAATCCGGGGAAGACCGCTGGGACGATATTCTCAACCAGTTTCAAAGCGCCCACAAGCTCTTATGGAACGAGAGACTCGGCCTGTATATGCACGCAAACGACTGCTCCCGCAAGGCGGAGTGGGCCGATCCCGTGACCGGGCAGAGCCCCGCCGTGTGGCTTCGGGCCGAAGGCTGGTTCTTGATGGCGCTGGCGGATACCTATGAGATCGCAGAGGAGCACAGCTCCCGCGCGGCGGAACTGATCCCGCTGCTGCGAAATGCCCTCGACGGCATTCTGCAATATCAGGTGCCGCAGACAAAAATGTTTTTGCAGGTGGTGGACCGGGCCGATCTCAGCGGCAACTACTCCGAGACCTCCGGCAGCGCGATGGTCGCTTATGCTCTCATGAAGGGGGCGCGGCTCGGCATGCTGCCCGCACCTTACGGGGAGCGGGGCAGCGAGATTCTGGATGCAATCCGGGATACCTATCTCATAAATGAGAATGGCGAGTATCACCTTTACGGCATCTGTGCCAGCGCGGGCCTCGGCCCCGGACCGGACAATCGCACCGACCGGGACGGTACCCCGGCCTATTACCTAAGCGAAAAGCAGATGACGGACAATCAGCACGGCACCGGCGCCTGCATGATGGCCGTCAGCGAACAGCTCCTGCGCACCAGATAAGGAGGAACGAAGCATGATTCAACTTGGCCTGCGTCTGCACGACGCCGAGAAGCTGCCTGTGGAGGAGCTTTTGCCCCTCGTGCGGAAAAAGGGTTTTACCTGCAGCCATTTGGCCCTGAGCAAGCTCTTCAAGGACCTGCCCTGTACGCCCGCTGCTTTGACCCCGGGCTATGCAAATAATCTGAAACGCGTTTTCGTTGCCAACGGCATCGACATTGCCGTCATCGGCAATTACCTCAATCTTCTGCACCCGGACGAGGAATACCTCCGGGATGCAGAGGAAAAGTACTACGCCCATATCCGCTTCGCCTCTCTTCTCGGCTGCGGCATGGTGGGCACCGAGACCGGCGCCCCGAACCGGGAATACAAGTTCTGCCCGGAATGCCGTAAGGATGAAACCTTGTCCCTTTTCATCAAGCGCCTCAAGCCCATTGTCCGCTGCGCCGAAGAGTTCGGCGTCATCTTTGCCATCGAGCCGGTGGCGCGCCACAGCGTCTACGATCCGAAATCCTGCCGCCGGGTGCTCGATGAGATCGGCAGCCATAATCTCCAGGTGCTCTTCGACCCGGTGAACATGCTGGATCTGGATAACGTGGATCACAGGGATGAGCTTTTCCAGGAGGCCATCGAGCTTTTGGGCAAAGACATCGCAATGGTGCATCTCAAGGACTTTGTGCGCGTCAATGAGGGCTACGGTCTCAAATCCGTCGGCGCGGGCACAGGCGAGATGGACTACAGCGCTATCATGAAGTATCTCAAGAAAGAGAAGCCGTTCATATACGCAACCCTCGAGAACACTACCCCCGAAAACGCCACTGCCTGCCGACAGGCCATGCAGGACGCTTATGACAATGCGTAATAAGGATTAAAAGGAGATAGAAAACATGAAAATCGGATTCATCGGAATGGGTATCATGGGCAAGCCCATGGCAATCAATCTTGTAAAAGCGGGCTACGATGTGACGGTCTCCAACCGCAACATGGCAAAGTGTGATCCCGTCGTCGCCGTTGGCGCGAAGGCCGGCAGCTATACCGAAGTCGCCGAAAGCTGTGATGTCGTCATCACCATGCTCCCCAACGGCCCCCAGGTCAAGTCCGTCATGCTGGGTGAAAACGGTGTCGCCGCACACATGAAGCCCGGCTCCACCTTCATCGACATGAGCTCCATCAATCCCGTCGCTTCCAAGGAGTTATGCGAGGGCGTCGCGCAGTACGGCATCGAGATGCTGGATGCCCCGGTCTCCGGCGGCGAACCCAAGGCCATTGACGGCACCCTCTCCATCATGGTCGGCGGCAAGCAGGACGTGTTTGACAAGTATAAAGACATGCTCGGCGCGATGGGTTCCTCTGTTGTGCGCTGCGGCGATGTGGGCGCGGGCAACACCACGAAGCTTGCAAACCAGATCATCGTGGCCTGCAACATCCAAGCCCTGGCCGAGGCGCTGACCCTCGCGCAGAAGGCGGGCGTCGATCCCAATCTGGTCTTTGACGCTATCAAGGGCGGGCTTGCAGGCTCCACGGTCATGAACGCCAAGGCCCCCATGATGATTGCGGGCAACGATAAGCCCGGCTTCAAGATCGACCTGCACATTAAGGACCTCAACAACGCCCTTGACTGCGCTCACGCTGTCGGCGCGCCGGTCCCCATGACAGCCTCTGTACAGGAGATCCTCCAGTGGATGCACAACCACGAGGGCGGCGGGAAGGATCACAGCGCCATCGCCCAGTACTACGAATACCTGACCGGCATCCAGATCGGCCGCTGAGGTGAAGGGCATGAATACGGACTTTATCAAGGGCGTCGTTGTTCCGATCCTCACGCCCATTGACGCGGACGAGAAAATCGACGAGGCGGCCTTCCGCCGTCAGATCGACTATGTGATCAATGGTGGCATGCACGGCATCCTGGTCTTCGGCTCCAATGGGGAGTTTTACCAGATCGAAGAGGACGAGATGGAGCGCGGCCTGCAGATCGCCGGCTCTCAGGCGGCGGGCAGAATCCCGGTCTACTTCGGCATTGGTGCCATCAATACGAGAAAGTGCGTTCGCCTTGCCAAAATGGCGGTCAAGAACGGCGCGGCGGCAGTGTCCATCCTCCAGCCCATGTTCTTAAAGCCTAATCAGGACGAGCTTTATCTGCATTTCAAGACCGTGGCCGAGGCGATCCCCGAGACGCCGGTTCTGCTCTACAACAATCCCGGCCGTGTCGGCTACGGCATGACGGCGGCCCTCATCACCCGGCTTGCCCATGATGTCGACAACATCGTCGGCATGAAGGACACCTCCGGCGACATCACCCTCACCGAGGAGTGCGTGCGTCTCAACCGCGATATCGGCTTCAAGGTATTCGGCGGCAAGGACACGCTCCTGTATGCCAGTCTCTGTGTCGGCGCGGTAGGCGGCGTTTGCACCGCGGGCAACTTTATGCCCGAGCTCATCGGCGCTGTGTACGAGCGCTATGCCGCGGGCGATATGCAGGGCTCGCTGGAGGCGCAGTTCAAGCTCAATCCCGTGCGCCTTTCGATGGACCCCGCCTCCTTCCCGGTGGCGGCGAAGGATATGGCCAAGCTGCGCGGCCTTGAGGTCGGCGATCCCTATCGCCCGAACCTCCCGACGCCCGAGGGGCCGGTTCTCGAGAACATCCGCAAGGCCATGCGCGAGGCTGGCCTGATTGAATAACAAAACAACGGGTCGGTGTTTTCCGACCCGTTTTCAGGAGGCAGCTATGGAAGCACTCAGTATCAAAATCAACGAACGCGACAATGTCGCCGTCGCCATCCGTGATCTCAAAAAAGGGACGGCACTCCCCGACGGCACTGTATTGCAGCAGGACATCCCCCAGGCGCATAAGATCGCCCTCTGCGATATCCCGGCAGGCGGTGAGGTCGTGCGCTACGGCGTTGTGCTCGGTACCATGCGTGAGGATATGCACCGCGGCGGCTGGGTCAACGAGACCAATCTTCTCATGGCCCCCGCGCCCGATCTCGACGCCATGCGTTTTTCCGCCAATATCGTCACCGAACTGCCCGAGCCGCCCGTCAAAACCTGGATGGGCTACCCCAATCCCTGGGGCGAGGGGCCGGGCGGCACGCGCAACATCCTCTGCATCAACACCACGGTCCAGTGCGTCATCGGCGTGGTCAATGACGCCATCTCCCGCATCCGCCGGGACCTTCTGCCGAAGTACCCCAATGTGGACGACGTGGTCACCGTCAATCACCAGTACGGCTGCGGCGTCGCCATCGACGCGCCGGAGGCCAAGGTGCCGCAGCGCCTCATCCGCAACATCGCCCTGCACCCGAACTTCGGCGGGCAGTTCATGCTCGTCGGCCTCGGCTGCGAGAAGTTTACGCCCGAGCGCTTCTGCGCACTCTGGCCGGAGCTGAACACGCCCGAGAATGTTATCATACTCCAGGATCACAAGGGCCACGACGCCGTGATGAACGCGATCCTGGACATGGCGGAAAAGAAACTTCAGAAGCTCAACGAGCGCAGGCGTGTTACGCTGCCCCTCAGCGATCTGCTGGTCGGAATGCAGTGCGGCGGTTCGGACGCCTTTTCCGGCATCACCGCCAATCCCACGGCGGGCTATGCGGCGGATCTGATTGTCTCCGGCGGCGGGACCGTCATGTTTTCCGAAGTGACCGAGGTGCGCGACGGCGTACAGTTCATCGCCGAGCGCTGCATCGACGATCAGGTAGGCGCGCGGCTTGTGGAGGAGATGAAGTGGTACGACGAGTACCTCCGCGCGGGCGGCGTGGACCGCGGCGCAAATACCACCCCCGGCAACAAGAAGGGCGGGCTTTCCAACATCATCGAAAAGTCCATGGGCTCTATCGCAAAGTCCGGCACCTCGCCCATCGTGGAGGTGCTGTCTCCCGGCGAGAGGCCCACAAAGCACGGCGAGATCTTTGCAGCGACCCCGGCCTCCGACCTCTTCTGCGGCACCAGCCAGCTTGCAAGCGGCATGGGCCTGCAGGTCTTCATGACCGGACGCGGTACACCCTACGGCCTCGCCGCGGCTCCGGTGATCAAGGTCTGCTCGAGAAGCGAGATGAAGGAGCAGTGGCCCGATATCATCGATTATGACGCAGGCCCCGCTGCCCTTGGCAAGGCCACGATCGCCGAGCAGGGCGAGGAGATGTTCAGTTATATCCTGGATGTCGCGAGCGGCCGCAGGCAGCCCTATTCGGAGCAATACCGCTGGCACAACGATATCTGTATCTTCAATCCCGCCCCCATCACCTGAACCCTCAATCACGGAGGAAAACGTCATGAACATTTCCCTCAGAAACGACGCTGATCAGATCGTCAGGGAGAGTATCGCCGCCGTGCTGCCGGACGAGGCGGTGCGCCGCACGCTCAAAGACTACACCCCCGGAACGGGAAAGACGCTGCTGGTCGCCGCCGGCAAGGCCGCCTGGCAGATGGCGAAGGCCGCCGTGGATACGCTGGGACAGGTGGACGGCGGCGTTGTCATCACCAAATATGGTCATGTCATTGGCGAAATCCCGGGTGTTGTCTGCTATGAGGCCGGGCACCCCGTACCGGATGAGAACAGCTTTGCCGCGACCAAGAAAGCGCTGGAATTAGTGGAAAACCGCAGCGCCGTGGATACGGTAATCTTTCTGCTCTCCGGCGGCGGCAGCGCCCTCTTTGAATTGCCGCTTATCCCCGGGGAAGAGCTGCAGGACATCACACGTCAGCTTCTGGCAAGCGGCGCGGATATTGTGGAGATGAACACGATCCGCAAGCGTCTCTCCGCGGTCAAGGGCGGCCGTTTTGCTCTGGCCTGTGCCCCCGCCAAGGTTCTCAGCATCGTGCTGAGCGATATCCTGGGTGATCCTCTGGACATGATCGCAAGCGGCCCGGCTTATCCGGACAGCAGCACCTGCGAACACGCCGGGACCATAGCCGCGAAATACGGTCTGAAGCTCAGTCCCGACGCCGAAAAGCTTCTGAACGAGGAGACACCCAAGGAGCTTCACAATGTGGAAACGCACATCAACGGCTCTGTGCGTGAACTCTGTGCCGCCGCTGCTGCCGCTGCGCAAAAGCTCGGATATGATCCCATCATCCTGACCGATCAGCTCTGCTGCGAGGCGCGGGAGGCGGGCAGCTTCCTTGCAAGTATTCTCAAAAGCCACTTTCAGTCCGACAGATCTCTCGCGTTTATCGCAGGCGGTGAAACTATCGTACACCTGACCGGGCACGGCCTCGGAGGGCGAAATCAGGAATTGGCGCTTGCTGCGGCTCCCGGCATTGCAGACATTCCCGGTGCGGCGGTCTTCTCCGTGGGCAGCGACGGAACGGACGGCCCCACCGATGCCGCCGGCGGCTATGTTGATGGCGAAACCTGCGCGGCGCTGGCGGAGCGCGGGATCTCCGTATTCGATATGCTGAGGGACAACGACGCCTATCACGCGCTCCAAGCGGTGAGCGGGCTGATCGTCACCGGGCCGACCGGTACAAACGTCAATGATGTCGCTGTTGCGCTGCTGAAGATTTGAAGCTTGGGTGAAAGAAATTTTTTGAACTGCAAAGATTTATCAGTTCAAAAACCCTTGATGGAAACAATTTGTCAATAAAAGTCTATCCCACGAGCGATTGCAACCTAATCATTTGTGGGATAGCGCTTTTCAAAGAAGTTTTATTTCGTCCCAGTCTTTACTGCATCTCAGAGGAAGCATATCACTGCCACAGCAATTCGACTGCCTCTATTTTTCATTCAAATCCTGTTTCAGTTTGGCGATAATCCATAGACGGTCATCGTCCTGCACAAGCTCATACTCTGAGAGGGCTTTATCGCGGAGCTTCTCAGCGTCCTTTGCCCACGCGGTGAATTCTTCTTTTGTCATATTGTTTTTCAGCACACGGGCATAGTATTTCTTGTATGCACGTTGATGTGTCTGCCAAATCTCATTGTTCCTGACTTTGTCTTGAAAGCTCGTTACGGCGCCAATGTCCCGACAGGTCTTCTCTGTTTCGCCGGGAGCGATCCTGTCACAATAGGCATAAGATACACCCGGCGTATGGAGAAACCAGCGCCCGCAGTTGGCGCAGCGCTTCGGGACATAGCCCTTCTGTATGCCGCGCATCAGCTCCACATATACAAAGTCGAGAATACGACTGAAGGTAAACATTTCCACAACCGCGTTTCCGGTTTCCGTTTCCCGAATCAGATACTGGACTTTAACAGACGGTAAGTCTACGATCTTGTTTTCTCCAAGACTTGCGTCGATCACGAGCGAACTCAGATTTGCTTTTGCAATCTGCTCTGCCAGAGGAATCTTCCTCTGGCCTTTCTTTTTGCCGGAATCCTGACTGCCCAGCATTTCATCCAGGAACCACGCATAACGCCCCTGAATGAATTCTATATCGTCGCGGACTTGCAGATAACGATCCCGCGTACTGGTGTCTCTAAAAATGTATTTGGCAAGAGTCTCTTCCCGATCATCGCCGATCAATTCCATCCTGGTTCGATACGGATGATTCTTTTTGCGATAGAAGTGTTCATAAAGCGGCAGTTTGCCAAAAGCCAGATACAGATTGTCATGAGCAGCGACGATCTCTTCGGAGTTCTTGTGGTCAAAACAATCCAGATAGTGATCCAACGCAGCCCTATAGGGAGCGAGATCATAATTCAGCACCTGTGTCAGAATCTCACAGTAAGAAATGGGCGAGGAGCGATTCCCAATCCAGTACTCTTCATCTCCAAAATAGATATGCGCATGAAAAACAGAGTAGTTGGGATCAACAATATATTTGTCCAAGAAGTTCATGAGCAGCCCTCCAGAAAAATGCAAGAAATAGTTGATTTGAAATTATTATAAATTAACTATTGACAGATGTCAAGAAGGGATGTATAATCAAAATCGAAAATAGAAATAGAAATCAAATTATCTAATTTCTTAAAGCTCAAAGAGGGGAGGGAGTATCGTGAGCAACGATTTCTGTTTTCAACATAACTGAAAATCCAAAGAGAAAGGTCAAAAAGGTGAATGAATGTTTTTTGAGTGCAGCATCCGACAATGTAAGCTGACAAATGCTTTTGCAAGGGAGGGATCAAAATGAAAAAAATAGAAACCGTAACCGCGCGGGAGCTCTATGAAATGAAACTGCCGCCCACAAGATTCGTTGTGGACGGACTCCTCCCAAAGGGGATTGCACATCTTCGCTGGACCGCCGAAGGTCGGAAAGAGCTGGCTGCTGCTCCAGCTCGCGCTGGCCGTTGCTTCCGGAAAACCCCTCTGGGGCCAGGATACAGAACAGGGAACGGTTCTCTCCCTCTGCCTTGAGGACAATCATGTGAGACTGCAGCAGAGAATCTCAGAGCTGACAGATGATCCGCCGGACACGCTCCATCTTGCGATACTCTCGAAATCCCTGACTGACGGTCTCTGTGATCAGCTGACTGCCTTTCTGGAGGAGCACAGAGACACGAACCTGATCGTGATCGATACCCTGCAAAAGGTTCGCGGCAACGCAGGAGACAGCAATCTCTATGCCAGCGACTACCAGGACATCGGAATGCTCAAGCGCATAGCGGATAAATACCAGATCGCAATTGTCCTTGTACACCATCTCCGAAAGCAGGAGGCCAGCGATCCGCACACAAAGATTTCCGGTACGACAGGTTTGGCAGGTGCGGCTGATGGAACATACGTTCTGTGTAAGGAGCATCCCGGTGACGCGGAAACACAGCTCTACGTCCGTGGCCGGGATATCGAGGAAAAACAGTTTACTCTGGAGCAGGACAGAGAATCGGGAGAGTGGAACATGATCGAGTGCGACACCCCGCTGCTGAATCTGTTGGAAAGGGAGCCGCAGCTTCTCCGCGTGGTCGAGTACATCCGGGAGTATCAACGATTCGACGGAACAGCTACAGAGCTTGTTGAGATCCTGGGTCTGGATATCCAACCTAATATTTTCTCACGTAAGATACGCGGCAATCGGCAGGAGCTGACACGACTCGGTATTTCGTTTGAACCGTCGAGGGACAGAAAGAGACGAGCTTTTCTTTTACGGTACGATCGAGCCTGTGACGATGTGACGATTAGCTCCTGCAGGGGAGCATTATCGTCACGAAACCCGGAAAGCATTGCAAATACTGGAGAATCGGCGTGACGGTTAAAAAGGAAAGAGTAAAACATCGTCACGCGGGCAGGCGAATCGTCACGCTGCTGCAGGCCGCAGAATGCCCTGTGTGCAATCTTGGGACGAAATACGGGTCAACACCCTGGGGAAAACAAAAGCGCAGGCAAGAGCCGACAAAGCCTGCGTTAGGAGAGGCGATGTACGAGCGAGAAGAGAGACCGAGGGTATTGTGTCCTTACAAGAAAGGCCTCAACAGGAAAGAGGTCAGACAAGGAGGATTACAATGGCAAGCATACGCAAACGTGGCGGAAGCTACCTGATCATCGTCTCCATGGGCTACGATCATACCGGCAAGCGACTCAAATCTCAGCAAAAAACCGTCAAACCGCCCGAGGGCCTGACAAAGAAGCAGACGGAGAAATGGCTCAGCGAGCAGTCCACACTTTTCGAGATGGAGTGCAAAAGCACCGCTCCCATAGTAGACAGAAAAACGACCCTTGCCCAGTACACCGAATACTGGCTGCAGGAGATCGCGCCGGATAAGATGGCAAAGTCCACGCTGATCCGGGAAAAGCAGGACATCGCAAGATTTCTGCCGGAGCTTGGTCACTACAAGCTGACTGAGCTCCGCCCGGAGATTTTCCGGAAGTATTACAGCAAGCTAAGAAATACCGTAAGTGAACAAACGGGAAAACCGCTCTCCGAGCATACGGTTGAAGGAGTCCACGCCTGCCTGTGTGGGATTCTCTCCGATGCTATGGAGGGCGGTTTTATTACACACAATCCCGCCTGGCGTACATACAAGTACAGCGGGAAGAAGAAAGAAAAGAAGGTCGCGGACGAAGATACAGTCCGCCTGCTGATGGTGGCGCTGGAAAAGGAAAGCCTTAAGTACGAGACCTTCTTCAAGCTTTTGATTGCTACCGGGATGCGGCGCGGTGAATGCTGCGGTCTCAAATGGGGTGACATCGATTATAAGGAACGGAGCATCCATATCCAGCGAAATGTGGTCAAGCTCAGCGGAGAAGAGATTATCGTGAAGGAACCAAAGACCAGCGCGGGAGACCGGTATGTGTACTTCTCCTATGAAATGGAAACTCTGCTCAATGAGTACCGAGGGGAATGCAAGTATGAGACCAGCAGCTATGATGAACGGGAATTGACAGATGACGATTATATCTTCCGGCGAAAGGATGCGGCGCTCCCTATGACGCCCAGCAGCTTCACATGGCGCTTCAAACTGATCCTGAGAAAACATGGACTTCCGGAAAGCCTGAATGTCCACTCTCTACGCCATACAAACGCAAGCCTTCTGATCGCATGCGGAACAGATGTAACCACCGTGGCGGGACTTCTCGGCCACGCTCAGCCGTCCACTACCTTGGACATCTACAGCCATGCCTTTGACAAGAACAAGCGTGAGGCCAGCCGCGCCATGCAGGCCGGCATTAAAATCTGAGCTCGTTCCACTTGTGTTCACGACAACTAAGCTCGAAAAGGAAAATTGACAACCACAACAGCTTGACATATGACACTGAAAACCGAGGATTTTCAAAAGAAAATCCTCGGTTTTGGTACGAGTGTTCATAACGGACTCAATCAAAATGATATAATCCCGGCAGCGGGCACACATATTCCAAACATTTTCATCGGTACATTCGATTTCTTGAAAGCCTTGCTCTACAATGGAATCAAAGGAGATCGAATGATATGAGAGTACCCTCCTGAAAACTATCACAGAAGAAACACTTTTCACATCACACAAGTATATTGTGCAGCAATAAAAGCTAAGCTATGCATCTTCAGGCTCCAGATGAAAGCCGGGATGCGGTATGTTTGCAGCGGCGAAGTCAATAAAGCGGCGGACTGCAAAGGGCGTGTAGTCCCGCTTTGGGAGGAGAAAATAAAACAGGCGATCGGCGTACTCCGAATTAATTTTGAAAAAGCGCAAATGGGAGCGCTTGGAGCGCACCAGCCGATCACTGATAAATACCGCGCCGAGGGCGTTATCTGCCAGGCGATAGGAAGTGACCATCTGAGAGATGGTCATTTTTATTTTGGGCTCAAATCCAGCTTCCCGGAACATCTTCCGCCCTCGGTCATAGAGATTGTTGCCCTGGCGCAGAAGAATAAATTCCATATCCTTAAAATGCGTCAGATCAACCAGTGGGCAGTCTTCTTCGAGGTGGCGGCGCTTCATGATTTCGTCAGCTGTGAGGGCGAAGCCGTCGAGCTCCCCGGACAGCAGAATGTCACGGTGTACAGCCAGCAACACATGATCGTAAAAAGCAGGCTTATGTTCAAACTGTTCCACAATCTCCGGGGCGCAGCTGAGCGTAAGATCGAGATCGCGGCGCTGGAGATACCCCTGCAGCTTCAGCGCACTGTCCTCAAAAAGCTCAAGCTGAATACCCGGGTACTGCTTGTTAAACTCCGCGAGGATCGGAGCGAGAATATAGCAATTTAAAAAGTGCGTCCCGCCGAGACGCAGGGTGCCGGTCTGCAAACCGCGCAGGTCCTCGATCCGGTGGGCAAGATCCTCTTCCAGATAGCGTATGTAATGCAGAGTGTCTATGTAAGCCTGCCCGGCTTCGGTGAGAGCCACGGGACGGCGGCTGCGGTCGAAAATCTCCGCGCCGATAGCTTCCTCAACACGCTTTACCGCAATGCTGAGTGCGGGCTGACTCATGTACAGATGTTCAGCCGCAGCGGAAAAGCTGCCGTCCTGATACACCTGATAGATATACTTCATGTCTTGTTCCATAGCTGTCACCTTACTATTTGCAAAATTTATATACATATAAAATTCATGAAATTGATTATATAGTATTTTCGTGCTATTGTAAAGACACCAAAAGAAACTTTTCAACAGAATTCGATTGGAGGACAGGCATGAAAGTTAACGCACTGATGATGGATGAGACCGATAATGTCGTGACTTGTGTCACGGAGGTTGCAAAAGGAGAGGACGTTGTCTACCAGAAGGGCAGCGAGCTGCTCACCGTCCGCGCCGAAGAGGACATTCCCTATTGCCACAAGATAGCCCTGAAGGACCTTGCTGAGGGCGAAGAGGTTCTCAAGTACGGAGAATTGATTGGCAAAACCAACTGTCCCATTGTAAAGGGCCACCTCGTAAACCATGAGAATATTCACAGCGTTCCCCGCGATTATGACAGCGAACTGGTAGAGGACACCGGCGAAGAAGTGGAAGACTTCAAGGCAGTCAAAACCGATGACGGTCTCAAGTTCTGGGGCTATCGCAGAGCCGAAGGTCGCCCCGGCATCCGCAACCATGTGCTGATCCTGCCGAGCTGCGCCTGCGGCAGCGAGAGCTCCCGGATCGTTGCCTCCCAGGTGCGCGGCGCTGTGAACATCGTGTTCAACACCGGCTGCTCCGATGTGGCCGCCAATACCGAGATGAGCCAGAAGGTGCTGACCGGCTTTGCCTGCAACCCCAATGTCTACGGAGTAGTCATCATCGGCCTCGGCTGCGAGACCGTGGGCCATGACAAGCTGCGCGAAAAGATTCAGAAGATGACCTCCAAGCCTGTTGTTTCCTTCGGCATTCAGGATGAGGGCGGCACACTCAAGACCATCGAGAAGGCCGTGCGCGCGGCGCGTGAGATGGCAGCGGCAGCCGGCATGCAGCAAAAGGAACTTTTCCCGATCTCCGAACTCTTTATGGGCATCGAGTGCGGCGGTTCTGACGCTACCTCCGGCATCGCCTCCAACCCCGCCGTCGGCGAGTTGAGTGACCTGCTGGTCGATCTCGGTGCCACCAGCATGATGAGCGAGTCCATCGAGTGGATCGGCGGCGAGCATGTAGTTGCCAAGCGTGCTGCTACTCCGAAGATCCACAACGAGATCATCGAGGTCTGCCGCGCTTATGAGGATCACCTCAAGGCCGCCGGGCAGGACTGCCGCGCCGGTCAGCCCACACCGGGCAACAAGGCGGGCGGCCTGAGCACCCTGGACGAAAAGAGTCTCGGCTGCATCCGCAAGGGCGGTACCCGTCCCATCGTGGAAGTGCTTGAGCAGGCACAGCGCCCGACAAAGCACGGCGCTATCGTCATGGACACCGCGGGCTACGATATTTCTTCCGTTACCTCCATGGTAGCGGGGGGCTGCCAGGTAGTCATTTTCACCACCGGCCGCGGCACACCCACAGGCAATGCCATTGTCCCCGTCCTCAAGGTCACGGCAAACGGTCGCACCTACGAGCGCATGGAGGACAACATGGACGTGGATCTCAGCCCCATCGTGCGCGGCGAGAAGACCTACAAGGAAATGGGCGCGGAGCTGCTGCACACCATCCATGAGGTCGCAAACGGCCGCCTCACCAAAGCGGAAGCTTACGGATTCTCGGACATCGCGGTAGACCATGTCTGCCGTTATGTATAAAAACGGAAAAGAGAAGGAAAAAGGAGAAAAAAGATCATGTCACATCTCACCATCTGTCTGATCATCTGCGTTCTCACCATGGCAAGCTACATTTGGGGCAAGCTCCCGATGGGCCTGACCGCCATGTTGAGCATGGTCGCGTTCATCGTGACCGGCTGCCTCAAAGCCTCCACCGCCGCTGCCTACTTCGGCAACGCAAACGGCATCATGATCGTTGCCATGTTTATCGTCGCCGCCGGCTTTAACCGCACACAGTTTGTCAAAAAATGCGCCGCCAGCGTCAACAAGATCGCCAAGGGCTCCCTGACCCGCGTCATGCTGGGCTACGTCCTCATTGCCGCTCTGCTCTCCCAGTTCATCCAGAGCTCCGTCATTGTCTTCGGTATCATGGCTCCCCTCATGATGGCAAGCTGTGAAGAGCTGGGCATCAGCCCCTCCAAGGCCCTCTTCCCGATGGCCATTGTCAGCATCGCCACCATTTCCGCCCTGCCCCTCGGCGCAGGTGCTACCCAGTTTGCCGAACTCAACGGCTATCTGCAGGCCAATGATTACACCACTTACGTGGTCGGCCTCACTGACCCCATGAAGGCAAGACTCCCCATGCTGATTGCCGTCATCATCTACTGCATCTTCCTCGCCCCCAAGTTTGCTCCCGACAAGCCCGTTGTCGCCACCAAGGAAGTCCAGACCCGTCAGGACAACCGTGCAGCCCTCCCTGCTTTCCAGGAGCGCGCCGGCTACATCATCTTCATCCTCACCACCCTCGCCCTGATCTTCCAGCGCAATCTCCACATCGACACCTGGGTCATCTGCGTGATCGGCGCTGCCTCCATGGTACTCTTCGGTGTCCTCAGTGAGAAAGAAGCAATCGCCTCCGTCAACTGGTCGATGGCCTTCCTGCTTGTTGGTTCCTTCGCCATGGGCGGCGCGCTGACCGAGACCGGTGCCGGCGAAGTCGTGGGCAACTTCCTCGCAAGCTTTGCCAACAAGCTCGGCAACCGCTACCTCATCGGCTTCGTGTTCTTCATCGTTCCCTTCCTGCTCACCCAGGTCATGATGAACCGCACCGTTATGATCGTCTTCATCCCCATCGCCATCCTCGCCTGCAAGTCCCTGAACGCGAACCCCATCGGTATCATGATCCTGGTGCAGTCCGCCTGCCTCAGCTCCTTCATGACCCCCATGGCCACCCCCGCTGTCCCCATGTGCATGAGCATGGGCGGTTACGATGTGAAATCCCTCATCAAGCAGTCTCTGCTGCCGGCGGCCATTCTCTGTGTCGTATCCGTCTTCTGGATCATGACTGTGTTCCCCATGTAATCTGAATTTACCGGAGGATACAACGATGCTTGAAGTCAAAACATTCCCCAAAGATATGAGCGTTTTCGAGGTTAACCGTTCCGATGCCAGGGAGTGCTTCCTTTCGGGACTGTTTGAAGAAACTGTCAAGCTCGAAAACGGGACTCGTTCCTTCTACACCTACCTCAAGTCCGGCCTGCGCTACAACCAGCCCTGCCTGGTGGTGGCCCCGCCCGCCTGTGACAATATCCTGCAATGGCTGGAGGAGAGCTTCTGGCTCTCCTTCGCCGAGGAACACGATCTCTTCCTGCACATCATGCTCCCCGAAAACGGGGAATGGAAAGCAGACGGCAGCGACGCCGACTACATGAACAAGGTCTACATGCAGATCCAGTCCCGTCAGGCCTATGTCACCATGCAGGACAATATCTATGCCCTTGGCCTCGGCGACGGTGCGATCATTGCCAACCAGGCCGTCATGAAGATGAGCAGCGAGTGGTCCGGCCTTGCCGCCTTCGGCGAGCTGGATGCACACGCCATGCTCAACGCCGAAGCGCTCCAGGGCGCACAGAACACCGGCAAGACCGAGCTCTCCATCAACGCTGCCAAGGTGCAGGTCCCGAACGCCGACGTCTGCGCATACTGGAAAAAGCAGAACGATGCGGACACGGAGCGCTTTGCAAACGCCCTCGCCGACGAAATCTACTTCCCCTCCACCGTCTGCAAATCCAGCCAGATCAACGAGGAGAAAATCTCCCAGGTGCGCGTAACCAATGGTTATACCGGTCCCATGACCCGGGAGCTTGCCGACGCGGTTTGGGCCTTTCTGTCCAAGGCCTGCCGTCATCGCGGTTATGGCCACAAGATGCTGCGCAACCGCATCGACCCCGACGCCTACGGCTTTGAAAAGCACACCATGGAGCACCAGGGCTTTACCCGCCTGTGGTATGAGTATGTGCCCGAGAGCGTGAAAAAGAGCGGCGCAAAAGCCCCCCTGGTGTTGTGCATGCACGGGCGCGGCGGCTCGGCGGAATCCTTCCTCAGCCTTTCCGGCATCAGCCGCGTTGCGGAGGAGCGAAATTTCATCGCCGTCATTCCCGAGTCAGGCGTCTACCAGCAGCGCCCCGGCAGCGTGCGCAATACACTTCTCTGGAACGGCGAGTACAAGGGTGAGAAAATCGACGACGTAGCCTTCCTCTTGAAGGTCGTCGAGGACGTGAAGACCCGCCGCGCAATCGACGAGACCCGCGTCTACGCCTGCGGGCAGTCCAGCGGCGGCATGATGACCTCGGCACTTGCCGAGCATGCCCCCAATGTCTTTGCCGCCGTGTCCCCCTGGTCCGCCCTCGTGGACCCGGATCACGATTTGGTGCTGCCGGAGAAGATCAATCCTCGGGTGCCCTACATGTTCCTCTTCGGAGACCGCGACTGGTTGGTGGCCGATCGCGAGCACGGTGAGATGGAGTTTGGGGTCACGGCTCCCATCGCGGCCTACCTCCGAAACCTCATCAAGCTCTACGGCCTTGAGGAAAAGCCCCTGCAGTACACCTGCGGCGAGATCAGCTGGTTTGTCTACCGCAACGCCAACAAGGTTCCCATGCTCACCGTCGGTCGCGTGGCAGGCATGACTCATGCCAACTATCCCCGCGAAAGCTGGATTGCCTATGACGAATTCCTGTGCCGGTTTTCCAAAAATGCGGACGGCACTCTTTACTACATGGGCGAAAAAGTGTAATATATTGGTAATTCGAATCCCCGCTTCCCCTGAGGCGGGGATTTCTGAACAAAAAAATATTTGGAGGATACTATGGATTACGCGAAAGAATCTCTGCGCCTGCATTATGAATGGAAAGGCAAGCTGGAAATGGTCAACCGCGCTGCGGTCGACTCCGCCGAGGCCCTGAGCCTTGCCTATACCCCCGGTGTCGCTGCACCGTGCCTGGAGATCCAGAAGGACGTGGACAAGAGCTATGAGCTGACGCGCCGCTGGAACACCGTCGCGGTTGTCACCGACGGCACTGCGGTCCTCGGTCTCGGCGACATTGGTCCCGAGGCGGGCATGCCCGTCATGGAAGGCAAATGCGTCCTCTTCAAGGCGTTCGGGGATGTGGACGCGATCCCCCTGTGTGTTAGAAGCCACGATGTGGATGAGATCGTCAACACCGTGCGCCTGCTTGCCGGCAGCTTCGGTGGCGTGAACCTCGAGGACATCTCCGCTCCCCGCTGCTTCGAGATTGAGCGCAGACTCAAGGAGTGCTGCGATATTCCCATCTTCCATGATGATCAGCACGGAACCGCTGTCATTACGCTTGCCGGACTGCTCAATGCCCTGAAGCTTGTGGAAAAGAAGCTCCCCGAGGTTCGCATTGTTCTCAATGGTGCGGGTGCGGCGGCAACCGCTATCACGAAGCTTCTCATCACCGCGGGCGCAGTTGACGTTACCCTCTGCGACCGCAGCGGTGCCATCTGGAACGGCCGTACCGATCACATGAACCCCGCCAAGCAGGAGATCGCACAAATCACCAACCCGAAACTTCGAAAGGGGAAGCTTGCAGAAGTCATACAGGGCGCTGACGTGTTCATCGGCGTCTCCGCTCCCGGTGCCGTGACGACCGATATGGTGAAGACCATGAACCACGACGCTATCATCTTTGCCTGCGCCAATCCCACCCCCGAGATCTTCCCCGAGGACGCCAAGGCGGGCGGCGCGGCAGTTGTCTCCACCGGGCGCTCGGATTATCCCAACCAGGTCAACAACGTCCTCTGCTTCCCCGGCATCTTCCGCGGTGCGCTGGATGTGCGCGCAAGCGACATCAACGACGCCATGAAGCTGGCCGCGGCCTCCGCCATTGCGGGCCTGGTTTCCGACGAGGAACTGAACGCTGACTATATTCTGCCCGCAGCCTTCGATCCGCGCGTGAAGGACGCTGTCGCCAAGGCCGTCATGCAGGCGGCAAGAGAATCCGGCGTTGCCCGTGTATGAGTGAAAACACTGTGAATCCCGCCGGGACAGACAACTGCCCCTGCACCCGCAATTGTCCGCGTCACGGCAACTGCGCCGCGTGTGTGGCAAATCACCGCTTTACGACAATCGGTGTCCCGGCCTGCTTCTTTACAGAAACGGGCGAGGCATGGCACGACAGAAGCTATAAAGCCTTGATCCGGGATGTTCAGGAAAACAGAATGATTGAGAAATGAACGTTTATTGGAGGTATTATGGCCCTACATATCGTTGCTGAGGCAAATCGCTGCCTCAACTGTAGAAAGCCCCGCTGTCAGCAGGGCTGTCCGGTTCATACACCGATTCCAACCGTTATCCAGCTTTTTAAGGAAAACCGCCTGATGGAAGCGGGTGAAATGCTGTTTGAGAATAACCCCATGTCCGCCGTCTGTGCGATCGTCTGCAATCATGAAAAGCAGTGCGCGGGTCACTGTGTGCGGGGAGTCAAGGATACCCCCGTTCACTTTTCCAGCATTGAGCAGTACATCTCAGATATGTATCTGGATCGTATGACAGTCAATTGTCCTGAAAAGAAGGATAAGCGGGCTGCTGTGATCGGATGCGGGCCTGCCGGTATGACGGTTGCCATCAAGCTGGCACAGCAGGGCTATTCCGTTACTGTATTTGAATGGAAAGGCAAGATCGGCGGTCTTCTTCAATATGGCATTCCCGCTTTCCGTCTGCCCAAGAGCTTTCTGGATCGCTATCAGGCCAGAATGGAGGAAATGGGGATCACGATCCGCACCAATACCACAATCGGCTCTGTCCTTATGATCGACGAATTGATCCGCGACGGCTATGATACCATTTTCATCGGCACCGGCGCAGAAAAGCCTCGTACTCTCGGCCTGCAGGGTGAGAGTCTGGGTAATGTGCTGTTTGGCTTGAACTATCTGGCCAACCCACAGGGCCATAAGCTGGGCGACACGGTGGCGATTATCGGCATGGGCAACGCGGCTATTGACGTAGCGCGTACAGCGCTGCGAAACGGCTCCCGCCATGTAACGCTGTATGCCCGAAGCAAAAACGTGACCGCCAGCTCCAGTGAGGTCGCTTACGCTGAATTGGACGGCGCAGAGTTTGTCTTTGGGATGCAAATTCAGAAGATCACACCGGATGGCCCTCTTTTCAACAAGGCAATCTTTGACGAAAATGACCAGATTATTGGATACGAGGAAGAACCGGTTCAGGTGTACGCAGATTCCACAGTGATCTCTATCAGCCAGACGCCGCGCGGAAAGCTGGTGCGCACCACGGATGGTCTGACTGCGGATGAGCACGGCACCTTGATCGTAGATGACGACTACATGACGACAAGGCCCGGTGTTTTCGCCGCGGGCGATGTTGTCACAGGCGCAAAAACCGTAGTTCACGCGGTAGACGGCGCGAAGAAAGCTGCTGCGGCTATGATCCGCTATATGGAAGAAAACTGAACAATCAGGAGGAAAACGCTATGGAACGCAAGTATCCCCATCTCTGCAAACCCATCCGTATCGGGAACGTCTGGTACCGAAACCGCATGTTCTCCACACCTATGGGCGGAACCGATATCGAGCTTGACGGCTGCATCGGCCCCAAATCCCAGGCCTTCTATGAATACCGCGCCAAGGGCGGCTGCGCGGCAGTCACCGTCTCAGAGCTGATGGTACACCCCAGCGACGGCAGCCACGCCTACCGTTTGGATGAGAGCATCTTAAACTCTCTCCCCAAAGCCACCTACACTGCTGACGCGATCAGAAGACACGGCGCAATTCCCAGCATTGAGCTGAGTCACTCCGGCATGTTTGCCGGCACCTATATGACTGACAAGAACAAGTCCCACGGTCTGAACCAGTGGTCCGCCGA
Organism: Oscillospiraceae bacterium; assembly: GCA_902761635.1. Taxonomy (GTDB): domain Bacteria; phylum Bacillota; class Clostridia; order Oscillospirales; family Oscillospiraceae; genus Limivicinus. The sequence continues at coordinate 6,625 of CACWLG010000027.1, read as the reverse complement.
TGACGGTGTCCGTGCCGACGGCGTACCATATAAGGCTCTCACAAAAGATATGATCGACGAGATTGTCGCAGCCTACGGCCATGTGGCCGGACTCTGCAAGCGGGCAGGCTTTGAGATGGTCATGGTCCACGCAGGTCACGGCTGGCTTCTCAACCAGTTCCTGTCTCCAATGTTCAACCACCGCACCGATGAATACGGCGGCTCTACCGAGAACCGCTGCCGCCTTGCGATTGAGGTGCTGAAGGCTGTTCGCGCCGCCGTCGGCCCCGGCTTCCCAATTGAGTTGCGCCTCTCCGGCGCGGAGTTTGTTCCCGAGGGCTACGATCTGGACGAGGGCGTGAGAATCGCGAAACTCCTGGAGCCCTATATCGACATTCTCCATGTCACCGCGGGCACCTATCAGCGCACCTTCGGCATTACCCACCCCAGCATGTTTGAGAACCATGGCAGAAACGTATATCTGGCTGCCGAGATCAAGAAGCATGTCTCTGTCCCCGTGGCTACCATCGGCGGCCTGACCGACCCCGAGCAGATGGAGGAGATCATTGCCTCCGGCAAGGCGGACATCGTGGAGATGGGCCGTCAGCTCCTGGCCGATCCCTTCCTGCCCCAGAAGGTCATGGAGAACCGGGACGAGGAGATCGTCCACTGCATGCGCTGCTTTGTCTGCATGTCCGAGCGCGCCGCTACCGGCACGCGCCGCTGCGCCATCAATCCCATCATCGGCCGCGAGGACGAGGGTATGGAGATTACCCCGGCTCCGGTCAAAAAGCGCGTCCTGATCGCGGGCGGCGGCCCCGGCGGCCTGTACGCCGCCTATACCGCAGCACGTCGTGGGCACGATGTTCTGCTCTGCGAGAAGGAGGACCGCGTGGGCGGCATCCTCAAGAGCGAGGAAGTCCTGCCCTTCAAGCAGGAGATGTTCAAACTCGGCGAGACCTACAGGCTCCTGGCTGAGCGCGCGGGCGCCAAGATCATCACCGGGCAAGAGGTCACCAAAGAGTTTGCCGAGGCCTATAAGCCCGACGCCATCATCATCGCCGCCGGCTCCTCTCCGCTGCGTCCGCCGATCCCCGGTCTGGACGGTGAGAATGTGATCCTCGTCAACGACCAATACAAGCACGAAAAGCTAATCACCGACTCCGTGGTCGTATTTGGCGGCGGCATCTCCGGCGTGGAGTGCGCCATCCATATGGGCATGGAGGGCAGAAAGGTCCACCTCGTCGAAATGCGCGACGATGTGGCCCTCGACTCCGTCATCCGCCAGCGCCCGCTGCTGCTCGAAAAGCTCAACAAGCTCTGCGTGGTGCACACCGGCTACAAGGGCCTGGAGGTCACGAAAGAGGGTATCTGGTGTGAGACCAAGGAGGGGGAGAAGGTGCTGGTTCCCGGTACAACGATCATCTGCGCCCTCGGTCAGCGTCCTCGCTGGAATGTTGCCGAGGAGCTCTACGACTGCGCGCCCTGGGTGCGTGTGATCGGCGACGCAAACGCCGTCGGCACCATCACCAAGGCTACCTACCAGGGTCACCACGCCGCGCTGGATATCTGACTATGCTGAAAACACATTACGGAGAAACCCTGCTTCTGATTCTGTCGCTGGTTATGGGGTTCATCATGGCGGTTGCCGTGATCCTGCTTGATGGAATTGCGCTCAACATTTCCAATGTCTTTAAAATCTGGGCGATGATCAGTCTGGTCATCATACTGGTAAGTATTTTCCTTCCATACAAAGACTGGTCGGCGGCATTTTGCCGCCGGCTGGGATTGAAGGAAGGGACGCTCGCGTGGAAACTAACTGACGGCATCATCCCTTCGCTTGTGTTGAATACCTTTAATACAGCGATCGTTTCGGGAGTCAATATCTTTTATAACGAGGCCATTCCGGCATCGGAGCAGATGGGACTTTGGGTTCAGGGCTTCGTCCGCGACTGGCCCGTCACCTTCGTTATTTCTTATATTGCAGCCTTTATCGCGGAATACTGCGGGAAGCTGGCAGCGGACAAGTACGCAGGACATCATTGAGGAGGAGAGCTTTATGCCAATAGGATTTCGCGCATTTCTGGATATCGAGAGACCAAGCCCGGAGCTGATCGACGCTTACCGGGAGGTCCCCAGCAGCAATATAGGCGACTGCGTCAAGAGAATGAACTGTATGTTCGGCGGTATTCGCTCTTATAATCGGATCAATTTGATCGGACCGGCCTTTACGGTAAAGGTTCCCGCCGGGGATAATCTGATGGCACAGGTCGCGCTCGACTATGCGCAGCCGGGTGACATCATCGTGATTGACGGCGCGGGATATGCCGACCGAGCATTGGTTGGCGGGATGATGCTTGCCTATGCGGAGGAGCGAAAGCTCGGCGGTTTTGTCGTAAACGGTGCGGTTCGTGATCTGGATGACATTCACAACAGTCCGCTTCCGGTGTTTGCCATGGCGGCCACGCCTCTCGGCCCCTATCGGGAAGGCCCCGGCGAGATCAATGTCCCTGTCGTCTGCGGCGGGCAAGTGGTCATGCCCGGCGATCTGCTGGTGGGTGATTCCGATGGCCTTGTTGTGATTCCACGTGATGATGCGGCGGAGCTTCTGGACGCTGTCAGAAAGAATCTCGCCATGGAACAGGATGAAATGAAGCAGATGAAGGACGGCACTTATGCCGAAGAACATCACAAGGAGATTTTCACCGGAGCATTTCTGAAGCGCGGAGGGAGCTTTCACCATTCTTGACGGGCGCTCAAGTGAAGTTTTGGATCAAGCGAAGAGGTGAAAATAATGGGGCAAGATATGAAAAAGCACCTTACAATCCTTTTTTCGGCTCTTGAGCGTGAGCGGCTTCTGGGAATGCTGTGCAGAGATAATCCATCTATGGAGCTCATGAGACAATACATGGAGGCAAAAGAGGCCACGGCGCGTTATCGTGTAACCTGCAAGCAATATTTTGAATCGGCAAAAGACATTGCGATATAATACTGTCAGGCAGGGCTGTTTTGCGTGCATATATAGTTCGCTCAATAACGGGAGGCAAAACAATATGATTATAAAGTCAGAGAATATGATCTTGGACTTGCTTGTTCAAACAGATCCAAAAGGAATTGTTAAGTTTGAAAGCGAAGCAGGCATTGTCCGCATGATCCCGTTTGCAGGGACAGTAAGCGGCCCTCTATTTCAGGGAATCATCGAGCCTTGCGGTGTGGATACGCAGATTACAAATGCCGCCGATGTCCGCCATATGTCCGCACGTTATATACTGACCGGTACGGATCACACAGGATCACCCTGTCATATCTATGTCCAGAATGAAGCGTGGTTCACCGACGGGGCAAGACCTCGCCCCTGGCATTCTGTCCCGACCTTTATCACGGACTCCAAGGCACTGGCCCCTATCCTTCACGCAAACTCTTTCATCGGTGAAGGCATCCGTGATGATGAGGGACTGCATATCCGCTTCTACAAAGCGGAATCGTAAATGATATGAATCCCAATAATGGAATGTGATTGTGCTTCTGCATAACAGAACAATCGACAGAAGTCTCATGGACTGCTCTTTATATAGAAGTACAACCTTCAGGGATAATAATTGCTTCTAAATCTGAACAATTTGAAAACGTGCTGTTTTCTATCTTTTTAATTCCAGAAGGCAGCTCAATATAAACAAGGTTTGAACATCCTTCAAATGTCCTGCTTTTGATTTCTTTTAAAGAGGATGGAAGCGACACGTGTGTAAGATTGCTACACGATTCAAATGCAGAGGAATTAAGTTTTGTAACACCTTGAGGAATGACAACGGATCTGATATCTGCATCTCGAAACGCAGACATTCCAATATCTTTTATTCCGCTCTGCAAAATAAGATCTTTTGAGGAACCAGAATACTCAGAGAAACTATCTCCCCACACTTCACATTCGTAATCATATACCCGGCTCCCGCTTGGGAAAGAGCGTTTATTTTTATTAGTGATAAAGGTAGCCTGCTCTTTAAGGAACGAATGGGACGGCAGCGTGACTATGGAGATCCAAGGAGAAGAGGAGAACATAGACAAGGTGATCCTGGCGATAGAAGCTGGTCGGTATGTCAAGATAGAAAACATGGACAGCCGAGTGATTCCGGTGGAGCCTGATGAACGAGGATTCAGGGCGAGGTAAAGGAGAAAACGGCAATGAAAATTGATGCAAGGACGATGGAATGGACGAGAGTCCCCAAGGAATATGGCGTAAAGGAAGATCGTGTGGAAATAACCACTGAGCCGCATACCGACCTTTGGCAGCGTACATATTATCATTTTCGTAATGATAATGCCCCGGTGCTTCAGATGAAGACCAGCGAGAAGTATTTCTCCTTTGTGGTAAAGACGGAATTTGATACCAAGGTACGCTATGACCAAAGTGGTATTATCATGTATCTGGACAGCGATAACTGGCTGAAAGCGGCAATGGAGTATGAGAATGACTCTATCCAGCGGCTTGGTAGCGTCGTGACCAATAACGGTTATTCAGATTGGGCTTCCGTTGATGTAGACGCATCCATCAAGTCGGCATGGTTCCGCCTCAGTCGGAGGGACGATGACTTTTGCATTGAGTATTCGGAAGATGGTGTGCATTTCAAGCAAATGCGGATCTGCCACATGTTCAATGTGAAGGATGAGATTCGATTTGGAATCTATGCATGTAGCGCAGAAAATAGCTCTTTCAAAGCGTCCTTTACTAATATGGAGTTGACGGATTGCCAGTGGAAAGCCCACGACGGTCAGCAACCGGATGAAGAGTAGGATAAAGCTACGAGCACGCTTACGAACACACACGGGTATTCTGAATACTTTGAGGGGAATATACACTTAACGCTTTCTCCTCTTGCTATGTATCGTTTTCAGAGCGATTAATAGCACCAGGAGGTGAGGACAATGATCCGATACATTGATGGCCAGCTACATTACTTCGACCGCAACGGCACGGAACTCCATGATGGAGACACCATCCGCTACGAGTCCGGCGAAACTCAAAAGCTCTACCTGACCGAAAACGGGCGGCTTGGCACGGACGCTACGAACCCCGTTTGGATTGCAGATAGCAGGGCGGTTCCTTGCGAATACGGCATCTATCGGCCGGAGGAAGAAGAAACAGAAGAAATCGTTAAAGTATAAGCCTAAGACAACGGACTGCTGGACTAAAACAGGGAAAACAAATGCACCACTATTATGTGAATTATGATAGCTGTCGTTCCTGCTCTCCGCGTACATATCGTTCACCATCCCGATGGTCAGCAAATCCAGATCCCGCAGGGACAGCCCGATCTGTACGCAGCGGAGCAGGAACAGCGGCGTGGTCATCTGCCGCTCGGTGTTGCGGAGTTTTTTTTACTGGTCACATAGCACCGACAAGTACCGCCGGGTGATCTGGCAGTGCAACTCCAAGTTCAAAGACAAGACCCGCTGTCAGACTCCGCACCTGACCGAGGATGAGATCAGGGAGGCATTCATCCGGGTGGTCAACAGCCTCATTACCGACCGGAAGGAAGTCCTGACGGAACTTCGGACGGTGCGGGATATGCTCACGGGAACGGAGGAAATGGAAAAGGAACAGAAAAAGCTGGCGGAGCAGATGAACGTGGATGCGGACGCCGTCCAGAACCTCATCGCCGAGAACGCCCGGGTGGCGCAGAACCAGGAAGAGTACACGATCCGCTACGACGCACTGGTTTCCCGGTTTGAAGCTACAAAGGCAGAGTACGAGAAGACCACCGCCGACATTTCAGCCAGGGGTATCCGCAGGCGGGAACTGGAGCGGTTCATCCAGTCGGTCGAGAAGCTGCCGGAGATGGTGACGGAGTTTGACGAGGCACTCTGGGGGAGCCTTGTCGACCACCTGACCGTCAACGCAAAGGACGACATCGTCTTCACCCTGACAAGCGGAATGGAGATCAATGCATAAATACAGAACGGCAGCCCTGCTTCTTCGGAGGCGGGGCTTTTTTACGTTTTGGGACTGGAAAGGAGCGACGTGGCATGTTAAAATAAATTACACAAATCGTGAAACAAATGTTTATGGGGATAGTGAGGCGGATATGCTAAAAAACAACATTGAATTGGACGTAAAGGTAAAATGTATAGAGGGGGGTACTACTCAGGCCAAAGTTGCGGAGATTGTGGGTACCACACCATCTTATGTTAGCCGTATTGTCAATGGGGGGGATAAGGTGGTCAACAAGACATTTGTTTCTATGATGGAAGCACTTGGCTATGATGTGAGACTTGTGTATGAGGAAAGGGAGGCATCGAAGTAATGAAAGAGTTTTTTGAGCCAATGCTTTTTCTATCCACACCAGATCATCCCAACACGATGGGGGCAATTGCTGTTCTGAAGGAAGCGGTGGATGGAGAGATTCTGCGAGACGTTGTAGAGGATTTGCGCCTAAGGTTCCCATACTTTTATGTGCAGGCCGTTGTGAGAGAAAACGATATCTTCCCGGAGCCTAACGCGCTTCCCATGACGGTGCGGAATACTTGGGTGCCGATCAAACTGAATTCAGAGAAATCCAATTATCATCTCGCGGCGTGGAAATATGAGGGTAATCGCATGGCGTTTGAGATTTCCCACTATTTAACGGATGGTGCAGGTGTGCTGCCCTAT
>CACWLG010000026.1 GCA_902761635.1 Oscillospiraceae bacterium | reverse complement strand
TGCTTCTGCTCATTTACGATTCCCTCCTTACTTGGCGTTGCGGCGCTTGACGATGAACTTATCGGTGCGGTTCTTCGTCTTGCGGGTCTTGTAACCCAGGGCGGGCTTGCCCCAAGGAGTTACAGGGCCGGGACGGCCGACGGGGGACTTGCCTTCGCCGCCGCCGTGCGGGTGGTCGACAGGGTTCATGACGGAGCCGCGGACCGTGGGACGGATACCCATGTGGCGTTTGCGGCCGGCCTTGCCGATGTGGACATTGGCGTGGTCGATGTTGCCGACCTGGCCGATGGTGGCGAAGCAGTCCATGCGGACCTTGCGCATCTCACCGGAGGGGAGGCGGACGGTGGCCATGCCGTTTTCCTTGGCCATGAGCTGGGCGGCGACGCCGGCGCTGCGGACAAGCTGCGCGCCCTTGCCGGGGTAGAGCTCAATGTTGTGGATGACGGTGCCGACAGGGATGTTGGCCATGGGCAGAGCGTTGCCGGGCTTGATGTCAGCCGCGGCGGAGGCCATTACGACGTCGCCGGTGTTCAGGCCCACAGGGGCGAGAATGTAGCGGCGCTCGGAATCGGCGTACTCAACCAGCGCGATGTAGGCGCTGCGGTTGGGATCGTACTCGAGGCGGAGGACCTTGCCCTCGGCGTCGCGCTTGTCACGCTTGAAGTCGATGACACGGTACTTCTGGCGGTTGCCGCCGCCCTGGTGGCGGACGGTGATGTGGCCGTAGCTGTTGCGGCCGGAGTGCTTCTTGAGGACCTCGGTCAGGCTCTTCTCGGGGCGGGCATGCTTGTCAACCCCGTCGAAGCCGGAGACGCTCATGTGGCGTCTGGAAGGAGTAGTCGGTCTGTAGGTTTTAATAGCCATTTATTCTTCCTCCTTAAACCATGCCTTCGAAGAGCTCGATGTTCTTGGAATCGGCGCTCAGCTTGACAACGGCCTTTTTCCAGGAAGCGGTCTTGCCTGCGGGGTAAGCGCCCTGGTGCTTCTCTTTACCGTGGACGCTGGTGGTAGTGACCTTGATCACAGTGACGTCGAAGATCTCTTCGATGGCCTTCTTGATCTCGATCTTGTTGGCGTCCCTGGCGACCTCAAAGGCATACTTTTTGATGTCCAGGTCTTCCATGGACTGCTCGGTGATGATGGGGCGGATGATGACATCGTATGCGGTCTTCATCAGGCGAACACCTCCTCGATCTTGGCGAGGGCGGCCTTGTCGACCACCATCTTGCCGTTGGTGAGAATCATATAGGGGCTGAGGACGGTGGCGAAGGTGGTCTCGACGCCGGCGATGTTGCGCGCAGACTTGAGGACCTTTTCATCCACGTTCTCGGTGACGACGAGGGCCTTGCCGTCCACACCCAGCTTGGTGAGGAAGGTCTTGAAGGTCTTGGTCTTGATCTCGTCCATCTTCAGGCCGTCAATGACCAGAATGTCGCCGTCGGCTGCCTTGGAGGACAGGGCGGACTTGAGCGCCAGGCGACGCACCTTCTTGTTGAGGGTGTAGCTGTAGTCGCGGGGCTTGGGAGCAAAGGCAACGCCGCCGTGATACCACACGGGGGAGCCTGCGTAGCCGGCGCGGGCACGGCCGGTGCCCTTCTGGCGCCAGGGCTTGCGGGTGGTGTAGCTGACCTCACCCTTGGTGAGGGCGCTCTGTGTGCCCTGACGGCAGTTGGCCAGATGATTCTTGACCACGTCGTGCAGGACGCTCTTGTTCGGCTCGATGCCGAAGATGGCCTCGGAGAGCTCGATCTGACCGATCTTCTCGCCTGCCATATTGAAAACGTTAGCAGTAGGCATTTATGCTGCTCTCCTTTCCTTACTTGTTTCTGGCGGAAGCCTTCTGCGGGTTGACACGCGCGGAGGCCTTCTGCGGGTTGAGGGAGATGCCGGCGGCTTCGCCCTTCTTGACGGGCTGGACCTTGACGGTATCCTTGATATAAACGATGCTGCCCTTGGGACCGGGAACAGCGCCGCGCACGGCGATGAGGTTCAGCTCGGCATCGACCTTGACAACGTCAAGATTCTGCACAGTGACCTGCTCCACGCCCATGTGGCCGGCCTGCTTCTTGCCCGGGAAGATACGGGAGGGATCGGTGCTGGAGCCCATGGAGCCCGCGTGACGGTGGACAGGGCCGCCGCCGTGGCTGGTGGGAGTACGGCCCTGGCCGAAGCGCTTGATCACGCCGGCATAGCCTTTGCCCTTGCTGATCCCGGTGACGTCGACCTTGTCGCCCTCGGCGAAAATGTCGGCCTTCACGGTGTCGCCTACCTCGAGCTTGGAGCTGTCAGCGAGGCGGAACTCCTTGAGGTGCTTGACCATGTCCACGCCGGCCTTCTGGAGGTGGCCGCGCTCGGGCTTGGTGAGCTTCTTCTCGGCCACTTCCTCGTAGCCGAACTGGACGGCCTCATAGCCTTCCTTTTCCTTGGTCATCTTCTGGACGACCGTGCAGGGGCCGGCCTCGATAACGGTCACGGGAATGACCTTGCCGGCCTCGTCGAAGATCTGCGTCATGCCGACCTTCTTGCCAATGATGGCTTTCTTCATTCTATTTCCTCCTAATGGTTATTGGTTGCCTCGCTTGGCCCGGCCTGCGCCGTCCAGAGGCTGGCAACTTAACCCGTCCGCACTCGCAAGCTGCGGACTGTGGGTCATTTCATAATGTGGGCCCGGTTGTGAACCGGGAACTGTTTGCCTTCAGAGCTTGATCTCGATCTCGACGCCGGCGGGAACCTCGAGATTCATCAGGGCTTCCACGGTCTTCTGGGTAGGGGCCTCGAACTGCTCACGGCTGTCCTTGTACTTGTGGACGGCGCGCAGGATGGTGACGATCTCGGTCTTGGTGGGCAGGGGGATGGGACCGGAGACCTTGGCGTCGGTGCGCTTGGCGGCCTCAACGATGGTCTCGGCGGCCTTGTCGATGAGCTGGTGGTCATAAGCCTTGAGGCGGATGCGGATCATGTTCTTTGCTGCTGCCATGGGTGTTTTTTCTCCTTTTCGTACGTTTTTTGTGACGGCATTGGGTCCGTCCTTATGCGTACGGATGAAACCTCTTCGTAATCCTCATACACACATCCGTGCGTATCAGGCCGCGTCCGAAAAACAAACCGGCTTTTCTGGCCGGTTCGCACTCCTTCCGCGCGATATACGCGTGTGCAGGAGAGGTTTCAGCCGCCCGATTGCGTACCGGATCACCGGTACCGGACATACTCCACGGAAGTTACCTCAGTTCCCCGAGCAATCTCCCGCTTCATCGCATAATACACCTGTGCCTCGCACAGGCGCTTCTGTATAATAACAGGGCCTTGGACATAAGTCAAGAAAAATTTCGTCTTTTTATCAAAATTTTTCCCGATAATTTTGTTGGGATTACCAACGCGGCAAAAACGCATCTCCCCTTGTGAACACCAGGGCTCACAGAGGGGGAGATGCACTGCTCGTTTTAATAATTAAAGATATGCGGCAGCAGCTCCGACAGCTTGTAGCTCACATAGCGGTCACCGGCCTTGGCGCACAGCACCTCCATATCCGGCGAAAACTCGGCCAGAAACTGGCGGCAGGCCCCGCAGGGGGTGCACCAGTTTTCGCTGTCGGCGTAGATGGCGATACGGCGAAATTCGCGCTGTCCCTCACTCACGGCCTTGCAGCAGGCGGTACGCTCGGCACAGATGGTGCTGCCCAGGGCGGCGTTTTCGACATTGCAGCCGGTGAAAACGGTGCCGTCTGCGCACTCGAGCGCGGCGCCCACGGCAAAGCGGGAATAGGGGACGTAGGCGTTCAGAGACGCCGCCTTTGCTTTCGACAGGAGTTCTCTGTCAGTCATGGTATTCCTCCCTTGAGAATGTATTGATCACTCTTTTGAAGTCAGGGTCACGCTCACTTGAGCAGGATCTCCCAGTGCTGGAAGTCGTAGAAGGGGTTGCCCGCGTTGGGGGCAAGGCCGCGGATCACGCCGCGGTGGACGATGAGCTGCTGGCTCTCAAAGCCGATGGAAATGAGCGCGCCGTTGGTGTTGATGTACTCGCAGAGCTGCTGGTATACCGCCGAGCGCTGGGCCGCGGCGCAGGAGAGGTAATTGTTGATCATGGCGACATAGCCCGTGTCCATGCTGCGGGAGTAGTTGAGACTCGAGTCCGGGTCCAGAAGCTCCGTGAGGTCAAAGTTGTTTCTGAGCTTCACCTCGCCGTAGTACATGTCGAAGTCGCCCTCCTCCAGGGCAGTGAGAAACTCCTCCCAGGTCAGCTCCCGCACCGTGACCTTGAGGCCGATGCTCTCCATATCGGCGGCAAAGCGCCGGGCTACGCCGGTCTTTGCGCTGGAATCGGAGCAGACGATGAAGTTCACGTCGATATCCTGGGCGGTGCCGGACATGTATTCGAGCATCCCGTCGTCGTCATAGTCGCGGATGCCGGCGTTTTCCAGCACGACGCGGCAGGTGTCCAGATTGTAGCCGAGGGCGGAGGCATACTCCGTCGGATAGTCAGGGCAGGCCGGGTGCATGGGCACGGCAGCGGCCACGGCGTTGCCGTGCATGAGATTGTTGGCAAAGTTCTGACGGTCAAAGGCGTAGATCATCGCCTGGCGGAAGCCGCTGTAGCGGCCGAGCAGTCCCTCCTCATTGAACATGATATAGTGGAAATTCGTGGTGTTGAAGTTGCGGATCTCGTTGGAGGAGGAGTAGCCGATGTTGGTGTAGCTGGAGGGGTCGTTCGTGACGGCGTCGATGACGCCGTCCTCGAAGTTTGAGAGGATCTCATCGGCGGTGGAGTAGGTGACGAGCTTGATCGTGTCGATGGGCAGGTCGGCATAGCCGGGATAGCCCTCATAGGCGATCAGCTCCGTATGCTCCTCGTTGAAGGTATAGGGGCCGGAGCCGATGGGCGGCTTTTCGTCCATGGTGCCGGACTTGATGATGGGGATATTGAGGAGCTTGGCAAACTGGGTGTCCCCGATGCCGAGGGTCACATAGAAGCGATTCTCGTCATAGCCGGAGCCCTGGTAGCTGGCAAAGCGGCCGCGGAAGCGGTCCTGTGTGGCCACGGCGCGCTCGAGGGAGTAGCGGATGTCCGCGCCGGTGACGGGCGTGCCGTCGTGGAAGACGTGGCCCGGCTCGATGTTGAAGGTCCAGTAAGTGGCCGCGTCGTTGGGCAGCCCCTCATCCAGGACGTTCGGGATAACGTTGAAGTTGTCGTCGAGCTCCACCATGTTCTCATACACCAGGTCACAGACGAGCTGATTGGAGTGGTTGGTGGCGAGGATGGGGTTCAGGCTGTAATTTTCATTATAGTTGAGGGAAAAATCGCTGTCGGCAGCCCGGGCACGGGTCACATCCTTGCCCTTGGTGGAGGCGGGGATCAGAGAGGTCGGGTCTGTCGCGGCAGATCCCCCGCAGCCGGAGAGCAGCAGTACCCCAAGGCACAGCAGCAGGCATACTATCTTTCTTGTCATTTTCCCTCCTCAGAGCATGATGACGGATGCCTGGCTGCCGCGCCTGCCCCTAGTATAGCGGTGGGACCAGTATTTGTCATGGCTGCAGAAGGTGCACTCGTCCGAAATGTCAATCTGCCCTGCCGGTACGCCGAGCTGCAAAAGTCTCTTTGCGTTGGCTCCCTTGAGGTCCACCATGGTCTTGCCGTCGCCCCGGCGGCGGAAGAGGCCCGCCGTATCGCCCCGCAGCCATTTTTCTGCCGCCTCGGGCACATCGTCGTCCGTCTCGAAGCAGCACGGTCCGATGGCCGGGCCGATCGCAGCGCGCAGCTCCGGGATTTCGGCCCCGAGGGAGACCATCGCCTCCACAGCGCGGCCGAGGATGTCCGACACGGCGCTGCGCCAGCCGCAGTGCACGGCCCCGGCGGCGCGGCCTTTGCCATCCCACAGCAGCACCGGCACACAGTCGGCGGTGAAGCAGAAAACGGGCAGGCCCTTTTCCGCCGTCACGATGCCGTCCGCCTCATAGCGGACGGGGCCGAAGCAAGCGTGCTTATCCGCTGCGGTGACAGTGTGGACCTCGTTTTTATGCACCTGATTGGTCACACACGCGCCGTTTTCATCCACGCCGAACAGGGCGCAGACCCGGCGGTAATTTTCCCGGACTGCCTCCGGCTCGTCCCCCCGGTTGGCGCCGAGGTTGAGCGTGGCAAACTCGCCCCCGCTCACCCCGCCGAAGCGGGTGGTGAAGGCGTGTTTTGCGCCGATGAAATCAGAGCGCATATAGATCAGGCCGTTTTCGTTTTCTTCAATGAACATGTTTACCCTTTACTTCTCATTCCTGCCGCAGCACTCTTTGTATTTGAGTCTTCTGCTGCCGTCGGGCTTCATCTTGCCGCAGGGGCAGGGATCATTGCGGCCGGGCTTCGGGATCTTCTTGACGGGCTGCTTCTTGACCGGCTCCTCCCCGCCGGCGTTCGCGGCGGCGTTCTTGGCGACGGCCTTGCGCTCGATGGGCGCCTCACGGCGGATGCGCACGGTATAGAGGCGGCGCACGGTCTCCTCGCGGATGCCGTGGACCATGGCCTCGAACATGTCAAAGCCCTCCTGCTTATACGCGTCGATGGGCTTGGTTGCGCCGTAGCCGCGCAGGCCGATGCCGCGCTTCAATTCGTCCATGGCGTCGATGTGGTCCATCCAGTACTCGTCCACCACGCGCAGCATGATCACGCGCTCGAGCTCGCGCATGAGGGGCGTGCCGTTGGGAGCGGGGCCGAAGGCCTCCTCCCGCGCGGCGTAGACCTTCTCTGCCAGCTCCCGCACGGCGTCGCTGAGCGCATCCGGCTTCACCGAGCCGCCGAAGGCCTCGAGCTTAAAGGTGCCACGGGGCATAAAGAGCTTTTCAAAGGGCTGCAGGGTGTCGTCCATCTGCTGCTGGCTCTCGCACACGGAGCCGGACAGGCCGTCGGACACGGTGGAGGAGATGAACTCCGCGATCATGCTCATGATCTGGCTGCGCAGATCCTCGCCGTCAAGCACCTTGCGGCGCTCGCCGTAGATGATCTCGCGCTGCTTGTTCATGACGTCGTCATATTCCAGCACGGATTTACGGGTCTGGAAGTTGCGGCTCTCAACGGTCTTCTGGGCCTGTTCGATGGCGCCGGAGAGCATCTTGGCGTCCAGCGGCGTGTCGTCGTCAACCTTGAGGGCGTCCATCATGTTCATGACGCGCTCGGAGCCGAAGAGCCGCATGACGTCGTCCGTCATGGCGAGGTAGAAGCGGCTCTCGCCCGGGTCGCCCTGACGGCCTGCGCGGCCGCGAAGCTGGTTGTCGATACGGCGTGACTCGTGCCGCTCGGTGCCCAGGATAAAGAGGCCGCCCACGGCGCGGACCTTTTCGGCCTCGGCGTCGGTGTCCTTCTTATGGGCCTGCATACGCTCGCGGAACATTTCGCGGGCGCTGAGAATGTTTTCGTCCTCGGTCTCGGCGTAGCCGGTGGCCTCGGCGATCACGTCCTCCTCAAAGCCGGCTTTGCGCAGATCGGCTTTGGAGAGAAATTCCGCGTTGCCGCCGAGCGTGATGTCCGTGCCGCGGCCGGCCATGTTGGTGGCAATGGTGACGGCGCCGAGCTTGCCCGCCTGGGCAACGATCTCGGCCTCCTTCTCATGGTACTTGGCGTTCAGGACCGTGTGGGGGATGCCCTTCTTTTTCAGCAGGGAAGAGATATACTCGCTCTTCTCGATGGACACGGTACCCACCAGCACGGGCTGGCCCTTTTCGTGGCAGGCGACGATCTGTTCGACGATGGCGCGATTTTTGCCGCTGTCGTTTTTGAACACCACATCCGGGTGATCCTGACGGATAACCGGCTTGTTGGTGGGAATCTCAATGATGTCGAGCTTGTAGATGGCGCCGAACTCCTCGCTCTCGGTGGCGGCGGTGCCGGTCATGCCGGAGAGCTTGCCGTACAGGCGGAAGTAGTTCTGGAAGGTGATGGTGGCAAGGGTCTTGTTCTCCTGCTGCACATCCACATGCTCCTTGGCCTCGATGGCCTGGTGCAGGCCCTCGGAATAGCGGCGGCCCAGCATGAGGCGGCCGGTGAACTCATCGACGATGATGATCTCCCCGTCCTTGACGATGTAGTCGATGTCCCGCTTCATGATGCCGTGGGCCTTCAGGGCCTGGTTAATGTGGTGGGAGAGGGTGGCATTTTCCATATCCGCGAGGTTTTCCAGGCCGAAAGCGCGCTCAGCCTTGGCAATGCCGCGGGCGGTGAGGGTGGCGCTGCGGGCTTTCTCGTCCACCACGTAGTCGGCGTCCAGATCCTCGCTCTCCTCCTCCTTCTCGTCCACGGAGGCATAGACCACCTTCTTCAGGCGCGAGACGAAGTCGTCCGCCTGGCGGTAGAGGTCGGTGCTCTCATCCCCCTGGCCGGAGATAATGAGCGGGGTCCTGGCCTCATCAATGAGGATGGAGTCCACCTCGTCCACGATGGCGAAGGCGTGCCCGCGCTGGACCATGTCCGCTTTATACAGGGCCATGTTGTCGCGCAGATAGTCAAAGCCCATTTCGTTGTTGGTGCCGTAGGTAATGTCGCAGGCGTAGGCCGCGCGGCGCTGGTCATTGTCCAGGTCGTGGACAATGAGGCCCACCGTAAGGCCGAGGAAGCGATGCACCTTGCCCATCCATTCGCTGTCGCGGCGGGCCAGGTAGTCGTTGACCGTGACGATATGTACCCCCTCGCCGGTCAGGGCATTGAGGTAGGCAGGCAGAACAGCGACGAGGGTCTTGCCCTCGCCGGTCTTCATTTCGGCGATGCGGCCCTGGTGCAGCACAATGCCGCCGATGAGCTGGACCCGGAAGGGCCGCATGCCCAGCACGCGCCAGCTTGCCTCCCGTGCGACCGCAAAGGCCTCTGGCAGCAGGTCGTCCAGACTCTCGCCGTTTTGGTAGCGCGCCTTAAATTCCCCGGTCTTGGCCTTGAGCTCCTCGTCGCTGAGCGCGGCGGTCTCGTCTGCCAGAGCCTCGATCTTATCCGCGATCGGCTTGATGCGCTTGAGCTCCCGGTCGGAGTAGGTGCCGAATAATTTGTCAAACAGTCCCATTTATATCTTAACCTTTCTCATTAACCTTTCTCGAAGAGTTACGCTTTTCTGCGTTTGGAGTTTGGAGTTAATGGACGGTTCCCGAAAGGGACACAACAACTCCACGCTCCTGACTCCACACTGATTCATTTTGTACTATAGCACAAGAATGTGAATAAAAAAAGTCTAAATCTGTCATCTTGTCCTTTGGGAGCGCTTGTGATAAAATACGGATTTGTGAATTGTTTTTGGGGGGAGAGAGAACCATGAACCGCATCGGCTTTGACAACGACAAATATCTGAAGCTTCAGTCCCAGAACATCCGCGACCGCATCGGCAAGTTCGGCGGCAAGCTGTATCTGGAATTTGGCGGCAAGCTCTTTGACGATTACCACGCCGCGCGCGTCCTGCCGGGCTTCGAGCCGGACAGCAAGGTGCGCATGCTGCTGGAGATGAAGGATGATGCGGAGATCGTCATCTGCATCTCTGCCGACGATATCGAACGCTCCAAGCGCCGCGGCGACCTCGGCATCACTTACGAGGACGACACTCTCCGTCTCATCGACGCTTTTCGGGGAATCGGGCTCTATATCGGCTCTGTGGTCATCACCCACTACCGCGGTCAGGCCATTGCCGACGCGTTCCGCAAGCGGCTGGAGGCTCTGGGCGTCCGCACCTATCTGCACTACATCATCCCCGACTACCCGGCAAACGTGCCCCTGATCGTCTCGGAGGAGGGATTCGGCAAAAACGACTACATTGAGACCGAGCGCAGCCTCATCGTCGTCACCGCTCCCGGACCCGGCAGCGGCAAGATGGCCACCTGCCTGAGCCAGCTCTACCACGAGAACAAACGCGGCGTCAGCGCGGGCTACGCCAAGTTCGAGACCTTCCCTGTCTGGAACCTGCCCCTCAAGCACCCGGTGAACCTGGCCTATGAGGCCGCCACTGCGGATCTGGACGACGTGAACATGATCGACCCCTACCACCTGGAGGCCTACGGTGAGACCGCCGTCAACTACAACCGGGATGTGGAGATCTATCCTGTGCTGGAGGCCATCTTCAAGTCCATCTACGGCGAGAGCCCCTACAAGAGCCCCACGGACATGGGCGTGAACATGGTGGGCTTCTGCATTTCGGACGACGAGGCCTGCCGGGAGGCGTCAAAGCAGGAGATCATCCGCCGCTGGTATGCCGCCGCTGTGAATGCCCGCAAGGGTCTCAGCGAGCAGAGCGAGATGCGCAAGATCGAGCTGATCATGAACACGCTCGGCATCTCCGCCGCCGACCGGCCCGTGGTCAAGGCCGCGCTGGACAAGGCCGAAGCCACCGACGGCCCCGCTGTCGCCATCGAACTGAACGACGGGCGCATCGTCACAGGCAAGACCACGTCGCTGCTCGGCGCGTCCTCCGCCGCGCTCATCAACGCCCTCAAAGCCCTGGCGGGCATCGACAAGAAGCTGCCCCTCATCGCCCCGGGGGTCATCAAGCCCATCCAGCACCTGAAGGTGGAGCACCTCGGCAATCACAACCCCCGCCTGCACACGGACGAGCTGCTCATCGCCCTCACCATCTGCGCCGTCACAAACCCCATGGCGGATCTTGCCATCGACCAGCTCGCTCTGCTCAAGGGGGCGGAGGCCCACTCCACCGTCATTCTCTCCCATGTGGACGAGGACCTCTTCAAAAAGCTCGGCGTGAACATCAGCTTCGAGCCGAAGTATCAGGCCAAGAAGCTGTATCACAAGTAAAGTCCCCCGGCAATGCCGGAGAAAGAGAAGGAAAACAAACGTGAAAAAAGGGAGAACGATCGCGCTGCTGCCCATTCTGGTATTCCTGGTGCTGTATCTGGGCCTGGGCCTGCTGTTTGAATACGGGATGAAGATCCCCATGGGCTTTTACAACATCCCCATCGTGGTGGTGTTTCTCATCGCGCTGCTGGTAGCCTGCCTGCAGAACCGGAGCCTGAGCTTTGACAGGAAGCTGGAGCTCATGGGGCACGGCATCGGCGACAAAAACATCGTCACCATGATCCTGATCTTCATGACCGCCGGGATCTTTGTCGGCGTCGTCGGCCGCAGCAGCGCCGAGAGCGTTGCCTACTTCATGCTCTCCATCATCCCTGCGCGCTTTGCCGTGGCGGTCCTGTTCGTGGTGAGCTGCTTTGTCTCCACCGCCATGGGTACCTCCGTCGGCACCATCACCCTCATCACCCCGATCGCTGTCGCCGTGGCCACCGCCTCCGGCGTGTCGCTGCCGCTTTGCATCGCCTCCGTCATGGGCGGCGCCATGTTCGGCGACAATCTCTCCTTTATCTCCGACACCACCATCGCCGCCTGCCAGGGCCAGGGCTGTGAGATGAAGGACAAGTTTCGCGAGAACTTTGCCATCGCCATGCCCGCTGCGATTCTGACCCTGGTGCTGATCCTGGTCATCAGCCTGCGCTCCGAGATCGCCCCGATGGAGCTGCCGCCGTATAACCTCGTCCAGATCATCCCCTATGTGCTGGTGCTCGCGGGCGGCATTATCGGCATCAATGTCTTTGTCGTGCTGCTCATCGGCATTGTCTCCGGCTCCGTCATCATGCTGGCCACCGGCGCGATCCCCGCGACGGAGCTGCTGTCCTCCATGGGTGCGGGCGCCGCCGGCATGTTCGAGACCACCATGGTCGCGATCCTGGTCTCCGCCATCTGCGCGCTCATCCGCGAGTACGGCGGCTTTGACGCCCTGCTCTACGGCATTCAGAAGGTCTTCCGCGGCAAGAAGAGCGGCCAGCTCGGCATGGGTCTGCTGGTCGGCGCCATGGACATCGCCACCGCCAACAACACCGTCGCAATCGTCATGGCAAACCCCATCGCCGCCCAGATGGCGCAGAACTACGGCATCTCCAAGCGCAAAACCGCCTCTCTCCTGGACACCTTCTCCTGCATCTTCCAGGGCGTGATCCCCTACGGCGCCCAGATGCTGGTGGCCATCTCCGCCGCAAACGGGCTGGGGCAGAATGTCTCCGCCTTTCAGATCATCCCGAACCTCTTCTACCCCTTCCTGCTGCTCATCAGTTCGCTGGTGTTCATCTACATCGTCCCCGAGAAGAAGTAGACGCGCAGACGCGTAAAGGACGGCCCAGGCTCTCATGCCTGGACCGTCCTTTGTATTTCGTCAAGCCGGGATCTCCCTTCCGGCTTTCCCGGGCTGTCTTTTGCTGCTGCTTACTCCTCCACGGGCTTGAGCACCATGGCCGTGCGGGGCGGGAGGCCCAGGCGCAGGGTCGGGCTGCTCATGCCGGGGATGAAGGCGGAATGGAGCTCGTGCGTGATATTGTCAAAGCCGCCGTAGCAGGAGTCATCGGTCGTAAAGAGCACCTCATGGTCGCGCCCGACGCTGACCGGGACTGCGACATCCATATGGCTTCTCACGGGGTCGAAGTTAAAGGCGAACACGAGGCCGCCCCGCTCAAAGGCGAGCAGGTGGTCATTCTGGCGCAGGAGCCGGAGCCTGGTTCCGCCATCGCCGAGGACACCGTATTTCCGGCAGGTCTGGATCATATCCCGGTCGAAGAGGTTGAGCTGACCATATTTGAGGTAGCCGTTTTCCGGCAGGCTCCACTGGCGGCGGCAGTACTTGTAGTCCCAGCCGTTGCCCTCGCGGGGAAAGTCGATCCACTCGGGGTGGCCGAACTCGTTGCCCATGAAGTTGAGATAACCGTTGCCGCCGGCGGCGCAGGTCACGAGGCGCAGCATCTTGTGCAGGGCCATGGCGCGGTCGATGACCTCGTTATGGCAGATCTTGTCCATGTCGGTATACATGTGGGCCTCGGCCAGGCGGAACATGATGGTCTGGTCGCCCACCAGGGCCTGGTCATGACTCTCCACATAGGCGATGGTGGAGGCCACGCGGTTGTTGAGCTCGTTCCAGATATAGTCGAGGTTCCAGTCCTCGTCCCGCTTCTCCTTGATGAGGCGGATCCACATGTCGGGCAAACCCATGGCGAGGCGGTAGTCAAAGCCGATGCCGCCGTCGGGCACCCTGAGGGTCATACCCGGCATGCCGGACATGTCCTCGGCGATGGTGATGCCGTCGGGCCGCAGCTCATGGATCAGCTCGTTTGCAAGCTGCAGGTAGGTAATGGCCTCGGTGTCAGTGTTCATGGAGAAGTACATTTTCAGGTTCGAGAAGGCCGCGCCCAGGCCGTGGTCGTGGTAGAGCATGCTGGTCACACCGTCGAAACGGAAGCCGTCGAAGTGATACTCCGTCATCCAGAACTTGAGGTTTGAAAGCAGGAAATGCAGCACCTCGGTCTTGCCGTAGTTGAAGCACTTGGTATCCCAGGCCGGATGATCGCCCGCCCTGCCGGCGCGGAAGAACTGGGTGTCGGTGCCGTCGAAGCGGTTGATGCCCTCCACAGTGTTCTTGACCGCGTGGGAGTGCACCACGTCCAGCAGCACGGCGATGCCCATGCTGTGGGCCTTGTTCACGAGGTACTTGAGATCCTCCGGCAGGCCGAAGCGGCTGGAGGCGGCGAAGAAGTTCGACACCTGGTAGCCGAAGGAGCCGTAATAGGGGTGCTCCATAATGGCCATGAGCTGCACAGTGTTGTAGCCCAGGTACTGCACCCGGGGCAGCACGTTGTCGGCAAACTCCCGATAGGTGCCGACGCGGTATTCCTCGGTGGCCATGCCCACATGGGACTCATAGATAAAAAGCTGCCTGTCGGGCCGGAAGTCCCCGTCCGTCCAGGCGTAGGGCGTGATGGGGTCCCAGACCTCACAGATCCACTCAAAGCTCTCGGGGTCCTGGATCACGCGGCGGGCGTAGAGCGGAATGTGCCAGGAGAGCGTCGGCCCGTTTCGCACAACGGTCTTGACGCGCATCCCGTCCCGCAGCGTTTCCTCCGGCAGGCGCAGCTCCCAGTTGCCGCTGCCGATGGGCGTGAGCGGCGCGTCCTCCGGCGCCCAGCCGTTGAACTCGCCCGAGAGATACACCTCATCCGCGCCGGGCGCCCACTCACGGTAGACCCAGCCCTCGGCGGTGTGGTGGAAGCCGTAGTATTCGTGGGCGTTGGCGAAATCGGTGAGCCTTCCGCCCCCCGTCAGCATCTCATGCACGCGATGGTAATTGTCCATACGCAGGTTGATATCCCGCTCGAACGGGCGCAGCGCCTTATCCCATTCCAGGATCCGGACCATGGGATGACCCCCTTTTTTCCTCTTGTCGTATTAAAATTTACCGCTGTGGTGGGAACCGCCGTGGCTGCCGCTGATGGTGGTGCCGCCGAAGTGCCCCCCGCCCGGACGGTTGCTGTTGGTCTGGCGCGGGATCACCTGGCGCGTGACGGAGCGGTTGACAAAATCGTCCCGCTTGTTGCTCAGCCTGACGCCGCCCTGGGCCACATAATTTGCCGCACCCGACTGTCGGACGGCGGTCTTCATCTGCCGCTTCATCCCGCCGACGGTCGCGCCGCCGGTGAGGCAGCCGACGCCGAGGCTGACAAGGAGCTTGCCGAGCGTCATGCGCGGCCCGGTCTCCGCCGGATCGGGGAACCAGGTGTCCACGGGCTGGCCGTTCCTGGCCTTTTCGAGCATGTCCCCGCTGGTTTTGATGAAGTCCCGGAAGCCGCCCGCCCAGTCGTTGCGGCGGAAGTCATCCAGGAAGCTGTTTGCAAGCTGGTCCTTGCCGTAGTCGGTGAAGGCGTAGTTGCCGAAGTCCCCGTGGGCATAAATGTCGTAGTCCCCGTCGTTCATGCTCATGGCGAGGAGCACGCCCTCCTCCTTCTGTCCGCGGCCGAGGCCGTAGCGGTGGAAGACGTTCTCGGAGAAATCGGCGATGCTGCCGTTGACGTAGCTCTTATAGTCGTTGACGATGACCACAAAGACGCCGAAATTATACTCGTCTGATATCTCGGCGGCCCGGTCATTGAGGTCCCGGCGCTGCGTGTCGGACAGCAGGCCCGCGTAGTCGCTCACGTAATCTATCTGGGCATCGGCGTGTGCCGCGGCTGTCATGCCCAGCAGCAGGCAGAGGGCGAAAAGCAGGGAGACGATGACTTTCTTCTTCATGCGCAGCCCCTCCTCACAGGAAATACAGGAACAGGGCCATCAGCGCCGTCACGGCGCCGGCCACGCCCGCAAACCAGCCGACGACCCGGGATTTTGCCGCCGGCAGGTCGCCGATGAGCTTGCCGGTCTGCCCGTTCATGGCGAACAGATAGTTCTCGCCGTTCCAGCGGGTGGAGAGCATCCACACCGGCAGCAGGGCATATTTCACCTTGCCGCGGCGGATGCGGATCTGCTTGCCCTGGGGGACGACGCTGGAATAGCCGCCCACGGTCCGGGCCACCATATCGGCTGCGGTATTGCCCGCGCGCTCGTCTGCGCGGCGGCTGCACTCCTCCTGCTCCAGGTCGTACTTGTTTGCCAGAAAGCCCGGCAGATAGGCGTTGGAGAAGGGCCGCAGCTCGCTGTAATCAAAGGGCTCGATGGCGTCCATGTGGTTGTCCGGCATCTTGCTGGAGGCGTCCACGGGGATCTTCTCAAAGTTCACCGTGCCGGTACGCCGGATGCGGAAATAATCCGTGGTGGTGACGATCGTGTTGCCGGTGGTCACGCTGCTGACCCGGGTGCCCTGGAACTGCATATCCGCGTCCGCAGCCCCGTCGAAAAGCCAGAAGGGCACATAGACCCCCTTGATCTCCTCGATATGGTTCTTGTCGGAAAACTCCTTCGGCAGGAGCCTTTTGCCGATATAGTATTTCTTCAGCGCCGCAACGGCCTCCTCCTTGCCGAGCTTGAAGGGGATCACATAGTCGGGCTTGAGCATGTCGCTGAGCTGTCCGGGTACGATGGACGGGTTGCCGCAGTAGGGGCAGGAGGTGGCGGCAGTGGTCTCGTCGCACACCAGCTCCGCGCCGCAGCTCGGGCAGTTATACGCCTTCAGGCCCGGTTCCTTTGCCCAGTTGGTGCCGGAGACGCTCCATTCTCCCTCGGCGCTGAACTGGTCCTCCAGGATCTCGGCCTGGGCGGAGGCGGCAGCCGCCGCCTCATCCTTCTCTTTGTACAGTGCCTCGATCTCCTGCACGCTGAAGTCGGAGCCGCAGTACTCGCACTTGAGCCGCCCGCTCTTTCCGTCATAGTGCAGGGGACCCATACAGGATGGACACTGGTAATTGCTGATCTGATCTGCCATGGGCAATCACCTCACTTGGGGCAGAAGCCGATGCGTTTTTTATTTTACGATGTCGCGGTCGTCAAAGGGATCGCCGCACTCGGGGCAGAACTTCGGCGGATGGGCGGGGTCCTCCGGTTCCCAGCCGCACTTGTCGCACTTGTAAAGGGGCGCGTCGGCAGGCTTTTTCGTGCCGCACTCGGCGCAGAATTTACCCTTGTTCTTCTTGCCGCAGCTCGGGCAGGTCCAGCCGTCTTCGGGCTTTTTCGTGCCGCACTCGGGGCAGAACTTGCCGAAGGCGGTCTTGCCGCAGCCAGGGCAGGTCCAGCCGTCCGCCTGCGCCGGGGCAGGGGCAGGCTGCTGGGAGCCCATGGCGTAGAGATTCGCCGCATTGATGCCGCCGGCCTGGCCCGCCATGTTCATGCCCATGAAGCCCATGGCCGCGCCGTTTGCGTTCTTGGCCGCGTCCTGCATGGCCGCCGCCTGGGCGCCGACGAGATGGGCCGCCGCCATGTTGGGATCGCGGAAGGCTGCGTTGCGCTGCAGCTCCTTGATCATCTTCTCGTCTTCCTCGCTGGCCTTCACGCTGGAGACGCCGAAGGCGACGATCTCAAGGCCCCTCAGGTTGCGCCACTTGCCGGAGAGCACCTCGTTGAGGGCGTCGGCGATCTCGGTGGTGTGACCGGGCAGGCTGGAGTAGCGGATGCCCTGGTCGGAGATCTTGGCAAAGGCGGGCTGCAGGGCGGTCAGAAGCTCGGTCTTGAGCTGGTTGTCGAGCATGTCGCGGGTGTAGGCGGTCTTCACGTTGCCGCAGACATTGGTGTAGAAGAGGATGGGGTTGCAGATGCGGTAGGAATACTCACCGAAGCAGCGGATGCCGACATCCAGGTCGATCCCGGCGCGCTGGTCCACCACGCGGAACGGCACGGGCGAGGGAGTGCCGTACTTGTTGCCCACGAGCTCCTTGGTGTTGAAGTAGTAAACGCGCTGCTCCTTGGGGATCTCGCCGCCGAAGGTGAAGCGCTTGCCGATCGCATTGAACACATCCATAATGCCGTCGCCGAGGTTGCCGGAGAAGATGGAGGGCTCGGTGGAGGCGTCATAGGTAAACTCGCCCGGCTCGGCGCAGAGCTCGGCGATCTTGCCCTGATCGACAATGATCATGCACTGGCCGTCGGCCACCGCGATGACGGAGCCGTTGGAGATGACGTTGTCGCTGCCGGCGCGGCCGCGCTTCTGCCCGCGTACCACCAGGGTGTCGCTGTCGAGCGCGTCACAATAAAAATATTCCTTCCACTGATCGGCGAGCACGCCGCTGACGGAACCCAAGGCTGCTTTGATAAGACCCATGATTGTATCTCCTTTCAAATATCCGGTTTTTCACCGGTCCTGAATCTGCAGTTTTGCAGGTACAGTATAGCAGGCAAGTCCGGAAAAATCCACAGAAAGTTTCTTAAGCGCACCCAGCCGGGAACTTTTTCCGGTGGCCGCCGTCAAAGGGAACGTTGCCGATGCTTTGCAAATTGTTCACGATTTGCCCCGTTCCGGCGGTTGAAAAAGCGGGCGGGGCAGGCTATAATAGCAAAGCTGCTCAGAAAACACTATGCATGATATAGAAGGAGACAAACGCTATGAAAAGATTCCTCACCCTGCTGCTTGGGCTTGTGATGGTGCTCGGCCTTTGCGCGGTGCCCGCCTATGCCGACGGCGCTGCCGACCAGGCCATTGCCCTGTATGACAGCGGGGACTACACCGGCGCCTTCCAGGCGGCAAGCGCCCTGGCCACCGGCGATCCCGTGATCGCTCTGATCCTGGGCAAGGGCTACTATCTGGGTCTCGGCACGGACGAGAACCACAGCAAGGCCATGACCTATCTCGAGGCCGCCTCCCAGGGCGGCTGCCGCAGCGCGGCCTATCTGCTGGCCGAGGCCGCGGATCTGGGCTACGGCATGCGCATGGACAAGGACGAGGCAGCCCGCCGCTACATCAAGTTTGTGGCCCTGGCGGACGAGACCGACCCCGCCGCCTTTGATTACGGCGCCGTGATGTGCGCGCTCAGCGAGTGCTTTGCCACGGGCCGCGGCGTTGAGAAAAACCACGAGCTCGCGCTGGATGCGGCAAACAAGGCCGCCGCGGCGCAGAACCTCACCCCCTTTGAGCTGATGAGCCTGGCCCAGTTCTTTGACGGGCCCGCCCCCAACCACGTGAGCAACGCCGCCGACGCCACCGGCCAGTACGCGGTTGAAACCGCCCGCAAGGTGGACGCCGCCAAGGCAGACGAGCTCTACGCCAGGGCCCTCTCGGGACTTGAGAAAATGGCGGACGCAGGGAACCTCGCCGCCACGAAGCTTCTCGGCGACCTGTATCTGGACGGCAAGGGCGGCGTGCAGCAGGATTACGCGAAGGCTCTGGAGTACTACACGCTGGCCGCCGAAGAGGACTACGCCCCCGCTCAGGCCCAGCTTGGCTACATCTACCAGAACGCTCTGGGCGTCCCGGCCGACTATGCCGCCGCCATGGAGTGGAACAACCGCGCCGCCCAGCAGGGCAACGCCCAGGGTCAGGCCCAGATCGGCTACCTCTATCAGAACGGTCTCGGCGTGACGCAGAACCTGGACGAGGCCGGCCGCTGGTACACCCGCGCCAAGGAGGGCGGCAGCGAATGGGCCGCCGCCATGCTCGAGCAGACCGAGGCCACCAATCCTCACGCCTCGTTTGAAGCCCACGCCTGACGTCAAAAGGACACCGCAAGGTCATCTGCCGCCGCAAACGGCGGCAGATCGACCGGCGGTGTCCTTTTTTATAGTAAACGTCGCACCCCGGTTCCCCGGGGTGCGTTTTCCTTCGTAGGGGTCGATCCCCTGATCGACCCGGCAGTACGATGTCGGTTTCACGTATTCGCCCGGGCGAATGCGCAGAATGCCAGGCTTCCCCCGCCGGGTTGATGAGGGGAAGGTGAATTGCCCCACAGTGGCAAGAGAGGCTGGCCTGGGCCACATCAGCCCCTACGGAATAAACCGGGAAAAGTCCGATACGCGTCATTGCGAGCCAGTGACCGATGTCACTGGTGTGGCAATCCGTACTCCCAGCGACCAGGGAAGTATGTCTGAGCGGGCAACAGCCTCCGGCGGGCGGATTGCCACGACAGTGTGCGCACTGTCTCGCAATGACGGGGACGGAACCTGCATTGTACGTATTCGCCCGGGCGAAATCGCAGAGCGGCTGGTTTCCCCGCCGGGCTGATGAGGGGAAGGTGAATTGCCCCACAGGGGCAAGAGCGGCTGGCCTGGGCCACATCAGCCCCTGCGGCGTGCGGGGCGCTTTCCCGCGGCAAAACGAGCAGACAGCAAAAAACGGGGATGCAGCTTTTCGCTGCATCCCCGTCGATATGGGTGCCTCAGATATCCAGCAGATCGCTGTAAGCGCGCAGGGCGCCGTCCGTCTCGTGGGCCAGGACGCGCTTTGCCAGCACCTTGCCGAGCTGCACGCCCTCCTGGTCGAAGCTGTTCAGGTTCCAGCAGAAGCCCTGGAACATGACCTTGTTTTCAAAGTGGGCCAGCAGCGCGCCCAGCGCCTCGGGCGTGAGCTGCTCGCCGATGATGATGCTGGAGGGGCGGCCGCCGTCAAAGCTCTTGTTGGGGTCCTTGTCCTGCTTGCCGCAGGCGAAGGCCATGATCTGCGCGGCCACGTTGGCGCAGAGCTTCTGCTGGCTGGTGCTGCCCTGGATGTCCACATCCATGCCCGCCTGGTTGCGGCGGAAGCCCACGAACTGCAGCGGGACAATGTCCGTGCCCTGGTGCAGGAGCTGATAGAAGGAGTGCTGTCCGTTGGTGCCCGGCTCGCCGAAGATGACGGGGCCGGTGGGATAGCAGACAGGCTCGCCGAAGCGGTTGACATGCTTGCCGTTGGACTCCATGTCAAGCTGCTGCAGGTGGGCCGGGAAGCGGCTGAGCGCCTGGGAATAGGGCAGCACGGCGGTGGCGGGCCAGAGCTGGACGTTGCGCTCATACACGCCGATCAGCGCGTCGAGCATGGCGGGGTTCTTCAGAAGATCGGTCTCCTTCGCGGTCAGGTCCTCGGCATGGGCGCCGTTCAGGAAGCGCTCAAACACCTCGGGCCCGAAGGCCAGGGACAGGACCACGCCGCCCACGCAGGAGGTGGAGGAGTAGCGCCCGCCGATGTAGTCGTCCATGAAGAAGGCTTCCAGATAATCGCTGGACTTGGCGAGCGGGGAGGTCTCGCTCGTGACGGCGACCATGTGCTTTGCCGGGTCGAGACCGGCGTTTTTGAGAGCGTCCTTCACAAAGGACTCGTTGGTCAGGGTCTCGAGCGTCGTGCCGGACTTGGAGACCAGCACGAACAGGGAGTGCTTGACGTCGATGGTCTTGAGGACGCTTGCCGCGTCGTCGGGATCGACGTTCGAGATGAAGCGGGCCTCCAGCTTGAGGGTGTTGTTCTGCCGGGCCCAGTTCTCCAGGGCCAGATACATGGCGCGCGGGCCGAGGTCGCTGCCGCCGATGCCGATCTGCACGACGGTGGTGAACTTCTCGCCGGCGGCGTTGGTGATCTTCCCGGCGTGTACCTTTTCGGCAAAGGCCGCGGCCTTCTTCTGCTCGCCGACATAGAAGGCGCGCTTATCCACGCCGTCGCAGACCACCGCGTCGCCGAGCTGGCCGCGGGTGAGCTGGTGCAGCACCAGGCGCTTTTCGCCGGTGTTGATGACCTCGCCGTTATAGAGGGCGGCAAACTTCTCCGTGAGCTGCGCTTCCTTCGCAAGCTCGCCGAGGGCCGCAAGCACTTCGTCGTCCACGGCCTTGGCGGCAAAATTGTAGCTGAGGCCGCCCGCCATGGGGACGCTGTATTTCGCCACGCGCTCCGCGCCCTTCTCGCCGGCCA
Organism: Oscillospiraceae bacterium; assembly: GCA_902761635.1. Taxonomy (GTDB): domain Bacteria; phylum Bacillota; class Clostridia; order Oscillospirales; family Oscillospiraceae; genus Limivicinus. The sequence continues at coordinate 50,350 of CACWLG010000026.1, read as the reverse complement.
TCGCCTCGGGGAGGTTCACGCGGTCTTTGAGCGCTAAAAGCTTTTTGTAAGAAGCCAGAGTGTCCAGGTTTTTCCAAGCAATCATCGTTTCCAATGTCCTTTCTTTTTTCTCGTTTTGTATATCGTTTATGAAGCCGAACTTGCTTTTATTGTATCGCACAGCGCCCGGAATGTCCAGCACGAGTTTATACCTGCAGCAGGCGCAGCATCTCCCGTCTGAGGCGCTCAATGGTGCGTTTCTCGAGGCGCGAGATATAGCTCTGGGAGATGCCCAGCATGTCGGCCACCTCCTTCTGTGTGTAATCCCGCCCGCCCATGAGGCCGAAGCGCAGGAGGATGATCTCCTTCTCCCGGCCCTCCAGCAGGTCCACCGCCTCGAGCAGTACACGCTTTTCCGCATCGTCCTCGAGGCTGCGGCTGACCTCGTCCTCCTCGGTGCCAAGGATATCCGACAGCAGCAGCTCGTTGCCGTCCCAGTCGGTGTTGAGGGGCTCGTCAAAGCTGACCTCGGTCTTCTGACCGCCGATCTTGCGCAGGTACATGAGGATCTCGTTTTCGATGCAGCGGCTGGCATAGGTGGCAAGCTTGATCTTCTTGCCGCTGTTGAAGGTGTTGACGGATTTGATGAGCCCGATGGTGCCGATGGAAATGAGATCCTCAATGTTGATGCCGGTATTCTCAAAGCGCTTGGCGATGTAGACCACAAGGCGGAGGTTATGTTCGATGAGCGTGCGGCGGGCCGCCTCGTCCCCCGCCTCCAGGGCAAGGATGGCGGCGCTTTCCTCCTCCCGCTCCAGGGGCGGCGGCAGGGTCTCGCTGCCGCCGATGTAAAAAACCGGGGGCGGCGAGATGCCGAGGATATCAAGGATGCGCTCCCGCAGGAAAAAAATCTGAGGCCTTGTTAACATACGATGCTCCTCCTTTCAGGATCACACGATTCCCCGGAACCCGTCGCCCTGGGCGGCCTCGCTCACGGCGACAAGGACGGCGCGCGGCCTTCCGTCCACCGTAGCCTCGTCCGGGCGGAAGGCCGCCAGCAGCGCCGGGCCCGCCACGCTGCCCGCCCGCAGGAGGCGAAAGCGCCCGCGGATTTCCGGGTCCTCCGCCGCCCGCTCCAGAAGCTCCACCGCCGGGAGGGCGAGCCACGCTGCCCGCCCCGGGAACAGGGGCTCGAGCGCCAGGGGACAGGCCAGCAGCACCGCGTCCCCGGTGATGGGGTCTGTCAGGCAGTTGCCGCTGTCCTCCAGGGCGGGAAAGTCCGTTCTGCGCCCGGAGAAGCAGAGCTTTACCGCCGCCCGGTGCTCCCGGGCTCTGCGGCGGCGGGTGAGGCTCAGCAGGGTCAGCAGCGCGTAGCTCAGGAGGAAGACCCCCACAAGCATTTTCCAGTCCGGCACGGGCAGGCTCCCCTGCCGGAGGGCCACCGCCCAGACCATGCCGCCGAAGCTGGCCGACACCGCGAGAAAGGCCGCTATGCAGCGGAAGAGCCGCGCCTCGCCGCCGAAGGCGATGAGGCCCATGAACCCCGCCGCACAGAGCTCCGCCAGCGGATGCGCAAGCCAGGCGCAGCCCGGCAGGAACACCGCCACCGCGTACACCCCGCCGAAGACCGCAGCCAGAAGATAGCGCAGCCGCCTGAGCCGCAGGGCGCAGAAACGCGCCGTCACAAGGCAGAGGAGGTAATCGGTAAACACGCTCAGGGCAAAGAGGGAGTCGGCGTAGATGACATTCATGGGCACATGATAGCACGCGCCGGGCGCAGATTCTGTCAATCGGGGCGCAGGGCAGTAAAGTTATAATTGTCAAAAGACAGAGTCTGTGATAAAATTAGAAGAGGCGCGCTGTGCGCGCACTGTAGAGAAAGAGGATCGAACTATATGTGGTTTACCTTCGCAGTCATTGCATTGCTTTGCTGGAGCGGCTCTGATCTGTTTTCCAAGATCGGCTGCCAGGATCCCCGCGATAAGTACAGTCACCTGAAAATGGTAATGGCGGTGGGTCTTGTGATGGGCCTGCACGCCGCGTTTGAAATCTTCTTTAACGGCGTGGAAATGAGCGCGCACGTGATCCTTACCTACCTGCCCGTCTCCATGCTCTATATTCTCTCGATGGCCATCGGCTATCTCGGCCTGCGGTATATCGAGCTTTCGATCTCCTCTCCCATCTGCAACAGCTCCGGCGCGATCGTGGCGCTGCTGACCTTTGCCACCAAGGGCATCAGCGAGGATCTGCCGCCGATCGCACTGGTCGCCGTGGCGCTGGTCGCCGCCGGCGTCATCGCCCTTGGCTTTGTCGAAGCCAACGAGGACGAGGACCTGCGAAGGGCCAGACAGGACGCCTCCAACCATCACTACGCCAAGAGCTGGCTTGCCATTGCGATCCCCGTTGTCTACTGCCTGCTGGATGCGCTGGGCACCTTTGCCGACAGCCGCGTGCTGGAGGTGCTGGACGAGGACAGCGCCAACTGCGCCTATGAGCTGACCTTCTTCGCTGTGGGCATCCTCTGCGCCATCTATGTGCTTGGCATCAAAAAGCAGCGGCTCATTCCCCGGCAGGAGTTCCCCAAATATACGGGCGCGATCTTTGAAACCATCGGCCAGTTTTTCTATATCTATGCCATCGCGGACAGCGCGCATGTGGCCTTCGCAGCCCCCATCATTTCCAGCTACTGTGTGGCGAGTGTCGTGTGGGGCCATATTTTCCTCAAGGAGAAGCTCTCGCGCAGGCACTATCTCTGCATCGCTGCGGTGATCGTGGGCATCATCATCCTGGGCATTCTGGACATTTGATCCTCCGGCGGGCAACGCCGAAAAGAAAGGAGCTATCATGAAGTTTCATCGTGTTGTCATCAAGATCAGCGGCGAGGCGTTGGCGGGCGAAAAGAAGACCGGCTTTGACTTTGAGCTGATCTCTTCGGTCTGCACCGTTTTGAAGAAGGCGGCCGAGCAGGGTGTGCAGATCGGCATCGTCATCGGCGGCGGCAACTTCTGGCGCGGCGTCAAGGACGGCGCCGGCAAGGTCGAGCGCGTCAACGCCGACCGGATGGGCATGCTTGCCACCTGCATGAACTGCATCGCCGTGTGCGACGTGCTCCGGCAGCTCGGCGCGAAGGCCCGGGTCATGACCGCCGTGGACATCATGGGTGTGGGTGAGCGCTTCGACGCCCGCCGCGCCATCGAATATCTCGAGGCCGGGGAGATCGTCCTCTTTGCCGGCGGCAGCGGCGCACCCTTCTTCTCCACCGACACGGCGGCAGCCCTGCGCGCAGCCGAGATCCACGCCGACGCGCTCCTTCTGGCAAAGAACATCGACGGCGTCTATTCCGCCGATCCGCGCAAGGACGTCTCCGCCGTGAAGTTTGACAGCATCAGCTATGACGAGGTTCTGGCGCGGCACCTGGCCGTGATGGACACCACCGCGACGGCGCTCGCCATGGAGAACGACATCCCTGCGGCGGTCTTCGCCCTGGCAGATCCTGAGAACATCCTGCGCGTCTTAAACGGCGAGGCCGTGGGAACACTGGTGAAGTAACATTTTTACGATACATTACTTATAGGAGGTACGAACATGTCTGACTATCCTGAAATCGAACGCAAAATGCAAAAGACCTGCGACGCGCTCACTTCCGATCTGGGCGCCATCCGCGCCGGGCGGGCCAACACCGCCGTCCTCAACCCCATCACCGTGAGCTACTACGGTGTGGACACGCCGCTTCTGCAGGTGGCCTCCGTCTCGACCCCCGACCCCCGCTCCCTGCTGATCCAGCCCTGGGACGGCAGCCTGCTCAAGGCCATCGAGAAGGCGATCCTCGCCTCCGATCTCGGCATCAATCCCCAGAATGACGGCCGCGCCATCCGCCTGGTCTTCCCGCCCCTGACCGAGGAGCGCCGCAAGGATCTCGTCAAGCAGACGAAGAAATACGGCGAAACCTCCAAGGTCGCTATCCGCAACATCCGCCGCGACGCGGTGGAGAAGATGAAGAAGCAGCAGAAGGCCTCCGAGATCACCGAGGACGATTACAAGATCGCCGAGAAGGACATCCAGAAGCTGACCGACGACTACATCAAGGAGATCGACAAGATCTGCGAGAAGAAGGAAAAGGAACTGACGGAGATCTGAGGCCCCCTCTCAGTCACTTCGTGACAGCTCTCCCAGCGGGGAGCCAAGGCCCTCGCCTCTCCCCCCGGGAGAGGCGCCCCGGTGCTGAAGCACCGGGGCGGCGAGGGACAGATTTTCTGAGAAGGAGGACAATATGCCTAACCTTAACCCGGCGGGGAAGCGGGAGGATTCCCGGGTTCCCCGCCATATTGCCATTATCCTCGACGGCAACGGCCGCTGGGCAAAAAAGCGCGGCCTGCCCCGGACCGCCGGTCACGCCGTCGGCGCGGAGACCTTCCGCAAGATCGCGACCTACTGCAAAGACATCGGCGTGCAGTACCTGACGGTCTACGCCTTCTCCACCGAGAACTGGCGCAGGCCGCAGGAAGAGGTCTCCACCATCATGAAGCTGCTGGGCAACTACCTGCAGGAAGCCATCGACACCATGGAGAAGGAGCATATCCGCCTGAAAATCTTCGGCGACACCGCGGCGCTGAGCCCGGAGCTGCGCGCGATGGTGGAGAGAACCGAAGAGCTCTCCCGGCACTACGAGGGCATCCAGGCCAATATCTGCCTAAACTACGGCGGGCGGGACGAGATCCTGCATGCCGCGCGCCGCTATGCAAGGGATTACGCGGAGGGCAAGACCGACGGCGAGCTCACGGAAGAGGGCTTTGCCTCCTACCTCTACTCGGCGGGTATCCCGGACCCGGACCTTTTGATCCGGCCGGGCGGGGAAGTGCGCATCTCCAACTTTCTCCTCTGGCAGTGCGCCTATGCGGAGTTTTACTTCACGGACGTGCTCTGGCCCGACTTTACGCCGGAGGAGCTGGACAAGGCCATCGCTGTCTTCAGCGCGCGGGATCGCCGCTACGGCGGGGTCAAATGAGTGCGGCGCCATGATGAACGTCCGTGACCGGCTCTTCACCCTGCGGGACGAGGCTTACGGCGATTTTACCGCGAAGCTTGTGCCGAACGTGCCGCGTGAGAACATCATCGGCGTGCGCGCGCCGGCGCTGCGAAAGCTTGCAAAGGAGCTCTCCGGCTCGGCGGAGGCCGCAGCGTTTCTCCAGACGCTGCCGCATACCTATTTGGAGGAAAACCATCTGCACGGCTTTCTGATTGAGCGCGTCCGGGATTACGGCCAATGCGTCGCCGCGCTGGACGCCTTTCTGCCCTTTATCGACAACTGGGCCACCTGTGACAGCATCGGCCCCGCGTGTCTGGGAAGGGATCATGCGCGGCTGATCGGGGACGTTCAGCGCTGGCTGGACAGCGAGCGTCTCTATACAAAGCGCTTTGCGATCCGCATGCTGATGAACCATTTTCTGGACGCGGATTTCCGCCCTGAATACCTGGCCCGGGTCGCCGCAGTCCGGGCAGAGGAATACTATCTCAGCATGATGCAGGCCTGGTATTTTGCCACAGCCCTCGCCAAGCAGTACGAGGCTGCGCTGCCCTATATCGAGCAGGGGCGCCTCGAGCCCCGGACCCACAACAAGGCCATTCAGAAGGCGGTCGAGAGCCGCCGCGTCAGCGAGGCGCAGAAGGCGTATCTCAAAACACTGCGGCGGAAAGCGCCGACAGGCCGAACATCCCCGGAGGCAGGCATGACAGAGACAGAACGCTTAAGACTGTATCCCGCGGCGCGGGAAGAGATGGAAGCCGTGATCGCCGCCGAGGAGGATGAGGGGCTGAGGGCTGCCTATTCGCAGATGCTGGAAGGCTGCCTGCAGCATCCCGATCAATGGGCCTGGTACGCCATGTGGCGGATCGAACGGAAGGACGGGACGCCTGTGGGCGACCTGTGCTTCAAGGGTCTTGCGCCGGATGATACGGCGGAAATCGGCTACGGTATTTTGGACACGTATCAAGGCCGGGGCTACGCGACCGAGGCGGTGAGCGCCGCCGTGGCCTGGGCCTTTCGGAACCCGGCGCTGCGGGCGGTGACGGCGGAAACGGCCCCCGGAAACACCGCCTCGCAGAGAGTGCTGGAAAAATGCGGCTTTACCGCTACCGGTGAAATCGGCGAGGAGGGCCCGCGCTTTGCGAAAAGCCGCCCCGCGCTCATAGAATCCGATTCCCCTGCGTACATTATAGAAACATAAAGAAGGTGTACTCACCATGGTAAACGTCCTTTCCGTGCTGGGCAGCACGGGCTCCATCGGGCGGCAGACCCTCGCCGCGGCGGAGCACCTGGGCCTGCGTGTCGCAGCCCTGACCGCCCAGCGGAAGATCGACCTTTTGGAGCAGCAGGCCCGGCAGTTTCAGCCGGACTTTGTTGCCGTATACGATGAAGCGGCGGCAAAGCAGTTCAAAATCGCCGTGGCTGATACCTCGATCCGCGTCGGCAGCGGCATCGGGGGCCTGATGGAGGCCGCGACGCTGCATCAGGCCGACTGTGTGGTGACGGCGGTCTCCGGCGCGATCGGGCTGCGCCCCACCCTCGCCGCCATCGACGAGAGAAAGCGCATCGCCCTTGCCAACAAGGAGACTCTGGTCTGCGCAGGCGAGATCGTGATGCGCAGGGCCAAAGAGAAGGGTGCGGAGATCGTGCCCGTGGACTCGGAGCACTCGGCCATCTTCCAGTGCCTCATGGGCAGGAAGCCGGGTGAGCTGCACAAGATCCTGCTCACGGGCTCCGGCGGCCCCTTCCGTGGAAAAGCACGCGCGGAGCTGGAGGACGTGACCCCCGAGCAGGCGGTCGCTCACCCCAACTGGAGCATGGGGGCGAAGATCTCCGTGGACAGCGCCACCATGATGAACAAGGGTCTGGAGTTTATCGAGGCCATGCACCTGTTCGCCGTGACGCCCGACGATATCACCGTAGTCATCCACCCCCAGAGCGTCATTCACTCGATGGTGGAGCTCTGCGACGGGACCGTGATCGCCCAGCTCGGCGTGCCGGACATGGGCCTTCCCATCCAGCTTGCCCTGACCTATCCGGAGCGCTGCCCCTCGATGTTCGAGCATCTGGACTTTTACAAGCTTCGTGATCTCACGTTTGAGGCCCCGGACTATGAGAAGACCCCCTGCCTCAGGCTCGCCATGGACTGCGCGAGACGGGGCGGCGCCGCGGCCTGCGTCATGTCGGCGGCAAACGAGGTGGCCGTCCACAGGTTCCTGCGGCGGGAGCTGGGCTATAACCGCATCTACGACGCCGCGGCAGGCGCCGTCGAAAAGCTGGGCGCCCTCCCCTGTCCGGATCTGGACGCGGTTCTGGCGGCTGACGAGGCCGCGCGGGCGTACGTGAGGGAAAACTTTTAAGGCAATACCGCATAATTCGGCAAGAGCAGATCCTGAGAAAATTTGGGTTCTGATAAAGGCACTGCGAAGCGAATCGTATTGTGTACCTCAAGAAAAAGTGACGAAATCAGGGCACAAATTTTCCAGGAGATGCCGAAGGCGGATTGTGCGGTGTTGCCTTAACTCCTAACTCCACACTCGATTAAGGAGACTTATTCATGACCTCAGCACTCTATGCCATTTTAGCGATTTTATTATTTGGCCTGCTTGTGGGCATCCATGAGTTCGGCCATTTCGCCGTGGCCAAGGCCTGCGGCGTGAAGGTGCTGGAATTTTCGCTGGGCATGGGCCCCGCGATTTTCCAGAAGCAGGGGAAGGAGACCCTCTATTCTCTGCGCATCGTGCCCTTTGGCGGCTACTGCGCCATGGCCGGGGAGGATGAGAGCTCCAACGACCCCCGGGCCTTCACCAACCAGCCCCACTGGAAGCGTATCCTGATTCTGTGTGCAGGCGCCTTCATGAACTTTCTGCTGGGCCTTGTGATCGTGATCTGTCTGTACTCCACCGCCTACGGCTTCCGCACGGCGCAGCTTGTGGATTTCATGCCGGGCTGCCCCTACGCAAGCGAGGAGGGTCTGCACAAGGGCGACGAGTTTTACAAGATCGACGGCAAGCGCATTTACATGCAGATGGACGTGACAGACTTTCTCGCCCAGGGGGACGGGACCCACGACCTGGTGCTGCTGCGCGGCGGAAAGAAGGTCACGCTTGAAAAGTTCAAGCTGGTCCCGGTCGAATATGAGGGACAGACCCAGAAGATGTATGGCTTCTACTTCGGCTACGAGGAGGCCACGCCCAGCACGGTGCTGAAAAACGCGTGGAACACCTGCATGGAGTTCGGCCGCTGGGTAAAGCTCGGCCTGGATGAGCTCGTCCACGGCAGGGTCAAGGTCGAGGAGCTGAGCGGCCCGGTGGGCATTGTGGATCTTATGGCCGAGACCGGTGAGGCTGCCGAGACCACGGGCGACGCTCTCTACAACATCTTCTACATGACCGCCTTCATCGCGGTGAACCTTGCGATCATGAACATGCTCCCGCTCCCGGCGCTGGACGGCGGCAGGGTCTTTCTGCTGCTGGTGACCTGGGTCATCGAGAGTGTGACGGGCAAAAAGCTCGACCCCAAGTATGAGGGCTACATCCACGCGGCGGGCATGGTGCTCCTGCTGGCCCTGATGGCCTTTATCATGTTCCACGATATCTGGAGGATCTTTACGAAATAACTCCAAAGACAGAACCGCACAATCCGTCTGCGGCATCTCCCGGAAAATTTTTACCCTGATTTCGAGCCTTTTTCTTGAGGTACACAGAGTACATCTGTGAAAAGGTGCCTTTATCAGAGCCCAAATTTTCTCAGAAGCTGCTCTTGCCGAATTATGCGGTATTGCCCAAACTATCTCGGAGGTTCTGATATGAAAGACAGAACGCAGACGAAACAGATCACCGTCGGTTCACTCGTCCTTGGCGGCGGCGCGCCGGTGAGTGTGCAGACCATGTGCAACACCCATACCTGGGATGTGGATGCCACGGTAAAGCAGATCCGCGCCATGCAGGCGGCGGGGGCCGACATCGTGCGCCTTGCGATCCCCGACATGGAGGCGGCAAAGGCCGTCTCTTCGATCAAGGAGCAGGTCTCCGTCCCCCTCGTTGCGGACATTCACTTCGACTACCGCCTTGCTCTTGAGGCGGCGGCGCGGGGCATCGACAAGATCCGCATCAACCCCGGCAACATCGGGGCCGAGGAGAATGTGAAGGCTGTGGCAGAGGTTTGCAGGGCGCGGCACATCCCCATCCGCATCGGCGTCAACGCGGGCTCGCTGGAAAAGCGGCTGCTCGAAAAGTACGGTCATCCCTGCCCCGAGGCCATGGTCGAGAGCGCGCAGGGCCACGTGGAGCTTCTGAACAAATACGGCTTTGACGATATCTGCCTGTCGCTGAAAACCTCCTCCGTCCCGCTCACCATCCAGAGCTATCGCCTCGCAGCCGAGACCTTCGATTATCCCCTGCACCTCGGCGTGACCGAGACGGGCACCGAGTGGAACGGCACCATCCAGTCCGCTGTCGGCATCGGCACCCTTCTCAGCGAGGGCATCGGCGACACGATCCGCGTGTCGCTCACCGCAGATCCGGTGCGGGAAGTCTCGGTCGGCATTGCGATCCTGAAGGCCGCGGGACTGCGGCCCGGCGGGGTAAAGTTTGTCTCCTGTCCCACCTGCGGCAGGACCGAGATCGACCTCATCTCCCTCGCCTCCGAGGTGGAGGAGAAGCTGCGCGGCATGAAGCGGGACATCACCGTGGCCGTGATGGGCTGCGTGGTGAACGGGCCCGGCGAGGCGCGGGAGGCCGACTACGGCATCGCGGGCGGCAAGGGGCGCGGCCTGCTCTTTAAAAAGGGCGTGGTGGTCGGCACTTACCCTTATGAGGAGCTGTGCCCGCGGCTTTTGGATCTCATCGAAAACGACGGAGAGCAGGCATGACGGAGCATACCCCCTTTCTCACCATCTTCCCCGGCTGTGAAAGCCTCGGTGCGGCGGCGGGGGGCCTGGACAAAGCCTACGTCACCGACGTGCAGGTGGACCTGCGCCAGCGCACGCTGAGCATTGCGGCCACCTTTGCCTCCATGCCCTCGCCGGTGGATATCCGGCGCATGACCGAGTGCCTGCGCGCAGACTACGGTCTCTCCGGCGTCGGTATCATCCCGGACTATCCGCGCGTGAAGGCCAGCGCCCCGGCGATGGACACCCGCTCCTCCGGCTCCGGGAAGCCCACGGGTGCGCCGCTGATGGGCAGGCCCATCAAGCAGCAGCCCGTGCCCATGAACACACTGAACCTGGAGTCCGGCCGCGTCACCGTGGAGGGGGATGTGGTGGCCGTCACCAGCCGCACCATCCAGAAAAGCGGCGGGGCGGTCCTCTGCTTTGATATGACCGATCGCACCAACTCCGTGCGCGTGTCCCGTTTTCTCCGCTCGGACGATGACAAGAGCATCATCGACGAGGTGAAGGCGGGGGACCATCTGATCGTCCAGGGAGAGATCATCTACTCCAAGTATGATGACGACATGGTCCTTGACCCCCGCAACATCATGAAGGGCAAGCGGGTCATCCGGCCCGACAACGCTCCGGAGAAGCGCGTGGAGCTGCACATGCACACCCGCTTTTCCACTCTCGACGCCCTGACCGATCCTGCCGCCATTGTGAAAAGGGCGGCCTACTGGGGCATGCCCGCCATCGCTGTCACGGACCACGGCGTGGCCCAGGCCTTCCCGGACATGTGGAAGGCGGGCAAGAAGGAGGGCGTCAAGATCATCTACGGCATGGAGGCCTATTACTTAAACGACATGGACGGCAACAGCGCCGTCATCGGCAAATCGAGCCTCCCGCTGGATACCGAGTTTGTGGCCTTCGACATTGAGACCACCGGCCTCAACGCCCAGACCGACCGCATGACCGAGATCGGCGCCATCCTCTTTTCCGGCAGCGAGATCCTCGACACCTTCAATATCTTTGTCGATCCCCAGCGGCATATTCCGGCAGAGATCACCCAGCTCACCGGTATCCGCGACAGCGACGTACAGGGTGCGCCGCTGGAAAAGGAGGCCATGCAGCAGTTCATGGCCTTCGTGGGGGACCGGCCCATCATCGCCCACAACGCCCACTTTGACGTGGGCTTCATGACCGCGGCAGCGATCAGAAACGGCCTGCGCTTCCAGCCGGTGTTCCTCGACACGCTGGCCCTGAGCCAGGCCCTCTGCCCCGAGCTCAAGCGCTTTAAGCTGGACATTGTCTCCAAGCACCTGGGGCTGCCGGACTTCAACCACCACCGCGCCTCGGACGACGCGATGGTGGTGGCGCGCATGATGGGGAAATTCCTTCCGATGCTCAAACAGCAGGGCGCCCGCACCGTGGACGATATCGAGAACGTCTACCATTCTCTGCGCCGCACGGACGTGGCCAAGACCTACCACATGATCCTGCTTGTGAAGAACAAGACGGGCCTCAAGAATCTCTACGAGATGATCTCCCAGTCCTATCTGAAATACTTCCACCGTGTGCCCACCATCCCGAAGAGCCTTTTGCTGCAGCATCGGGAGGGCATCCTCGTCGGCTCCGCCTGCGGCATGGGCGAGCTCTACGGCGCGGTCATGACCGGCGCGAGTCACGACGAGCTTAAAAAGATCGCCTCCCTCTACGACTATCTGGAGATCCAGCCCATCTGCAACAACGGCTTTCTGGTGGACAACGGCAGGGTCAGCGGAGCGGACGTGCTGCAGGACTATAACCGCACGATCCTGAATCTGGGGCGCGAGCTGGGCAAGCCCGTCATTGCCGCCTCGGACGTGCACTTTCTCGACGCCGAGGACGAGCAATACCGCAAGATCCTCCAGGCGGCGAAGAAATTCTCCGATGCCGACCGGGACTGCCCGATTTTCTTCCGCAACACGGAGGAGATGCTGGCGGAGTTTCAGTACCTCGGCAAGGAGACGGCCTATGAGGTGGTCGTCGCCAACACCCGCGCCATCGCCGATCAGGTGGAGGAGATCGAGCTTCTGCCCAAGGACCTCTTCGCCCCGAAGATCGAAAACTCCGCCGAGGACCTGAAGCGCCTCGTCTATGAAAAGATGCACCGCATCTACGGCGACCCTGCACCCGAAATCGTGCAGAAGCGCGTGGATGTGGAGCTCAACACCATCCTCGACCACCAGTACGACGTGATTTACATGTCCGCCCAGAAGCTGGTGCAGAACTCCCTTGAAAACGGCTACCTGGTCGGCTCACGAGGCAGCGTCGGCTCCTCGATCGTGGCCTACATGTCCGGCATCACGGAGGTAAACTCCCTGCCGCCCCACTATGTCTGCCCCAAGTGCCGGCACTCGGAGTTCATCACCGACGGCAGCTACGGCTGCGGCGCGGACATGCCGGAGAAGGACTGCCCGTCATGCGGCACGCGCATGCGGCGGGACGGCTTTGACATCCCCTTCGAGACCTTCCTGGGCTATCCCGGCAACGAGAAGACCCCCGATATCGACCTGAACTTCTCGGGCGAGTACCAGGCCAAAGCCCATAAGTACACCGAAACGCTTTTCGGCTCGGACCATGTATTCCGTGCCGGGACCATCGGCACCCTCGCCGAGAAGACGGCCTACGGCTACGTAAAGAAGTATCTGGAAGAGCGCGGCATTCAGGCAACGAAAGCCGAGGAAAACCGCCTGGCCCTCGGCCTCGTGGGCATCAAGCGCACCACGGGCCAGCACCCCGGCGGCCTCGTCGTCATCCCGCAGGACAAGGATGTGACCGACTTCTGCCCCGTGCAGCACCCGGCGGACGACCCCAATTCCGACATCATCACCACCCACTTTGAATACCACTGCATGGAGTCGAACCTTCTCAAGCTCGACGAGCTGGGCCACGATGACCCCACCATGATCCGCATGATGGAAGACATGACCGGTGTGGACGCCAAGGAGATCTCCCTCTCCGACCCCGAGACCATGTCCATCTATACCTCGCCCGCGGCCTTGGGGCTTCCGGACGACGATCCCATCATCGGCAAGACCGGCACCATCGGCGTGCCCGAGTTCGGCACTCCCTTCACCCGCCAGATGCTGGTGGACACCCAGCCGAAGCAGTTCGACACCCTGATCCGCCTGTCCGGCTTCTCCCACGGCACCGACGTGTGGGCCGGCAACATCCACGACCTGATCGTAAACGGCACCGCCTCCGTCAACGAGACCATCGGCTGCCGCGACGATATCATGCTCTACCTTATCTCCGTCGGCATCGAGCCGTCCCTCGCCTTCAAGACCATGGAGGCCGTGCGTAAGGGCAAGGTCAAAAAGTCGGGAGAGTTCCCCGGCGACGCTGAGCAGCAGATGCGCGACAAGGGCGTGCCCGAGTGGTACATCGAGTCAGCCCGCAAGATCGCCTATCTCTTCCCGAAGGCTCACGCGGTGGCCTATGTCATGATGGCCTTCCGCATCGCCTGGTTCAAGGTGCATGAGCCGCTGGCCTTCTATGCGGCCTACTTCTACCGCCGCAGTCAGAAGGGCGGCTTCGACGCAGGCAGCATGTGCGGCGGCGCGGACGATGTGCGCAGAAGGATCAACGAGATGCACCGGCGCCCGACTCTCACCGCCAACGAGGAGGATCTGCTGGTCACGATGGAGGCGGTGTATGAGATGAACATGCGCGGCTTTACGTTCGCGCCCATTGATCTTTACCACTCCCACGCCACGAAATTCCTGCTCACGGATGACGGCAGGCTCCGTCCGCCCTTTGTTGCCATCTCCGGTCTCGGCGAGACGGCGGCCTGGGATCTCATGCGCGCCGGTGAGAGCGGGCAGAAGTTCATTTCCGTTCAGGAGCTGTCCTCCGCCTGCCCCAAGGTGTCCCAGGCGCACATCGAGCAGCTCCGGGCCCTCGGCGCCCTGGGCGAAATGCCCGACAGCAATCAGATTACCTTCTTCGACTTCTGACAGGCTCGGTAAAAACGCATATAAATGCAAAACCTCGGAGGCTGACGGCCGGCGTGACCCCCGAAAACCATATATTCCGTCTCACGAAGTTCTGCCCGCTTTCTGTCCATGCTTTGTTTCAGGCCCATTTTTCTTCCTTTTTTTGTTGATTTTTTAACTTATTTCATATGGGCACTGTACAGAATGCAAATGCATATGATATAATAATCAAAATTCCCTTTGGACAGCCTTCGACAGATTGGAAAAGGAGCGTGACGGAAAGTGGCAAAAAGACCAAGCGGATATACCGGCGCAGGAGAGCGGCTGCAGCGCCATATCTCTCCGCTGCTGGCCTGGGCCCTTTCCATCGGCACCAGCATCGGCTGGGGCTCCTTTGTCATTACCAGCAACACCTATCTTGCCGGCGCCGGGCCTGTGGGCAGCGCCCTCGGCATGGGCATCGGCGCGCTGGTGATGCTCATCATCGCGGCAAACTACTATGACCTGATGCGCCGCTGCCCCGAGGCGGGCGGCGTGTACAGCTATGTCAAAAACATCTTTGACCACGGGGACGGCTTCCTGGTCGCCTGGTTTCTGAGCCTCACCTACCTCGCCATTCTCTGGGCCAACGCCACCAGCCTGCCGCTCTTTGCCCGCTATTTTTTCGGGGATGTGTTTCGCTTCGGCCGGCTTTACACGCTCTTCGGATATGAGGTCTGGCTTGGAGAGGCGCTGCTGTCGATCCTTGCGATCCTGGGCTTTTCCCTGCTGAGCATGATGCACGGCAGGCTCTCTCTGCGCCTGAACGCCGTGCTGGCTTTGGTGTTCATTCTCGGCATCAGCGTCTGCTTTTTTGCGGCGGCCTTCGCCGGCGGCTTAAAGGAGATCGAGCCCCGCTTTATCCCTGACGCCGATATTCTCCAGCAGGTGGCGCGCATCGCCTTTATTTCCCCCTGGGCCTTTATCGGCTTTGAGAACATCACCCATGCGGCGGAGGAATTCAGCTTTCCCGTCAAGCGCAGCTTCCGTGTGCTGACAGTCTCCGTCATCATCACCACGTTTCTCTATGTCTTCGTGACGCTCCTGTCCGTCTCGGCTTTTCCGCCGGAGTATGAAAACTGGCTGGCCTACATCCGGGATCTGGACAATATCTCCGGCATCAAGGGCCTGCCCGCCTTCTATGCCGCGCAGCATTATCTCGGCAGCACCGGCGTCTGGCTGCTGATGCTGAGTTTGCTGGCGCTGATCTTCACGAGCCTCATCGGCAACACCTACGCCCTGAGCCGCCTTTTCTACGCCCTCGCGAAGGACCGCATCCTGCCGGCACGGGCGGCAATACTCTCTCCCCAGGGACTGCCAGTGAACGCCATTTTCATCGTGGCCGCCGTGTCGCTTTTCATCCCCTTCCTCGGGCGCACCTGCATCGGCTGGATCGTGGACGTGACCACGGTCGGCGCCACCATCGTCTACGGCTTCGTGTCTGCCGCGGCGCTCAAAGTCGGCCTGCGGGAGAGCGCGCCCCGGGAGACCGTGTGCGGCGGGCTGGGGCTTTTTGTGATGGTGCTGTTCGCCTTCTTCCTGCTGCTGCCGAACCTGCTTTTCGGCGTCTCCATGGAGACGGAGTCCTACTTCATCTTCATCCTCTGGTCCATGCTGGGGCTTTTCTACTTTCACCGCATCAACCTCAACGATGCCAACCACCGTTTTGACAGCGCCATCCATGTCTGGGTCGGCCTGCTGTCGATGATCGTATTCATGGCTGTGGTATGGATGGGCAAGGTCTATGAGCGCGGCACCCTTTCCACCCTGCTGACCGTGCACAATTACTACGGCGCGCGGCAGCTCACCGAGACCACCTACACCAGCGATCCTTTCCTTATGAACGAGATCGCGAATTTCCATCAGCTCATTTTGAAGGTGAGCTTTTCGGTGCTGGGCCTCTTCGCTCTGTCCATGGCCGCCATGCTCTGGAACTATACGCAGCTTCGCCGCAGTGCCCAGGAGACCCGGCGCGAGCTCGGCACCGCCCGCAGCCTCGCCTACACCGATCCGCTGACCGGCGTCAAGAGCAAGCACGCCTTTGTGGAGCGCGAGGCGGACATGGACCGGCGCATTGACGAAAATGACGTGCAGGCGTTTGCCGTCATTGTCGGTGACCTCAACGGCACCAAGACCATAAACGACACCCAGGGCCACCGCGCAGGGGATGAATACATCCGCTCCGGCTGCAGCATGATCTGCCGCTGCTTCAAGTCAAGCCCGGTCTTCCGTATCGGCGGGGACGAGTTCGCCGTAATCCTGGAGGGCGCGGATTACCAGCGCAGGGCGGAGCTGCTGGAGAGCCTCAACCAAAGCGTGATCCGGAACATCGGCAGCCGCGAGCCTGTGGCCGCGCTGGGTCTTGCGGATTACACGCCCGGCGAGGATCACAGCTTCCGCAGCGTGTTCGAGCGCGCCGACCGCAATATGTACGAGCGCAAAAAAGAGCTCAAGGACCTGGGCGCCGACGTGAGAGACTGATATAGGACAAACGGCCCCCGGCGAAACCGTATAACGCTACGGATTTCGCCGGGGGCCGCTGTTTATTCGTTTTTTGTTCACCCGTAATACTATCCCCCTAACAGGAATCTGACAGTCCTTTCGGCAGTCAGCTTTCTATCGGGGAATAGTATAAGTTCCTGAAGCTCTGCGGGGCAGCCGGCAAGGCTGCGGCCGCAGGGTATCCTTAGGGCAACACCGCACAATCCGCCTTCGGCATCTCCTGGAAAATTTTTCTTGAGGTACACAAAGTACATCTGCGAAAAAGTGCCTTTATCAGAACCCAAATTTTCTCAGGATCTGCTCTTGCCGAATTATGCGGTATTGCCTTAGCCCGCAGGGTAGGGGTTTACGTAGGCCGAGGTGTAGACATGGGAGGAGATCACGGGGAACTGCTCATCGGAGGGATTGAACACCGGCTCACGCAGGGTGTCTGAATAGGTGGAAACCGCAGCCTTGTCCACATAGTACTCGGCGGAGTGGTGGAGCGTGAAGTCCATGCCGTCCTCAATGATCACCACGGCCAGCGCCACGAAGGTACCGGGCTCCGCAAGCGGGAAATCATAGATCCTGATCTCGCCGTCGGCCTGGTACTTTTCGATCTGGAAGCGGCCAAGCTCCTTCCAGTTCCCGGTCTGATCCATGCCGTAGAGGGCATAGAGGCCGAAGGGCCAGCCGGAGTAATCAAGCATGCACAGCTCCATCGAGATCACACTGCAATCCACAAGCGGCGCATCCAGGTAGAAGGGCAGGATGTCTCTGCCGGCGATCAGCGTTGTCTCGCCGAGCCTGCCGGTGAGCTTTGCGGAGTTTTCCTTCCATACATAGAGCGCGAACGCGGGGTCCTTCAGCTTTTCCGCAGCATCGGCGTTGCCCGCCTCAGCTGCCATTTTATAATAGGTGTAGGCCTTTTCCAGGTTCTTCTCCCCGGCGGAGCCCTTTTCATAAAGGCCTGCGAGGTTCATCAGCACGTCCTTGCTGCCGGCAGCGGCAGCCTTCTCAAACCACTCCTGGGCAAGGGCAAAGTCGCGGGTAACGCCGGCGTGGAAGCTGCCGCGGTAATAGACCGTGCCCACGGCAGCCATGGCGGCAGCATCACCGCTCTGGGCCTTCTGCATCAGTGCTTCAAACTCCTCGGCAGACTGGACGGTCGGCGCACTGTCGGCAAATGCTGTGCTGAGGGTGAAGGGAAGCAGCATACAAAATACAAGCAGGATCGCAATTTCTTTTTTCATGTCGATGCTCCTTTTCGTTTATCGTTTTTCTCTGCTCTGTCTCCCGTGAGCTTCCAGCATCTCGTCTTTAAGAGCCATGAGCTTCGGCGACAGATCCACGTAATATTTGTGGGGATTGTCAAAACGCTTGACCTCTGGCCAGAGTGTGGAGATCTGGTAGCCGCAGTTGGTCCTGATCTCCTTGAGGGCGGGCAGCTTGTACACCAGCTCCCCGTTTTGGAAGACGGGGACCTGCAGCTCCACGGCGCGGAAGTTCTCCATGGTCTTGCGCTTCCATCTCTCAGAGGGATCGCAGATCTCCAGGGGCTTTGTGTCATCCACGGTCTCGTCGCGCATGCAGATATAGTCCGCCTCGGCCATGCCGGTCTCGCGGTTGAAGAAGCGGTAGACCTTCTTGAAGCCGGGGTTCGTGATCTTGCCCACGTTCTCGCTGACCTTGATCTTGGGGAGGATGCTTCCGTCGTCTCTCTCCACGGCGCAGAGCTTGTACACCCCGCCGAAGACCGGGCTGCTCTTGGAGGTGATAAGCCGCTCGCCCACGCCGAAGGAGTCGATCTTCGCGCCCTGCTGGATGATGTTGGCGATGAGCCGCTCGTCCAAGGAGTTGGAGACCGTAATGGTACACTCGGTCCAGCCCGCTTCGTCCAGCATCTTGCGTGCTTTCTGGGTGAGATAGGCCATGTCGCCGGAGTCCAGGCGGATGCCGCATTTGGTAATGCCCTGGGGCTTCAAAATCTCGTTGAAGGCGCGGATGGCGTTGGGCACGCCGGACTTGAGGGTGTTGTAGGTATCCACCAGCAGCACAGCGTTGTTCGGATAGCTGCGGCAGTAGCTGCGGAAAGCGTCAAGCTCGGTGTCGAACATCTGCACCCAGGAGTGGGCCATGGTGCCTGCGGCGGGGACGCCGTAGATCTGGTCCGACACGGTGCAGGCCGTGCCCGCGCAGCCTCCGATGTAGGCCGCGCGCGCCCCGGTGACGGCGCCGGCAATGCCCTGGGCGCGGCGTGAGCCGAACTCCAGTACGGTCCTGCCCTGGGCAGCGCGGCAGATGCGGCTGGCCTTGGTGCTGATCAGGCTCTGGTGGTTGAATTCCAGAAGCATGTAGGTCTCCAGAAGCTGGGCCTGGATGGCAGGGGCACGGACCGTGAGCACCGGCTCCATGGGGAAGATGGGCGTCCCTTCCGGAACAGCCCAGATGTCGCCGGTGAAGCGGAAGTTCTTCAAGTATTCCAGAAAGCCCTCGCTGAAGATGCCGCGGCCCCGCAGATAGGCGATATCCTCCTCATCGAAGTGCAGCTTCTGCACATAGTCCACGATCTGCTCCAGACCTGCCGCCACAGCGTAGCCGCCGTCGTCCGGGACATTGCGGAAGAACATGTCAAAGTAGCAGATCCGGTCTTTCATCCCATCGCAGAAATAGCCGTTGCCCATGGTCAGCTCATAGAAATCGCAGAGCATGGTCAGATTAATGCCGTTGGCAGTTTTCATATCATTTCTCCTTGTTGTCAGTGTGGAGTGTTGCTCCAATTATAGCCCCTCCTCCGGTCTTGTGCAAGCCAATTATGTACGGACTTTAAATTTTGCATCCCATTTTTTGGTAAATCTCCGGAAGCGGTTGACTTTCAAGGCTTTGTGCGGTATGCTTTGTAAAAAAATGTTAGGTGGTGCGCCATGCTTAAAACGCTCTTTACGCCTGGCAGGACTGAGCTTGCCGGCAATCACACCGACCATCAGAACGGCCGCGTTCTGGCCGCCGCCATTGATCGCGGCATCAGCGCCGAATACGAGGCAAACTATGGCAAGACCGTGCATCTCACCGCGCCGGAGAAGGAACCGATCGACGTGCGCATCGACCACCTTTCCCCCAGGACGACGGAGTTTGGCAGCTCCAAGGCACTGGTGCGCGGGATGCTGGCCGCGTTTCACGAGCTGGGGCTCAACATCGGCGGCTTCAACGCCGTGATCCGCAGCACCCTGCCCCCCGGCGCGGGGCTGAGCTCCTCGGCCGCCTTCTCGGTGCTGCTCGGCAAGATCCTCAGCGATCTTTTCAATGACGGGGCCGTGCAGCCCGTCGTGATCGCCCGCGCCGCCCAGTCGGCGGAGAACCACTTCTTCGGCAAGCCCTGCGGCCTGATGAGTCAGCTCACCTGTGCGCTGGGCAAGACCATCTATGTGGATCTCGCCACCAATGACATTGAGCAGGTGGAGGCGGATTTTGAGGGCATGGGCCTGACGCTGTGCCTGACCGACACCGGCGGCAGCCATGCCGAGCTTGCCACCTCCTATGCCCGCATTCCGGCGGACATGGTATACATCGCCAATCTCTTTGACAAGGGTGTTCTGGGCGATGTGGACCCGGCAGAGTTTCGCAGCCGCGGCTGGGACCCGGCGAACCGGCCCGTGCGCCGCGCCATGCATTTTTTTGACGAGAACGAGCGGGTGCTGCTCATGCGCGACGCGCTGAAGGACCGGGACGGGCAGGCCTATATGCGCCTGATGAACGAGTCGGGCCGCTCCTCCGAGCTGCTGCTGAACAACATCGTCACCAGCGCCACCGGAGATTTGAAGCTGCAGGAGGGCCTGGAGCTGAGCCGCAGGCTTCTCGAGGGCCGCGGCGCCTGGCGCGTGCATGGCGGCGGTTTTGCCGGCTGCGTACAGGCGCTGATGCCGTCGGAGCTTTTTGAGGAGTACAAGGCGGAGATGGAAAAATCCTTCGGCAAGGGCAAGTGCATGAAAATCAAACTGTTATAAGAAATGGGGCGCGCGCCGCGCCCCCATTTTCTTGCAACTTACTATTGACAAGGCACGTATTCTCTGCTATATTGATCGAGCGCTCCGAAGACAGCAGGTGGGCTTGCCCGTAAATCCTGCCGAGGACATCAACATGATTCTTGATTGTTTTTGTGTCCTTGCGTCGTTTTCCTGACGCGGGGGCTTTCTTTTTGGGCGCGGAACTCAATCGTGTGGAGGTGAAAAACACACATGCCTAACGCAAAGGTTCTCAGCGAAAAGCAGGCGATCGTCGAAGCGCTTGCTCAGCGCATCCAGAACGCAGGCGCAGGCGTCCTTGTCGATTACCGCGGCATCACCGTGGCGGAGGACACCGCACTGCGCGCAGAGCTGCGCAAGGAGGACGTCGAGTACTCTGTCGTCAAGAACACGCTGACCAGAAAGGCCATGGACAAGCTGGGTATGAGCGGCCTGGACGAGGTCCTCAACGGCACCACCTCTCTGGCCACCGCCGAGAAGGACCCCATCGCTCCCTTCCGTATCATTGCTGACTACAGCAAGAAGATGGGTGACCGTTTCAATGTCAAGGCTGCCTTCATGGAGGGCAAGATCCTGACCGACAATGAAATCGAGATGATGTCCACCCTCGGTTCCAAGGACGCGCTGTATTCCAAGGTCCTCGGCACCATGATCGCTCCCATCACCGGCCTGGCCGTTTGCCTCGGTCAGATTCTCGAGCAGAAGGGCGGCTCCGCAGAAGCCCCCGCAGAAGCCGAATAATCGGCACACCCAAAAAGATTTTTATTGGAGGAAAATAACATGAGTGAAAAAATCGCCGCCATGATCGAAGAGATCAAAGGCCTTACCGTTCTTGAGCTCAGCGAGCTCGTTCACGCCCTGGAGGATACCTTCGGTGTCTCCGCCGCCGCTGTCGCTGCCGGCCCCGCTGTCGCTGCCGGCCCCGTGGTCGAAGAGAAGACCGAGTTTGACGTTGTGATGACCAGCTTCGGTGCTCAGAAGCTCGCCGTCATCAAGGAAGTCCGCGGCATCACCGGCCTGGGCCTGGCCGATGCCAAGAAGCTGGTCGAAGGCGTTCCCGCCAAGATCAAGGAGGGCGTTTCCAAGGAAGATGCCGAGGCTGTCAAGGCTCAGCTCGAGGCTGCCGGCGCCACTGTCGAGCTCAAGTAATTTATACTACCGGCAATAAAAAACTCCGTCTCAAACGAGGCGGAGTTTTTTATTGCCGGTTTTCAATTTCCCGCACGTGAAGCGTATCGCCTTCTACGCAAAAGCGCAGCGTGAGGTTTGCAAAGTCCATCGCGTAGATGCGCGCGGCATCCTGCTGATAGCGGGGGCGGGGATCGTTTGCCAGCACGCCGCGCAGAGCTGCGCGCTTGTCTGCCGGGATTTTTTCCAGCAGTGCCGCCGGGATCTCCACCTTGAGCGTCGCGCCCGCGTCCGGGGCAAAGCCTCCGCTTGCCTCAGGATGGCAGTCGGCATAGGGGATATAGGGCTTTATGTCGAAGATCGGCGTGCCGTCCATGAGATCCGCCCCCTGCACGACAAGCACCGTGCCGAGACCTGGGCGCGTCTGAACCTCCTTGAGCTCCACGCAGCTCAGCCCCAGGGAGTTGGGCCGGAAGGGGGAGCGGGTGGCAAAGACACCCATGCGTACATTGCCGCCGAGGCGCGGCGGGCGCACCGTGGGGGAAAAGCGCTCCGTCACCGCCGCGGAAAACTGCCAGATGAGCCAGAGGTGGCTGAAGCCCTCGATCCCGCGCAGGGCTTCCACGTCCCGGTATTCCGGCTCGAAGACCACAAGGCTCTCCAGCTCCCGGACGATCCCGGCCTGGCGCGGGATGCCGAACTTCTCGGGAAAGTCGCTGTGCATATAGGCTATGGGGCGGATTTCAGCCATAGAAGGTTCCTTCCTTTTTTATGGCAACACCGCATAATTCGGCAAGAGCAGATCCTGAGAAAATTTGGGTTCTGATAAAGTTTCGCAGATGTACTTTGTGTACCTCAAGAAAAAGTGACGAAATCAGGGCACAAATTTTCCAGGAGATGCCGAAGGCGGATTGTGCGGTGTTGCCTTATCCGATCGCGCCCAGGGCGCTGAAGGAGACGCCGTTGACCAGCATGTGGAAAAAGATGCTGCACCAGATGGAATTGGTGCGCTCATAGCAGCTGGCAAGCAGCAGGGACACCGGGATATACTGCAGCAGGAAAAGCCAGTAAAGCGGCTCGGCCAGAGCATAGGGCACCACATGGTAGAGCGCAAAGCAGAGCGCCGAGACGATATAGGCCGCGAGGCGATTGCGCCGCAGGATGAGGCCGAAGATCCCCGCGCGGAAGATCATTTCCTCCACCACCGGGGCGAGGAAGATGACCGCGGCCTTGATCGCCCGCGTGTCCATCGCCGCCGCTTCCATGACAGCGGCGTTGTTGGGGTTTTCCGATTCCGGCAGCAGCAGGAACAGAAGTCCCAGCAGGAAGTTGCAGCAGAGCATCGCAAGGTAGCCGCGGGCAATCTCCCGCAGGCAGGAAAACGGCGCGTCGATGAGCGCGTCAAAATCCCGCCGCAGAAAGCCGAAGGCCGCGGCTACCATGTACACAAAGCCCGTCAGATAATACAGCAGGTCTGCCGTGGCCAGCGGCAGGACCCTCTTCTCCGCAAGGGTGCCGAAGCCCAGCTGCAGCACCAGCAGATGTATGGGCAGGTAGGCGATCACCAGGATCGCCTCGCGCTTTGTAAGGCGGCTGGTAAAAGGCCGGGGCCAGATGGGTGTCTGCTGTTCCATCAGGCCCTCGCTTTCTTCTGCAGGGTGTAGAGCAGATTCATCGCCTCAATGGGCGTGAGGGTGTTGATGTCCGTATCCAGCAGGATCCTGCGTACCTCGTCGCTGCCCACGTCCGAAAGGCTGATCTGCTCCGACCCTGCGCGCGGGGCGGGCAGGACGGAGACAGGGCCCTCGCTTTCCAGCTCCTTGAGATAGCCCTTGGCCTTGGTGATGAGAGCGTCGGGCAGACCCGCAAGCTTTGCCACCTCGATGCCGTAGCTGTCGTCGGCAGCGCCGGGTACGATCTTGCGCAGAAAGACCAGGTCGCCCCCCTGCTTTTTGGCGGTGATGTTGTAGTTGCGCACCCCCTGCACCTCCCCCTCGAGGGCGGAGAGCTCGTGATAGTGGGTGGCAAACATGGTTTTCGCCCCGAGCTTTCGCTTATCCGCACAGAACTCCAGCACGGCGCGGGCGATGGCCATGCCGTCAAAGGTGGAGGTGCCGCGGCCGATCTCGTCAAGGATCAGCAGGGACTGGGCGGTGGCGTGCTTTAAGATGGAGGCTGTCTCGCTCATTTCCACCATGAAGGTGGACTGGCCGGAGGCCAGGTCGTCGGAGGCGCCGATGCGGGTGAAGACCCGGTCCACGATGCCGACGAGGGCGGATTTTGCCGGGACGAAGGAGCCCATCTGCGCCATCAGGACAATGAGCGCCGTCTGGCGCATGTAGGTGGATTTGCCCGCCATGTTGGGGCCGGTCACAATGGCGACGCGGTCGTCCGCATCGTTTAAGAAGGTGTCGTTCGGTACGAAGAGCACATCCTTCATGCTCTGTTCCACGACCGGGTGGCGGCCCTGGACGATGTGCAGGGTGCGGGAGGTGTCGATCTCCGGGCAGGAATAGTTATTGCGTACCGCCACCTCCGCAAGGGAGCAGAGGGCGTCGAGCCTTGCCACCGCGTCGGCGGCAGCCTGCACCCGCTCGACCTTCGCGGCGACGCTGTCACGCACCTCGCAGAAGTAGCGATACTCCAGATCGTTGATGCGATCCTTCGCGGTGAGCAGCGTGTTTTCCAGCTCCTTGAGCTCCTGGGTAAAATAGCGCTCGTTGGAGACCAGGGTCTGCTTGCGGATATAGTCCTCCGGGACGTTTTCCAGCCCCGCGGACTTCGGCACGTCGATGTAGTAGCCGAAGACCTTGTTGTAGCCGACCTTCAGCTTTTTGATGCCGGTGCGCTCCCGCTCCCGGGCCTCCAGATCCTGCACCATCTTTGCCCCGTTGTCGCGCACGTTGCGGAGCCTGTCCACCTCCTCGGAGTAGCCCGGGCGGAGGATGCCGCCCTCACGCACGGAGAAGGGCGGCTCGTCACAGATGGCTCGGTCGATCTCAAAGCGCAGGTCCTCGAGAGCGTCCACCGCGCCGATGTCCTTGAGCTCGAGGCATTTGAAGTCCTGCAGCAGCTCCTTGATCCTCGGCAGGGCTGCCGCCGAGAGGGCCAGGGCGCGCAGATCCCGCCCGCCGGCGGTGCCGTAGACGGCGCGGCCCACGAGGCGCTGCATGTCCCCGATGCCGCGCAGGGTCTCGCGCAGCTCCGAGCGCTTTACATTGTCCTTTGTCAGCTCCGACACAGCGTTGAGGCGGCGCCGGATCGCCACGGCGGAGAGGAGCGGTCTCTCCACCCAGGCGCGCAGGAGCCTGCCGCCCATGGGGGTGCGGGTACGGTCGAGCACCCAGAGAAGGCTGCCCTTCTTCTCCCCGCTTCGCAGCGATTCCGTGAGCTCCAGATTGCGCCTTGTCACATAGTCGAGCTCCATGAAACGCCCGCCGAAAAACACGTCGAGCCGGCGGATGTGGCTGAGGTCGAATTTCTGCGTGCGCTGGATGTACTCGAGCAGCGCTCCCGCGGCGCAGACCGCCCCGGGCTGATCGCCGAGGCCCGCTGCGTCGATGTCGGAAAAGCCGAAGCGCTCGCACACTCTGGCGGCGGCTGGCATGTATTCAAAGCTGTCGCCGCCCTCCTCGGGCATGGCGGCGAGCTTTTTGGTCACAAAATCCCAGATCTCCCGCTGCTCCTTGGCGCCGGGAGACAAAAGCGCCTCCCGCGGGGAGAAACGCCCGAGCTCATTGACAAGATGGGAAACCGCGTCGTTTTCAAAGGCGGCACAGCAAAATTCCCCCGTGGACACGTCGCAGAAGGCGACGCCTCCCTCGCGCCCCGCGAGATACACAGCGGCGAGGTAGTTTGACTTTCCCTCCTCGAGCATGGAGCTCTCCGTCACGGTGCCGGGGGTGATGATGCGGATCACGTCCCGCTGCACGAGTCCCTTGGCGAGGGCCGGGTCCTCGGTCTGCTCACAGATGGCGACCTTGTAGCCCTTGGCGATCAGGCGCGCGATATAGGCCTCGGCGCTGTGGTAGGGCACGCCGCACATGGGGGTGCGCTCGTCCGGGTCTTCCACGTTCCGGTCCCGCGTGGTGAGGGTGAGGTCCAGCTCGCGCGAGGCGGTCTTCGCGTCCTCATCGAACATCTCATAAAAATCCCCGAGGCGGAAGAAGAGCAGGCAGTCGTTGTACTGCTGCTTGATCTCCTGATATTGCCGCTTCATGGGGGTCAGCTCTGGCATATTCTCCACACCCCTTTGAGGTAATCTTGATAGCAGTCCGAACAGACCGTCACGTCGACAGTCTGCTCGGTTATAAAAATCGGCTTTTCCGTCACCGTCCGGTGACAGTGCTCACAGAAAAAGCGCTCTGTGCCCGGCCAAAACAGGACGAGCGCCAGAATGGCGAGCAAAGCCAGACAGGACAGCAGTATGGTGACTTTCTTTTTCATTCCACGACTTCCCCGTACAGGGCCCAGGTGTTCGATGCCGTGATCTTCACGTCGATGAACCGGCCGATCAGGCTCTTGTCGCCGCGGAGGTGGACAAGCCGCCCGCCGTTTGTGCGGGAGGAGAGATTGTATTCCTCCCTGCCGGTCTCGCCGTCGACCAGGACGCGGAGGGTCCTGCCCTCGTACTCCCTGTGCTTTTCGCCGGAGATGCGGTTTGCAAGCTCGGTCAATTGATCGAAGTGCACCTGCTTCTGTTCCCTCGTATAAGGGTCGGGCATCGTAGCCGCCGGGGTGCCGACGCGCTTGGAGTAGATAAAGGTGAACATGGCGTCATAGCGCACCGCCTCGCAGAGGGAAAGGGTCTCGGCAAAATCCTCCTCCGTCTCGTCGGGAAAGCCGACAATGATGTCGGTGGTGATGACAAGATCGGGCATATAGCGCCGCGCAACGGCAACTTCCTCCAGATATCTGGCCCGGTCATAGTGGCGGTTCATGCGCTTTAAGATCCTGTCGCTGCCGGACTGGACGGGCAGGTGGATGTGGTGGGCGCATTTCTCGCACTCCGCCATGGTTTTGAAAAGCTTTTCGGTGGCGTCCTTCGGATGGCTCGTCATGAAGCGGATGAGAAAGTCGCCGGGAATGTCGTTGATCTGCCGGATGAGATCGGCAAAGTCCACCCCGCAGTCGAGATCCCTGCCGTAGGAATTGACGTTCTGGCCGAGAAGCGTGATGTCCTTGTAGCCCGCGGCGACAAGGGCCTTCGCCTCCGCCACCACGTCCTCAGGGCGGCGGGAGCGCTCGCGCCCGCGCACATAGGGGACGATGCAGTAGGTGCAGAAGTTGTTGCAGCCGTACATGATGGAAAGCCACGCCTTGACCTTTCCATCGCGCCGCAGGGGGATGCCCTCGGCCACAGTCTCGGTCTTGTCGATGGCAAAGACGCGCCTGTGCTTTTCCATCACCGATTTGAGAAGCTCCGGAAATCGCCAGAGCTCGTGCGGGCCGAAGACCAGATCCACCACGGGGTAGGAGTGCTTGATCTTCTCGGCCATATGTTCCTGCTGCACCATGCAGCCGCACACCGCGACGATCTGCCCCGGGCGAGCCTTCTTGGCGTGGGTCAGCGCGCCCACGTTTCCCAGAACGCGCATCTCGGCATGCTCGCGCACAGCGCAGGTATTGATGACCACCACGTCCGCCTGAAACTCGTCCATTGTAAAGCCATAGCCCATCTCGGCGAGGTAGCCGCGCAGCTTCTCGCTGTCGGCCTCATTCTGCTGGCAGCCGTAGGTGTCCACCATGGCAAGGGGACGCTGCCCGTCTGCGGTGACACGCTCAAAAATCTCGGCGCAGATCGCCCGCTGGGCTTCTATTTTTTCTGCTTCAATTACTTTTCTTTCGATCGGCATGGCGGTATTCTCCTTAATCTTCCATTGCTGAGTCTTTATATTTTAACATATAGCCTATGGAAGTTTCAACTGAAAACATGTATAATGGGGGAAACAAGTGTCAGATGAGGTGGTTCAATGTCCGAAATCAACATTCTCTCCCCGCATGTGGCGGATATGATCGCCGCCGGCGAGGTGGTGGAGCGGCCTGCCTCCGTCATCAAGGAGCTGATGGAAAATGCCTTTGACGCCGGGGCCCACAGCGTGACGGTGGAGATCCGCGACGGCGGGGCCACCTTCATCCGCGTACAGGACGACGGGAAGGGCATGGCCCCGGAGGATGCGGGCATTGCCTTCCTGCGCCACGCAACCTCGAAACTGCACGACGAAGCGGGTCTCGAGGCGATCGGCACCATGGGCTTTCGCGGCGAGGCGTTGGCCGCCATCTCCGCTGTGAGCGAGGTGGAGCTTCTCACCCGCCGTCCGGGGGATGAGAGCGGCACGCGCGTGACCCTCAGTGCCGGGGATATCCAGGATATGGGCGAGGCCGGCTGCCCCGCCGGGACCGTGATGCAGGTGAAAAGCCTGTTCTTCAACACCCCGGCCCGGCTCAAGTTCCTCAAATCCGACCGCGCGGAGGCCTCCGCCTGCGTACAGACCGCCCTGCGCTGCGCTCTCGGCAGGCCCGAGGTTTCGGTGCGCCTGATCCGAGACGGGAAGGAGGAGTTTTTCTCCCCCGGTGACGGGAAGATCGAATCCTGCGTCTATGCCCTGCTGGGCCGCGACACGGCAAAGGACCTGCTGCCCATTTCACTCGAGGACGGGGACATGTCCGTCTCGGGCTTTGTATCCTCCCCCGCCGCCGGGCGCGGCAACCGGGCCATGCAGTTTTTCTACTGCAACGGGCGCTTGATCCGCTCGGCCCTTCTGCAGTCGGCGGTGGAGCAGGCCTATAAAAACACCCTGCTCACGGGCCGCTACCCGGCCTGTGTGGTGTATCTGAAGCTCTCCAACGCCGCCGTCGACGTGAACGTTCATCCCGCCAAGACCGAGGTGAAGTTTTCCCAGGAGAAGCGGGTCTTCGACCTGGTGTACCACGCGGCGCTGGCAGCGCTGACAAAGGAGGACCGCACGGGCCTTGACGCTGCGGCAAAGCCCGCGCCCGCGAAGCTCTATGCGCCGTCTCCCGCAGCAGCCGCGCCTGCGGCGCGGCCTGCCGCCCGGCCCGACTTCTACCGCAGCATGAAGGCGGAGGATTTCCGCGCCCATAACTACAGCGTCAAATCCGGCCCCGCCCCCCGGCGGGAGGAGGCGGCCCCGGTCCTGCGCAGCTATGAGCAGCCCTATCAGACCCGGCTGGATCTGAGCGCTGTCAAGATGCCGGATTCGACAAAAAACGAGGCGCTTCGACCGGAGCAATCTGTTAAAACTGTGGAAAACTCTGTTCAAAGTGTTGAAAATACAGCCCTTCCGGACTACAAATTGCTGGGTGAGGCCCTGAAGCTCTATATCCTCGTGGAGACGCGTGGGGAGCTGCTGCTCATCGACAAGCACGCCGCGCATGAGCGGATGATTTTTGACCGCCTCAAGCGGCAGGAGCGCAGCGTCATGGCCCAGACCCTGCTGGAGAGCGTGACCCTTCACCTCGGCGAAGAGGAGCGGGAGCTGCTGGAGGAAAACGGGGAGCTGCTCTCAGAGCTCGGTTTTGAGATCGAGGCCTACGGCGAGGACGATTACATCCTGCGTGCGGTGCCCGCGGACATGGAGCCCGCCGACGCCCGCGCCGCCGTGGAGGAGATCCTCGAAAAGCTCAAGACCGGCAAAGCCCCGGACCCCAAGGCAGCACGGGACGAGATTCTGCACACGGTGGCCTGCAAGGCCGCCATCAAGGCGGGCTACAATACCGACCGGCAGGAGCTTGAGCGCATCGTGAGGGCAGTGCTGTCCGGGCAGGTCAAGTACTGCCCCCACGGAAGACCCGTGTCGGCGGTGCTCTCCAGGCGCGAGCTTGACAAATTGTTTAAGAGAATCGTTTGAAAGGCTGTGAGGCTTCGCTTATGCGCAGCAAAATCATCGTCGTCGCGGGGCCGACCGCCTCGGGGAAAACAAGGCTCGGCATCGAGCTTGCAAAGCGCTTTGACGGCGAAATCGTCTCCGCCGATTCCATGCAGCTCTACCGGGGCATGGATGTTAGCACCGCCAAGGCGACAAAGGCCGAGCAGGCCCAGGCCGTGCATCATATGATCGACGTGGCGGACCCTGCGGAGAGCTGGTCCGTGGCCCGCTATGTACAGGAGGCCGGGGCAGTCTGCGATGATATTCTCGCGCGCGGCAGGATTCCCATCCTGGTCGGCGGCACGGGCCTCTATATCGACTCGCTCGCTGCGGGGCGCGATTTTGCGGACAACCAGGAAGACCGGAGTCTGCGAACCGCGCTGGAGGCAGACTTCGACCGCCTCGGCGGGGAGACGATGCTGCAGGCGCTCGCCGCCTTCGACCCGGCGCGGGCCGCAAAGCTGAACGCCGGGGACAAGCGCCGGATCGTGCGGGCCATCGAGATCTACCGTCTCACCGGCAAGACCGCCACCGAGCATGACGAAGAGACCCGGCGCCGCCCGCCACGCTTTGACGCCGCAAGGATCGTCCTGAACTTTCGGGATCGGGCCGATCTCTATGCGCGCATCGACCGGCGGGTGACGCAGATGGCGGAGGACGGGCTCTTTGAAGAGGTGGAGCGCCTGCTGGCCTCGGGCCTTTCCGCCGACTGCACCGCCATGCAGGCCATCGGCTACAAGGAGGCGGTGCTGGCCCTCAGGGGCGAGATCACCAGGGACGAGGCCCTGGATCTTATCCGCCAGGGGAGCCGCCGCTACGCCAAGCGGCAGATCACCTGGTTCGGCCGCTGGGAGGAAGCCCACCGCATCCTCTGGGAGCGTGAGCCGGATTTTGAAGCGGGCCTCCATTCTTCGACAGCGTTTTTACAAAGCCGCGGGTATCATGAGATGAACGTGAGTCTTCACGAAATACTTATGACGGGGCGGTGAAATACTGGCCGCTCCGCAAATAAAGGAGTGGCTGAAATGCAGAAAACGCAAAATCTCCAGGATCAATTCCTCAACCAGTTGCGCAAGGACCGGGCCGTGGTCACCATGTTCCTGATGAACGGCTTCCAGCTGCACGGGATCGTGCGGGGCTTTGACGGCTTTACGGTGGTGCTCGACTCGGACGGGCGGCAGCAGCTGATCTATAAGCACGCCATTTCCACCGTGGTGCCGCCCCGACCCATCCCCTT
The DNA here is from genome assembly GCA_902761635.1 of Oscillospiraceae bacterium. Taxonomy (GTDB): domain Bacteria; phylum Bacillota; class Clostridia; order Oscillospirales; family Oscillospiraceae; genus Limivicinus. Next base: position 19,702 of record CACWLG010000026.1, on the reverse strand, counting down.
TGACGGTGAGGACTGAACGGGACGGGGAGCGGATGTTCTTCCACGCGCTGGCGGCCATGCTGTTTGCGGCGGTCTGCGCGTGGTGCGCGCACTCCCTGTATACGGGGCTTGCGGGGACCGCTTTGCCTGTCCCCACGCCGCAGCCCGCCGAATCCCCGGCGCCCGGTACGTTCCGCGGCGTCCTGCTGCGGCGGGAGGAGACGGTATCTGCCGCTGCCTTTCCCGAAGCCCGGGCAGGGGAGCGGCTGAATGCCGGGCGTACCGGGACCGAGAGCGCTCTGTTTTTTCCCGAGAGCGACGCCTGGGTCTTTTTGTCCCCCGACGACGCCGCGCGTCTCAGTCCCGAGCGCCTGGAGGCGCTGCTCGCTTCCGACGCCGGGATCGAGCCGGGCAAGGCCCGCCTGGTCTACGGCTTTGAACAGCTTTGCGCTGCGCTCTACGAGGGGGAAGAGCCCCCTGCGCCGGGGCAGTGTCGTCTGCGGCTTAAAGGCTTTGCCGAGGAAATCGGCGCCCGGCTTCTCAGCGTCTCGACTGACCCTCTCGGTCAGGTGACGCTGCTGATCCGGTTGGTGGACTTTCCCCAGGAGCTGTACAGCGTGCGGTTCGTGGAAGGGGAAATCGCGGAATAAGTTAGGAGTGTGGAGTTTTTTCCTAAGGCAACACCGCACAATCCGCCTGCGGAAGCTCCTGGAATTTTCTCAGGATCTGCTCTTGCCGAATTATGCGGTATTGCCCTAACTTCTTGGCAAACTCAACGAAATAGAGAAGAAGGTTAAACTATGAGCATTGCGGAAAACCTTGCACAGGTACAGGCAAATATTGCGCGCGCGGCGGAGAAGGCCGGGCGGGACCCGGGAGAGATCCTGCTCGTGGGCGCGACGAAGATGAACGACGCCGACAGGGTCCGTGAGGCGATCCGGGCAGGGCTCAGCTGCTGCGGGGAGAACCGCGTGCAGGAGCTGCTGGAGAAAAAGGAAGCCGGGGCCTATGAGGGGGCAGCACTGCATTTCATCGGGACGCTGCAGAAAAACAAGGCAAAGTACCTTGTCGGCCTTGTCTCCCTCATCCACAGCGTGGACAGCGAGGGCCTCATGCAGGAGCTCAGCCGCCAGGCCCTCAAGCGCGGTCTCGTGCAGGATATCCTGCTGGAGGTCAACACCGGGGGCGAGGCGTCCAAATCCGGCTTTGCGCCGTCGGAGCTCTCTGCCGCCCTGGAAAAAGCGGGACAATACCCCGGCATCCGGGTGCGCGGCCTCATGACCATCCCTCCGATCTGCCGGTCGCCGGAGGAGAATCTCCCATATTTCCGTCTTTTGCGACAGCTTTTTATTGACAATGGCGAAAAAAAATACGATAATGTAGTTATGGATTTTATGTCTATGGGTATGAGCAGCGATTATGAGGCCGCCATCGCCTGCGGGGCGAACATCGTCCGGGTCGGCACGGCCATCTTCGGCGTGCGGCATTATCCCGCGCCCCACGTCTGACAAAGCGCACATGGGAGGATTGCCATGGGTTTCATGGATGGATTGAAAAAACTGACGCAGCCGTATGACGATGATGAGGATTTTTTCGAGGGCGCCGACCAGAGTCTCCGCCCTCAGCCAAAGGAGCAGCGGCAGGCCGTGAGCGCCGCGCAGATGGCCTTTGAGAACGCCTTCACCGATCCCGGCGGCAGCCCTGCGCCGGCAGCGGCTGCAGAGGAGAGCCAGCCGAAAAAACCGGCGGAGTCCTCCGGCGGCATCTTCAGCGGCTTCAAGAAGGCAGCGCAGAATGCGTCCAAGCCCCGGCGGGAGCGTACCGTCAACTTCGGCGGCAAGGATACCTCGGTCATCCTCTTCAGTCCCAAGACCTTTGACGAGGCCGGGGAACTGGTGAGCTACCTGCAGCAGGACATGACCTGCGTCATGACCCTGGAGAGCGTACCGGCGGACACCGCCCGGCGCCTGCTGGATTTCCTGTCCGGCATCGCCTTCGCCCTCGGCGGGAAGATTACCCCCGTCTCTGCAAAAACCTATTTCATAACACCGCAGAATGTGGATATTTTAGGCACACAGCCCCAGCAGCAGACAGAAACAGAGCCGGAGAACACCGGACATTATTTTTGATCCGGCAGGATCAAGAGAGACAGGAAAGGGAGAAACACTATGATTACTGCACAGGACATTCGCGAAAAGGGTTTTGAGAAAGCACGCATGGGCGGCTATGACATGGCCTCCGTGGACGATTTTCTGGACGAGCTTGCAAACGACGTGGCCGCCACCCAGAAGGAGAACGCCGTTCTCAAGAGCAAGATGAAGGTCCTTGTCGACAAGATCGAGGAGTACCGCTCCAACGAGGAAGCGCTCAACGCCGCCATCCTCTCCGCGCAGAAGCTCGCCGTCCAGATCGAGAGTGAAGCCCGTCAGCGTGCCGCCGCCACCATAGCCGAGGCCGAGAAGAAGGCCCAGGAGACCATCGGCTCCATCACCGACCGGGCAAACTTTGAGGAAAAGCGCCTGGCTGACGCCAAGGCCGCTGCCGCCAAGTACATTGCCGCCGCCCGCGCCCTGTGCAATACCCAGCTCGGCAAGCTTGAGAACATCGCAAACGAAATGGGCGTCGCCGCCGAGAGCAAGGCTACCGAGGAGCCCAAGGCCGCTGCCGCCCCCGCCGCGGAGGCCAAGCCCGAGGGCGATGTGGATGAGGCTGTGCGCGCCATTGAGAAGAGCGCCGCCCGCTTCCAGGCGGACGAGCAGGTCAAGCTCGACATGCCCGAGGACGCCACCGAGCGCCGTCCCAGACAGCGCAAGCTGGAGAACACCCAGCCCTTCACCCTCTGATTCCGAAAGAGAAGCAAACCGGGGCGCGCGCTGAGCGCGCGCCTCTGTGTATATTGCCCTGTCCCCGCCTGCCGCATTCGCTGGAGCGCTTCACAATGCCCCGGCGGTACGGCGTGGGGTTTGCCGCTTCGCCGCGGCGAATACAGAAAGCGAACCTTATACCGCGCGGGCGCTTCGTGAAGCGCCCACTAAGCCCTTTGTTTGGGCAAGACATAGATATTAGGAGTCAAACACACATGTCACAGGACTATAATGCCACCTTAAATCTCCCGAAAACCGATTTTCCCATGCGTGCCGGTCTGCCCAAGCGCGAGCCGGAAATGCTCAAGCGCTGGCAGGAGCAGGACATCTACCACGAAATGCTCAGGAAGAACGAGGGCAAGCCCCGCTTCTCCCTGCACGACGGCCCTCCCTTCTCCAACGGCAACATCCACATGGGCCACGCCCTCAACAAGGCCCTCAAGGATTTCATCGTGCGCTCCTACGCCATGCGCGGCTACTGGACGCCCTATATCCCCGGCTGGGATAACCACGGCATGCCCATCGAGTCCGCCATCATCAAGGAGCAGAAGCTCAACCACAAGGCCATGAGCGTGGCGGATTTCCGTTCCGCCTGCCATCAGTATGCCGAGAAATACGTCGGCATTCAGCGCGAGGGCTTTAAGCGCCTCGGCGTTGTGGCCGACTGGGAGCACCCCTACCTCACCATGAACAAGGGCTTTGAGGCGGACGAGGTGCGCGTATTCGGCAAGATGTACAGCAACGGCCATATCTACAAGGGCTTTAAGCCCGTCTACTGGTGCGCCCACGACGAGACCGCCCTGGCCGAGGCTGAGATCGAATATCAGGATGACCCGGTCACCACCGTGTACGTCAAGTTCCCCATGGCAGATGACAAGGGGAAGCTGAGCCACCTGGACAAGTCAAAGCTCTTCTTCCTCATCTGGACCACCACCACCTGGACCCTGCCCGGCAACCTCGGCATCACGCTCTCCCCGGGCGACAGCTATGCCATCGTGAAGCTGCCGAGCGGCGAGATGCTCATCATGGCCGAGGCGCTCATCGAGACCGTCATGAAGGCGGGCGGAGTGGAATCCTGGGAGATCGTGGAGACCCATGAGGGCAGCTTCTTTGAGACCATGCTGGCCCACCACCCCTTCCTCGACAAGACGAGCCTGCTGATGACGGCGGACTATGTCACCATGGACTCCGGCACCGGCTGCGTACACACCGCCCCCGGCTTCGGCGCAGACGACTATAACACCTGCATGCGCTACGGCCTGGAGATGGTAGTCCCCGTGGACGACCAGGGCCGCCACACCGAATATGCCGGCAAGTACGCCGGTCTCACCACCGAGGAATCCAACCCTGTCATCTACGCTGACATGAAAGCCTCCGGCGCCCTCTTCGCCAGCGAGAACATCACCCACAGCTATCCGCACTGCTGGCGCTGCAAAAATCCCATCATCTTCCGCGCCACCCCCCAGTGGTTCTGCTCCGTCGATTCCTTCAAGGAGAAGGCCGTCAAGGCCTGTGACGATGTGCGGTGGCTGCCCGCCTGGGGCAAGGAGCGTATGGCCGCCATGATCCGCGAGCGCGCCGACTGGTGCATCTCCCGTCAGCGCCGCTGGGGTCTGCCCATCCCCGTGTTCTACTGCGAGGACTGCAAGAAGCCCGTCTGCACCGATGAGAGCATCGAAGCCGTGGCAAAGATCTTTGAGGCAGACGGCTCCAACGCCTGGTTTGAGCGCGAGGCAAAGGATCTCCTGCCCGAGGGCTTCGTCTGCCCCCACTGCGGCGGCACACACTTCACCAAGGAGACCAACACCCTGGACGGCTGGTTCGACTCCGGCTCCACCCATTTTGCCTCCATGAAGCGCGACCAGGGCTTCTGGCCCGCCGATATGTATCTTGAAGGCGGCGACCAGTACAGGGGCTGGTTCCAGTCTTCCCTGCTCACCGCCGTCGGCGCGCTGGATATGGGCGCCCCGTATAAGGAATGTCTGACCCACGGCTGGACCGTGGACGGCGAGGGCAAGGCCATGCACAAGTCCCTCGGCAACGGCATCGACCCCGCCGACATGATCAAGGAATTCGGCGCGGACATGATCCGTCTCTGGGCCGGCTCCGCCGACTACCATGTGGATGTCAGATGCTCCCGGGAGATCTTCAAGCAGCTCAGCCAGAACTACCTGAAGTTCCGCAACACCGCCCGCTACTGCCTCGGCAACCTCGAGGGCTTTGACGCCGATCACCTGGTTGCCCCGGCGGACATGCTGCCCCTGGACCGCTGGGCTGTCACAAAGCTCAACGAGCTCATTGAGAAGGTCGGCAAGGCCTACGACGACTACGAGTTCCACACGGTCTCCCACGCCGTCAACGACTTCTGCGTGGTGGAGCTGTCGAGCTTCTACCTCGATATCATCAAGGACCGCCTCTACTGTGAGGAGCGCGAAGGACTCACGCGCCGCAGCGCCCAGACGGCTCTGTTCCTGATCCTTGACACCATGACCAAGATGTTTGCCCCGATCCTCGCCTTCACCTGCGATGAGATCTGGCAGGCCATGCCTCACCGGGCCGAGGACGACAGACGCAACGTCCTCTTCAACTGCATGAACAGGCCCTTCGCCGACTATGCCCTTTCCGAGGCCGAGATGGCGAAATGGGATACCCTCATTTCCCTGCGTGACGATGTCAACGGTGTGCTCGAGGCCGCCCGCGGCCAGAAGCGCATCGGCAAGCCCCTGGAGGCTGCCGTCCGCCTTCGGGCAAAGGACGAGAGCGCAAAGCAGGCGCTGGAAGATGTCGCCCCCATGAACCTGTCGGAGCTCTTTATCGTGTCTCAGTGCCTGGTTGCCGATGACGAGGCCGACGGCGATCATGTCACCGGCGCCGGCGTCAAGAACCCGGGTCTGGAGATCTCCGTCAGCGAAGCCCCCGGCACCAAGTGCCCGCGCTGCTGGATGCACGCTGTCGACGCCGATCCCGAAACCGGACTCTGCCCCCGCTGCAAGGCAGTCGTTGCGAAGCTGTAACTACAGAGTGTGGAGTTTGGAGTTGTGGGATCCGCTATGCGGATAATCATAACTGTCCCGCAGATGCACCATCATTCCACACTCAACACTCCTCGCTCCACACCATTCCACCGCGCCGGTTTTTCCCGGCAGATAGGAGTTACCATGCTGTATTCAATCGTCGGTATCCTTGTCATCATCCTGGACCAGGCCGTGAAGTTCTGGGTCTCTGACACGCTCTTCGGCACGGACGTGGTGCGTTTCATTCCCGGGGTGCTCAGCCTCGTGAACGTCCACAACGACGGCGCCGCCTTCGGCTTTCTCAGCGGGCAGGGCGCACGCATCTACTTCATCATTGCCACCGGTGTGTTTGTGATCCTGGTGATCATCGCCCTGGCCACAAACTTTATCCGCGGCAAGCTCTCCCGCTGGTGTCTCGTGATGGTGGCGGCAGGCGGTCTCGGCAATATGATCGACCGCATCATCTACGGCTATGTGCAGGACATGTTCAAGGTGGAGCTGTTCAACTTCGCCATCTTCAATGTGGCGGATGTGTTCATTACGGTCTTTGCCATTCTGTTTGCCCTGTCCATGTTCTTTGAGAAACCTGAAACGGATCTGATCGACGTGCTGTACGAGCGGGACGACGAGGACGATACGCCGAAGAAGGAGAAGCTCCCGCGCAGGGCGCGCAAGGCCGCGAAGCGCGCCGCAGAGGACGAGGCCGCCGCAGAGCTGCCCGCTGCCGAGCCCGAGAAGAAGGGCAGCGTCCGCGCCGCCCGCAAGTCCCGTCAGGAGAAATACGAGCAGGAGTATGAGGAATACAAGGCCCAGCAGCGCGCTGCCATGAACAGGAAGGCCGCCGCCCAGCCTGTGCCTGCCGCGCAGCCCGACGCCTTTGACAATCTCCAGGCTGCCCAGAGAGCGAAGAACAACAGCGCCCCCGATCCATTCGACGCCTGGGAAAACGCCAAGGTGAAGGCCGAGGCCAACGAGAAGAACTCTTACGCCGGCCGCCTCATGGATACGCCGAAGACGCCCGCAGCCCGGCCCGCCGCGCCGGCCCCGCAGCCGGCAGCCCAGCCGAAGGCCGAAGCCCCGGCACCCCAGCCTGCGCCGAAGCCGGCACCGGCCCCCGCGCCTCAGCCTGCACCTGCGGCAGAGGAATACAGCCTGGATGACATCCTGGCGGAATTCAAGTAAGCCGCAGCCTATATGGACGAAGAACGGATACAGATAACAGCCGAGGAGAGCGGAGAACGGATCGACGCTCTCCTCGCGCGCAGCTTTCCGGCCCTCTCCCGCAGCCTCATCCAGAAGTGCATGGAGGCCGGGGCCGTGACACTGAACGGAAAGACGGTCAAAAAAAATGCCCGCGGCTCTGCGGGCGACGTGCTTCTGTTCAGCTTTCCCGATACGGAGGAGCTCCCCATCGAGGCACAGGAGCTGCCGCTGGACGTGGTGTATGAGGACGGCGATTTGATCGTCGTCAACAAGGCCAGGGGCATGGTAGTCCATCCCGCGCCGGGGCATCCGGACGGGACGCTGGTCAACGCCCTGCTCTTCCATTGCGGGGACAGCCTCTCCGGCATCGGAGGTGCCCGGCGGCCCGGCATCGTCCACCGCATCGACAAGGACACCTCCGGCCTGCTGGTGGCGGCGAAAAACGATTTCACGCACCGCGCTCTGTCGGCCCAGCTCAGCGATCACAGTCTCTTCCGGGAATATGAGGCGCTGGCCTGCGGCTCCTTCCGGGAGGATGCGGGGATCGTGGACCGCCCGGTGGGGCGGCATCCGGTAGACCGCAAGCGCATGGCCGTGGATGTCAAAAACGGCAAGGCCGCCGTCACCCATTGGCAGGTGCTGGCGCGCTGCCGGGGCTATACCCATCTCCGCTGCAGGCTTGAAACCGGGCGCACCCACCAGATCCGGGTCCACATGGCGAGTATCGGTCACCCCCTGCTGGGAGACGGACTCTACGGCGCGAAATGCCCCGACAAGGGTCTGGAGGGCCAGTGCCTGCATGCAGGGCGCCTGCAGCTCACCCACCCCCGCACCGGAGCGCTCATGCAGTTCGAGGCGCCGCTGCCGGCGTATTTTACCGGGGTGCTGGAGAAGCTGGTTCTGCTGTAAGGCGGAAATCGGCGCGGCCAAGGGTCCCGGCTGCATCCGCAGCCTTTTCACTGCTCCCAATTTTTTGATGGAGGCGATGCTATTGAATTTCAGAGCTCTGCTTGCAATCGTGATCGCAGCAGTGGTCATCGGCGCGATCATACTGGCTGTCAAGACGGCCAGCGTGATCAACAGCACTCTTAACGCCGTGATTGCCATTGCGGTGATCATTGCGCTCGTGATCATCGTTATCTGGATGTTCCGATACGCGAAGAATCGGAAATAAACGCCAAAAACCCACGGGAAGGACAAGCGGCCCCTCCCGTGGGTTTTTATACTATTCTTCGCGCGTTTTCTTTTCCCGCCTGTCCTTTCGGGGCAGGGGGTGTTTTTTTCCGTCCGGTGTCTGAATATAGGTGTGCTCCAGCACGTCGATGGTGGCGCGGCGAAATTCCTCGATATACTCCCTGCGCAGGGCGTCCCGCTCTGTAAGCTCCTCCCCGGTCAGGGCCCGCTCCTTCGCCAGGTGGGCCAGCTCGTTGATCCGGTCAATTTTTGCTTTTTCCATAGCGCTTCACTCCATTCAAGAATCGTGTAAAACCCCTTCGCTGAAGCGGTCCTCCTCCCCCAGACGCCGCCTTGCGGCCGGGGGAGGCAGGCGGGGCCTTAATCCTCAATGGTCCCCAGCTCGTCCAGTGTCAGCTCGAAGGCCGGGACAAAGTACAGCAGGAAGTAGTCCACCTCGGGCAGGTGGTATTCCTCCAGGGTCTTGCGGGTACTGCGTTCGGCAGAGAGAAAGTCGCTGTTGCCGGCCTTGCGCTCTTCGATGCATTTGATGTAGGCCGAGAGCTTGTCCGCCGCCTTCACGAGATCGTGGCAGCGCGCCGCGGCCTCCCCGTCAAGATAGGGGCTGAAGGCGCCGCGCAGCTCCTCCGGCAGGGTATTGAGGAGCTTTTCGCAGGCAAGCCGCTCCACCTCGTCATAGGCGCCCTTGATCCTGCTGCTGTGGTACTTGATGGGGGTGGGCAAGTCTCCGGTCAGGATCTCGGCACAGTCGTGGTACAGGGCCACGGCGGCATACTCCTCGGGATTGCAGGGGATCTGCAGCACGTCCCGCCGGATGACCCCCAGCGCGTGGGCAATGACCGCTACCTGGTGGCTGTGCTCCTGGATGTTCTCGGGCAGGGCGTTTCGCATCAGGCTCCAGCGGCCGATATAGCGCATGCGCGAAAGATAGGCAAAAAAATTATAGCTCATGGCGTTCTCCGCTTTCGATAGTGGGGAGAGTATAACACGGCAGGGCATGATTTTCAATAAAAAATCTTGCAAACTCCCCTCTGCGGTGTTAAACTCTATTTTTGTGTTGAAATGTAATTACAAAGGGAGTATCAGTTCTATGGATAAGCTCAGAAACATCGCCATTATCGCCCATGTCGACCACGGCAAGACCACGCTGGTCGATGAAATGCTTAAGCAGTCCGGCGTCTACCGGGACAACCAGGAGGTCGTGGACCGGGTCATGGACTCGGGAGATCTGGAGCGCGAGCGCGGCATCACCATCATGGCCAAGAACACCGCCGTCTGGTACGGCGACACCAAGATCAATATCGTTGACACCCCGGGCCACGCCGACTTTGGCGGCGAAGTGGAGCGTATCCTCAAAATGGTCAACGGCGTCATCCTGCTGGTGGACGCGGCAGAGGGCCCCATGCCCCAGACCCGCTTCGTCCTGAGCCGCGCCCTGGAGCTCGGCCACCGCGTCATCGTGGTGCTCAACAAGATCGACCGTCCCGACCAGCGCATCCACGAGGTCGTGGATGAGATTCTGGAGCTGCTTATGGATCTGGACGCCACCGACGAGCAGCTGGATTCCCCCATGCTCTTCTGCTCCGGCCGCAACGGCACCGCGAGCTATTCGCCCGAGGTGCAGGGCACCGATCTCAAGCCCCTTTTTGATACCATCCTTGAGTATATCCCCGAGCCGGAGATGAACCTCGACGCCCCCTTCCAGATGCTTGTGAGCTCCATCGACTACAACGAGTATGTGGGCCGCATCGCCATCGGCCGCATCGAGCGCGGTGTCATCAAGCAGAACCAGGAGATCGAGGTCTGCAACTACCACGATCCGGACGCCGCCACTCTCAAGGCCAAGGCCGTGAGCCTGTACCAGTTTGAGGGCCTCAACCGTGTGCCCGTCACCGAGGCCGGCGCCGGCAACATCATCGCCATGAGCGGCATCGGCGACGTCACCATCGGCGATACGATCTGTGCCAGGGGCGCGGCTGAGCCGCTGCCCTTCGTCAAGATCAGCGCCCCCACACTGGAGATGACCTTCTCCGTCAACGACAGCCCCTTCGCCGGGCGCGAGGGGAAGTTCGTCACCTCCCGTCAGATCCGCGACCGCCTCATGCGCGAGACCTTGAAGGACGTGTCCCTGCGCGTGAGTGAGGTGGAGAACAGCACCGACAGCTTCAACGTCGCCGGGCGCGGCGAGATGAGCCTCTCCATCCTCATCGAGACCATGCGCCGCGAGGGTTATGAGTTCCAGGTTTCGCCCCCGCGCGTACTGTTCCGCGAGATCGACGGCCAGCTCTGTGAGCCGGTGGAGCGCGTCGTGGCAGACGTGCCCCAGGACGCCATGGGCTCTGTGATGGAAAAGCTCGGCGCACGCAAGGGCACCTTCCTGGAGATGACGCCCGTGGGCAGCCGCATGAAGCTGGAGTTTCTGGTGCCGAGCCGCGGCCTCTTCGGCTATCGCAACGAGTTTCTGACCGACACCAAGGGCGAGGGCATCATGGCCTCCGTCTTTGAGGATTACGAGCCCTTCAAAGGCGAGATCGCCCGGCGCAGCACCGGCTCCCTCATTGCCTGGGAGACGGGTGAAGCCGTGGCCTACGGCATCTGGAACGCCCAGGAGCGCGGCGCCATGTTCATCACCCCCGGCACCAAGGTCTACGGCGGCATGGTGGTGGGCGTGTGCCCCAAGTCCGAGGACGTGCCCGTGAACGTCTGCCGCACCAAGCACCTGACCAACACCCGCGCCTCCGGGTCGGACGAGGCCCTGCGCCTGGTGCCGCCCCGCCAGCTCAGCCTGGAGCAGTGCCTGGAGTTTCTGGCGGATGACGAGCTGCTGGAGGTCACACCCAAGAACCTGCGCCTGAGAAAGAGCATCCTGGACCACAGCCAGCGCATGAAGACGGTCATGCGCAACCGGTAATCTGTGGTTTCCCAGCAGTTTAATGCGCTAAATCAATTGCAAAAATCTTTTTTCTATTGTATAATATAAAACCTTCCTGCCGGTGAAATACGCATCGGCTTCCCAACACCACCACAGAGAGGAGAGAAAAGCGTGGCCAAGTATATCGTCAAGCGCGTCCTGCTCGCGATCTTGACCGTTTTTATCATTTGCGCCATTACCTTTTTTACCATGCACGCCGTCCCCGGCGGACCCTTTAACCGTGAAAAAGCACTGAGTGAGGCGACCATCGCCGCTCTCAACGCCCGCTACGGTCTGGACAAGCCCCTGATGCAGCAGTTTTTCCTCTACATGAAGGGAGTGCTGCACGGTGACTTCGGTGTGTCGCTGAAAAACGGGCGCGAGATTTCCGCCATCATCGGCGAGTCTTTCCCGACCTCCGCGCGCCTGGGGCTCTCCGCAATGGTGGTGGCCATCATCCTCGGCACTGTCTTCGGCAGCACTGCGGCCCTGATGCGCAACAAGCTGCCCGACCGGATCATTGTCTTTTTCTCCACGCTCTTCACCGCAGTGCCGAGCTTTATTCTGGCTACCCTGCTGCTGCTGGTGTTCTGCATCAAGCTGGGGTGGCTGCCGGTCTGGAGCCCGAGCAACCCGAACTATGTCCTGCCTGTCATTTCCCTGGCGGCCTATCCGATGGCCTACATCACGCGCCTGTCGAAGACCAGCATGCTCGACGCGCTCGGTCAGGACTATATCCGCACCGCCCGGGCCAAGGGCGTCAGCCGCATCAAGATCATCTTCAAGCACGCGCTGCGCAACTCCCTCATCCCGGTCATAACCTACGCCGGCCCGCAGATCGCCTACATCATCACCGGCTCCATGGTCATCGAGACCATCTTCACTGTGGGCGGCCTGGGCAGCAAATTCGTCAGCGGCATCAATAACCGCGACTACACCCTCATCATGGCGACAACCATTTTCCTGGCTGTGCTGATGGTGGCGGCAAACCTGATCTGCGACCTGCTGTACAAGTTGGTGGATCCGCGGATCAAATATGACTGAGAGGAGGCGGCAAGATGGCAAATCAGGAGTTCAAAAAGAACCCTCTCAGCAGTCAGATCGACCTCTCGAAATTTTCAAAGGATATGTTCGTCCCCGCCACAGAGGACGAAAAGCGCCAGCAGGACGTGATGAGCGAGAGCACCACCTTCTTGAAAGACGGTATGCGCAAGCTCTTCAAAAACCCCCTGGCCGTGGCCAGCATCGTTGTCCTTTGCTGCATCATCCTGACCATTATCATTGCCCCCATGATCGTCCCCTACCGCTATGAGGAGATCCTCTCTGTGGACGGCAGGCGCGACAAGGGCGCCAAGAATCTGGCCCCCTTCACCTACAGCAAGATGGAGCAGGAATACATCGACAAGGGCAACACCCGCTTCCCCCACATCTTCGGCACGGACGAGCAATGCCGTGACTACTTCATCCGCGTCATCTACGGCACCCGCATTTCCCTGGCCGTGGGCTTCTTCGCCAGCATCATCGTACTCCTGATCGGCATGCTCTACGGCAGTATCTCCGGTTATCTGGGGGGCAGGGTGGACCTGATCATGATGCGCATCGTCGATATCATTTACTCCCTGCCCGACATGCTGATCATCATCCTGCTGAAGGTCGTTCTGGATGAGCGTCTGCGCTTCCCCGCGGGCAGCTTCCTCGACAAGCTCGGCACCAGCATGGTCAGTCTCTTTATCGTTTTCGGCCTCCTCTACTGGGTGGGCATGGCTCGCCTTATCCGCGGCCAGATCCTGACCATTAAGGAGAATGAATACATCCTCGCGGCCCGCTCCATCGGCGCAAGGCCGGGGCGCATCATCCGCCAGCACATCCTGCCAAACTGCCTTTCCGTCATCATCATCTCCACCGCGCTGCAGATCCCCTCAGCCATCTTCACCGAGAGCTTTCTGAGCTTCATCGGCATCGGCGTCAAGGCGCCCATGCCCTCCCTCGGTTCCCTGGCCAACGCCGCGCGCGAAGGTCTGCAGAGCTACCCTTACAAGCTGGTCTTCCCGGCCCTCATGATCTGCCTGATCGTGCTGAGCCTGAACCTGCTGGGCGACGGCCTGCGCGACGCCTTCGACCCGAAGCTGAGGAGGTAAGGCCATGAATGAGAAACTGTTGAGCGTGCAGAATCTGCACACCTCCTTCTTTACCGACGCCGGTGAGGTGCAGGCCGTCAACGGCGTGAACTTCGACCTCGACCGGGGCGAGATCCTCGGCATTGTGGGCGAGAGCGGCTCCGGCAAATCCGTCACCGCCTATTCCATCATGCAGATTTTGGCTGACACCGGCAAGATCGTCGAAGGCAAGATCCTGTATAAGGGTGAGGATATCTCCAAGTGGAGCGAACAGCAGATGCAGGGCTTCCGCGGCAAATGCTGCTCCATCATCTTCCAGGACCCCATGACGAGCCTGAACCCCGTCTTCACCATCGGCAACCAGCTCACCGAAGCCATCACCCTGCACACCGAAAAGCACGGCAGAGACGCGGACGCGCGCGCAGCGGAGCTGTTGGAGCTGGTCGGCATCAACGAGCCGGACAAGCGCCTCAAGCAGTATCCCTTTGAGCTCTCCGGCGGCATGCGCCAGCGCGTCATGATCGCCATGGCCCTGGCCTGCGAGCCCGACATCCTCATCGCGGACGAGCCCACCACCGCCCTGGACGTGACCATCCAGGCCCAGATCCTGGAGCTGATGCAGGAGCTGCAGAAAAAGCTCGGCATGGCGGTCATCCTTGTCACCCATGACCTGGGTGTCATCGCCGACTTGTGCGACAACATCGTGGTCATGTACGGCGGGCGCATCTGTGAACGCGGCACCGCGCATGAGATCTTCTATAACCCACGGCACGAATACACCCGGGGTCTGCTGCGCTCCATCCCCAATGTCAACAATATGAAAAAGAAGCTGATCCCCATCTCCGGCTCGCCCATCAACATGCTGAACATGCCGAAGGGCTGCGCCTTCTGCGCCCGGTGCGACAGCGCCATGAAGATCTGCCTCACCGAGATCCCTGAGGAGCTTTGGATCAACGACAGCCATAAGGCCGCCTGCTGGCTCAATGTCCGCGACGCCTTTGAAGGAAGGGAGGCCGGAAAATGAGCACGCCCCTGGTAGAAGTCAAGAACCTCAAGATGTATTTCCCCGTGCGCTCCGGCTTCAAAAATCTCCTGCTCAAGGCCGTGGATGACGTCTCCTTCGACGTGGGCCGGGGCGAGACCCTGGGCCTCGTGGGCGAATCCGGCTGCGGCAAGACCACGGTCGGCCGCACCCTGCTGCGCCTGTATGAGCCCACCGCCGGTGAGGTTCGCTTTGACGGAGAGCTTGTCACCGGCAAGAACATCACCGCCATGCGCAAACAGATGCAGATGGTCTTCCAGGACCCCTATTCCTCTCTGGACCCCCGCATGACCGTGGAGGACATCATCGGCGAGCCGCTGGATGTGCACCACCTCTGCTCCAACCGCAAGGAGAGGCGCGAAAAGATCCTGGAGCTCATGAGCTATGTCGGCCTCAATGCCGAGCATGCCCGCCGCTACGCCCACGAGTTCTCCGGCGGCCAGCGGCAGCGCATCGGCATCGCCCGTGCTCTCGCTGTGGACCCCAAGTTTATCGTGTGCGACGAGCCGGTCTCCGCCCTCGACGTGTCCATCCAGGCCCAGGTCATCAATATGTTTGAGGAGCTGCAGGAAAAACTGGGCGTGGCCTATCTCTTCATCGCCCATGACCTGCTGGTCGTGCACCACATCTCCAGGCGCATCGCGGTCATGTACCTCGGCCGCATCGTGGAGATCGCCGATTCCGACGAATTGAACGAGCACCCCATCCACCCCTATACCGAGTCGCTCCTGTCTGCGGTGCCGATCCCGGACCCGGATATCACCCGCGCGAGAAAGCGCATCCTTCTGGAGGGCGACGTGCCAAGTCCCCTGCACATGCCCACCGGCTGCCCCTTCCGCACCCGCTGCCGCTTTGCCACCGAGCAGTGCGCCCAGGAGTGCCCTGGCCTCACCGACCGCGGCGGCGGCCATTTCGTCGCCTGCTGGAACCGCTGATCCGCATTCAAATACGGCCCTGCCGTTTTTGAAAATATATGTTCTGAAAGGAAATCCACAATGAAGAAGACAATAGCACTGCTTCTGGCTCTGAGCATGATCTTTGCTCTGTGCGCCTGCGGAGGAAACACCGCCCCGGCCGCCACCGAAGCGCCCGCTGCTACCGAGGCACCCGCCGCTACCGAAGCGCCCGCTGCTACCGAAGCCCCCGCTGCTACTGAGGCACCTGCCGCAGTTGAAGAGCCCGCCGCTGAGTCCGTTCCGGACGCTGCTTCTCTCGTCAGCCCCGCTTTCGTCGACCCCCTCAAGGGTTGGTCCAAGTACGATGAGCTGATCGCCCAGATCAAGGCAGAGACCGATTTTGCCAAGCGCACCGAGCTCATGCACCAGGCTGAGGACATCCTCATGGCCACCAACTGCGTCATCCCCATCTATTACTACAACGACGACTATATGCAGAAGGACTACGTCGACGGCGTGTACGCCAACCTCTTCGGCTTCAAGTACTTCATGTTTGCCAAGCTGGGCAACAACACCAAGACCCTCCGTATCAACCTGGCCTCCGAGCCTGACTTCCTCGACCCCGCCCTCAACAGCTCCGTTGACGGCGCATGCCTGGCTGTCAACTCCTTCTCCGGCCTGTACTCCTACAATGACGAGGGCCACACCGTGCCCGCCTGCGCCACCGGCTATACCGTTTCCGACGATGGCCTGACCTACACCGTCAAGCTGCGCGACGGCCTGAAGTGGTCCGACGGCTCCGACCTGACCGCCAAGGACTTTGAGTACTCCTGGAAGCGCGCTGCCGCCGACTCCACCGCCGCCGACTACGCCTACATGCTCAACGGCTTTGAGGGCTACCCCAACGACCTGGCTGTCAAGGCTGTGGACGACACCACCCTGGAGTTCACCCTCGTTGCCCCCTGCGCCTATATGGAAGACCTGATGGCGTTCCCCGCCTTCTATCCTGTCAAGCAGGAGGCTGTGGAAGCCTACAAGGATTGGCAGACCAGCCCCGGCGGCTGGTGCCAGGAGGCCGGCTTTGTCTCCAACGGCGCCTATGTCTGCACCGGCTGGAACCACGACACCTCCATGACCTATGAGAAGAACCCGTACTGGTACGACGCCGACAAGGTCACCGTCGAGAAGCTGGAGTTCATGCTCTCCGCTGACGATACCGCCATCTACGCCGCCTATAACGCCGGCAACGTGGACTTCATCGACACCGTGCCCAACGACGAGATTGGCAAGCTCCTGGCCGACAAGAACCCCGAGTTCCACATCATTGACAACCTCGGCACCTACTATGTGGCCTTTAATGCCAAGTCCAAGATCTTCGAGGGCAAGACGCCCGAGCAGGCCGCCTGCATGCGCGAAGCCTTCACCATCCTCATCGACCGCGATTATATCGTTGAGAACAACGCTCAGTGCGGCCAGGTAATCGCCAACTCCTTCATTCCTCTCGGCATGGCCGACGGCAACGGCGGCGTGTTCAAGGCGAACGCTGAGGACGGCTACTTCGACGCCATGGCAATTGTCAACGACCCGGACGGCACCATCACAAAGGCTGTTGAGCTGCTGAAGGCTGCCGGCTACAAGTTTGACGAGGACGGCAAGCTCTCCGCTGAGAATCCCATCCAGATCGAGTATCTGACCAACACCAACACCAGTCATATCGCCATCGCCGAGTCCATCCAGCAGGATCTGGCCGCTGTTGGCATCGAGCTCACCATCCAGCAGCAGGACTGGAACGTCTTCCTCCAGGAGCGCAAGCAGGGCAACTTTGACTTCGCGCGCGAGGGCTGGCTGGCCGACTTCAACGACCCCATCAACATGCTTGAGATGTGGACCACCGAATCCGGCAACAACGACTGCCAGTTCGGCCGCTGAACCATCGCATTCCGTTACAGCGCAGGGTTTTCCCTGCGCTGTTTTTTATGCTGTTTTCCCTGCTTTTTCTGTTGACAAGCAGGCGGCATAATGCTAATATGTCATAGTACGCGCCCGCAGTCTGCGCTACGGGGTCATGCCGCCGATGCGGTGTCCTTTCCGCCCCACAGCCCGGATGCAGGGTATAGCTGAAATCTGAAAGGAGTTTTTCACCATGATCACCAAGGAAGTCAAAACCCAGGTCATCTCCGAGAACGCCGTCCACGAGGGCGACACCGGTTCTCCCGAGGTCCAGATCGCCATTCTCAGAATCATCCCAACGACGACCACAGCCGTCTGGGCATGTACAAGATGGTCGGCAAGCGCCGCCGTCTGCTCGACTACCTCGCCAAGAAGGATATCGAGCGTTACCGCGCGATCATTGCGAAGCTGGGCATCCGCAAGTAATCTTGCGTCTGCCGCTTCTCTGAAGGGTATGAAGGTTTTTTATCCGGGGACAATTGAATACTGTCCCCGGATATTTTTCTTCTCCCTGGCTCCCTCTCTGAGGGAGTCTCTCCGACGATTTGCAAACTCCCTCCACCGCTGAAGCGGTCCCCCCCCTCTCTCTTCGCCGCAGGCGGCTGAGGGAGGCAAGCATGCACCCGCCGTCCTGCCGTTGGTATTTGAAAAAACGCCCGATCCTTCCCGGACGCTTTTTCAAGTACTGAGGGCCGGGACACGGCACCGTCAAGGCAATACTGCACAATCAGAATAAACATCATAAGGAGAAACTGCATGATCATCACCCATAAGGAATTCCCGAATTACCGCAAGTTTGAAATGATGTATGAGGGCCGCCCCCTCTCCATGGAGGTCGGAAAGCTGGCTGAACTCTGCAACGCCGCCGTCCTCGTCAAGTACGGCGAGACCACCGTTCTCGTCACCTGCACCGCCTCCGCCCGTCCCAAGGACGGCGTCGATTACTTCCCCCTCTCCGTGGACTTCAACGAGAAGCTCTACGCCGTCGGAAGAATCCCCGGCAGCTTTATGCGCCGTGAGGGCAAACCCAGCCTGCCCGCCGTTCTGGCCTCCCGTCTCATTGACCGCCCCATGCGCCCGCTCTTCCCCACCGACCTGCGCAACGACGTGATCATTGCCTGCGAGGTGCTGAGCGTCGACCGCGACTGCAGCCCCGAGATCACCGCCATGATCGGTGCCTCCGCTGCCGTGTCCATCTCCGATGTGCCCTTCAACGGCCCCATCGCCGGGATCGTCCTGGGCTGGGACGGGGAGAAGTACCTCTTCAACCCCACCGCTGAGGAGCGCAAGCACAACCGCATGATCACCACCATCGCGGCCACCCACAAGAAGATCGTCATGATCGAGTCCGAGGCCGACCAGGTCCCCGACGAGGTCATGTATGAGGGCATCGTTCAGGCCCATGAGCACCTGCAGCCCGTGCTCGATCTCATCGACACCATGGTCAAAGAGATCGGCAAGCCCAAGTTTGAGTATGAGCATGCCTCCTTTGACGAGGAACTCTTTGACACCCTCGTGGCGAACGAGTTTGAGTCCATGGAGTACTGCATGGACACCGACGACAAGAACGTGCGCGAGAGCCGCGTCAACGACTGGATCACCATGGTCGAGGAGAAGTACGGCGAGGACCACCCCGATATGATGCAGTACATGGAGGAGATTCTCTACAAACTGCAGAAGAAGGTCGTCAAGAAGTGGCTGCTGGCCGGCAAGCGTGTTGACGGCCGCGCCATGAACGAGATCCGCCCGCTGGCTGCCGAGGTCGGCGTGCTTCCCGTGGTGCACGGCTCCGGCCTCTTCACCCGCGGTCAGACCCAGGTTCTTTCCATCGCTACCCTCTCCACCCTGGCCGACGCCCAGAAGCTCGACACCATCTGGGAAGAGGATTCCAAGCGCTTCATGCACCACTACAATATGCCCAGCTACTCCACCGGCGAGGCCCGTGCCAGCCGCTCCACCAACCGCCGCGAGTACGGCCACGGCGCTCTGGTTGAAAAGGCCCTTGAGTCCGTGATCCCCGATGTGGATGACTTCCCCTATGCCATCCGCGTCGTCTCGGAGGTTCTCTCTTCCAACGGCTCCACCTCCCAGGGCTCCATCTGCGGCACCACCCTGGCCCTCATGGATGCGGGCGTTCCCCTCAAGGCTCCCGTCGCCGGTATCTCCTGCGGCCTTATCCAGGACGGCGACAATTTCACCACCTTCATCGACATTCAGGGCGTGGAGGACTTCCACGGCGAGATGGACTTCAAGGTGGCCGGCACCAAGAAGGGCATCACCGCCATCCAGATGGACCTCAAGAACGACGGCCTCAAGCATGAGATCGTCAAGGAGGCCTTTGAAATCACACGCGAGGCCCGCTTCCAGATCCTCGACGAGATCCTGCTCAAGGCGATCTCCGAGCCCCGTAAGGAGCTGGCCAAGACCGCCCCGAAGATGATCCAGATGAAGATCAACCCCGACAAGATCCGCGAGGTCATCGGCTCCGGCGGCAAGGTCATCCAGAAGATCACCGCCGACACCGGCTGCAAG
>CACWLG010000025.1:37790-40090 GCA_902761635.1 Oscillospiraceae bacterium | reverse complement strand
GGTCTGATTTCCCCCGGTCGACTCCCCGTCGGCAAAGGCGATGACGCTCAGGCCGGACAGGAGCGCAAGAGCCAAAAGGAAGCTGAGTAGTTTTTTCATCGTGTTCTCCTTTCCCTTATGCGTCCGTTTCGACAAGCTTGGAAGAATAGACGACCGTTCCCGCGTAGTCTCCGCTTTCCGCCGCGTCCCAGGTGTCCTCTATGACCCATGCGTCCGGGGCGTTATAGGTTTCGTCGTCCTTCGTTTTTGTGCCCACAACATAGGCTTTGCCGGTTTCCATTGCGGTTTCTTCGTATTCGGGCTCGGCGTTTTTATCGCTGAGCAGATAGTTGATCCTAATGTCGGTGTTATCCGTATCGGTCAGCACCCCGTCATAGGTCAGCGCGGCTTCGATCTTCTGCTTGTCCGACAGCTCTCCGCTGTCCACGGTAATCTTAACATTTCCGAGGCTCACGCGGCCGTCGTGGCCGCCCTGGTTGATGGTGATGTCGGACGGGATTTCCAGATACCATGTGAGCTTGTTGTCCGGAATGTTGGTGGTGATCGTCTGCTCCAGGGAAGTATGATCGTTTTCGGGATCTGTATAAGTGTGGCTGTCACCCGTGCCTTCCGCCAGGGCCGCGCTGCCGAGACTGAGCAAAAGCGCCAGCGCCAGCAGCATGGAGATAAGTTTTTTCATGTTGTGGTCTCCTTTCGTGTGGGTGGTCTATACAAAGAACTGTGATGCTAAAACCATGTCCCGTATTGGGAGCTATATGTAATCGTTCCCGTATAATTTTCACCGGGAATAGCCACCTGCCAGCTATCCTCAGAAATCTGGATATACATATCAGCCCATCTATATTCTGTATTCGAATGGTAAGTTACCGGAGGGTTTCCGTCTTCCCCTGGGTGCTCGAAACTGCTAAGCATTTCTTTACCCTGTGTGTGAGGCGTCTGTGTATGATATTGACACCTAAGATCGAAGAAAATAGCGCTATTCTTCTTTGCGTTAGTCAATTCCCTTGCATAGCTCATATTGACAAAAATAAAGTTACTCGCAGGAAGTGTGGTCCAAGATACGTCAGAGATTTTTAGATTTCCCATCTTTATTAGATCCGTATTGCCAAATTCAATTTCAAGATTCGCAGGAATCTCGAGTGTCCAGGTCAGAGCCGGCGCGTTCACGGTGATGGTTTGCGTGCGTGATTGTGTGTTGTCGATCCCTTCCTCGTAAGTGTCCGCAAATGCCGTGACGCCCAGGCTCAGCAGCAGCGTCAGCGCCAACAGGAATGCAAGCAGTTTTTTCATAAGCTTTTCTCCTCCTTTGTACAATTATTATTCCACCGCGGCCCGGTAATTGATCGTCGCGGCATAGCCTCCGAGGGCCGCGCGGGCCCAGTCCTCCGCACTTACATGGATAAAGAGCTCCACCGTCCGCTCTCCCGTGAATTCATCCCAGAGGCAGATCACGTTGTTTCCCTCCGCGTCGGTGATGGAGAGCGGGATGGTCTCGTCCGCATCGTCCACATTCACAAAGGCGGGGCCATCGATATAGAGCATGATGCGCGCACCCTCGGGCATGTCTGCCACGTCCGACACGGACGCAAAGCCGACGGACTGCGTCTTCACGCCGAAGGTGATGGGCGTATCCTCCGGCGGATGGAAAAGAAAGGACAGTTTCGGCTCCGGCTCGGGTTCGGGTTCGGGTTCCGGCTCGGGTTCTGCTTCCGGCGCGGGTTCTGCTTCCGGCTGGGGTTCTGGCTCCGGTTCAAAGGGTTCATCCTCTGGGAAAAGCACTTCCTCCAGATAGATTTCCTCCTCGGCCGCGGGCGCTTCCTCCAGAAACTCCATCTCAATCTCCGTTTCCTCCAGAAGCTCCATCTCGATCTCCGCTTCCTCAATAATTTCTTCGGCGAAAACCGCGGGCAGTCTCATGCACAGCGCCGCCGCGATCAGGGCACAGGCAATTGGCTTTGTCCTTCGCATCTCACTCCACCACCAGTCTGACAGGGCTTCGCGCCCCGTTGAGCGGGCTGGTCCCCTCCGCGTCGGCAAAGCAGGCGTAGCAGAGCTCAACCTGATATTCGCCCGCCGCGAGAGGTCTGGAAAGCGTCACCGGCTTCGAGGTCTCGCCCGGGGCCAGCAGTTCGGACTCCCACAGCGTTTCCCCATCCAGCACGAGCGAAACACGGAAATGGGCGAAGTTCCGCTGGGGATTGTCAAAGGTCAGCGTCTGCTCGGTGGTGTCCGCATTCAGGTTCAGCCACGCAAACTGCGGCAGGGCGATGGTCTTCGTCAGCGGCTCCTCCGTCGGTGTC
>CACWLG010000025.1:0-37769 GCA_902761635.1 Oscillospiraceae bacterium | reverse complement strand
CGATTGCCGCGGCGGCTACGATAATGAGCACGATCATGATCGCGTTGCGCGGGTCACGTTTTTTCTTCTCATTTTCCATCCTGCATTCCCTCCCTCATCATTACAAAAAAGTGGAGAGCGGCCCATACACGGGACCACTTCATCTGTTTTATTGTCAAAGAAAAAGGGCGGATATAAGAGCCCTTTGTGCCGCGGGCTATACTTGCCTGCGGCCCCAAGCTTTCAAGAATAGATAACCTGAAATGACGCATATTCATCCAATCTACAGACGTTCATAATAAACGAATGGCAAGGCCAGAACTTTTGCTGGAGAAACAGCAAAAAAAGGCCAGGGCTTTGACGGCGCACCGCCATCCTTGGCCTTGTAGATCTCGTGCTGCGCAGTCATGTAGGATGTTGTTCATCCGTCTAGATGCATCTAACAGGAAATATCGGAATATGTTTGGTTCCCGGCAAATGTTTCCGTTGTTTTTCTTGGATCATCATGCTACAATAATTACAGACGAGACGGAAAGGAGTGGTCACCATGCGTTCCCAGCAAGAAGTTAATGCAATCATTCGTCAGCTTTGTTCTGGCCTCAAACCGCTGTTCCCACAGGGCTCCATGGAAGCCATTCTCTTCGGCTCTTATGCGCGCGGGGAGGCGGACGCCGACTCTGATATCGACGTGATGGTGCTGGTGGATTCTTCCCGTCAGGACATTTCAGAAAAAACATGGGAGATCAGCAGTGTTGCCGCTGATTTGCTTCTGGATCGCGGTGTGATGGTTTCCCCAATTGTGGAGAATCGCCGCTATTTCCAAGATAACATGGGATTTCTGCCTTTCTATCAGAACATTGCGCGGGAAGGAGTGCGGTACAGTGCTTGACGCTGCGAGAATCGACCTGTCGAAGTATAGACTGGAGCGAGCGGGAGAGATGCTCAAAACCGCCCGCCGCGATCTTGACGCTGGGGACTATGCCTCCGCGAACAATCGCGCCTATTACTGTATCTTCCATGCTATGCGCGCCACACTTGCGCTGACAGGAGAGGATTATAAAAAGCATTCCGGGGTGATTTCCCGCTTCTCAGAGCAGTAGCTGAAAACCAAACTGCTCCCACCGGAACTGAGCAAGATTATCTCCATGGCGTCCATTATTCGCAATCGCAGCGATTATGAGGATTTTTACATCTGCTCCATTTCCGACACAAAGAAGCTGGTTTCGGATGCGGCATTGTTTCTGGACACCGTTACGGCGTTCCTGGAAACGCAGTATAAAGAATAAAAAAGGCCAGGGCTTTGGCGGAGCGCCGTCAGCCCTGGCTACGTTCATACATCAGAGTTCTTTCATTTTTCCCCCGGTCAGCACATCCATCATGATCTTCGCGCCGAGGCGGAAAGCATAGATGAAGGTCTCACAATCGGTCAGTACATTGACCTCACGCTGCGCGGTCATGTAGGCTTCAAATTGCTCTTTCTGCTTTTCCGACAGGGTGCCGAGCAGGGCATCTCCAGCCTTCACGACCTCATTGAGCGCCTTGGAATACTGGCTATCTTTCTTGAAGCTGCGCTCGCTGGGATGAATGTTGCCCATATAGAGGTCTTCCAAAACCTGCATCTAGACACCCCCCTCAGCAGTAAACAAGCTCGTTGAGCACGATCTCTTCGGCGCGACTCCGGATGTTGTTCATCCGCCTGACCCACTCCATTTGATCGGCAGCCTTGAGAGCTTCGGTCACACCCTCCCGGTCAGCCATCTGCCGGGTGAGCAAGTCCATATGCTCAACACAAACACGGTCGATCTCAGAAAGGTGCGGATATAGCTCACCAGAGAGAATCAGACTGTTGAAGATGATTGGGCGATGCTCTTTAAGGTATTCCCGGCGCAGACGGCCATACTTGCCAATCGTGTAATTTCCTTCGGGGAGGAAGAGATCGGGGAGATAATAATCGCCGGATTTTACATATCTGAGTTCCATATACAAACTCCTTTACAGTCACAAAATTTTTTTCTTCACTGCGCAGCAAAATCGCTGCCCTGTATCGTGATGCAACAAACCGTGATTGCCCATAAAGTCGTTTATGTTAGAACTGTGTTAGAACGGGAAAATCTTCCAAATGCGAATAAAAAGAAAAAGTTCCGAAAAATCTCATTTCTGAGTATTTTTCGGAACTTAATTGGTGCGCGAGGCGGGACTTGAACCCGCACGTCCGGAGTGGACACTAGAACCTGAATCTAGCGAGTCTGCCAATTCCACCACTCGCGCATCTGTGAAAGCTTGATTATAATAGCATTTGATGCTCGACTTGTCAAGCGCTTTTTTTCTTTTCTCGTTCTTCCTTTTCAGCCCGGCTTTTGCCCCGGAGAAAAATAGGTTCCGGTGCTTGTTCCTGCTGAGGGAACATGTTATAATCCTGTTTTAGTAAACCAACTTCAAAGGAGAAAACATGGAAAGCATCAGCGAAATCCTGTCCCGGGAGCTCGACCGGCCTCTGAACCATATCGAAAACGTTATCAATCTTCTCGACGAAGGAAACACGATCCCCTTTATTGCCCGCTACCGCAAGGAGCTGCACGGCGCCATGGACGACACCGCCCTGCGCACGCTGGAGGAGCGGCTGAATTATCTGCGCGGCCTCTTTGAGCGCAAGGAGACCGTGAAAAACAGCATTGCCGAGCAGGGCAAGCTCACCGAGGAGCTGGCCGCCGCCATTGATGCGGCTGAAACCCTCGCTGTGCTGGAGGACCTCTACCGTCCCTATAAGCCCAAGCGCCGCACCCGGGCCACCATGGCCAAGGAAAAGGGCCTTGAGCCGCTGGCGCTGGAGCTCTTCGCCCAGAAGCCGGACTGCCCCGCGCCGGAAAAACTGGCCGAGGCCTATGTTGATCCCGAGAAGGGCGTGGAGACCGCGGCGGACGCGCTGGCCGGGGCCTCGGACATCATTGCCGAGAACATCTCGGACGATGCCTCCATCCGCGCCATGCTGCGCGAGCTGATCGGCGCCCGGGGGCTTTTGCACAGCGAGGCCGCCACGGAGGACGACTCCGTTTACCGCCTGTATTATGACTTCACGACGGCCCTCACCAGGCTGCAGGGACACCAGATCCTCGCCGTCAACCGCGGGGAGAAGGAGGGCTTTCTCAAGGTCTCGATCGAGCTGGACCGGGACCAGGCCCTGCAAAAGGTGCGCCGGGCCGTGATCCGGCCGGGCAGCGCCGCCATGGCCTTTGTGCGCGCAGCCTGCGATGACGCCTACGACCGGCTCATCTTCCCCTCCATGGAGCGCGAGACCAGAAACGCCCTCACCGACACGGCAAACGAGGGCGCCATCAAAATGTTCGGTCTGAACCTCCGGCCCCTGCTGATGCAGCCGCCGGTGAAGGGCAAGGTCACCATGGGGCTTGACCCCGGCTACCGCAACGGCTGCAAGGTGGCCGTGGTGGACGGGACCGGCAAGGTGCTGGACACGGCAGTGGTCTACCCCACCTTCTCCGAGGCGCGCAAGCAGGAGGCCATCCGCACCCTCTCGGCCCTCATCAGGAAGGACGGCGTGGCCCACATCGCCATCGGCAACGGCACCGCCTCCCGTGAGACCGAGCAGATGACCGTGGAGATGATCGAACAGCTCCACGGCGACGTGAGCTACGCCATTGTGAACGAGGCGGGCGCCTCGGTCTACTCCGCGTCAAAGCTCGCGGCGGAGGAGTTTCCCGATTATGACGTGAACCTGCGCTCCGCCGTCTCCATCGCGCGGCGGCTGCAGGACCCGCTGGCGGAGCTTGTGAAAATCGACCCCATGGCCATCGGCGTAGGCCAGTATCAGCACGACATGCCCCAGGCGCGCCTGGCCGAGACGCTGGACGGCGTGGTGGAGGACTGCGTGAACGCCGTGGGCGTGGACATCAACACCGCCTCCCCCGCGCTTTTGCAGCGGGTGTCGGGCCTCAACAAGACGACGGCGAAGAACATCGTCACCTACCGCGAGGAAAACGGCGCCTTTCTGAGCCGCAAGGCCATCAACAAGGTTCCGAAGCTGGGCCCCAAGGCCTTCCAGCAATGCGCCGGCTTCCTGCGCGTGCCGGAGAGCAGCCAGGTGCTGGACAACACCGCCGTCCACCCGGAGAGCTATGCCGCGGCGGAAAAGCTCCTGAAGCTCTGCGGCTACACGCTGGAAGATGTGAAGGCGGGCAGCATCAGGGAGCTCAAGGCCCGCGTGGCCGCCTGCGGCACGGACAAGGCCGCAGAGGAGTGCGGCGTAGGCGTTCCGACGCTGAACGATATCATCTCCGAACTCTTAAAGCCCGGGCGTGACCCGCGCGACGAGCTGCCGCCGGTCCTGCTGCGCAAGGACGTGCTGGAGATCAAGGATCTCAAGCCCGGCATGGTGCTCACCGGTACGGTGCGCAATGTCATCGACTTCGGCGCGTTTGTGGACATCGGCGTTCATCAGGACGGCCTTGTGCATGTCTCCCGCATCAGCAATAAATTCATCCGCCACCCGAGCGAGGTGCTTGCTGTGGGGGATATCGTCAAGGTCGTGGTCCTTGACGTGGACGAGAAAAAACACCGCATCTCCCTGTCTATAAAAGATGTAAAGGAGTACGAATCATGATCGACGGCAGCATTGAAAAACTGGTAAACTACGCCCTGGCGCAGGGCCTCATCGAGGAGTGCGACCGCGTCTGGGCGGAAAACGCCCTGCTGAACGCCCTGGGGCTTGACAGCTTCACCCGCCCCGAGCGTGCGGAGGATCATAACGATCTGGAGCCCATACTTGCGGAGCTCATCGCCTACGGGGTGGAGCACGGGCTGCTGGACGACAGCATCACGGAGAAGGACCTCTTCGACTCCCGCCTGATGGGCCTTCTGACCCCGCGGCCCTCGGAGGTCATCCGCAAATTCCAGGCCCTCTATGCCGAGAGCCCGGAGAAGGCCACGGACTACTACTACCATCTCAGCCGCGCCAGCGACTACATCCGCAGCTACCGCGTGGTAAAGGACCTCAAGTGGAAAAGCGCCACCGAGTACGGCGAGCTTGACATCACGGTGAATCTCTCCAAGCCCGAAAAGGACCCCAAGGCCATCGCCGCCGCGGGCAAGGCCAAGGCCAGCGGCTACCCCAAGTGCCTGCTGTGCCGGGAGGCTGAGGGCTATGCGGGCCGTCTCGATTATCCCGGGCGCTATAACCACCGCCTCATTCCCCTTAAGCTCAACGGCGAGGACTTCTGTCTGCAGTATTCCCCCTACGTCTATTATAACGAGCACTGCATCGTGCTCAACCAGCGCCATGTGCCCATGAAGATCGACCGGACAGCCTTCAACAAGCTGCTGGACTTCGTCGATCTCTTCCCCCACTACTTCCTCGGCAGCAACGCGGACCTGCCCATCGTGGGCGGCTCGATTCTGAGCCACGACCACTTCCAGGGCGGGCACTACACCTTCGCCATGGCAAGGGCCGAGATCGAGACTCCGCTCACGTTCGGGGGCTTTGAGGACGTGCAGGCCGGCATCGTCAAGTGGCCCATGTCCGTCATCCGACTGCGCGCCGGGGACAAGGCGCGCGTGGCAGAGCTGGCCGAAAAGATCCTCAAAGCCTGGCGCGGCTACTCCGATCCCTCCGTCACCGTCTTTGCCGAGACGGACGGGGAGAAGCACAACACCATCACGCCCATCGCCCGCCGCCGGGGCGCGGACTTTGAGATGGACCTTGTCCTGCGCAACAACCTCACGACCGAGGAGTACCCTCTCGGCCTCTTTCACCCGCACCAGGAGCTGCATCACATCAAGAAGGAGAACATCGGTCTCATTGAGGTCATGGGTCTTGCAGTGCTGCCCGCGCGGCTGAAAAACGAGCTCAGGGAGCTGGAGGGCCTGATCGTCTCGGGCGGCGACATCAGCGCAAGCGAGAACTGCGCAAAGCACGCCGCGTGGGTCGAGGAGCTCAGAACCCGCTATACCTTCACCGCCGAAAACACCGAGTCCATTCTCCGCCAGGAGGTGGGCGTGGTGTTCATGAAGGTGCTGGAGCATGCCGGCGTCTTCAAGCGCGACGCGGCGGGCCATGCCGCCTTCCTGCGCTTTGCGGAGAGCGTGCGTTGAAAAGCGGACACAGCCGGGCCAGGAGCCTCCGCGCGGCCCTGATCCTGAACGCCGTCTTCCTGGTGCTGGCGGTGATCATCGTGCGCGTCGGCTTTGAGAGCAACGACGACCCCACCCTCTCCGCCTTCGTGGACGGGCAGATGGCTAAGCCCACCGCCTACATCCCCTACATCAACATCGTGCTGGGGGCGGCGCTCAAGGGCATTTATGACGTTCTCGGGCGGGAGACAGCATGGCACACCTTCTGCCAGTACGCACTTTTGTATGTGAGCTTCACCGCGCTCTCCTTCTCGCTCTGTGAGCGGCTCGGCGCTCTCCGGGGCGCCGCGGTCACGGCGGTGCTGCTGCTCTTTTTCGGCGTGGATGTGTACTGCATCATCAGCTACACCAAGACCGCCGCGGTCTGCACCGTGGGCGGGACGGCCCTGCTGCTCTACGCCTTTGAAAACGAGGGGCGGCACCCGGCGGCAACCCTTCTCGGGGTACTGCTTTCCGTGATGGGCTTTATGCTGCGCAGCATGGAGTTTCTGCCCTGCTTCGCGCTCATGGCGGTTCTCTGCCTGCGGCCCCTCTGGGGCATCGCCGCGGCAGGGGACAGTGCGGGCGAAAAGCTTCGTCGCTTCGGGCGGCTCGCCCTCCCCTTCGCGCTGGTGCTGGTGCTCTCGGCGGGTCTCTTTGCCGTGAACGAGTGGGCCTGGTCGAAGGAGCCCTGGACACGCTACCACGAATTTGACAGAGTGCGCGTGGCCTACTCCGACTACGGCCGCCCTGCCTACGGGGAAATGCCGGAGGCCTATGAGGCGCTGGGGCTCTCCGAGGCGGACGTGAGGCTTCTGTATCTCAGCGACTATTTTGATCCCGAGGTCTTTTCCGCCGAGACCATGCAGGCCATCACGGACGCGCGGGATGCCCGCTTTCCGCGCCCCTCGCCCGGGGAATGCCTGGGGCTGTTCCTGGACAAGGCCCTGCCGGGCTTCTTTGTGAATCTGCATATCTACGGCTTTCTGCTGATCCTGGTTCTGTGGCTTGCGGCGGGACAGCACCGGCTGCGTGACTGGGTCTGTCTCGCGGCAGAGGCCGCGCTCTTCGGGGCAGCCTATCTCTATCTCATCTGGCGCGGGCGCTATCTGGTGGACCGCGTGGATCTGGGTCTCTTCCTCTGCGCCTCGGCGGTACTCGCGCTGATGCTGGACGGAGAGAAGCTCCGGCGGGAGAAGATGCTGACCGTGCTGGTGCTGCTCGCTGCCGTCGGCACGAGCCATTACCTCATGCGCGACTGGTACCGCAGCGCCCCCGCCGAGGACAAAAGCGAGATCCGCGCCGCGTATGAGCGGCTTCTTGCGGATCAGGACCATGTGTACCTTGCCAAGCTCGACGCGGTGACGGACGGGCTCTGGTCCCCCTTTGAGCCCTATGGCAAAGGTTACTGGGACAGGATCGTGCTGCTGGGCGGCTTTGACTGCCTGCACCCCGCGGTCATGGCCAATCTCGCGCGGTACGGGGTGGAAAACCCCTACCGCGACTGTGTGGGAAACGAAAAGGTATACATCATCGAGGACGACGTGGATCTCACGCTGCGCTTCATCCGCGAGCACTACGATCCGCACGCGAAGGCGGAGCCGGTCGAACCGCTCAGCTCGGAAACGGGCCTCAGCATTTACCGGATCCTGAAGTGAGGAAGGCGCCATGAAGGAACAATGGAATACACGGGCCTGGCCGCGCATTGTGCTGGCCTTTGCCCTCAATGCCGCTTTTCTCGCGCTGATGCTCACGGCCTTTGCTCCCATGTGGGAGACGAACGACGATCTCTTTATCTCCAAATTCGTCGACGGGCAGCTCAGCACGAAGACGGCCTATGTGCCCTTTCTCAACATCACGCTGGGCTTTCTCCTGAAGACGGTTTACACCGTACTCGGCGACGGCTTCAACTGGTACTCGGCCTTGCAGATTCTGCTTGTATACCTGGGCTTCACGGCCCTCACCTGGGTGCTGCTGCGGCGTTATCGCCTCTTCCCCGCGCTCATCATGACGGCGGTGCTGCTCTTTGCCTTCGGGACGGATTCCTGTCTCAGCATGAACTTTTCAAAGCCCGCCGCCCTCGGCACCGTGGGCGGCATAGCCCTCATGCTCCACGCCCTTCGCAATGCCGAGGGGCGGGTTTTGAAAACGCCGCTCTGCCTCGGCCTGCTCCTCGCGCTCTGCGGCTATGTGTGGCGCTTTGAGGAATTCGGCGTCTGCGCGCTTTTGATGGCGGCGCCCTGCCTCACGGTGCTTCTGGAGATCCGGGAGGAAAGCCTTCGCCTTGCCCCCGGGGAGAGGGTGAAGCGGTATCTGCGCTTTCTCGCGCCCTTTGCGCTGCTGGCAGCGCTGGCAGCGGGGCTCTTTAGGTTTGATCTTGCGATGTGGAGGCAGCCGGCTCTCGGAGGCTTCCGGGATTTCAACGACACCCGCAGCGCCTTCCTGGACTTCCAGACCCCGGACTACGCCCAGATGCCGGAGGCCTATGAGGCTGTCGGCATGGACGATAACTTTGTCCGCCTGATGAAGCAGTGGAGCTTTTACGACACGGAGCGCTTCAATCAGGAAAACCTTGAAGCCCTGATCGCCGCGCGGGACGCGCTGGTCCCCCGCCGCACAGCGGGCGAGTGCCTGGGCGTCTTTCTCAACGAGTGCCTGATGGGCTTTACCGGGGACCGCCCCTTCTGGGGCTTTGCGTTTATGCTGATGATCTGGCTTGCCTGCGGAAAGCGGCGGGCCGGGACCTGGCTGAGCCTCGGGGTTCTCGGCGGCATGTTCGTTCTTCTCTATCTTCTGATGATCTACGCCGACCGGTATCTTGCAAACCGCGTGGACATGGGTCTCTTTCTCGCGATGGCGGTGGTGCTGAGCTTTCTGATGGACGAAAAGCGCCTGAAGGATGAGAAGCTCCTGCTCACGGCGGTGCTGTTTTTGAGCCTCTTTGTCACCTGGCGCACGAACCGCGACTGGTGCCGCTATGACAGCCACAACCGCATCGAGGACAAGAGCGCGGAGAAGGCCGCGGTGCGGCGGCTTCTGGAGGACGACGGGCAGCTCTATCTCGTGAAGGTCTGGGCCGTGGACCACACGCTCTACACCCCGCTGGAGACGCCGCCCGCCCGCTACGCGGAAAGGCTGCTGCTTCTCGGCGGATGGAGCATGGGCCACCCGGAGATTGAAAAGATCCTCGACCGCTGGGGACTTGAAAACCCCTACCGCGACATGGTGAACCGGGAGGATGTCTGCCTCATCGACCACGACATCGAGCGCACCCTCGCGTATCTTCGCGGCAGCTACTACCCCGATGCCGCGGCGGAGGCGGTGCAGCCCTTAAGCGACGAGACAGGCTATGCGATCTACCGGATCACGGGATAAGCCGCACGGCGGGCAGAGCTTAAAACATGGCTCTGCCCGCCGCGGTCGTTTCATGAAACAGCTGTGTCTGTCCGCTGTTTTTTTTATTGTACAATGCCAAGGCATCTGTTATAATGCGGATGTATAATCTTTCATAAACAGGAGGTATATTCACCATGAAAAAAGCCATTGCGCTCTTGCTGACCCTGGTGCTGTTCGTCGGCTGTTTCGGCAGCGGCGCCTTTGCCGTGAACGAGGATGTGGAGGGCACCATCGGCATCTACTCCTCCATGTACCAGTTTGTGCTGGACATGCTGGACGAGGCCATCAAGAAAGAATTTCCGAACCTCAAGCCCGCCTACGGCGACAGCTTTTTCTTCTACGGCGGCACCTCATCTCTGATCACGAAGCTCTACGGCGAGATGGAAACGGGCGTGCTGGACTGCAACATGCTGCTCGTGGCGGAGCCTGCCTTCTCGCTTGAACTCAAGGAGGCCGGATATCTCGAGAGCGTGGAGGTAGACGGCGCCGACAAGCTCCTGCGCTTCCCCTATGATCCGGACGGCTGCTGGTACCCCGTGCGCGTGTGCAACATGGTCCTGGCCTACAACCCCGAAATGGAGGACGCCTGGGCCGCGAAGGGCGTCACGATCCCCCGGAGCTTCAAGGCCTTTGCCGAGGATCCCGCTCTCAAGGGCTATATCTCCATGGGCAACCCCATGACCTCCGGCACGACCTTCGCCGCCGTCGCCTCCCTGACCCAGGATAACCACTACGGCAAGGACTACCTCAAGGGTCTTGCCGCAAACGACGTGATGATCGAGTCCGGCTCCACCGCCATCACCAAGCTCCAGACCGGCGAGTGCGCCGCCATCATGATCCTGGAGGAATCCATCCTCAAGGCCCTCAAGGACGCTGAGGACGCCGGCACCCCGCTCAAGAACCTCGCCTGCATCTACCCCGAGGACGGCGTGGTGCTGATCCCCTCCACCGTCATGACCGTGGCCGAGGACCGCTCCGCCAATGTGAACACCGAGGCCTGCGAGGCGCTGGAAGAGTGGTTTCTCAGCGAGGATGCGCAGAAGCTCATCATGCAGGGCTTCATGCACTCCGTCTTTGCCGATATGAAGGAGCAGCCCTGGGGTTCGGTTGACACCGAGGAGCTCATCCGGAAGGACCTGGGTGTGGACTGGGAGAGAGCCTACCATAACCGTGAAGCGCTCAACAAGGACTGGACGGAGATCGTCAACCGATGAAATCAGATCAGCGCAGCGCCCTTGCGGTCAAGCTTGCTCTGGCGCTGCTGTTTCTGCTGGGCCTGGCCCTGGTTTACCAGGGCCTCAGGGCCCAGAAAAGCTATAATGAGTCCGGCTTCAGCGCCGAGGGTGCCTTCCAGGCGATCTACCATCTGTCCGAGCAGGTGGAGAGCGACTGGAACGGGCTTCTGCGCCCCGGGATTGAGGCCCTGCCCGAGGAAAAGCAGGCGGCGCTGGACACGCTCGCCAAAGATCTGCTCACCGCCTTCTGGCGGGAGCGTGCCGGCGAAGGGGCGGAGCTTTCCGACTTTCTGCCGGAGGACGGGGACCGGGAGGCCCTGCACAAGCTCCTGTACATCTGCTACACCGTCGGCGGGCCGAAGCTGAGTTCTTCGGTCAAAAAGGCGGTGGAGAGCGGCGGGGCGGAGCTCGGCGCCGCGCTGCTGCTTGCCGCCGCGGATGAAAGCGTCCCGGTGCCCGAGAGCGTCGAGGCCGTGCTCAAAAAGCTCGACGGAGCCGAGCGGCAGGGCATGCTGATGCAGCTGTACTACCGCTCTCTCGCCCCCGCCTCGGCCATCAAAACCGAGGACGTCAACGGCTTCAAAAAGGGTGTGCGCGACAAGAGCATGCAGCTGAGCGCCCTCAGAATGATCGCGGGCCGGGAGCTGACGCCCCTGCGCCAGTTCATCGCAAGCCACAGCCGCACCGTGATCCTCGCGGGCATCCTGCTTGCGCTCGACGCGCTGGCCCTCGCGTTCATGATGGGGGCCGACCGGGTCTGGCGCTTCGACGTCAAGTGGCTCATCATCCTCGCGATCGTGGATTTTCTGCTGCTGTTCCAGCTCATGCCCCTCATCTTCACCATCGTCAAGGCCTTCTTCCCAGACGGACACTTTTCCTTGGAGACCTTCCGGCGGCTCTACAGCTATTCCCTGAACTTTGACGCGCTCAGGAACACGCTCACCGCGGCCTTTGCCACGATGATCCTCGGCACGCTCTTCGCCTTTCCGCTGGCCTGGCTGGTGGGGCGCACGAATCTCTACGGGCGGCAGTTTTTCCGCTCGCTCTTCGTGCTGACCTATATGGTGCCGCCCTATGTGGGGGCCATGGCCTGGCTGCGTCTTCTGAACCCGAACGTCGGCACGGTCAACCAGTGGCTGCGCGCGCTGCTCCGCCTGGGAAGCACGCCGGGGCCGCTGAATGTCTATTCCCTGCCGGGGCTCGTGTGGGTTCTCAGCACCTTCTATTACCCCTATGCCTTTATCACCATCAGCCGCGCCATGGAGAAGATGGACCCCTCCCTGGAGGAGGCAAGCCGCGCCGCCGGGGCCTCCCCGCTCCGGGCGCTCCTGTCCGTGACGCTGCCGCTCATGACGCCGTCGCTCATCTCCGGTGCGCTGCTGGTCTTTGTGAGCGCCGCGAGCTGCTACGGCATCCCCTCCATCATCGGCGTGCCGGGCAGAGTGCACACGGTAACGACGCGCATCGTGGAATACGTCTCTCTCGGCCAGCAGGGTCTGAACGACGCGACGGGCCTGTCGGTCTTTTTGCTGGCGCTTGCCCTGCTGATCCTCTTCGTGTCGGACATTGTGCTGGCAAAGCGGCAGTTTATCACGGTCTCGGGCAAGTCCGTGCAGCCCGCGCTGGTGGATCTGCGCCGCTTCCGCCTCCCGCTCACGATCCTTGTGAGTCTCTTTGCCGTGGTGGTGATCCTGATCCCCTTTGCCACGATCTTTGCCACCTCCTTCAAGATCGACGTGGGCAAGAGCATGTTTTTGAAGACAAACTTCACCCTCTCGAACTGGAAGACGATCTTCGGCAGAAGCGAGACCATAAGCTGCCTCAAAAACTCCCTGCTCTACGCCACCGTCACCGCCACCGT
The DNA here is from genome assembly GCA_902761635.1 of Oscillospiraceae bacterium. GTDB lineage: Bacteria > Bacillota > Clostridia > Oscillospirales > Oscillospiraceae > Limivicinus. The sequence goes on along the minus strand of CACWLG010000025.1, from coordinate 25,178 downwards.
CGGCATCATCGTGGCCTGCACCATGAGCTATCTGCTGCAGCGCACCCGCATCCGGGGCCGCAGGCTCCCGGATTTTCTCATCACCCTCGGCAGCTCCACGCCGTCTGTGGTCATTGCGCTGAGCCTGATTATGACGATGAAGGGCAATTTCGGCGTGAATATTTATAACACCGCCTACATCATGATCATCGCCTATCTCATCAAGTACCTCCTGATGGGCATGCGCACGGTGGTCTCCGCCATGTCTCAGGTGCATGTCTCGCTGGAGGAGAGCTCCCAGATCTCCGGGGCCTCGTGGCTCAAAACTATGTTCCGCATCACGGGCCGTCTCATTTTCCCCTCGATCGCGGCGGGCTGGTTCCTCATTTTCATCCCGAGCTTCTATGAGCTTTCGATGACGACGCTTCTGTACTCCAGCACCACCAAGACCATCGGCTTCCAGCTCTATGAGTACTGGACCTTTACCAGCCAGCCCATGGCCTGTGCCATGGCCTTCGGCATCCTGATATTCGTGGTGCTCCTCAATTTCCTCCTGGGCCGCCTGACCCGGGGTCAATTCTCGATTTAAGGGAGGGACCGGTTCATGATCCATATCAAAAACCTGACCAAGAGCTTTGACGGCACACCGGTGATCCGCAGCTTCGACGCCGAATTTCAGGACGCGGAGTTCATCACGCTGCTGGGCCCCTCCGGCTGCGGGAAAACCACCATCCTGCGCATGATCGCGGGCTTTGAGCTCCCGAGCTCCGGTGAGATCTGGTTCGACGATCAGCTTGTGGCCGGCGGAAAGACCTTCCTGCCGCCGGAAAGGCGCAGCATCGGCATGGTCTTCCAGTCCTACGCGGTCTGGCCCCACATGAACGTGTACGACAATGTGGCCTATCCCCTGCAGATCCATCATCTGCCGAAGGATGAGATCCGGACGAAGGTGGAGAAAATCCTGGAAACCGTCCACCTCGCCCAGTACAAAGAGCGCCTGCCGAGTCAGCTCTCCGGCGGGCAGCAGCAGCGCATCGCCCTGGCCCGCGCCCTGGTGGCCGAGCCGAAGATTCTCCTGCTCGACGAGCCGCTTTCCAACCTCGACGCGAAGCTCCGGGAGTCCATGCGCTTTGAGATCCGCGACCTCACCCGCGCCCTCGGCATTGCCGTGGTCTATGTCACCCACGACCAGACCGAGGCCATGGCCATGAGTGACCGCATCTTCCTCATCAATAACGGCGTCATCCAGCAGAGCGGAAGTCCGGACGAGATCTACAACCGGCCCGTGAACCCCTTTGTTGCGGACTTTCTCGGCAAGGTGGACTTCTTTTCCGGCACGGCGGCGGACGGGCAGATCCGGATCCCGGCCTGGAACGCCGCGCTCCCCTGGCCGGAGAACACGCTGCAGGGCAAGGTGATCCTCGCCGTGCGGCCGGAGAACATCCGCATCCGCAAGCCCGGCGCCGGCATTCCCGGGACGCTCTCGCGCATGGTCTATCTCGGAGACACGACCGACTGCCGCGTGACGGTGGGCTCCGCTGCGGTGCGCGTGGTGGCCGACAGCGCCTTCCGCCGCGCCTTCCGGGAGGGCGAGGCGGTCTCTCTCGAGATCCTGGAGTTCATGGTTTTCCCGGACGACGGCTCCACCCAGGAGCAGCTGAGAATCAGGACCTGATGCGATCCCCTCACAGGGATCTGACAGCTTTCTGTCAGGGGATCGTATGGGCCTATCAATAATAAAGGAGTAATTCAAAATGGAAGAAAAATGGTGGCAGCGCAGTGTGGTCTATCAGATCTATCCGCGCTCCTTTCAGGACTCCAACGGCGACGGCATCGGCGATCTGCCCGGCATCACGAGCCGCCTGGAGTATATCCGCGAGCTGGGGACAGACACCATCTGGCTCTCCCCGGTCTACCGCTCCCCCAACGACGACAACGGCTACGACATCAGCGACTATCAGGACATCATGGCGGAGTTCGGCACGATGGCGGACTTCGACAAAATGCTTGAAAAGGCCCACAGTCTGGGCCTGAAGATCGTGATGGACCTGGTGGTCAACCACAGCTCGGACGAGCACAGGTGGTTCGTCGAATCCCGCTCCTCGAAGGACAATCCCTACCGCGACTACTACATCTGGCGTGAAGGGAAAAACGGCGGCGCGCCGAACAACTGGGGCTCCTGCTTCGGCGGCAGCGCCTGGCAGTACGATGAGAAGACGGGCATGTACTACCTGCACCTCTTCTCCAAAAAACAGCCCGATCTCAACTGGGACAACCCCGTCGTGCGCGACGAGGTCTTCAACATGATGGACTGGTGGCTGCAAAAGGGCATTGACGGCTTCCGCATGGACGTCATCAGCCTCATCTCCAAGCCCGACGGCTTCCCGGACGGGGAGGTCGGCCCCGGCGGATATGCCTCCTTCCAGCTTTGTGCCAACGGCCCGCACGAGCATGAGTACCTGCGGGAGATGAACCGCCGCGTCCTGTCGAAGTACGATCTGCTGACCGTGGGCGAGACCGCGGGCGTCACGCTGGAGGAGGCGAAATCCTACGCCAATCTCGACGGGAGCGAGCTTTCCATGGTGTTCCAGTTTGAGCATATGGACGCGGACTTCCACCCGGTGCTCGGCCGCTATGCCGAGCAGCACAAGAATCTGCCGCGCCTCAAGGAGATCCTGAGCCGCTGGCAGAACGGTCTGGAGGGCATCGCCTGGAACAGCCTCTACTGGGATAACCACGACCAGCCCCGCGTCGTCTCCCGCTACGGGAGCGAAAAGCCGGAATACCGGGAGCTCTCGGCCAAGATGCTGGCCACCTGCCTGCACATGATGCAGGGCACGCCCTATGTCTACCAGGGCGAGGAGCTCGGCATGACCAACTATCCCTGGACGAGCATCGACGAGATCAATGACATTGAGTCTCTCGGCAATTACCGCGCCTTCCACGAAAAGGGCCTCATGACGGAGGCGGAGGGCATTGAGATGATGCGCCACCGCAGCCGCGACAATGCCCGCACCCCCATGCAGTGGGACGACGGGCCCGAGGCAGGCTTCACCACCGGGACGCCCTGGCTGCCGGTGAACCCGAACCACACGGTCATCAACGCCGCCGAGCAGCGCAAGCGCCCCGATTCCGTCTTCCATTATTATCAGAAGCTCATCGCCCTGCGCAGAGAGCTGGACGTGATCGTCCACGGTCACTATGAGCTTCTGGAGCCCAAGCATCCCGATCTGTTCATCTACACCCGCACCCTCGGAGATGAGGGCCTGCTTGTGATCTGCAACTTCTCCGAGTGTGAGCAGGCGTATGAGATCCCGGCAGCTTACCGGGATGCGGAAATCCTGATCGCAAACTATCCCGATCCCGCGCCCGCCGGAAAGCTACGCCCCTGGGAGACCGTGGTCTATCGCCGCGGCTGAGGCAGGGCCATGCTTTTCAAGACACGCGACGCGGAGCTGACCGTATACGTCTCGAAGGATGAGGCGGAGTTTCAGCGGGTAGAGGCGGCGTTTAAGGAACAGGGTCTCAGCTACCGGGTCTGGACCACGGCGGAGTACCCGGTTTTCGGCTGGGCGCCCTGGGACCCCAGGCTGCTTGGCCGCGGGGAAAAGCGGCTGCGCAAGGTCTACCACATTGAGGTGAAGGAAGCCGACCGGCCAAACCTTGTGGCGGCCAATCTCACGGTGCGCAGCATCACGGGCAAGCTCTTCAACGCCGCTCCTCTGAGCGAGATCATATGAATCCGGAGCGGACGCCGCGGCGCCCGCTCTTTTCAATTGTCCTTTGCTTTGGTATAATGCTGTCACAATCAACGATAAAGGAGCATCGCCATGCGCTTTATGCATCTTGCGGATCTGCACCTCGGCAAATCCATCTACGGCACTTCCCTGCTGGATAACGGCGACCAGTCCGCCTGGGTCGAGCAGTTTCTCTCCCTTGCCGAGAGGCTGCGCCCGGACGCGCTTGTCATCGCCGGAGATGTCTACGACCGCAGTGCCCCTTCCGGCGAGGCGGTCCAGCTTTTCAGCCATATGCTCACCGCGCTGCACACGCTCGGTATCCCGGTCATGCTCTGCGCCGGGAATCATGATTCGGTGCAGCGTCTCTCCTTCCTCCACCCCCTGCTCGCGCGGGAGGGACTGTACATCTCCGCCTCCCTCTGTGAAGCCCCGGAGCTGCGGCATGTGACGCTGCAGGACGCCGACGGCCCGGTCACCTTCTGGCTGATGCCGTACGTTTTTCCCGCCCTTGTCTCCGAGGCCCTGGGGGAAGCGCGCTTTCCCGACAGCGACAGTGCCGTGCGCGCCCTCCTTGCGCGCCAGGGCGTGGACTTTGCCGGGCGCAATGTACTCATCGCCCACCAGAATGTGACGGCGGGCGGCACGGAGGCCGAGCGCGGCGGCTCCGAGGCCATGGTGGGCGGCGTCGGGCAGATCGACTTCAGCGCCTTTGACGGCTTTGACTATGTGGCCCTCGGGCACATCCATGCGGCCTGCCCGGTGGGGAGAGACAGCGTGCGCTACGCGGGCTCGCCGCTCTGCTACCACTTCAACGAGACGCGCCAGCCCCCCAAGGGCCCCGTGCTGGTGGAGCTCGGCAGAAAGGGAGAGCCGGTGCGCACCGAGACCCTCGTCCTGCCGCCCCTGCACCCCATGCGGGAGCTCCGGGGGACCTGGGATGCCCTGCGCGCCGAGGCGCTCTCTGACCCAAGGCGGGGCGAATATCTCCGCATCGTGCTGACAGATTGCCGCCTCAGCCCCGAGATCGCCGCCTTTTTCCACGAGCTCTATGAGAGCCGGGACAGCATCGTGATGGAGATCTGTTCGGAATATGAGCAGTTCACCGGCGAGACCGGCGCCCTCTCCCGCGACGATGTGGAGCAAAAAAGCGTGGAGGCCCTGTTCGGCGATTTCCACACCGACCGCGCTTGCGGCGTCCCGCCCACGGAGGAGGATGAAGCGCTCCTTCGCTTTACGGGGGAGCTTTTGCGGCACACCGATCCCCACACCCCGCCGACAGAGCGGGAGATCCGGAAGCTGCTTGATTTTGCGGCAGAACAGGAGGCGCGCGTATGAGACCTCTTTATCTGGAAATGACCGCCTTCGGCTCCTATGCCGCGCCGACCTCGCTGCCCTTTGAGGCGCTGCGGCAGGGCCTGTATCTCGTGACCGGGGACACCGGCGCCGGGAAGACCACCCTCTTCGATGCCATCAGCTTCGCCCTCTACGGCGTTGCCAGCGGCAGTGAGCGCAGCCCCGACATGTTCCACTGCGACCGCGTGCCCAAGTCCACCGACACGGTGGTGCGCCTGCGCTTCAGCCAGGGCGGCAGGGAATACACGGTCGAGCGCAGCATCCACTTTACCAAAAAGCGCGGCAGCGACAATCAGTACGGCGAGGCGAAGATCAGCGCCCTGCTCTGGGAGCCTGAGCGGGAGGTGCTGGAGGGGGCCACGAAGGTCACCGCCCGCATTGAGGCGCTGCTCGGCCTCAATGCCGAGCAGTTTCGCAAGATCATCATGCTGGCCCAGGGGGAATTCCGGGAATTTCTCAAGGCCGACAGCGACAAGAAAAATGAGATCCTGGGCAAGCTCTTTGACAGCGCGCCCTATGTCTGGTACCAGAATCTGCTGGCCGGAGCGCGGGATTCCCTGCGCGCCGAGCGCCAGGAGCAGTGCGAGCGCCTGCGTGTTCTCATACACAACAGCCTCCGCCTGCCCGAGGGTCTTTCCGAGGAGGAGGCCGCCCGCTTTCTCCCCGAGCACCCTGCCCTCATAGAAAGCCTGCAGAATCTCGCCGAGGCGGACCGGGCGGAGCTTGGGCGGCTCCATGCCGTGCGGGCGGACTGTGAACGGCAGATTGCCGCCCTCAACACCCGAAAGGGCGCCGCTGCAGCGGACAACGAGCAGCTCCGGGAGCTGGAGAAGCTGCGGCAGACGATGGCCGCCCTGCAGGCGCAGGGGCCGGAGATCCAGGCGCGTCAGGATGCCTGGGCCCTCGCCGAAAGGGCCGTGCACCGGGTAAGGCCCGCGCTGGAGCGCGTGGAGAAAGCCGAGGCCGCCGAGACCGCCACCTGCACCGAGATCGAGGCGCTGAACACAGAGTGCGATGCCTGCCGGGCAGATGTGCAGGCCGCGCAGGCCGCCGTTGACGCGGACGCCGCAACCGCAGCGGAGATCACCGCCCTCTCAGCGAAGATCCATACCATTGAAGAGCTGTTGCCCCGTTATGCCGATCTCCGTCAGCGGCAGGCGGAGAGAAGCGCCGCCTGCCAGGCGGCCGCCGAGGCGGCCGGCGAGCAGGCGCGGGAGGAGAAAAAGCTTGCCGATGTCACGGCAGAGCTGGAGGAGCTGCGCAAAAAGCTCCTCACCCTCGAGAACGCGGACGCCGAGGCGGCGGAGGCTTCCTACCGGGACGAGCGCGCAAGGGAGCGGCTGGAGGCCCTGGACGGGGAAAACGGCATCCGTGCGGAGATCCGTGCGATCCGGGAGCGGGAGCAGAGCCGCCTCAAGCTGCAGGCGCGCTTTGCCGAATTGACGGCGCAGGCCATCGCGGCGGAGGCGCAGTATTCCGATCTCTACCGCCGCTTTATCGCCGGGCAGGCCGGGCTTCTGGCGGGAGAGCTCCGGCAGCGGCTGGAGGCGGAGGGCGAGGCGGACTGTCCCGTCTGCCGCAGCCGCCTGGGCAGGGCGCAGATCCCGCAGCTTGCCGTCCCCGCCGCAGAAACCCCGGAGCGGCAGGCGGTGGAGCAGGCCAGGGCCGAGCGTGAGAAGGCCGAGCAGCAGCGCAGCCGGGAGGAGACCGCCCTCGCGGCCCTTGACACCCATCTTGAGGCGCGCAAAACGGCGCTGCTCGAGAGGGCGCTGCCCCTGCTGCCGGACTGTGACGGCTGGGACATGCTCGCCAACGAGAGCCGGCTTGCCGCCGTCCTTGCCGAGGCACGCGCATTAAATCGGGACACGGCTGCGGCGTATGCCAAGGCCCTCGCCAGGCAGAGTGAGCGCCGACGCTATAAGGCGCAGCAGCCGGAGAAGGAGTCGCAGCAGAAGGCCCTGCAGCTTCGCATCGAGGCGCTGGAAAAGGAAGTCGGCCTGCAGGATGCGGCAGCCCAGGCTGCCCTCGCCGCGATGAAAGAGCTCCAAAAGCAGCTTCCCTACCCGGACGACGAGCGCGCCGGAGCGGAGAAGCGCGCGCTGGAGGCAAGGCTTTCCCGGCTCTCCGCCGAGGTGCAGGCCCACCGCGCTGCCCTGGAGGGGGCTGCGCATCGCCTTGACACCGCAAGCGGCGCCCTGCGGGAGAAACGCATCCTTGCCGAACGCCAGCAGGCGGAGCGGCAGGCCGCACAGACGGCGCTTGCCTCCACCCTGGACGAGACCGGCTTTGCCGGCGCGGGCGCAGTTCGGCTTGCCCTCGCGCCCATCGGCGCGGAGGACGCGGAGGACTGGCTCAAGGCGGAGCAGCGCCGCTTTGCCGCCCACGAGGAAGCCCTGCACTATACCGGGGCGCAGCTCAAGAAGCTGGAGGCGCAGACCGCCGGGAAGCAGCACACGGATCTTGGCGCGCTGGATGCGGAGCTTGCCGCATGCGGGCAAGCCTGCGGCGAAGCAAACGAGGCCTGCACCGCACGCGCCTCTCTCCTGTCCAATCACGAGCAGGTGCTGGAGAAGGCTGCGGCCCTGCGCGCTTCTCTCCTGGAGAGCGAGGGGGCATGGACGCGCCTTGACCGTCTGGCGGCTCTCGCCATGGGGGCAAACGGGGAAGGCGGCAAGCTCAGCTTTGACCGCTATGTGATGGGCGCGGTGTTCCGGGAGATCCTGGAGATGGCAAACCGCCGCCTCGCGCTCATGAGCGGCGGGCGTTACGAGCTGGTGCACAAGGCCGCCGCGGACCGCAGAAACGCCAAGGCCGGGCTTGAGATCGAAGTCCTGGACAACAGCACCGGTCAGCCCCGGCCCTCCGGCTCTCTCTCCGGGGGCGAGGCCTTCTTCACCTCCCTGGCCCTGGCCCTGGGCCTTTCGGACGTGGTGCGCAGCCACGCGGGCGGGCGGCAGATGGAGGCCCTGTTTATCGACGAGGGCTTCGGCACGCTTTCAGACGACGTGCTGGACAAGGCCCTGGATGTTCTCAACCAGCTCACCGAGGGCAAGCGCCTTGTGGGCATCATCTCCCACGTGGACAAGCTCAGCGAGAGCATTCCCCAGAAGATCCGCGTCCGCAGCGGTGAAAAGGGCAGCACGCTGACACTGGAGCTGCCGTGAGGAAAGCATGTTTTGCCAAAAAGCAAAACTTGATACTTTCCCTGTTTTATGTTAGAATAATTTGATCTTTTCAAGGAGGCAATAGATATGATTGCAATCGGCAGTGACCACGGCGGTTTCGCCCTGAAACAGGCTTTGATGGCGCATCTTGACCGGAGAGGACTCGCTTACAAGGACTACGGCACCTATTCCGAAGACTCCTGTGATTATCCGCAGTATGCCAAGGCCGTCGCCAACGCGGTCGTGAGCGGTGAATGTGAGCGCGGCATCCTCATCTGCGGCACCGGCATCGGCGTGTCCATCACGGCCAACAAAATCCCCGGCGTCCGCGCCGCCCTCTGCGGCGACTGCTTCAGCGCCGAGGCTACGCGCCTGCACAACGACGCCAACATTCTCTGCATGGGCGCGCGCGTGGTGGGCGAGGGGCTTGCCGTCAAGATCACCGACACCTTCCTTGACACGCCCTTCTCCAACGACCCCCGGCACATACGCCGCATCTCTCAGATCGAGGGCTGATCCTTGGCGCGGGCACAGGAATTTTACAAGGGCAAGCGCAAACGGCGAAACTACGCCTTTGTCCCCTTCATTGTGCTGCTGGCGCTCTTTTCGGTCATGCTGGTGCTGTTTTACGGGATGCAGAAATACGCCGTCATTTCCAAGGACGGCGTCAAGATCGAGCTGCCCATCCTCACGGAGGGCAAGGGCGTCACGGTAGACAGCGAGGGCCACACCATCCGCAGCTTTGAGCCGGTGAGTGTGCCGCTGGTGTTTGACGAGGCCGACTACAGCTATGTGAAGAGCCATGCCGGGAAGAACGCGCCTCCGGTGCGCGCGATCTTTATTCCCGCGGTCAATGTGAACCCCAGCAAGATCATTGAATACGCCTCGCGTCTTGTGGCGGGCAATGCCCTGGTGCTGGAGATGAAGCCCCGCAGCGGTGTGTGTCTCTGGCAGTCCCAGTCCCGGATGGCCATGGCCTACTCCCTCACCCAGGAGACGGAGCTGACCGCCGCGATGCCGGAGATGATCGAAAAGCTCAAGGGTCAGGACATCTATCTTGTGGCGCAGATCAGCTGCTGCATCGACGAGCTGCTGCCCACCCGCACCACCGCCTACTGCATCCACACCGAGGCGGGCCTCAACTATACTGACGGGCTCGGCACCTGGCTTGACCCCTATAACCTGGATCTCAGGACCTGGATCGCCGAGATGGTGCAGGAGCTCTACGACCTCGGCTTTGATGAGGTGGTGCTGGCGGACGTGTGCCACCCCTCCCTGGCCGAGGCCATTCCCCTGAGCTATACGCGCGAGATCTCCACCACCCGCAGCTCTGTCGCCGCAGTATGCGGCCTTGCCGCCGGGGTGGCCGACAAGCTGCGCGACCGGGAAAAGGTGCTGTCCATCTACTGCAAGACCCGTGAGGCCCTGGTGCGCGATGATTACACCACCGGGCAGAACGCGGTGCTGTTCATGCAGCTGTACGACCGGGTGTATCTGGAAACGGACAAATTCACCTATGAATTTAACGTGGAGGATATTGCGGGCAATGTGCGCACCGGCAACGTCTACGACAGGCTGGTCCCCGTTGTGGTCAACTATATCCCCGAAAATTCGAGCTGGATCCTGGTCGACGGCCCGGAGGAGTGACAAGTCAAAAACAACGCCCCGGCGATCCGTATTTCGGTACGGTTTCGCCAGGGCGTTGTATCATTTCAGCCAATCTGCCAGTTCTTTTACTGTCTTAAAATACAGAGGGCAGTTTTGGCGCATGAAGCGTTCGATCTCCGGGATATCATAGGCCCAGCCCGCAGCGGCGAAGTCCGCCCCCACGGCGGCGGCCATGTCGTAGCCGGGCTTCAGATCGTCGATCATCAGTACCTCGGAGGGCCGGAGGGAAAAGCGTTCCATGAGATCCGTCAGCGGGAAGGGATTGGGCTTGCGCTGGCTCTCCGGCCGCTCCCAGCCGTAGACCGCGTCCGGCTCCGGCAGGCCGTTTGCCGCATAGTCCCGGCGGATGTTGTAGTCAAAGGAGTGGGACACCACGCACACAAGGCCGCCCTCCGCCCGCTGCCGCTCCATGATCTCCCGGATGCCGGGGTAGGCGATGGGGACATGGTCCTTCACATAGTTCTGCCAGAAGCGGGCCTCGTGGGTGAGGTCCGCGTCCGTCATGCCGTAGCGCTCCCGGCACATGGGGACAAAGCCCGGGTCAAAATTCAGGAGAAAATAGTCCTCCAGGCTCATGCTCTCCCCGGGGTAGAACTCCCGCAGGTATTCCACAAAGCAGGGATGATGGATGGTGGCGGTAGAGTTGACGACGGTATCGTCATGGTCGAAAACCAGGCATTTGTATTTCACGTCTGTGCTCCGATCTGTTTTTTCGACAGTATAGCACAAAACCTGCCGCACGTGAAGTCACTTCTCACTTTCGATCTTTGCGTCCTGGATGATCCCGCTCTTGCCCGCCTTGCGCGCGCTCCTGCGCTTTTTCATGCCGGAGAAGAGCTTTCTGAGCAGCGGGCGGAAAAGGAAGAACAGCACCGCGAGGATCACAAGCGTCGGGATCGCGGAGACCAGGAAAACCAGCAGATCCTTGAAAAACTGCCCGGCATTGCGCAGCGCGTCCGTAAAGGCGAGCCAGAGCTCTTCACCGTAGCTGATCTTTGTGAGCTTCTCGGGGGTGTATACCTGCACCTCCTTGACCGTGATGTTCAGGGTGCTGTAGGCCACGCGGCGATCCCAGTTGTTGAGGCTCGACTGCAGGGAGTCGATGCGGTAGCGCACGTCGGTGAGCTTGTCCTCGATGGTGATGATGTCCTCCACCGTTTCCGCAATCTTCATCATCTCCACAAGCCGTGTCTCCTGGGCCTGCAGGGCCTGCAGGCGGGCCTGCACGTCGTAGTACTGGGCGGTGACGTTCTCGGTATATGTATAGGTATAGGGGACATTGCCGAAGGTGGAGAGCCTGGACATGATGTCGCCGAACTTTTCGCTCGGCACGCGCACGGTGTAGCTCGCGCTGCGGCGGGAGGTGTAGCCGCGGGCGCTGTCATAGTAGTTGCTGCCGTTGACGGAGCTGGACTCGATAAAGCCGCCCTCCTTCTCGATCATCGCCTCCAGGTCTGCAATGCTCTTGTCAAACTCGGTGGTCTCCACGGTGGCGTCGCCGGAGTAAATGATCTTCTCCGGGTTCTCCTCCGGAGCTTCGCTGCCTCCCTCCGCGCTGCCCTCCGCTTTGGCGGAGGTCGTTCTGCCGAAGCCGCCCTCCTCATAGGCCATATCGTAGGCGGCGTTCATCGCCATTGGGGCAGCTTCGCTCATCTGTACGGGTGCGGGCACATAGCCGGCTGAGACGGCGCTCTCCTGCCGCATGACCGAATCGCTGCTTTTGGCCGAACCGCAGGCGCTGAGTCCCAGGCACATCAGCAGGGCCAGCAGGAGCGCGCAGGTTCTTTTCATTTTCATGGTCTTGTCCTCCATTCATTATATTGTCAGCGTTTATTCATTTCCCTTCATGCTCTTCGTCCAATTGGACGGGAGCCGGCGGAAAAAGTTCCCGGCCGGACAGGGAAAATGCAGTTTCATTTTAACGCCTCTCCCGCCAGACGGCAAGGGGGGCAGCCTGTAATACCTCTGAAAACGCACAAAAACAGCCCGGCCGCCCTGCGCAGGAATGGGCAGTTTGAATGAAAATGCAGGAAAGACCGAATAACGCCTTGACTTTTTCCGAAGTGAAGAGTATAAATATACACATCAAACGAATATTTCAGTCTTCGGAGGACATTGCAATGAATAAAAATGAAATCAAGAAAATTGTGCTTGCATATTCTGGCGGTCTCGATACCTCGATCATCATCCCCTGGCTGAAGGAGAACTACAACAATCCCGAGATCATCGCCGTTGCCGGCAACGTCGGCCAGGTGGGCGAGCTGGACGGTCTGGAGGAGAAAGCCATCAAGACCGGTGCAAGCAAGTTCTACTCCCTGGATCTTGCCGATGAGATGGTCAACGACATCATCATCCCCTGCGTGCAGGCCGGCGCGAAATATGAGGATTACCTGCTGGGTACGGCCTTCGCCCGCCCCATCATCGCCAAGGGCCTTGTGGAGATCGCCCTGAAGGAAAAGGCCGACGCCATCGCCCACGGCTGCACCGGCAAGGGCAACGATCAGGTCCGTTTCGAGCTCGCGATCAAGCATTTCGCCCCGGGCATGAAGGTCATCGCCCCCTGGCGTGAGTGGAGCATCAAATCCCGCGAGGAGGAGATCGACTACGCCGAGGCCCACAACGTGCCCCTGAAGATCAGCCGCGAGACCAACTATTCCAAGGATAAGAATCTCTGGCATCTGAGCCATGAGGGTCTGGATCTCGAGGACCCCTGGAACGAGCCGCAGTATGAAAAGCCGGGCTTTCTTGAGATGGGCGTAAGCCCCATCGACGCTCCCGACACCCCCGAATACGTGACGCTGGAGTTTGTCAAGGGCGTGCCTGTATCCCTCAACGGGGAGAAGCTGAGCGCGACGGACATCATCTGGAAGCTCAACGGCATCGGCGGCAAAAACGGCATCGGCCTGCTTGACATCGTGGAGAACCGGCTTGTCGGCATGAAGTGCCGCGGTGTGTATGAGACCCCGGGCGGCACGATCCTGTATGCGGCCCACGCCGCGCTTGAGACCCTGTGCCTCGACAAGATGACGATGCACAAAAAGCAGGAGCTGAGCGTCTGCTTTGCAGAGCTCCTCTATAACGGCCAGTGGTACAGCCCCCTGCGCGAGGCCCTCTCCGCCTTTGTCACGGCGACGCAGAAGAACGTCACCGGCACGGTGAAGCTCAAGCTCTACAAGGGCAACATCATCAAGGCCGGCATCAAGAGCCCGTATTCCCTCTACTCCGAAAACATCGCCACCTTCGGCGAGAGCGACTACGATCAGTCCCAGGCCGCGGGCTTCATCAATCTCTGGGGCCTGCCCACCACCGTCCAGGCGCTGATGGAGAAAGGAATGCTTTAAGATGACCAAGCTATGGGCAGGGCGGACGGAGGCGGAAACGGCAAAGCTCGCCGACGACTTCAACTCCTCCATCGCCTTTGACAGCCGCATGGCAAAGCAGGATATCACCGGCTCCATGGCCCACGCGGCCATGCTGGGGGCAAAGGGCATCATCAGCGAAGCCGAGGCGGCCCGGCTCATTGACGGGCTGCAGGGCATCCTGGATGATCTCGGCTCCGGCGCGCTGCAAATCGACCCTCAGGCCGAGGACATTCACATGTTTGTGGAGGCGGTGCTGACCGAGAGGCTCGGCGACGTGGGCAAAAAGCTCCACACGGCCCGCAGCCGCAACGACCAGGTGGCGCTGGACCTACGCATGTACCTCAGAGACGAGATCGACGAGATCACGGCGCTGACAAAGGCCCTCGCCGCTGTCCTCTGTGACAAGGCGGAGGAATACAGGGCGGCCATCATGCCGGGCTACACACACCTGCAGCGGGCCCAGCCCATCACCTTCGGGCACCAGCTCATGGCCTATGCGATGATGCTGCTGCGGGACCTGTCGCGGCTGGCAGACTGCCGACGACGCCTGAACCTCTCCCCCATCGGCTGCTGCGCCCTGGCGGGCACCACCTATGACACGGACCGGGAGATGGAGGCCGCGGCCCTCGGCTTTGACGGGATCTGCCTCAACTCCATCGACGGGGTCTCTGACCGGGACTTTGCCGCCGAGCTCTGCGCGGCGCTCTCCCTTGAGATGATGCACCTGTCGCGGCTTTCGGAGGAGCTGATCCTCTGGTCAAGCTGGGAGTTTCAGTTTCACCACCGGCTCCTCCATCATGCCGCAGAAGAAAAACCCCGACATGGCCGAGCTTGTGCGCGGCAAGACGGGCCGGGTCTACGGCGATCTGATGGGCATCCTCACGGTGCTCAAGGGCCTGCCGCTTGCATATAACAAGGATATGCAGGAGGACAAGGAGGGCGTGTTCGACGCCTGCGACACGGCGAAGATGTGCCTCGGCGTGATGGCGGGCATGCTCCCCGGGATGAAGGCCAACACCGACAGGATGCTCCGCGCCGCGGCCGAGGGCTTTATCAACGCCACCGACCTTGCCGACTACCTGGTGATGAAGGGGCTCCCCTTCCGCTCGGCCTACAAGATCTCCGGCGCGCTGGTGAAAAAGTGCATCCGGGAAGGCAAGACCCTCGAGACCTTGAGTCTCGAAGAATACAAGCAGACCTCCGCGCTTGTCGAGGAGGATGTATATACACACATTGACCTCAGCACCTGCGTGAGCAAGCGTGTGAGCGCGGGCGGCACCAGCGTACAGTCTGTGGAAAAGCAGATCGCCGCGGTGCGCGGGACGCTGGAGGCGACGCCATGAGGGACGCGGTCGAAAAAGCCCTGACCCTGCAGAAGAAGCTGCACGCGATCCCCGAGGCCTCCGGCTGCGAGTTCGAAACGAAAAAGACGCTGATCGCCTTTCTCAAAGCCGAGAGCGATCTGGAGATCATCGACTGCGGCAAATGGTTCTACGCCGCCCACCGGGAAGCCGGGGCAAAAACGGGCATCGCCCTCAGGGCCGACATGGACGCGGTCATGGGCGCGGACGCAAAGCCCTATCACGGCTGCGGTCACGACGGGCACGCCTCTGTCATGGCAGCGCTGGCGGCCTCCATAAAGGGCGAGACGCTCAGCAAAAACCTCTTCTTTCTTTTCCAGCACGCGGAAGAGACCGGCGCGGGCGGCAGCGAGTGCTGCGCCATCTTCGACCGGGAGAAGATCGACGCTATCTACGGCTTTCACAACTGTCCGGGCTTCCCGGCAGGCTCGGTCCTGCTGCTGCGCGACACCTTTGCCTGTGCCTCCATGGGGCTGATCCTCTCCTTTGCGGGGAGTCAGAGCCACGCGGCCTACCCGGAAAACGGGAAAAACCCGGTCTTTCCGATGGCGGCCTTCTTCAGCCGCTGGGCAGCGCTCACCGATTCAAAGCAGTTTTCCGGCCTGACCATGGCAACGCCCGTAGGGCTGAACGCCGGGTCCCGCTCCTTCGGGGTGGCGGCGGGCAGCGGGGAGATCGACCTGACCCTCCGGGCCTGGGTGGATGCGGACCTGCAAAAGCTCGCATCGCGCGTGGTTGATACAGCCGCAGCGCTTGCCGGGGAGGCGGGCATCGCCTTTCACAGCGTTCAGCAGGATGTCTTTCCCGCCACAGTCAACGCCCCGCAGCTCTATGAAACACTGGAGAACGCGGCCATCCGGGCAGGGCTTCCCTGCCTGACCCCGCCGGAGCCCTTCCGCTGGTCGGAGGATTTCGGTCACTACGGCGCCCGCTGCCCCGCATTCTTCTGCGGCATCGGCGGCGGAGAGAACGCCGCGGGGCTGCACACCCCGGACTACCACTGGAACGAGGCCGTCACCGACGCCGCGCTCCGCCTGTTTTCAGCATTGATCCGTATATGAGTTTGCTCTGCAAATGAATATAAATCTGAAATTTTTAAGGAGACGAAAAAAATGAAAAAAACCATTTCTCTGCTTCTGTGCGTGATTTTCTGCTTTGCATGCCTCGCGCCCGCCGCCTTCGCCGCGGATCAGAAGACTCTCAAGGTCGCCACCAACGTAGCCTTCCCTCCCTATGAGTACTACGAGGACGAGAAAGCCGTCGGCATCGACGTCGACATCATGCAGGCCATCTGCGACAAGCTGGGCTACAAGATGGAGCTGAGCGACATGGAGTTCGGTTCGATCATCACCGCCGTTGCCACCGGCAAGGTCGATGTGGGCTTCGGCGCCATCACCATCACCGAGGAGCGCGCCAAGAGCGTTCACTTCACCACCAGCTACTCCACCGGCATCCAGTCCATCATCGTCAAAGAGGATTCCCCCATTGCCTCCGTTGAGGATCTGCACGGCGCCAAGATCAAGATCGGCGTCCAGCAGGATACCACCGGCGATATTTACGCCACCGGCGACTTCGGCGAGGATCACATGGCCCGTTTCAACAAGGGCGCTGACGCTGTCCAGGCTCTTATCACCGGCAAGTGCGACGCCGTCATCATCGACAACAGCCCCGCCGAGACCTTCGTTGCCCAGAACAAGGGTCTGAAGATCCTCCCCACCGTCTACGCGGAAGAGGAGTACGGCTTCGAGCTGAGCCTTGACAACGACGAGCTTTACAACGAGGTCAACGGCGCTCTGGAAGAGCTGCTGAAGGACGGCACCGTGCAGAAGATCATCGACACCTACATCAAGGCCGAGTAATCGCTGTTTTATGAATACAAAACCGGGGGCGTCTCGGCGCCCCCGGATTCCTGACTTTTGGAGGTTTTGTCCATGGCAGAGAGTTTCGCCAAGCTCAAGGAGAGCTTTATCTTTAATTTCATTGAGGGCGCCAGGTGGAAATACATCACCAACGGCCTGCTCGTCACGCTGAAGGTGACCTTCTTCGCCCTTCTGCTGGGCATTGCGATCGGCGTGGTGGTGGCGATGATCCGCTCCGCCTACGACCAGATGAAAGACGAAATGAAGCCCGGCTTCGGCAAAACGATGCTGACGGTGCTCAATACGATCGCGCGGCTCTATCTCACGGTCATCCGCGGTACGCCGGTGGTGGTTCAGCTTCTGATCGGCTATTTTGTCATCTTTGTCTCCACGACGAACACGGTGTTTGTGGCGTCCATGGTCTTCGGCATCAACTCCGGCGCCTACATCACCGAGATCATCCGCGGCGGCATCATGAGCATCGACCCCGGTCAGTTTGAGGCCGGGCGCAGCCTCGGCTTCGACTACTTCCAGACCATGCGCTTCATCGTCATCCCGCAGGCCTTCAAGAACGTCCTGCCGGCGCTGGCAAACGAGTTCATCGCCCTGCTGAAGGAGACGGCGGTGTGCGGCTACATCGGGCTGATGGACCTGACCAAGGGCGGCGACGTGATCCGCGGCCGCACCTTCTCAGCCTTCATGCCGCTGATCGTCGTGGCGGCGATCTATCTCGCGCTGGTCGTTTTCTTCAGCTGGCTGGTCGGCAAACTGGAAAGGAGGCTCAGAAGCAATGAGCGCTGATCCCATCATCTCTGTCAAGAATCTTGAAAAGCATTTCAACGACGGTGCGGTGCACGCCCTCAACGGCGTCAACGTCGACATCGCCAAGAGTGAAGTGCTTGTGGTCATCGGGCCCTCCGGCTCCGGCAAGTCCACCTTCCTGCGCTGCCTGAACCTGCTGGAGCGCCCCACAAGCGGCACCGTCATCTTCGAGGGGACACATCTGACCGCCCCGCGCACCAACATCAACGTCTACCGCCGCCGCATGGGCATGGTCTTCCAGCACTTTAACCTCTTCCCCCACATGACCGTGTTGCGCAATCTCACCCTCGGCCCGACGGAGCTTTTGAAAAAGAGTACGGGGGACGCCAACAAAAAGGCCATGCAGCTTCTGGAGCGTGTCGGCCTTGCTGACAGAGCCGACGCCTACCCCTCCCAGCTCTCCGGCGGACAGAAGCAGCGTATCGCCATTGTGAGGGCCTTGTGCATGGAGCCGGATGTCATGCTCTTTGACGAGCCCACCTCTGCTCTGGACCCCGAAATGGTGGGCGAGGTGCTGGACGTCATGAAGGAGCTTGCAGACGAGGGCATGACCATGGTTGTGGTCACCCACGAGATGGGCTTTGCACGCGAGGTGGCTGATCGTGTGCTGTTCATGGACGAGGGCGTCGTCGTTGAGGAGGGCAGCCCCGAGGATATTTTTGAGCATCCCAAAAGCGAGAGGCTGCAGAGCTTCTTGTCAAAGGTGCTTTGAGGTCAATTGTAGAAGGAGAAACAACCATGAATCTGCATGGGCGCGACTTTCTCACGCTGCTGGACTTTACGCCGGAGGAAATCGAAGGGTTGCTCGATCTGGCAGCCGATTTGAAAGCGAAGAAAAAGGCGGGCATCCCGCACAGGATACACGAGGGCAAGAATATCGCCCTCATTTTTGAGAAGACCAGCACCCGCACCCGCTGCTCCTTTGAGGTGGCGGGGCACGACCTCGGCATGGGCGTGACTTACCTTGACCCCTCAGGCTCGCAGATCGGGAAGAAGGAGAGCATTGCCGACACGGCCCGGGTGCTCTCGCGCATGTATGACGGCATCGAATACCGCGGCTTCGGTCAGGCCATTGTGGAGGAGCTTGCGGCATACGCCTCCGTCCCCGTGTGGAACGGCCTGACCAATGAGTTTCACCCGACTCAGATCCTGGCGGATTTTCTCACGATCCGGGAGCGTTTCGGAAAGCTGCGCGGCATCAAGCTCGTCTACCTCGGCGATGCGCGCTACAACATGGGCGACTCGCTCATGGTGGGCTGCGCGAAGATGGGCATGCACTTTGTCGCCGCCGCGCCCGAAAAGTACTTCCCCGACCCCGCGCTGGCTGCCAGATGCCGGGCCATTGCCGGGGAGACCGGGGCCGTGCTGGAATTTGAGACCGACCCCGTGAAGGCCGTCTCCGGTGCCCAGGTCCTCTACACCGACGTGTGGGTCTCCATGGGAGAGCCGGAGGAGGTCTGGGCCGAGCGCATAAACGACCTTGCCCCGTATCAGGTGAACCGCACCCTGATGGACGCTGCCGCGCCCGAGGCGGTCTTCCTCCACTGCCTGCCTGCCTTCCACGATCTCAAGACCGGCATCGGCCGGGTGATGGGTGAGAAATTCGGCAGGAGCGAGATGGAAGTGACGGACGAGGTCTTTGAAAGCTCCCGGTCCCTGGTATTTGACGAGGCCGAAAACCGCATGCACACCATCAAGGCCGTCATGGCGGCGACACTGTGAGTATGATGAAGAAAGCTTATCTTGTACTGAATAACGGCCAGGTCTTTGAAGGCCTGCGCATCGGCGCCGAGGGCGACGGCCTTGGGGAGCTCGTGTTCACCACCGGCATGACGGGCTATCTTGAAACCCTGACGGACCCGAGCTATGCCGGGCAGATCATTCTGCACACCTTCCCCCTCATCGGAAACTACGGGGTCATCCCCGCGGATTTTGAGGGGACATGCCTCGCAAGGGGCTATGTGGTGCGGGAGCTCTGCGAGACCCCCTCCAACTTTCGGAGCGAATACGCCCTGGACCGCTTCTTGAAGGAACACAAGATCCCCGGCATCTGCGCCGTGGATACCCGCGCCCTCACCCGCATCATCCGGGAGGAGGGCGTTATGAACGCCCTGATCTGTGACGCGGTGCCGGCAGACCTCACCCCGATCCGCCGCTACGCGGTGACGGGCGGCGTCGGCACGGCAAGCTGCCGGGAGATGCATACCTTCCCCGCCGAAGGGCCGGAGCGCTTCCATGTAGCCCTTTTGGACTACGGCGCCAAGCACCACATCGTTGAGAGCCTGACCGCGCGCGGCTGCCGCGTGACGGTCCTGCCCCACGACACCGCCGCCGAGGCGGTGATGGCCCTCCAGCCCGACGGTCTCATGCTCTCCAACGGCCCCGGCGACCCGAAGGAGAACGTCTATGAGATCGCGCAGCTCAAAAAGCTCCTGGGCAGGCTCCCGGTCTTCGGCATCTGCCTGGGCCATCAGCTTGCGGCCCTCGCCCTCGGCGGGGACACGGTGAAGCTCAAGTACGGGCACCGGGGCGCAAACCAGCCCGTGAAGGATCTCAGGCTCGGCCGCTGCTTCATCACGAGCCAGAACCACGGTTACGCGGTGGTGAGCGAGAGCGTAAAGGGTCTCGCGGAGCTGCGCTATGTCAACGCCAACGACTATAGCTGCGAGGGTCTGGATTATCCGCAGTTTCGCTGCTTTACGGTGCAGTTTCACCCGGAGGCCAGCGCAGGCCCTCACGACACGGGTTTTCTGTTCGACCGCTTTGTCGGCATGATGGGAGGCGAGGACCATGCCTAAAAATCCGAATATCCGCAAGGTGCTGGTCATCGGCTCCGGCCCCATTGTGATCGGCCAGGCGGCGGAGTTTGACTACGCAGGCGCCCAGGCCTGCCGCGTTCTGCGGCAGGAAGGGATCCAGACGGTGCTCGTAAACTCCAACCCCGCCACCATCATGACGGACAAGCACCTGGCCGACGCCATCTATCTGGAGCCGCTGACGGCACAGACGCTGCGGCGCATCATCGCGCTGGAAAGGCCCGACGGCCTGCTTGCCGGTCTCGGCGGGCAGACGGGGCTGACGCTTGCCATGCAGCTCAGCCGGGACGGTACGCTCGACAAATACGGCGTGGCGCTGCTCGGCTCCGGCATCGACGCCATCGAGCGCGCCGAGGATCGGGAGCGCTTTCGGGAAACCCTCGCCGAGATGGGACAGCCTGTCATTCCCTCCGCCACCTGTGAGGATGTGGAGACCGCACTGAAGATCGCCCGCGGGATCGGCTATCCGGTCATCGTGCGCCCGGCCTACACCCTCGGCGGGTCGGGCGGCGGCATCGCCCAGGACGAGAGCGAGCTTGCCGCCATCGCGCGGCAGGGCCTGGATCTGTCCCCCATCACGCAGGTGCTGATCGAAAAATGCGTCTCCGGCTGGAAGGAAATCGAATTTGAAACCATGCGCGACGCCGCCGGAAACGTGATCGCGGTCTGCTCCATGGAGAATGTCGACCCCGTCGGCATCCACACCGGCGACTCCATTGTGGTTGCCCCGGCGCTGACGCTGGCGGATAAGGAGTACCAGATGCTGCGCTCGGCAGCGCTCAGCATTGTGAGCGCCATCGGCATCGTGGGCGGCTGCAACGTGCAGTTTGCGCTGGACCCGAACAGCTTCGAGTACGCGGTCATTGAGGTAAACCCCCGCGTCTCCCGCTCGTCCGCGCTGGCGTCCAAGGCCACGGGCTACCCGATCGCGAAGATCTCCACCCGCATTGCCCTGGGCTATACGCTGGACGAGATCAAAAACGACATCACCGGCAAGACCTGCGCCTGCTTTGAACCGACCATCGACTATGTGGTGGTCAAGTTTCCCAAGTGGCCCTTTGAGAAGTTTGCCGGGGCCAGCCGGAAGCTCGGCACCCAGATGAAGGCCACCGGCGAGGTCATGGCCATCGCGTCTTCCTTCGAGATGGCGCTGATGAAGGCCGTGCGCGGGGCGGAGCTGGGGCTGGACACCCTCAACGCCGCGCCTCTGTCGGACGCGCCGATCCGCGAGCGCCTTGCCGCCCAGGACGACCGGCGCATCTTCACGGTCTTTGAGGCGCTCAAGGCCGGGATCTCTGTGGACGAGATTTTTGAGATCACCAAAATCGACCGCTGGTTCTTGTGGAAGCTCAAGAAGCTCGCGGATTTTGAGGCGCATATCATATCCGACGGTCTCTCCGAGGCGGATTACCGCAAGGCCAAGCGCCTCGGCTACCCGGATGAGGCGCTGAAACGGCTCTGCAGGCTTGACAGTGTCCCCGGCATGGAGATGCGCTACAAGATGGTGGACACCTGCGGCGCGGAGTTTGACGCCGAGACCCCCTACTTCTACTCCTCCTATGACGACGAGTGCGAAAGCCGCCTCTTCCCCCGCTCGGGCAAGCCCGTGGTCATGGTCCTCGGCTCCGGCCCGATCCGCATCGGCCAGGGCATCGAATTTGACTACTCCTCTGTGCACTGTGTCTGGACCCTGCGGGAGATGGGCTACGACGTGGTCATCGTGAACAACAACCCCGAGACCGTCTCCACCGACTACGACACCGCCGACAGGCTCTATTTTGAACCCCTCTGCCGGGAGGACGTGTGGAACATCGTGCAGCTTGAAAAGCCGGTGGGCGTGGTCGTGGCCTTCGGCGGACAGACGGCTATCAAGCTCACGGACTATTTGGACAAGAAGGGCGTGCAGATTCTCGGCACCTCCGCCGACAGCATCGACGTAGCGGAGGATCGGGCGCGCTTTGACGCCCTGCTGGAGCGCTTCGGCATCCGCCGTCCGAAGGGGCGCGGCGTGCTGACGCTGGAGGAGGCGCTGCAGGCAGCCGAGGAGCTCGGCTATCCCGTCCTCCTGCGCCCGAGCTATGTGATCGGCGGGCAGAACATGTGCATCTCCCGCGACAGAGCGAGTACCGAAAAGTACATGAAGGGCATCCTCGCCCAGGGGATCGAAAACCCCGTGCTGGTGGATAAATACATGCCCGGCACGGAGCTGGAGGTGGACGTGCTCTCCGACGGGGAGGACGTGCTGATCCCCGGCATCATGGAGCATATCGAGCGCGCGGGCGTACACAGCGGCGACTCCATTGCGGTCTACCCGCCCTATAACCTGAACGACAAGTTCCTGAAGCGCATCACCGAGGTGTCCGAAAAGCTGGCCCTGGCCCTCGGCACCAGGGGGCTTGTGAACATCCAGTACCTCATCTGGCAGGATGAGCTGTATGTCATCGAGGTCAATCCCCGCGCCTCCCGCACCGTGCCCTATATCAGCAAGGTGACGAACGTGCCGATGGTCGACCTCGCCTCTAAAATCATGCTGGGCGCAAAGCTCAAGGATCTCGGCTTCGGCACTGGCCTCTATCGCACGCCGCCCTATTATGCGGTGAAGGTGCCGGTCTTCTCCTTTGAAAAGCTCTCGGACGCGAACTCCATCCTCGGCCCCGAGATGAAATCCACGGGCGAGGTTCTGGGTCTCGGCCGGACGCTGGCGGAGGCGCTTTTCAAAGGGCTGACCGCCGCGGGCTTCAGGCTCCCGGACGATCTCACCGGTCCGCGCGGGGTGCTGCTCAGCGTGGAGAACGAGGACAGCCAGGAGATCCTCTCCCTCGCACGGCGCTTCTTTGAGCTGGGCCTCACGCTCTACGCCACGCGGGACACGGCTGCGGCCATCGCCTCCCTCGGTATCCCGGTGGAAGCGGTGGAAAACGCCACGGAGAGCGACGAGATCACCCGCCTCATGGACAGCGGCGCCCTGCGCTACATCGTCTACACCGGCGCTGTCAAGGACGGCACCATGGGCGATTACATTGCCCTGCACCGCCACGCCATGCAGCGCGGCGTCCCCTGCCTCACCTCACTCGACACGGCAAACGCCCTCGCGGAGATCATTGCGAGCCGCTTCCATGAGAGCAGCACCGAGCTTGTGGACATCAACGCCATGCGCACCGAGCGTCAGGTGATCCGCTTCACCAAGATGCAGGACTGCGGCAACGACTATATCTTTATCGAGAACTTTGACGGCGCCATCACCTGCCCGGAATCCCTGTGCGTGAGCCTCTGCCGGGCCCACACCGGCGTCGGCAGCGACGGGATCGTGCTCATTGAGAAGTCCGGCGCCGCCGATGTGAAAATGCGCTCCTTCAACCGCGACGGCAGCGAGGGCAGAATGGCGGGCAACAACATCCGCTGTGTTGCCAAGTATGTCTACGACCGCGGCATTGTCCGCAAGGAGGAAATGACGGTGGAGACGGGCAGCGGCGTGCGCACCCTGCGCCTCTTCCTCCGGGACGGGAAGGTCAGCTCTGTGGAGGTGGACATGGGCAAAGCCTCCCTGCGCGCTTCCGAGATCCCCGTCCTCTCCGACCGGGAGAGCCTGGTGGACGCCCCGGTCAGCATCGGCGGGACGGAGTACAGCGTCACATGCGTCAATGTCGGAAACCCCCACTGCGTCGTCTTCTGTGACGCGATCGACGGTCTGGACCTTGAACGCATCGGCCCGCAGTTTGAGCACGCCCCCCTCTTCCCCGAGCGGGTGAACACCGAGTTTGTGCGCGTGGTGAACCGGCACACGCTGCGCATGCGGGTCTGGGAGCGCGGCAGCGGCGAGACCCTGGCCTGCGGCACCGGCGCCTGCGCGGCGGTGGCGGCGGCCTGTGAAAACGGCCTGTGCGACAAGGGGCGCGACATCAAGGTCAGCCTCCTCGGAGGAGAGCTCACGGTGAACTGCACGGACGAGCGTGTCCTCCTCACCGGCGGGGCCAGCGTCGTGTACGAGGGAAGCTTTGAATATTGAGCGACAAAAAAAGACACCTTTCGGTGTCTTTTTTTGTCGCGGTATGGATCACACGACGCCCTGGGCCATCATGGCCTCGGCGACCTTGAGGAAGCCCGCGACGTTCGCGCCCAGCATCAGATCGCCGGGCTTGCCGCACTCGACGGAGGCGTCATAGCAGGCCTTGTAAATGCTCTGCATGATGCCGTGCAGTCTCTCGTCCACCTCGTCAAAGCTCCAGCTCAGGCGCATGGAGTTCTGGCTCATCTCGAGGCCGGAGGTGGCAACGCCGCCGGCGTTGGAGGCCTTGCCGGGGCTGTAGAGGAGACCCGCGCCCTGGACGAGGGCAATGGCCTCGGGGGTCAGGGGCATGTTCGCGCCCTCGAACACGGCGATGCAGCCGTTCGAGATCAGGGCCTTGGCGCCCTCGGCGTCCATCTCGTTCTGGCTGGCGCAGGGGTGGGCGATGTCGCACTTGACGTTCCAGATGTTCTTGCAGCCCTCGACATACTGTGCGCCGGGGACCTCATCGGCATAGACGGAGATGCGGGCGCGTCTCTTCTGCTTGATGTCAAAGAGCTTCGGGAGATCAATGCCCTTGGGATCGTAGACATAGCCCTTGGAGTCGGACATGGCGACGACCTTGCCGCCGAGCTGGGTGACCTTCTCGGCGCAGTACTGGGCGACGTTGCCGGAGCCGGAGACCACAACGGTCTTGCCCTCGTAGCTGTCGCTGCGCAGGTGCTTGAGGGCTTCCGCGGAGAAGTAGCACAGGCCGTAGCCGGTGGCCTGGGTGCGGGCGAGGGAGCCGCCGAAGCTCAGGCCCTTGCCGGTGATGACGCCGCCGTCAAAGCGGTCGACGATGCGTTTGTACTGACCGAAGAGGAAGCCGACCTCACGCGCGCCGACGCCGATGTCGCCGGCGGGCACGTCGGTAAACTGGCCGATGTGGCGATACAGCTCGGTCATAAAGCTCTGGCAGAAGCGCATGACCTCGGCGTCGGACTTGCCCTTGGGGTCAAAGTCGCTGCCGCCCTTGCCGCCGCCCATGGGGAGGGTGGTCAGGGAG
>CACWLG010000024.1 GCA_902761635.1 Oscillospiraceae bacterium | reverse complement strand
CGTGCGTGAGGAAAGTCCGGGCTCCACAGGGCAAGGATAACGGGTAACGCCCGCCAGGGGTGACCCTCGGACAAGTGCAACAGAAATAGTCAGCCGGGAATATTCCCGGTCAAGGTGGAAAGGTGGGGTAAGAGCCCACCCGTCGCATGGAGACATGTGGACGCTGTAAACTCTATCCGGAGCAACACCGTGGTACGGGGACGCGATGGCCGGCCCGGCCGTCCCCAGGAGGTGGCTTGATCCCGTCGGCAACGGCGGGACTAGATAGATGGTCGTTTAAGACAGAACCCGGCTTACAGACCGACTCATTCCAATGGGGGACTGTCTCAATTCGCATATTTATACGCACCGTAGGGGCCGATCCCCGGATCGGCCCGCTGAGCAGCGCAGCTTGACGTTGAACGACGGGCCGATGAGGGCATCGGCCCCTACGGATTTGTATGCTTATGCCTTTTGAGACAGCCCTTTCCTTTTGCCCGGCGGGGTGGGAAAAATGCCTTGTCATTCCCAAACCCATGCGATATAATATATGTATATTGATTCTGAAGAAGGATATTCCATGACTGCTTTTACCATCTCCATTGCCGGATTCCCCATCCGTATCGAGGCGCTTCACGAGAGTACCCGGCACTTTTGCCGGGACTATCTCTGCGAGCAGGCGCCGGTGCTCAGCGTTCATATCGAGCAGTCTGATCTTGACCGGGAGCGGGTGAAATCGGATCGGGAGTTAGTGCGGGAAGGGCTTGCGCCCGTGAGCATTTCCGATGCCTCTCTGGAGACGCTGGCCGTCTATCGCAAGATCGCTGCCGCCCTTCTGGAGAAGGACGTGCTGCTTTTTCACGGCTCAGTGATGGCCTATGAGGGGAAGGCCTATCTTTTCACCGCCGTCTCCGGAACGGGAAAAACCACCCACTGCCGGCTCTGGCTGTCTCAGATCCCCGGGACCTATGTCCTCAACGGAGACAAGCCCCTGCTGCGCATTGAGAAGGACCGGGTCCTCGCCTGCGGTACGCCATGGCAGGGGAAGGAACACTACGGCAGAAACGAGATATTGCCGCTGGAGGCCATCTGCCTTCTCACGCGGGACAGCGTCAACCACATCGAGCCGCTGAGCTTTCACGACGCCTTACCAGCGCTGATCGCCCAGAGCAACCGCCCGTCAGAGCCGGAGGCCCTGCTGCATACCCTGGGCCTTACAGAGCGGCTCGGCAGGCTGACAAGGCTCTACCGCCTCGGCTGCAACATGGAGCCCGAGGCCGCGCTGGTAAGCTTTCACGCCATGTGCGGGGAGAAACAGGTATGAACGAGACGACAACATTTGAGGACGTCCTCGACCGCTGCGGAAAGCTCGTCTATCCCAACAAGGGCACCAGCATGAAGCCTCTGCTGCGCCAGGGGCGGGACCTGATGGTGATCGAGCGCAAGGGTCCGGAGCCGTGCAGAAAGTACGATGCGGTCCTCTTCAAGCGTCCCTCCGTCCGCGGGCCGAACGCCTATGTGCTGCATCGCATCCTGCGGATCAATGACGACGGGAGCTACTGGATCGTCGGCGACAACTGCTGCACAGGCGATACCGTCCGGGAGGAGCAGATCCTCGGCACCCTCAGCGCTGTGGTGCGCGACGGGAAGAAGACGGTTCCCGTCACCTCTCCCGTATACCGGGCCTATGTCGCACTCTGGTGCGATTTTTATCCGCTGCGTTTTGCCCTGATCCGGCTCAAACGCTCCGCCGGCCGCTGCCTGCGAAAGCTCCGGAAGGGCGCAGCACATTGACATTTTGACAGGAAGGGAGACCGGGAATGCAGCATACCCATATCAGCGCAAGGCAGAGCCTGTTTGATCTGAAGCTGCGGGAATTCTGGCAATACCGGGACCTTGTCTGGCTCTTCACCAGGCGCTCATTCAAGGTCAGCTACATGCAGACCATTCTGGGGCCGCTGTGGCTCTTTATCAACCCCCTGCTGACAAGCATTACTTATGTGGTGCTCTTCGGCAACATCGCAAAGCTCAGCACCGACGGTGTTCCTCAGCTTCTGTTCTATCTGAGCAGCCACGCACTCTGGACTTTTTTTGCCGGCTGCGTGACTTCCAATGCCTCCACCTTTACCGACAACGCGAACCTCTTCGGCAAGGTCTATTTCCCGCGTCTTGTGATGCCGGTGTCGAGTGTGCTCAGCAAGCTCATCCATTTTGGCATCCAGATGCTGATGGTCCTGGTGCTGCTGATCTGGTATGCCGGCAAGGGGATGGTTGCCCCGCTCTGGCAGCGCTGGTTTCTGCTGCCCCTGCTCCTGCTGCAGCTCGGCATGCTCGGGATGGGCGTCGGAATCATCATCTCCAGCCTTACGACGAAATACCGCGATCTGCGCATCCTGGTGGATTTCGGCGTATCCCTTTGGATGTACGCCACCCCGGTCGTCTATCCGCTCAGCACCGTCAGTGACGCGCTCAGGCGGCTGCTGCGCTGGAATCCCGTGGCGCCGGTGATGGAGCTGTATCGAAGGCTCCTTCTCGGTGTCGGGCAGGTGGACGGCGTCAGCCTCTCCTGTTCCATTCTGGTCTCCCTGGCGGTCGCCTTTGCGGGGGTTCTGATCTTCAACCGCATTGAGCGCACCTTTATGGATACCGTTTGAGGAGGGCCTTGTGATGCAGGAACAGGAACTTGCCCTGCGCATACGGGGCCTGAAAAAAAAATACCGCCTGGGTGTCATCAATCACAGCACGCTGCAGGCAGAGCTCCAGTCCTGGTGGGCACAAAAGCGCGGGCGCGAAGATCCCAACCGGCGCATCGGAACGGAGGCCAAAACCGACGAGCAGAGCTTCTGGGCGCTGGACGGGATTGATCTGGATATCCGGCGCGGGGAGCGCGTCGGCATCATCGGCGCAAACGGCGCGGGAAAATCGACGCTCCTCAAGCTGATCTGCCGGATCACGGCGCCGACGGAGGGCGAGATTGATATCTGGGGCCGCGTCTCCTCCATGCTGGAGGTGGGCACCGGCTTTCACCGGGAGATGACCGGCCGTGAAAACATCTATATGAACGGCGCGATCCTCGGCATGAGCCGTGCGGAAATCGACGCCTGTCTTGAGAACATCATTGATTTCTCGGAGCTGCGCGAGTTTATCGACACACCGGTCAAGCGCTACTCCTCGGGCATGTTTGTAAAGCTGGCCTTTTCCGTTGCCGCGCATCTGCACAGCGAGATCATGATCATGGACGAGGTGCTGGCTGTCGGCGACATGGCCTTTCAGCAGAAATGCCTCAGCCGTATGCGGCAGGCAGCGGATGAGGAGGGGCGCACCGTCCTCTATGTGAGCCATAATATGAACACGATCCGGCAGCTTTGTGATCGCTGCATTGTGCTCAGTCACGGCCGTGTGATCTTTGACGGCGACGCCGAGCGCGCCATTGCCGCTTATCTGAACGAGAGTCTCGGGGATAATGACGTGGATATGGATCTGACCGTCAAACCCCATTTCCAGAAAAACGCCAGCAGCGGCGTCAGCATGACAAGGCTTCGGCTTGTGGACAAGGTGACAGCGGTCTATGAGCCCGGGGAGGATCTGCGGCTGCTCCTCACGCTGGAGATAAGCGAGCCGGTACCGCCGCTCTATTTCCGGCTGACCCTGCGCACAGAGACGGATCTGGGTCTGGCCACCGCCTGGTCCCAACCGCTGCCAATGGAACACCGCGGAGAAAACACCGTCCGCCTCATCCTGCCGATCGACAGCCTTGCCAAGGGCTGCTTCTACGGGAGTATCGGCGTATACAGAAGTGATGAGTTGGGGCGGATGCTCTCGTTTGACCACATCACCCACGCCTTCAAGTTTGAGGTGAGCGGGCTGCCGGTCTGGAATGTGGATGCCCATGGCTACATGCATCTGCCGCAGATCCGGGCGGAATGCGAGACATAAAAAAGGGGCTGTAAAAAAACTGCACGGTTCATACCGGGTAATATCAACACCGCAGGGGCGGGCGCCCTCGACCGCTCGGCGGAAAAAACACAGGCCTTCGGCGAATTCGTATTTTTGTACGTTTTCGCCGAAGGCTGTTATCATTTTATGAGGCTATCTTCGCGGAGCGTCCGGGAGGCCGCCCCCTGCGAAGAACAGCCGACTTTTTTACGGTCCCTTTTTATGCCGGGAGGTGCTTACTTGATTTCCAGTCTGCGGCTGGCAGGGACCTCTGCCGACTTCTTCGGCAGCTTTATGGTCAGGACGCCGTCGTTATAGGCTGCCTCGATCCCGTCCACATTGATGCCTGAGACATCAAAGCTTCTGGAGAAGGAGCCGTAGAAACGCTCACGCTTGACGTAATGATCCTTCTCCTCCTTGTTGTCGGCTTTGCGCTCGGCGCTGATGGTCAGGCAATCATTCTCGATGTCGATCTTGATGTCCTCTTTCTGGAAGCCGGGCAGTTCAGCCTCCAGGGTGAAAGCATCACCGCTGTCGATCACGTCCGTGCGGAAGGCGGAGACGGCAGAGGCATTGGTGAAGAACCTGCGGTCCATATCATCAAGCATGCGGAAGGGATCAAAGGTCGCAAGGTTGCGGGTGTGACGGTCAAAAGGAATCAGTTCAAACATATCTATAACCTCCAAGTAATAGTTTACTATATCATTCGAATCAACTTTTATCTCTTTCGTTTGTCTCTGTATATAAGATACAGCACAAATATGAAGAAATATAGCATATATTATGAACTGAATATGAATATTAGCACTCCCATATTTGGAGTGCTAATATCGTTTTTCTTATTCGGTGTAGACCCTCGCCACCCGCGATGAAAGCGCCGAGGTCAGACCGCAGCCCTCATTCCGGTTCACAAGAGCGGAGACCTCCTGTGAGGAGAGGAAACCGCCCGCCGCATCATAGCCGAAGAAGGTGACCTCATCTCCGGGCTGCGGGGCAAGGCCGGTCACGTCGATCATGCACTGATCCATGCAGCAGGCAAGCATCCTGCAGCGTTTTCCGCCTGCCAGCACCGGCCCCTGCACTTTGAACAGCGCCTCATTCAGCCCGTCCCCATAGCCGACGCCCACAGTGGCGACCAGGCTGTCCCGTTCCAGCGTCACCGCACCGCCGTAGCCCAGCCTCTCCCCTTTTCTGCGGGGCTTCACCTGGGTAATAAAGGCGCGCCAGCTCACGATCTCCCGGATGGCGCCCGTCGGGCTGTCGGGGCTGTCCATATAGAGGCGCCGCCCACAGCGCACCGCATCGAGATTATACTGCGGCCAGCGCTCGGAGGAGGCGGAGCAGGCCATATGCAGCAGCGGAAGCTCAAGCCCGCACCGCTTCAGCGTATCGACAGCCTGCAGAAACAGGGCGTATTCCTTTTCATTTAATACGGGGTCTCCCACGTCGGAGAAATGGGAAAAAGCGCCGCTGACGGCGATCCTGTCCCCTGCGCTTTCGAGCTCACGGCTGAGCGCTCCGAGCTCAAAAGCCTCCAGGCCGATCCGGTGCAGGCCGGTGTCGATCTTGATCTGTACCCTGGCCTGCTTTCCCTGGGTCCCGGCGCATGCGGCCAGCTCACGCAGGAAGCCGAGATGCCCGCAGGCCAGCGTGAGATCAGCCCGGACCGCAGCTTCCAATTGAAAGGGCAGCGCGCTGCCCATGACCAGGATCTCCCGTTCGATGCCCGCCTCACGCAGGGCAAGCCCCTCGCTCACATGCGCCACGGCGAACATCCGGATCTCCGGCAGTGCGGACAGCGCCCGCGCTACCGGGACCATGCCCAGTCCATAGGCATCATCCTTCAGCACAGGGATCAGGCCGGTCCCGGGCTGAAGCCCGGAGAGAATCACGCGCGCGTTTCGGCGCAGTGCCGCCAAATCGACCAGCAGATAGGAGTTGTTTTGGATATTCATTTTCATATTCATTGTTCTCTTTCTGTGGTTTTGCAAGCGCCCTTTCAGCAACGGCAGACTATGATTCGTTATTATATATCATTCCCGCAGCCGCTGCAAGAAGTTTTCATCCCCGCCCGCTTTTTTCTGTCCGCGAAAAGTCCGGTCCCACCCTCCGAGTCTTTCGCTCCCCTCTGTTTTCTCTTCATTATGCTGAAAAACACTCCCGCTTCCACTGCGCTTTTCTGCATATTTATCTATTGACTTTGAATAGCTCAGGCGTTATACTGCAAGTATCCTATTTTATTGTATGAGGAGATACTGTTCAAATGAAAAAGATTCTCTCTTTTGTCCTTGCCCTGGTCATGATCGCCGCCCTGGCCGCCTGCGGCTCCGGCAGCAGCGCAAGCAAGCCTGCCGAGAGTGCGGCCCCGGCCAAGCTCGTTTTCGGCACCTCTGCAGACTACGCGCCCTTTGAGTTCATGTATCCCGACGAAAGCGGCAATCTGGTCTACGGCGGCATCGACGTCTCTGTTGCCCAGTACATTGCTGATTTCACCAAGAAAGAGCTCCAGGTTGAGAACATGGGCTTTGACTATCTGCTGGCAAGCCTGCAGAAGGGTGATTTCGACATTGTCATCGCCGCCATGGAGGCCACTGACGAGCGCAAGAACAGCGCCGACTTCTCCGATCCCTACTACACCGACTATCCCCCGATGGTTCTGATCCTGGCTGCCAATTCCGCCGACTACACCTCCATGGATTCCTTCGCCGGCAAGTCCGTCGGCGCGCAGACCGCCACCACCAAGGAGGGCATCGTCAAGACCGAAATGCCCGGTGCAAGCCTTGTCTCCCTGCAGAACGTGAACGATCTGGTCAACCAGCTCGTCAACGGCAAGATCGACGCCGTGGTGCTTGACGGCGCGGTGGCCCTGCAGTTCGTCTCCAGCAACAAGGATCTCGCCATCGCCTCCGTCAACCTGGGTGAGGCTTACCCCTACTGCGTTGCTGTCGCCAAGGGTGACCCCAAGGGTCTGCTGCCCGGCATCAACGAGGCCATCGCCGACATGCTCGCCAAGGGCAAGGTCGATGAGTTCGTGAAGGCCGCCGGCTCTCTCGAGGACGTGTGGCAGGAGGTCTCCGCAGGCTGATTCCTGCTCCGGCACAATCATTTTGATTCCGACAGACATGCAGCGCTCTTCCCTGAGCACTGCATGTCTGCCTGTATACTCTGACAGAAAGGACACTTTCCTATGTGGTGGAGCAACCTGTTCAAGAACATGAGTTCGGCCAGCTTTTTTAATTTCTCTTTTCTCCCGAAATATGCCGCTTTTTTTGTCCAGGGTATTGAATATACCCTGCTGCTGGCCGTGGTATCGGTCGCGCTGGCCGTGCTGCCCGCGCTGCTGCTGGCCTTGATGCGCCTGAGTAAAAACGGGCTGATCCGGGGACTGTCCGGCGCTTATATTGCGGTCTTCCGCTCCACGCCGCTTCTGGTACAGCTTTCCATCATCTACTTCGGGCTCTTCGGCGTCATCAGCATTCCGCGCTACTCCCTCTTCGGCTTTGTGGATCTGAGCCGCTTTATCCCCGGTGTGGTGGCCCTGGCGCTGAACTCCTCGGCCTATGTGGCGGAGATCTTCCGTGCCGGCATCCTCGCCGTGGACGCCGGGCAGATGGAGGCCGCGCGCTCCCTGGGCCTTTCCAAGTTCGACGGGATGCAGCTTGTCGTCCTGCCGCAGGCCATCAAAAACGTTCTCCCCGCCCTGGCAAACGAGATCGTCACCATGGTCAAGGAGAGCTCCATCTGCTCAACCCTGGGCATGGCAGAGCTGATGTTCGGTGCAAAGGCGGTGGCCTCCTCCACGTACATCACCCTCGCCCCCTATACGCTGGCAGCCCTGATTTATTTCTGCATCAATTTCCCCGCCTCCAAGGCGATCGAGGCAATCGAAAGGAGGATGCGCCGTGGCGACAAGCAATGAGATCATCCGCGTCGAGCATGTGTGCAAAACCTTCGACGGCGGCATCAAGGCTCTGGACGACTGCAGCCTGACCATCCGGCAGGGCGAGGTCGTGTCGATCATCGGGCCCTCAGGCTCCGGCAAATCCACGATGCTTCGCTGCCTGAACCTGCTGGAGGTACCGACTTCCGGCAAGGTCATTGTGGACGGGGTGGACATCACCGCGGACAAGGTGGATCTGGACAAACATCGCCGCAAGATGGGCATGGTGTTCCAGCATTTCAACCTCTTCCCGAATATGACGGTGAAGCGGAACATCACGCTGGCCCCGGTGCGCCTCAAGCTCAAGAGCCGGGCCGAGGCCGAGGCTGACGCCATGAGGCTTCTGGAGCGCATCGGCCTTGCGGACAAGGCAAATGCCTACCCCTCCATGCTCTCCGGCGGCCAGAAGCAGCGCATCGCCATTGTGCGCGCTCTGGCCATGCAGCCCGAGGTTATGCTCTTTGACGAGCCTACCTCTGCCCTGGACCCTGAAATGGTGGGCGAGGTGCTGGACGTGATGAAGGAGCTCGCCCTGGCCGGCATGACGATGGTTGTTGTGACGCACGAGATGGGCTTTGCCCGTGAGGTCGGCGACCGCGTCATCTTCATGGACAGCGGCAAAATCGTCGAGGTCAACACCCCGAGTGAGCTCTTTGATCATCCGCAGCACGAGAGGACCAGGCTCTTTCTCTCCAAGATCCTCTGACACCTCATTACATGACGCCCCGCAGCGAACGCATGCTGCGGGGCGTCTTTTGTTATGGAAAGCTTCCTTTTCTGTCTGCTGCCCGTCTCTGCCGCAAAGCCCGCCGGCACAGCATCGACAAATTTCGACTTTTTTTAACAGAATTATTGTAAACCAAAAAAAGATATGCTAATATAAGGTTATCCAGAAAAATGAAGGTAATGTTCATGTCTATTGATTCTTCAGCCCAGACCACACGCTGCAAATCCTGCGAGACCGAATATGCCGCCGATCTCCCGAATTGCCCTGTCTGCGGGAAATCGGAGACTGATGCCGCAGCCTGGGAAGGGCTCCGGCTGGAAAAACGCAGCAGCCGCTATTCTCCCCTGTCCATCCTCTTCTTCTGTTTGATTTCCATCGCCTTCATCGGCGGGACGCTGGTCAACTTCACCAGTCTCCGGCAAAGCGCCGCTGCTGCGGAGGTGACGGTGGAGGAGGTCGCGGAAACGCCGGAGCCCACGGTTCCCCCGACGCCCCGGCCCACGCCCGCGGTCAGCAGCGTTCAGGTGTATGCCTTCGGCCGGGAGCTGGACGCCGACGGCTTTACCGCCTATGTCGGTGACAAACCCTTTATGCTCTACGCTGCGATTGAACCCACAGTACAGCGGCCGGTCATTGATTGGTCGATGAGTGACGTCGACTGTGCCAGTCTTACCGTCAGCAGTGACGGCATGAGCTGCGAGTTCAGCGCTCTCAAGCCCTCCGGCAGAAACGAGCTGACGGTCCGCTGCTACGGGGCCGAGACAGTGATTCCGGTATTCCTTTGGGAGCGCTGATATTGGAAGCTCATGAAAGCCTTTACTCCATGATGTGAGATCGTTTCGTCGCATAAAAAAGCCCCCTCTGCAATTGGTGCAGAGGGGGTTCGTGCTGTTGTATTACTTCCAGGCAAAGGTGGCGAGGCCGTAGATATACAGCGCCGCGACACAGACCGGAACGAAATACTTGAAGATCGGCTGCATCCAGCTCTGTACTTTGAGGCCCTTGCCCTCGTTTGCCTCGGCGATGAACTTATCCCAGCCCCAGCCGATTTTATAGCAGCAGAAGACGGAGAAGACCAATGCGCCGATGGGCAGCAGGTTCGTGCTGACGATGAAATCCCAGAAGTCCAGCCAGGCGGAACCTTCGGCAAAGGGCTGGAAGGTGAACTTGCTGTAGCCCAGGGCCGTGGTCAGGGCCAGCAGGAAGATGCCGACGCCGCACACGAGGCAGCCCTTCGGACGGCTCCATCCGGTCAGCTCACGCACGCAGGCAAGGATGTTTTCAAACACCGCAAGCTCCGTGGAGAAGGCCGCAAAGACCATGAACAGGAAGAACAGCGTGCCCCAGAGGCGGCCGCCCGCCATGTTCAGGAACACGGTGGCCATTGTGTCGAAGAGAAGGGCGGGGCCGGCGCCCGGGGTGATGTCATAGGTGAAGCAGGCCGGGAAGATGATGAAGCCCGCCATGATCGCCACGAAGGTGTCCAGGCAGATCACGTTTACGGACTCACCCAGCAGGGTATGATCCTTGCCGATGTAGCTGCCGAAAATGGCCATGGAGCCAATGCCGATGGAAAGCGTAAAGAACGCCTGATTCATCGCGCCGACAATGACCTGCCCGTTGATCTTGGAGAAGTCGGGCACCAGATAGAAGGACAGGCCGGCCTTTGCGCCGTCGAGCGTGGCACTGTGGAAAGCCAGGACCAGCATCAGCACAAGCAGCGCCACCATCATGTACTTGGTCACGCGCTCAAGGCCGCCCTGCAGGTCAAAGCTCAGCACACCGAAACCGAGAGCAACGGCAATCGCGAGGTAGACCACATTCACGGTGGGATTCGTAATCATGTTGACAAAGCCGAGGTCTGCGGTGCTGCCGATGAGGAATTTCACGAAGTAGTACATCATCCATCCGGTGACGACCGTGTAGAAGGCCATCAGCGCGACGTTGCCCAGCAGGCACAGGTAGCCGTGGATATGCCATTTCTGGCCGGGTTTTTCGAGCTTCTGGTACATCTTGACCGGGCTTGCCTGGGAAGCGCGGCCCATGGCAAATTCCATGGTCATGGAGGGCAGGCCCAGCAGGAGCAGGCACAGCACATATACCAGCACGAAGCCGCCGCCGCCGTATTGACCGGTCATCCACGGGAACTTCCAGACGTTGCCGCAGCCGATGGCACAGCCGGCGCTGAGCATAATAAAGCCCAAACGGCTGCCGAGTCTTTCTCTTTCGTTATTCAATATCATGCACCTCTCTTTACGAGATAATGGTATGAGTATAAACTATTTCCCGGCATAAATCAATAATTATTAACAAACTTTTAATTTTTCGCCGTTTTGCACTACATCGCTCGTCTGTCTGCCGTACTCTATGATCAGTTTTGCAATTTTCTCGCTGTGCACGATGTAGGAGCCGTGGTCCTCTCCTTCCAGGATCTGTAACTCTGCGCCGGGGATCATCTCAGCAATATGGAGCGTCTCCTCCTCACGGATGACGTCGCGGCTGCCTGCAAGCACAAGTGTGCAGGCTTTGATGTGCACCAGAACGTCGTCCGTGATCCAGGGCTCCGTGAGCATCAGCTCCTTTTTGGGGTCCGGCTCACACAGGTTCGACGCCCAGAGCTGCAGGCGGACCCACAGCTTAGCGCCCGAGGGGGTGAGATTGGCGCCGCTGACGATGAGGGTGCTGATCCGTTCGGTCCGGGACGCCGTTAAAAGGCCGATGATGCCGCCGTCGCTGTAGCCGTAGAAGATCACATCCCGCAGGTCGAGCATCTCCAGAAAGCAGAACATATCCGTCGCCATGCTCTCATAGTGCAGCTCCCCTTCCTCGCTCTGGCCGTGGCTGCGGGAATCCACCAGATAGCAGCAGAAGCTTTTCTCCAGCAGGGGCAGCGCCCTGTCGAAGATCGTATGATCCTCCCCGTTTCCGTGCAGCAGGATCAGCGGCCGCCCTTCGCCGTGCTTTTCATAGTAGAGCCTGTATCCGTTCACGGTGATGAACACTGTATACTCCCCCCGTTTCTCTCAGTAACTGTTTGTATTATAACACGAATTTCCGAAAGGTACAGCAGCTTTCATATCCGTCAGCCCATGTCCTTCAAAAATTTTTCCCAATTTCCAAAAAAATCTCTTGACATTTCTGAGCGTTTCTGGTAATATTCGTCTTGCTCACGGGGGTATAGCTCAGCTGGGAGCCCGAAGCGTTTTTTACCAGCCCCCCTCGTTCGTGAGTTTCAAAATCGCAAAACCCTTACAAATCAATAATAATGCGTCTCCTTCGGGGGTATAGCTCAGCTGGGAGAGCGCTTGAATGGCATTCAAGAGGTCAGCGGTTCGATCCCGCTTATCTCCACCAGACGCATTAGAAAGGCTTGATTTCTTCGGAGATCAAGCCTTTTTTGTAACAAAAATTAAATATTGGGATGATGCTGGCAGCTTCCGCCGCCGTTCGAGCATTCTCCCCCACCGAAAGGCCGTTTCCACGTTCCATGCAGATCGTGAAAGCGGCCTTTTTTGTTGCCCAAAATGCGTTTCACCGTGAAACGCATTTGAAAATAAGTAGAGATAATAGGCTTCAATGACACATATATGTCTCGTTTACTTATTGAATATGCCGATACTCATATACGTATATAATCCTTACCAGTAGATTTTATACTCATAATTTAATTCTGGATTATTAATATGCCAGTGGTATTATTATTAGTTGCTTACACTCTTTTAGGTAGTTCCCTTCAAAAAAATCACCATGCGTTTTGCGCATGGTGATTCAGCGTCTGCATTCGCTTGTGCTGTGGAGCCGTTCCCGAACAGCCGAAGTTTTTTACGGCACCGCCACGAAATGGAAGCCGCGCGCGTCCGCGAAGGTCTCCGCATAGCTGCCTGCCTTGCCGAAGACTGTAAGGTCGGTCACGTCAACAAAGGCATAGCGGTCGATGTCGGTCGTCGCCGCCGGGATATAGATGTACTTGAGATTCGGGCAGTCGGCGAAGGCGAGGCGTCCAATGACCGTGCATGTCTCCGGCAGCTTCACATAGCGGAACGCAGCGCCGGAGAAGGCCTCCTCGCCGATCTCTGTCAGGAAAGCGGGGAGAACGCAGTCGGGGACTACGTCAAAACGGATCGCGGCGTCGGTCAGCGGCGCGTTGCTGGCGCCGATGCTGACTGCGCTCCACTGCTCCTGCGTTCCGCCGAAGATAACGTCTGTCAGACCGGCGCAGCCATGGAAGGCATATTCGCCGACTTCGGTCACGCTGTCCGGAATGCTTACGCTCGTGAGGCCCTTGCACCGGTTGAAGGCATAGCTGCCGACGCTCGTCACGCCCGATTCGATCACGACGGATTGAATATCCTCCTTGTAGGCAAGCCAGGCGTCGGCAGAAGCGAAATCGTCCATCGCTCCGCTGCCGGAGATCACAAGCGCTCCGCCGGTTTTGCCCAGCGTCCAGTTAAGCTCTCCCCAAGAGCCGGACCAGACGTCGCTCTCCCGCCACAGCGCGTACAGGGTCATGCTCCCATACGGCTGAACATCGTCGGTGCTGCCGCTTGTCGCGTCGCTGGCCGTTGCCCAGCCCATGAACGTGTAGCCCTCGCGCGTCGGAGTGGGAAGCTTGACCGTCGAAGTCTCGGACTTGCGATCCCACTGGGCGTAGAGCGTCATGCTCTCGTCGTCCGTATACACGTCGCCGGGAGAATAGCTCTTGCCGCTGCCGTCCAGGCGGGTGTTCCAGCCCTGGAAGGTATAGCGGGTCGTTTTGAGAGCGCTCAGCGACGCGGGATTGACGGTGCCGCCATTCGCGTCGAGCTTGACGGTAAATTCTTCGTATTCTTCCACGGAGACCGGCTTGCCGGAGGACAGCGTGAGGGGCTCTCCGGGCGTTTTCTTCTGGCTTCGCGGCGCGCCCTGGCCGCCGTTGGCCATGTAGCTCACGGTATAGTATTCCGGCCTCTGGATAAAGGGATCCAGATTCAGAAAGCCGGCTCCGTAATGCGGGTCCCAGCCGATGGGCCCCAGGTCGGTGGCGGCGTTACGGAGCATTAAGGAAACGGCGGCGGGGGACAGCCCCGGATTGTCGCACAGGAGCATGGCGGCGGCCGCCGCGACATGGGGTGCCGCCATCGAGGTGCCGGAATAATAATCGTATTTCTGGTCGAGGACAGCGCTCAGAATATCCACCCCCGGCGCGGCAAGATCCACCGCGCTGCCGTAGTTGGAAAACCAGGCGTTGGACATGTCCTGCCCCGCGGCGGCCACCGTGATGCATTCTTCATTATTCGCCGGGGTATAGTAGACTTCATCATTGTTTTCCGCCTCATTTCCCGCCGCCGCGACAGGCGTTGCCCCGTTTTGAAGCGCAAGCGCTATCGCTTCATCTCCGTAGGGGTCGTCCCCAGGGCCGCCATAACTCATGTTGATCACGCTCGCGCCGTTTTCCGCGGCATAGCGGAGCCCCAGCGCTATAGTGCTGTTGTATCCCCTGCCCGTGGCGTCCATAACGCGAATTGGCATGATCATCACGTTCAATCCCGGCGTGCAGTCCACGATGGTGCCGGATACATGCGTCCCGTGCCCGTTTTCATCATTGGGTATATAATCCCCTTCGTTAAAATCATAGCCGTCTACCAGCCGCCCGCTCAGCATGGGGTGGCTGAGCTCCACGCCGGTGTCCACCACCGCGACGATCACGCGCGGGGTTTGCCCGCGCGCGATCAGATCCGCGGCGTATTGATCCGCGTGGATTGCGGATACCCCCCAGGATTTCGCCTCTGTTTGGGGAGCGTCCCCGTCTGTCGCGGCGTCCCCGTCCTCCGGGCCGTCTCCGTCTGCTGCTGCGTTCCCGTCTGTCGGGGCGTATTCCTCAACAGGCTCGTCCGCTAAGCTGACAATGCGGTCCGGTTCCACATAGATCACGTTCTCGTCAGTCTCAAGAAACGCGGCGCATTCCTCCGCTTTCTTCGCGCTGGAGAATTGGATCAGATAATGGTTTTCCGGGTCGCGGATAATCGCCTTCGGTTCAAACGCAGAGATATCGGGGAGATCTCCTTCCATTTTGACGATCAGGCGTCCGCTCTCATAGTCACTTCCGACGCTCGCCGTATGAACGTCGCCCTTGGCACTGTTGATCAGATCAATGGCCGCCCGAGAAAAATCCACCCAAGTCTCCGTCATCGTCACGGAGCAAGCTTCGCTGCCGCTCTCTGCGTAGGCGGCGGGAGCAAACCACAGGCTCAGGCTCAAGCACAAAACGAGAAAGATGCGGATGATTCTATTCATTGACTATACCTCCATATCTGCTGCATACTTGCGTTCAAGCCGGCGCGCTTACTTGACGTACAGCTCCAGATCCGACGTGCCGTCGCTTTCCGTAAAGAGCTGGGTGCAGGCGCGGTCGGTATAGAGATCGTCCACATATTGCCCGTCGCTGAATATGTAGAACCAGGCGGCCTTCGGCAGATCGCAGACGATGGTGCGCTCGTTGTCGGTATCGGGCGCAAACGTGACGCTGATGGTGCGCGAAAGCTCCGGGGATGCCGCGGCGGTCTTGTATTCGGCGAAGGGTTCACCCTCCGCGGCAGGATCGTAAACCTCCACGTTATAAGCATAGCTGTCCCGGAAGCCGCAGACGGATTTTCCCTGCGCATCGGTCAAGGAAGCGTCAATGGCCAGCAGATCGTTGGTTTCCTTGTCAAAGGTATATTCGAAGCGCAGGCTCATACCTTCGGTGTATTCATAGGAAACACCTTGCCCCGGTGGGGCAAGCGTTATACACGGCAGCGGATCTTCCGTTTATTTATGGAATCTCTCCGCGGCTTTTACCACACGGCGACCCGAGCCTCCGGCGCGTTGTACATGCCGTCGCCCTCGGTGATGCCATAGAAATCAACAAACTCATCAAACTGCGCAAGCGTGGCGTTGATACGCAGATAACGCATCGGATGGGTATCCTTCGCGACGAATGTGACAAGATAGGGATACGACCCCTGCATGCGCCAGAGGGTGGCATACTGCCGGAAGAAGGCATCGTAGTCGAAGTCTTCTTTCTGCGCGGCGATGGCGAGTATAGACTTCATGCCGGCCATATCGGCGATGGCCTCGGTCTGCACCTGCCGGCCGGAATAATTTGCGCTTTCAAAGGGGATAAAGCCGTCATACCAGGCCGCCAGCTTCGCAGCCCGCGCCTGGAAGGCCGCGTAATCCTCCTCCGTCCACCAGTTGGAGATCGCGCCGTCCTTGTCAAACTGCGCGCCGTTGGTGTCAAAGCCGTGGCTGATCTCATGCCCGATCACCGTGCCGATGGCGCCCAGCTTTTGCTCGTAGCTCATTTCTTCGTTGTAGACATTCCCACTGAGGATGCCCGCATAAATATTGATGGAATTGTTCTGGGGATTGTACTGAGCGTTGACCTGCGCCGTCTGCATGCGCAGCTGATCCCATTCATCCTTGTCCACGGTGGTGTCGATACTATCCGACAGAAGGGCGATCAGGAACTCCTGCACCGCGGCAGATGCCGCCAGCAGGCTGCCGCCTTCGTCAGGACCGGCAAAATCCAAGCCCGACCAGTCGCCCAGTTCATCCGGATAGACCGCGAAAATGCGCAGATTGTCCAGCTTCTCAATGGCCTTCGCGCGGGTCTCGTCGCCGAGCCAATCGACCGATTCCAGCATCTGGCGATAGAAGGCCACGGTATCCTCGATGATATCCAGTATGTCCTGACGCTGCTGCGCGGTGCAGTAGGCCTGGATATACAGATTGTCCATCGGCACGGGCAGGAGCCCCATCACGCTGCCGAGCGCATCGTCATCCTCGCTGGTCTCGCCGGACACGCCCATAATGGCGTTTGAGATGGCCTCGGCCTGCTTGCTTGTCTCCTGATCGAGCGAGTCTGTCATGGATATCGCGGCCTTCAGCGTCATCCAGTCCCGCATCAGCGGCACGTTTTCCTCTGTGTAGATCTCCGGCAGCGCGGCGATATAATCGGGCTCCGTGACCATGAAGCTCTGGCCGACCTTCAGCCCATAGGCCTGCAGCATGTCCAGGATCGGGAAGCCGCCGGCAAGCGCTTCCAGCTCCTCCGGGCTGTAGTAGTTGAGGAGGCTCGTAAAGTAGTCCGCCTCATAATGGGTCGCCTGGGGCTTGATGTGCTCCGCCAGCAGCGTGTCAAAGGCAAAGGCGTTCTCGATCACCCGGGCGGTCTCATCCTCCGAGAGACCCAGCCGCTGTAGCATGTATGTTCCAAGCTGTTCGCGCAGCGCGTAGCGCAGCTCGCCCGCCTGCGTGCGCTCTTTGTACTCCGCCGAATCGCTCAGCATGAGGCCGGGCGTCCCGATCTGCGTAATGTAGATGTCGGGATTGATAAAATCGGTGGACACAGCCATGACCAGCGGATAGTAGCGCAGGAGGTTGTTCCTGTCGTACAAATACGCGGTCAGAGCCTCCAGACTGTCAATGCTCCGGATGGTGCTGATGATGGGCATGGCGGGCTCCACACCCTGGGCGTTGCGGTAGTCCCAGTCAGACACCAGCGCATACAGCTTATGGACAAGCTCAGCATCATGTCCGGTGAGGCTCTCGTCCTTCAGCAGCGCGATCTGCCGATCCTTCAGCGTCCGAATGACATCCTCCATTGAGCCCGCGGAAGTTTCGCCGTCGGGGATCTCCGCCTGGAGAATCCATTCCTTGTTGACATACAGGCCAAAGTCGTCCTTGAGCGCGGCGGGGGTGTTTTCCGTCACATTGCCTTGTATGTCGGCGCACAGCCAGCGCCCGTCCAGGATCTCATTCTCCGCGGCCAAAGCAGAAGCCGGGATCAGGGACAGGATCAGCAGCGCACACAGCAGCAAAGCGATCATTTTTTTCATATTGATTAACCTCCTTTTAAGCGCGCGACCGCGCCCTATTTTCTGTTATCATGCGGCAAAACGCTCCCGTTTTCAAGCACTGTGGCACGAATGGTATTGATTTAGGCACGAATGGAACGTTATAATCTGATCATCTCCTGTATAATGCGGGTAGATAAACGCAACAGAGGTGAATGAATCATGTCGGTCGGGCTTTATATGCGCAGCTTTTTCGGCTTTGCCCTGCAGCTTGTTCCCTGCGCCATACTCCTGCTGATCCCGTTCCGGGATAAAGCTTTTGAAAAAGGCAAGAAGAGAGCTTACATGCTGCTGGCCTTGCTTTCACTCGGCTTTTCCCTGTGCTTTCCGCTGAACGTCTGGTGGAGTAACCGTCTGCCGGCAGACAGCAATCTGGACGACAATCTCTTTATGCTGCTTGCGGTCGCGGGCGTCACCGCCCTGTTCATGCGTCTCACGAGAGAGAATCTGACGCGCAAATTCACGGTTTTGTTTATCGTGATCAGTTATGCTGCCGTCCAGTTTTTCCTCTCCAACATGCTGATGGATTTCCTGCCGTTGAGAAAGCAGAATATGGTCTATAACGACGCAACGCTTGCCGCCTATCTGATCGTGACCGCCGTGCTCCTGCCGCCGGTCGCGCTATTCATGCGCAATAAAATGAAGAAATACCTGGACACGCTTGCGGACACGGAAAACTCCCGACAGGAATTTCTTTTTCTCGCAGCGATGCTCGTGCTGTATCTGATTCTGAACGTGCTGTATTCCGCGCTTTGGATCAAGCTTCGGGATGCGCTTTCGCTCAGCTCTGTGTACTATATCCCCTTCTCCCTGTTTCTTTCCGGCCTGTTGATTTTCACCTTCTACTGCACCATCAATCTCTCCGTCTTCAAGGCCAGAAACGCGGAGCAGGCGGTGGAGCTCGCCCTGATGCGGCAAAGCTATACGCACATTGAAGAGAACATGCAGCAGCAGAAGCGTGCCCTGCACGATACGCGCCAGCTCCTGCGCAACATTGCCGCCCTTGCGAAGGACGGGACGAAGGACGGACTTCTGAAATACATTGACGAGGCCATGGAATACACCGCCGTTTCGGACGTGCGTTTTTGCAAGAATCCCTCCGTCAACGGCGTGCTTTCGTACTATGCCGGAATCGCCGAGGCCCAGGGCGTCGGCTTTTCCGCACGGGTCGTCTGTGACCGGCTCCCATATTCCGACGCGGATCTGACGATCCTTTTGGGCAGCGCGCTTGACAACGCCGTCCGCGCCGCGGCAGAGTACGGCGGCTCCCATCCCCAGCCGCGCCCGGAGATCCGTTTTACGGCGGACACGGTCAACGACCAGTTCGCCATCCAGATCGAAAACCCGTGTCTTTCCGTGGCCAGCAATCCGACTTTTCAGCCGGAGTATCCTGCCAAAAGAAAGAACTGGCTTCCCGCCGAGGCGTTCCGAAGCACACACGGGGGCGGGTACGGACTCAGACGCATGGAGATGATCACGGGGAAGTACGGCGGCCATGCATGGTTTTCCTTTGACGCGGACGCCCATGTCTTTACCACCCGGTTGATAATGTCTGTAAGTGAGGGATAAACGTGCGGGTTGGAATCTGCGACGACAATACAAACGATCTGAAGGCGATGCAGGCGCTTTTCCGCCGCACAGCTCCTGATTATAACGTCGATACCTACTCTGACGGCGGAGCGCTGCTTCGGGCCGTTTCCGAAGGGACAGGCTATGACCTGTTGTTCCTGGACATTTTGATGCCGCAGATCACCGGTATGGAGCTGGCGCGGGAACTTCATCGGATCGCGCCGGATACGCCGGTCGTCTTTCTGACGGACAGCGACGCCTACGCGGTCGAGGCGTTTTCCATCAAGGCGCTGCACTATATCCTCAAGCCGATGACGGAGCCTGCTTTGAAGGAGTGTCTGCGCAGGCTGGAGGAGAGACAGGGCGCACAAAAGCGGGTCCATATCATCAGCTCCTCCGGCGTCCAGCAAATGCTCTTTGCGGACGAGATCCAATATGCGCAGAGCGACGCGCATTATTACGATGTACATATGAAGGACGGAACCGTTATCAAAGCCCGCATGACCCAAACGGAGATCCAGAACACACTTGGGGACGCTTTCCTGCTCATATCCAGGGGCCTGCTTGTCAATGTGGAGTTCATCCGGCAGCTTGGTCCCAAATCCTGTGTTCTGAAGGATGGGAGGGAAATCCTCCTGAGCCGCAAAAACGCCGATGAAATACACGCGGCCTATGCCGACTATGTGTTTTCCCGGATATCAAGGCGCGCGTTCTGACTCTTATTATCTGCACCTTATTGCCCTGCTCTGTGA
This sequence comes from Oscillospiraceae bacterium, assembly GCA_902761635.1. GTDB lineage: Bacteria > Bacillota > Clostridia > Oscillospirales > Oscillospiraceae > Limivicinus. The sequence goes on along the minus strand of CACWLG010000024.1, from coordinate 32,745 downwards.
TCCATAACATTATAAAACGAACCCAGAGAAGCGGTATGCCCGCTGTCCCTGGGTTCGTTGCTCATGTTGTCAGGATTTCTTCTTTCCTGCGGTCTCCGCGATCAGCCCGGTCACGATGTAAAAAAAATCATTCCTCCTTTTCCGCGTCCCATGCCGCGCGAGTGGGCTGATCTACAAAAAGCTGTATACCGTTTCTGTCCTCCATAACTCACCCCTTCTCATTCCTTTAGGGCAACACCGCACAATCCGCCTTCGGCATCTCCTGGAAAATTTGCTTGAGGTACACAAAGTACATCTGCGAAAAAGTGCCTTTATCAGAACCCAAATTTTCTCAGGATCTGCTCTTGCCGAATTATGCGGTGTTGCCTTTATGTTTTCTCAGTGCTTGTGCTGCACTCCCCTTCTTTGTCCTCAGCACGCTCGTCATTTCCGTCCAGCGGCACATGTCTCCGATCTCCGTGCGTCAGATGGTATTCCCGTTTGTCGTTGTACATTGCCGCGTCAGCCCTGTTGAAAACGCTGCGGTATTCTCTGTCTGTCCCGCGATTATAGACCGCGCTGCCCGCGGAGATTGAAAAGCCTGCCTGATTTCCCCGCACAGATGCAAGCTTCTGGGGAAGCTCGGCATAGCTGCTCTCAAGAATCACAAGGAACTCGTCACCGCCGATCCGATACAGCTTTCCCTCCCGGAAGGTGCTTTGCAGCGCGGCAGCGGCGGAGCGGATGACCTCATCCCCCTTCTTATGGCCATACCTGTCGTTGAACTCCTTGAGGCTGTTCACATCAAAAACGGCGATCGCAAAATCTGCCGTGCCGCCGCGTATTTCATCCTCGAGCCGGTCAACATGCTCTTCATAGGCCGCGCGGTTGTTCAGACCCGTCAGCCCGTCGATGTATGCCCGCGAGCGAACCAATTGAATCTGTTTGCTCAGCTTTTCCTGGAGAGCAAAAATCCTTTCATTCATCCTGTCAATCTCGTCTGTGTTCCGCGTTGTCTTCTCCGTCTGTTCAACAGGCTCTGCATACGGTGAGATTTCGTGTACAAGCGTCTCAATTCCCTCGGAGACATTGTTCATCCCCTGAAACAGACGGTCAAAGCGTTTTTTGTACCGGTTGACGATCAAAAAACCAATGATCGAAGCAACCAGGATTGATATGCCGCTGATGCTCACGATCGCTTTCAACTGGTTGGAAAACTGCCTGTCATACCAATCGGCGGTAAAGTCCACCGCCACGATATCGGTGACGTTTCCATCGGAATCGAAGACGGGAGAATAGGCGCTGTAAAAACGCCCCTACTGGTCGACATAGGCTTCCTTATCCACGCCCGGCGTGCCGAGGCTGGCATTGTACAGCGCTTCGGTATAGGGAATGTGATCCCCGAAAGCGCCGGGAGATTCCGGATCGGGGTCGATTGTAAAGACAAAGCTGCCGTCATCGAGCGCGCGCACACAGTAAATATAGGCAAGCTCAATATTCTGCTCAAAGCGGAAAAGTGTATTATGGATGGCCTTATATTCAGGGGTATTGGCGTCCTCTGCCTGAAGGGTACGCAGTATATCCCCGTCCAGCATGGCGGCGGCGGTATTGGAAACATCCAGCATACGGCTTTCTACCTGCTCCCGTATTGCCTGCTGGGAGTTCCGGATCAGAACGAAGCCAAGCAAAAAGTTCATTGCGAGGAGGAATGCGCATATCAGAATCAGCGATCGTGCGGCCGGACTCAGTCTCTTCATAAGCAGCACACCCGTATCGGTACACAGGCGCTCCCCGATGCCGTGAACGATATGGCAATCCTGTCCCTGCCCATATGCCTCTTTGCACGAAAGATCCCCTCGCAGCTACCGCCTTGCACGGCAAAGCGGCGGACGGCGGCTCTCACTCTTCCGACATCGTCAGGATGTGTGTTGAACAAGGCATTCTGCTTGGAAAGGCTGCAGGCGGCGGCTCTGCCCGTATGACCGAACGGCTCCAGGAATCCGGCCGACAGAGCGAGCGGATACACATGCCTTTCCACATACTGACAAACTGCCGGCGGTGCAGCTTGCTTTTCAAGAATACTGAGCGCTTTGTCATTGAAGCGGCAAACCCTTCCCATATTCAGCCCTCCTGCGGATCGTATGCCGGAAGAAATCCTTTTTCTGATTTATGATAACAAAACACGCCCTGTTTGTCTACAAAAAAAGCATCGCAGAAGAGAGCATTCTGATGGAGCAGGGCGGCACAGCTCAGAGGATCAGGGTGCATAAGACAAGCTCGCACAAAAGCATTGTTTCCCGCCGTTTTCTATGATAGAATAAATCTGTCAGGAAGGGGGGATCTCATGGTTTTCCTGCGAACACACCAGCTCGACCTCATGTTATTCATGAGCGGCACCTGTGCCATTCTCGCCTGCACAACGCTCTTCATTCGGGCCCTGCCCCGTCAGAAGCGTTCCATGCTCTCCCTGATGGAGCTTTCGGCGATGCTGCTTCTGCTGTTTGACCGCTGGTCCTACATGTACCGCGGGGACGCAGGCAATACCGGCTACGTCATGGTGCGTGTCTCAAACGGCATGGTCTTTTTCATGTCGATCATGATCCCGCATCTGGTGACACAGTATCTGAAGATCCTTCTTCAGGACAAGACCGGGCATTTGACGCCGCTGCTCTCGCTGAGAATCTGTGACGCGCTGTTTATCCTGGGCGTTGTGCTCCTCGTAGTCTCCCAGTTCACCGGCTTGTACTACACCTTTGACGCGCAGAACACCTATCGGCGTTCGCCCACCTATATACTCAGCTATCTCGCCCCGCTTCTGATCGTCCTGCTGCAGGAGCTGACCATCCTGCAAAGACGAAACTGTCTGCGCCGCCCCATCCTTGCCGCGCTCATGGCGGCCATCTCCATCCCGACCGTCGCTGCCTTTTTGCAGATCTTCACCTACGGCGTTTCCCTGAGCAACATGACCATGGTCATCACGGTCATCATATTCCACATCTTTGCCCTGGATGATCTGAGCCGCTCTGTCAAGCGGGCGCGCATGAACGAGCTGCAGTCATACAAGGAAGCGGAGCAGCGCGTTTCCGCCATGTTTGAGCAGACTGCGGAGGCCCTGGCGGGCGCCATCGACGCCAAGGACACCTACACCCACGGTCACTCCACACGGGTAGCCGCCTTCTCCCGGCAGATCGCAAAGGAGGCCGGTTTTCCGGACAAGGACTGTGATCAGGTTTACTTTGCGGCGCTGCTGCACGACGTTGGAAAAATCGGCGTCAGCAACACCATCATCAACAAGCCCGGAAAGCTGACCGACGAGGAATTTGCGCAGATCAAGCTGCATCCGATTCTGGGATACCAGATCCTCTCGAACATCCGGCAGTCCCCTTCCCTGAGCATCGGCGCGCATTATCATCATGAGCGCTTTGACGGAACGGGCTACCCGGACGGTCTCGCGGGAGAGGCCATCCCGGAGATCGCGCGCATTATCGCCGTGGCGGACGCATACGACGCCATGAGCTCCAGCAGGAGCTACCGCGACAGGCTTTCGCAGCAGAAGGTGCGCGACGAGCTGATGCGCGGCAGCGGGAAACAGTTCGACCCGCGCTTTGCGAATATCATGATCCATATGATAGACAGCGGTGAGGTGGAGGCATTGACGTCAAGCATCCCGCCGGGCTCACTGCATAAAATATAACAGCCTTCGGCGAAAACGTACAAAAATACGAATTCGCCGAAGGTCTGGTTTTTTTAGCCGGGCGGTTGAGGGCGCCCCTGCGGTGTTGATCTTACGCGGTATGAACCGTGCAGGTTTTTTTCACAGCCTCTTTTTCCTTTATCACCTCAGCCGCGATCCTTTTTCGCCGCGCTCTCCGGCTCCTTGAGCCATTTGCCGGTGTAGCGGAAGAGCATCGGGTACAGGCCGATATCCGCGAAGATGACGATGGCATAGCGCAGCATGCGGATCATCATGGCAGACATGGCGCCGGATTCCAGATACTCGGTTGAAAAGGGCAGCTTGCAGAGCGTATTGAGGCCGAAGAAGACCGCAACACCGCCCACGATGCGCAGCGCCGCGCGCAGCGGGCTGCGGGTATTCTCAAATCTCACATAGCGCCGCTCGAAGAGATCGGCCAGGACGAAGCCCAGCAGCAGCCCATAGCCGGTGAAGAAATCGTGACTCCTGCAGTAGAAAAAGCCAGGCAGCCCGAGGACGAGCAGCACGCAGTAGAACACCCGGTCATTGTTGATTTTCTGCCGCAGCCAGGGCACCGCCGCAATGACCGCAAGGCCCAGCAGCCACCCGCAGATCACGTCCGTCGGATAGTGCACGCCCAGGCAGAAGCGGGACACGCCGACAAGCAGCGGGATGAGCACGCCGAGCACCGCGAGGGCCTTGCTGCCCTTGCGGTGCACCGCAAGCGAGGTGTAGACGGCCACCGCGTTGGTGCTGTGTCCGCTCGGGAAGGAGTATTCCTGCGCCGCAATGTTGTAGATATCCGCTTTCTTGTTCACAGGCTTGAGACATTGGATGTCGGGATTGTCAAAATAGGGCCTGCGGCGGAGAAAGATGTTTTTGAGCATGGAGTTGAGCAGCAGGCCGGCCATGACGTTCAGGCCCACAAAGCGGCCGACGCGCTTGTCATAGCACCAGTACAGAAAGCCGAACACCACCACGCAGGCAAGCTCCTCGCCAAAGGCGGACATAAACGAGGCCAGCGCCGTGCCGATGCTGCCCATGTGGGCCTGCAGCCACAGGATCAGGGAAACCTCCCACTCGAAATAAAAGGTATTGCCAACAAGTTCCATTTGTTTGTCCTCTCTTCTATCTTCTGGGTTTTCTGTTTTTCGACATTTGGCTTGAGTTAAGGCTGCGATTGGATTATACTGAGTGAAGAAATCTGTCTATACGGAGGTATCCGCCATGAGAAAACACAAAAGAGCACTCGCGATCCTGATGCTTCTGATCGTCATGACAGGTCTGGCCGGCTGCGCCAGGCTCAGAAGCGGGGTCCATGATCTGCACGGCAGCATCATCGGCAACGAATACAATATCGACATCTTCGACAACACCGGTGTGCGCACCCTGCGCACCCACGGGAAGAAAATCGACATCGACAACAACGTCGTCGAGGAGCGGAGCTATTCCTCCACCACCGACGAGTGGTACACGACCAAGACGCTCAGCTCCGTGATTACGATCACCATCAACGGCAAGCAGCTCATCTCCTGCGGAGATACCTGCATCTTCTATGACAAGCGCCTTACCCCGGAGCATGAGTTTTATCTGGACGACATTGAGGGCGGCCCCTCCGGGATGATGGACGCAGCCCTGATCAGCGGCGTTGTCAACAACATCAAGAACAAATTCGGCAAGCCCATGGTCGTCGTCATCAAATCCCAGATGGGTGCGCCCATCTATGCCTTCTCCGGCAACAAGGTCTATTGGGAGGTTCAGGATGATCTGCCGCGCTTTACCAAGCTCATGATCGACGGCATGGCCCTCTACATCCACCGGGCAAACTTCCAGATCATCGACAAGGCGCTGCTGGACTGACCCTCAGCGCCTTCCCCGGCACGCCGGGCAAAGCTTGGGCCAGTGTCTGAGCGCCGACGGGAAGGTGAAGCTCTCCCCGCAGCCCCGGCACCTTCGCGTGACCGTCTCCGTCTGCCGCAGCTTTGCCCGGCAGGCCTGGCAGGTATCCGGCCAGTGCTGCACATTCTCCGGGAGGGTGAAGGTTTTCCCGCAGTTTTTGCAGGTCCTTGTGACCGTCCCCGGCTGTGTGCGCAGCTTCAGCGTCAGCTTTTTCCACATATTCCAGCCTCCCTCTCTTATTTCGTAAATGGGATCGCACCCATCCTCTTTCCGAAAGCGCCCGCCGTCACGCCATTTCCTCCTCGCTCCAATGGAAAACGTCGCTCTCGGCGATCCTGTCGAGGATGTCGGTCGTGTCCAGCAGTTCCAGGAAATGGTCCAGCAGCGCTGGGTCGAACTGCGTCCCGCGCCCTTTGATCATCTCGCCGCGGATCACATCCGGGGCGAGCCCCTTTCGGTAGATACGGTCGGAGCGCATGGCGTCATACGCGTCCGCAATGGCGACAAGGCGCGCATGCAGCGGGATCTCCTCCCCCTGCAGCTTGTCCGGATAACCGCGCCCGTCGTAGCGCTCGTGATGATGGCGGGCCACCTTCGCCGCGTCCATGAGGCTCCCGGAGTGGCCTAGGATCTTGTCGCCCACCACGGTGTGGGATTTGATGATGGTGAACTCCTCGTCGGTGAGGCGCCCGGGTTTATTCAGCACCGCATCGGGAATGCCGATCTTGCCGATATCATGCAGGAGGCCCTCCGTGCCGAGGATGTGGATCTCCCTCTCGTCCCAGCCGATCTTCTTGGCAACGGCCATCGAATACCGGGAGACGCGGAAGGAATGACCGTTGGTATAGCGGTCCTTCGCGTCGATTGTAACGGCGAGGGTCTGGACGATCTCGCGGCTCAGGGTCTCGAGGCTGTCCGCCCGCTCGTTTGCAACGCGGGTTTGTTTCTCGACCTCGCGGCTCAGCTCATCCTGATAGTCAAGCTCGACCAGGGAAACACGGTGGTACTGGATCATGGCGATGGCCGTGAACAGGGTGAGGGACAGAAACAGCAGCGGGAAGCGCATCATGAACGCCTCGGAATAGAATTGCGCCATGCGCGAGCGCAGAGGCGTGTAGAACACGACCAGGAAAAGCAGCGAGTAGTACGCCGAGAGAAGAATACCGTATTTCACGCTCACGAAATAGCACATGCCGATGGGCATCAGGATCGACCAGAGCATGGCCGTCCCGTGCCCGAGACCGAACACCGTATAGATTGTGAAGACGATGGCGCAGAAGGTCGTGGGGATCACCGCTGCGGCCTCGCGGTTTTTCAGCACGCCTGCGCAGTACCAGCAGCCAAGGCCGCCCAGCATGGTGTTGACAGCTGCGAGCAGCATGATCTTTTCCCCGGAGATAAGATTTGTTATCGTGAGGAGAAGGCCCAGGGCCGCCGTCACCATACTCACATATGTGAGAGCGCGAAGGTTCTGCTCCAATCTTTCTCCCCTGTAGATGGAGCGGTTGAGCATCCCCCAGGTCTCTCTCAGTCTCTTGAACATATCCGTATATCCTTCCTGTCCTTTCGAAGTACCTCTTTCTGTTAATCTTTTTTATTGTATCATACTCCGCCCCGATTTGTATAGAGTTTTCGTTGAAAATGTGGAGAATCGAAGAACTTGTGTAATGCTCCGCAAGGATGACAATTTGTCTCCCCTTTTGCGCCGCTTTTTGATCGCTTTTGACAAAAAACGCGGTCAGGTCCGTTTCATGCGCTGTCTGCTCATTGACAACAGCGCGCTAAATTGCTAAAATCCCAGACAGGCGACGCTCACGCGCTGCCTGTCCTTTCTTCTGTGCCCCGGCGAGAGGCGGCACGGGAGGAAAACCATTCGGGAAGGGATGAATGAATGATGCGCATCGGCACCACCTGCGTACAGGGCGGCTATACGCCCGGCAACGGCGAACCGCGACAGATCCCGATCGTCCAGAGCACGACCTTCAAATACGCCACCGGCGCGGAGATGGGCAAGCTCTTCGATCTGGAGGCCAGCGGGTATTTTTATACACGCCTGCAAAACCCCACCAACGACACTGTCGCGGCCAAGATCGCGGCGCTCGAGGGCGGCACGGCGGGCATGCTGACAAGCTCCGGCCAGGCGGCAAACTTCTATGCCGTTTTCAATATCGCCTCCTGCGGAGACCACGTTGTCTCCAGCTCCAGCATTTACGGCGGTACCTATAATCTCTTTGCCGTCACCATGAAGCGCATGGGCATCGACTTCACCTTTGTCTCCCCCGACTGCACGGAGGCAGAGCTGGAAGCCGCCTTCCGCCCCAACACCAAGGCCGTCTTCGGCGAGACCATCGCAAACCCGGCCCTGACCGTGCTGGATATCGAGAAGTTCTCCAAGGCCGCGCACGCCCACGGCGTGCCGCTCATTGTGGACAACACCTTTGCCACGCCCGTCAACTGCCGTCCCTTTGCATGGGGCGCGGATATCGTGACCCACTCCACTACCAAGTACATGGACGGGCACGGCGTCGGCGTCGGCGGCGCGATCGTCGACAGCGGCAATTTTGACTGGACAAAGTACCCCGAGCGCTTTGCCGGCCTCTGCACCCCGGATGAAAGCTACCACGGCGTCACCTATACCGAGCGCTTCGGCCTCGCCGGCGCCTTCATCACCAAGGCCACGGCCCAGCTCATGCGCGACTTCGGTTCCATCCAGTCCCCGCAGAACGCCTTCTATCTGAACCTCGGCCTCGAGAGCCTGCACGTGCGCATGGCGCGCCACTGTGAAAACGGCCTCAGCGTCGCGCAGTTTTTGAAGAACGACGCGCGTGTGGCCTGGGTGACCTACCCGGGGCTTGAAGGGGACCGTTATTACGAGCTTGCGCGCAAGTATATGCCGAACGGCACCTGCGGCGTGGTGAGCTTCGGCGTCAAGGGCGGGCGCGCCGCCGCCGAGCGCTTCATGGGCCGGCTGAGGATCGCCGCCATCGAAACCCATGTGGCCGACGCCCGGACCTGCACCCTGCATCCGGCCAGCACCACCCACCGCCAGATGAGCGATGAGGAGCTCGCCGCCGCCGGGGTCTCCCCGGATCTGATCCGCTATTCCTGCGGACTGGAGGACGCCGCCGACCTGATCGCCGATATCGACCAGGCGCTTTCTTAAGGCAATACCGCATAATTTGGCTGCGGCATCATCCGGAAAAAACGCGCTCTGTACTCATACAACAGGAGGCCATTGCATGCCCATCAAGATCCCGAACCTGCTCCCGGCGACCCAGGTGCTGGAGAGTGAAAACATCTTCGTCATGACCGAGCACCGTGCCATGACTCAGGATATCCGTCCGCTGCAGGTGCTGCTTTTGAACCTGATGCCCACCAAGATTGCCACCGAGACGCAGCTTGCAAGGCTTTTGAGCAATACGCCGCTGCAGGTGGAGCTGGAGCTCATGCAGACCAGCACCTATATCGGCCGCAATACCGCGCCGGAGCACATGCTGAAGTTCTATACCGACTTTGACCATGTCCGGGACCGCTATTTTGACGGCATGGTCATCACCGGCGCGCCGGTGGAGAAGCTGCCCTTTGAGGCCGTGGAGTACTGGGACGAGCTCTGCGCCATCATGGAGTGGAGCAAGACCCATGTGCACAGCACCTTTCACATCTGCTGGGCGGCGCAGGCAGCGCTTTTCTACCACTACGGCATCCCCAAATATGACCTGCCCGAAAAGCTCTCCGGCGTCTATCCCCATCGGGTGGTGCGGCGCAGCTCCATGCTGATGCGGGGCTTTGACGAGGTGTTCTATGTTCCCCACTCCCGCAACACCACCGTCCTGCTGGAGGATGTGTCCGCCTGCGAGAAGCTCAAGGTGCTCGCCGCCTCGGAGAAAGCCGGGCTCTATGCCGCCGCCACCGAGGGCGGTCGGCAGATCTTCATCACAGGGCACTCCGAATATGACGCGGACACTCTGAAAAACGAGTACCTGCGCGATCTGAAGCAGGGTCTCAACCCCCGTGTGCCGGAGCATTATTTCCCGAACGACGACCCCGCGAGGCCGCCGCTGGTCAACTGGCGCAGCCATGCCAATCTCCTGTACATGAACTGGCTCAACTACTTTGTCTACCAGTCCACACCCTACGACATTGAGACCATCGAGCCGCTGCGCTGAGCGTATCGCAGGCAGGCTCCAAACCGCACCCCGTTCGTCGGCTTCAAAGCAGGACGGACGGGGTGCTCTGCATTCCCTCTTGTATCCGGCCGCAAAAACCTATATAATAAGTGCGTACTTCTGATTCGGGAGGCGTCATCATGGTCGACCGCTTTGGCCGCGATATTACCTATATGCGTGTGTCGGTGACGGAGCTGTGCAATCTGCGCTGCCGCTACTGCATGCCGGAGGACGGGATCTGCAAGAAGCCGCATGAGCAGATGCTCACCGAGGAGGAAATGATCACCGCCATCCGAGCAGCGGCCTCGCTCGGCATCCGAAAGCTGCGCATTACCGGCGGGGAGCCGCTTGTAAAGAAAAACATCCTCTCCATCTGCCGCCGGGCGTCCCAGGTCCCCGGGATCCGGGAGCTCTGCATCACCACCAACGCGACTCTCCTGCCGCCGCTTGCAAGGCCCCTGCGGGAGGCAGGCGTGAGCCGCGTGAACATCAGCCTGGACTCCCTGGACGCGCAGAGGTTTCGCGCCATCACCCGCTGCGGTGAGCTCCGGCAGGCGGCGGAGGGCATCCGCGCGGCGCTGGAGGCGGGCTTTGAAAAGGTCAAGCTCAACACCGTGCTGATCGGCGGCTTCAATGACGACGAGATCCCGGCCCTGGCAGAGCTCACGCGGCGCTATCCCCTGGATCTGCGCTTTATCGAGCTCATGCCCATGGTCGACAGCGGCGCTTTCCCTCCCGAGGCCTTTATCCCCAGCAGCGTCGTTCTGGAGAAGCTTCCGCAGCTCAGGCCCGTTTCCCCCGACGGGGGCGTGGCAAAGCTCTATCGGCTCCCCGGCGCGCAGGGCAACATCGGCCTCATCAGCCCCCTGAGCGCCCATTTCTGCGCCGCATGCAGCCGTATCCGCCTGACAGCCGACGGCATCATAAAACCCTGTCTCCACTCCGGGGAAGAATACGCTCTCAAGGGGCTTGCGTATGAGAGCATGGTGGAGGAGCTGCGAAAAGCTATATTATGTAAACCGTCCTGGCACGGCGCGCTGGATGCAAAAAACCGCAGCCGGGCCGGGCGAAGCATGAACCAGATCGGAGGCTGAGACATGCAGGATTTCACGCATTTCAACGATCAGGGCCGGGCGAAGATGGTGGACGTGGGCGAAAAGCCCGTCAGCGTCCGCACCGCCGTCGCCGCCGGGCGGGTACTGGTCAATCCGGAGACCTTTGCCCTCATCCGAAGCGGGGGCATGAAAAAGGGTGACGTGCTGACCGTGGCCCAGATTGCGGGCGTTATGGGCGCCAAGCGCACGCCGGAGCTGATCCCCATGTGCCATCCTGTCCTGATCGACGGCATTGACCTCGAGCTGCGCCTTAACGAGGAAAGCTGCGCGGTGGAGATCCGGGCGACGGTCTCCTGCGCCGGGCGCACCGGCGTGGAGATGGAGGCCCTCACCGCGGTGAGCACGGCGGCGCTCACGGTCTATGACATGTGCAAGGCCGTACAGAAGGATATGGTCATATCGGATATCCGCCTGCTGCAGAAGACAGGCGGCGTACACGGTGATTTTGAAAGGAAGGCGAAGCCATGAGCTGCAAAGCAGCGGTCATCACGGTCAGCGACAAGGGCTTTCGGGGCGAGCGGGTCGATACCAGCGGCCCCGCGGTGCGCGCCATGCTGGAGGAGAAGGGCATGGAGGTCTGTTACACAGCCCTGGTTCCGGACGAGACAGAGCTTATTCAGGCGGAGCTCAAAAAATGCGCGGACGAATTAAAGCTCTCCCTGGTGCTCACCACCGGCGGCACGGGCTTTTCTCCCCGGGACATCACGCCCGAAGCGACCATGGCCGTCATCGACCGGGCCGTGCCCGGCATCCCCGAGGCCATGCGTGTCGAGAGCCTGCGCATCACACCGCGCGCCTGTCTCTCCAGAAGCGCGGCGGGGATCCGCGGCAGGACGCTGATCGTCAACCTCCCCGGCAGCGAGAAGGCGGCCCGGGAGAATCTGAGCGCGGTGCTGGATGCGGTGACCCACGGGCTGGATATGCTGGCCTCCGCAGGCTCCGCCGACTGCGCGGATCGTGCCGCGCCGAAAAAGAAGCCCGTCCCCTCTCTGGACGCCTGGCTTCGGGAGGCGAAGGGCGAGGCCGCGGCAAAGGGCTGCGGCATGTATCTTTTCCATAACGGCGTGGTGCGGGAGACGGCAAAGGCCGCCGTGCGCGAGGGGGCGAAGGACACCGCCCCGGTGCGGGGCATGCGCTTTTCCTACGACGCGGAAAAGGTGGAGGCAGCAAAGGCCATGGCCCTCGCCATGCCCGGCATCCGTACGGTACGTGTCTGGCTCAACAGCGGGGAGCTCACGGTCGGGGATGACATCATGCTGGTGCTCGTGGGCGGCGATATCCGCCCGCATGTGATCGACGCGCTGCAGGCCCTGGTGGGTGAGCTCAAGCAGCACTGCGTCACGGAAACGGAGATCGCCGAATGAAGATGAATTACTGCATGGAGTGCGGCACCCTGCTGCGCCCGAAATCCCACGGGGAGGAGGGCATCTTCCCCTGGTGCGATGCCTGCGGGGCGTTCCGCTACCCGGTGTTCAACACCGCGGTGAGCCTGCTGGTGGTGGATGAGGCGGAGGAAAACATCCTGCTGATCCGTCAGTACGGAAAGCCCCATTACATTCTGGTTGCTGGTTATGTAAACCAAGGTGAGGATGCCGAGGACGCTGCCCGCCGCGAGCTCATGGAGGAGCTGAGCCTGCCGCTCACTTCCCTGCGCTTCAATCGCAGTCACTATTTTGCGCCGAGCAACACTCTGATGCTGAACTTCACCGTCCATGTGCCGGTCAAGAACGCCCGCCCCAACCGTGAGGTGGACGACTGGCAGTGGTTTTCTCTGCCGGAGGCCCGGAAAGTCATCAAGCCCGGCAGTCTGGCGGAGGCCTTCCTGCTGGGCTGGCTGGATGGGGAATATCACTTTCCCGTGTATAAAAGCTCCAAACGATGCATGGAAGTGACGGTATGATACACCTGTACTCAGAGCATCAGGCCCTGCAAGTGCTGGAGCGCTGCGGCGGCGACATTGACCGCATCTGCGCCGAGTGCGGCCTGCCGCCGGCCTGTCTCAAGGCCGTGCTGATGATGGAGCTTACGCGCATGGATATTTTTGACCCGCTGGCGGACACGGTGGTGGCCGTCAACTGGCTGGGCGCGCCCCTGCTGCGTTCCGCGCCGGACTCCGGCAATCCCCTGCAGAAGTTCGACAGCTCCACCGGCTATGGGCAGATTTTTTCCCGCGTCGCCATCGAGGCCATCCGCTTTGCCGGAGAGCACGGCATCACCTGTGCGGCGCTCGCCGGTCTCAAGCCGGAGCTCTCCCCGGACAATCAGGAGGATCTGCGCCTCGTGTGGCGCAGGCTCAAGCGGGATCAGGTCTTCAACCTGAGCTGTTCAGCCCTCAATCTGCTCCACTGCGCCTGGCAGATGACCGGGCGCCTCGCCTTCGGCAGCTGCTCCCCGCAGGAGCTCAAGCTGATCTTCACCCGCTACAACGCGGATGTGAAGCAGGTCACCCAGTACGGAGAAGCGGCTTACGCCTGGTATCTGCGCTTCTCGGCTTGAAAGCCGTCAGCGGCGGGCACGGGCAAGCTTCTTCTGCCGCAGATCCTCGGGCCGGATGGGGTCAAGGCGGCGCATTTCCCGCGCATAGAGCATCAGCAGCACCGCGTCAGCCAGGAACCAGGCTGCGGGGTTTGCAAAGCACACGGCCGTAAAGCCGAGGCTGCCGACAAGGCCGAAGGACACGATGGTGCGGGCAATGAGCTCCGAGACGCCGGCCATCATGGCCTCGTTGGAAAAGCCCATGCCCTGCAGGCTGTTGCGGAAGATGAAGATCAGCGCGAGCAGCGGATAGAAGGCGCCCGTGATGGTGAGATACCGCTGCACATCCTGCAGCAGCAGGGTCTCGGAGGGGCTGACAAAGAGCGTCGCCATGCTGCGCCCCGCGCAGTAGTTGAAGAGGAAGGCCGCCGCGCAGTACAGCATCGACGCGCCCACCGTGCTCCAGACGCCGCGGCGGATACGCCCGTATTCACCCGCGCCCAGGTTCTGGCCGCAGTAGGTGGCCATGGCGATGCCGCAGGTCTCCAGGGGCGCCGCCACCACGTTGTGTACCTTGCTCGCCGCGGAGACCGCCGCGACCGCGTTGGCACCCAGGCCGTTGACCGCGCCCTGCAGGATGATGCTGCCGACGGCGGTGATGGAAAACTGCAGGCCCATGGGGATGCCGATGGCCGCCATGTAGAGGATGCGCTTCGGGTCCGGACGCAGATCGCCATGGTGCAGGTTCAGCATCGGGATCTTCTTAGCCATGTATATGAGGCAGGCAATGCCGGAGGCAAGCTGGGACAGCACCGTCGCCCAAGCGGCGCCCTCCACGCCCATGTGGAGGTACTTCATAAACAGGATATCCAGGACGATATTCACCGCCACCGCGGCGATCAGAAAATGCAGCGGCGTGCGGCTGTCGCCCAGGGAGCGCAGCACGGCCGAGCTCAGGTTATACAGCATTGTCGCGCCGACGCCCATGAACACGATGAAGATATAGCGGTTGGCATCTTCAAAGATCTCCGCCGGGGTATTCATGAGCCGAAGCAGATCGTCCGTCCAGAAAAAGCAGATAAGCCGGATCACCGCCGTGATCCCGAAGCCGAGCCACACGAGCTGAGCTGTACGGCGGCGGACGCTCTCCGTGTCCCCCGCGCCGAAGCTCTGGGCGATGGGGATGGCCAGACCGGAGCAGCTGCCCGTGGCAAAGCCCAGGATCAGGAAGTTCAGCGCCCCCGTGGCGCCCACGGCGGCAAAGGCATTCAGGCCCAGGATGCGGCCTACCAGAATACTGTCCGCTATATTATAGAATTGCTGAAACAGATTGCCGATCAGAAGCGGCGCGCAGAAGCGCAGGATGCTTTTCAGCGGAGAACCTGTCGTCATTTCGTTTGTCATATAAAACCAACCTTCCAAAGCCGAGGATTTGGGAAGTACCGAACCGGCTCCCCCCGACTTTTGAGCCCATATTTTAGTCCTCCGGCAGGAAAATGCAAGAGGTAATCTGCCCAAACTTTTGTGCATGGCGCACAATCAAAACGGTTGATTTTTGTTTGACTTAACGAAAATCAGCTTTTGCGCTCCCAATTCCGCCCAGTTGACCGGCATAAAACAGGGGCAGGAGCTGCCCCCCTGCATGGCGGGCGCCGGCGAATCAATGACCCCCGGCCTGCGGCCGGGGGCTGTTTTTTATTTGAGCTCCACGCTTTCTCCGTGGGAGCGGATCGTGATGGGCTCGCCGCCAAGCAGCTCGTATTTTGCCCCATCAGCGTTCACGCTGACCCGGATGGTCCTGCCGCGGTAGCCCACGCAGAAGGCGTAGCCCTGCCACTGGGGCGGGCATACAGGGGCGAAGCTGAGCTCCCCCCTCCGGCAGCGCATGCCGCCGAAGCCGCGCACGAGCCCTGTCCAGGTGCCCGCCATGTTGGCCATGTGCAGGCCGTCCTTGGTGTTGTGGTGCATGTCGTCCAGGTCCAGACGGGCCGAGGACATGAAGTAATCATAGCCCGTGCCGATCTCGCCGATCTCGTTTGCCAGGATCGAGAACACCGCCATGGAAAGGCTGGAGTCGTGGGTGGTGACGCTGTCATAGAAGGCGAAGTTCTTCTTTTTCTCCTCCAGCGTCCAGCACTCGCCGTACTGGGTCATGGCAAGGATCAGGTCCGCCTGCTTGCACACCTGATGGCGGTAGATGGTGAGGCCGTGGTAGTGGATCAGCAGCGGGTGCTTGTCCGCGGGGATGGTATCCAGCGGCCAGGGCTTGCGGTTGAGGAAATCATCGTCCTGGGGGTAGATGCCGTCCACCGGGGCAGGATAGTACATTTTATCCGCCGCCTCGCGCCACTGCTCCGCCTCCCCGGGCGTATAGCCGATATCGGCGCACAGGCGCGAATAGTCGATGGGCCGCTGCCTCTGCAGCAGGTGCATGGCCTCCCCCGCGCTGCGGAAGTTCTCCTCCGCCACGCAGTTGGTGTAGACATTGTTGTTGACCATGACGTTGTATTCATCCGGCCCGGTGACACAGTTGAGGACGAAGCGGCCGCCCTTCGCCGCGCTGAAGAAGCCCAGGTCGTAATACAGCCGCGCCGTTTCCACCAGGATCTCCGCGCCGTATTTTGCAAGGAAGTCCAGATCCATCGTCGCGTCAAAGTATTCGCAGACCGCGTGGGCAATGTCGCCGTCGATGTGGTACTGGGCGGTGCCCGCCGGGAAATAGGCGCTGCACTCCTCCCCGTCTATGGTGCGCCAGGCATAGAGCGCGCCCTTGGAGTGGCCCAGCTCCCGCGCCCGCTCCCGCGCCCTGGGCAGGATGGCGTAGCGGTACTCAAGCAGCTTTCTGGCCAGAGCCGGGTCCGTGTGAATGAAGACCGGGAGGATATACGCCTCGGTATCCCAGAAGGTGTGCCCCTCATAGCCCTCGCCGGTCAGACCCTTGGCGGCGATGTTGCGCCTGCCGTCGCGCCCGGCGGACTGATAGATGTGAAAGAGGTTGAAGCGCAGGCCCTGCAGCAGCGCGTCGTCCCCCTGAATGTCAAGCCCGGCGCCGTCCCAGAAGGCGTCCAACGTTTTGCGCTGCTCCTGAAGAAGCGTATCGAAGTCCGGCGCCCTGCGGCAGAGCTCTCCGGTCTTCTCCCACTGGTCGCTCTCCTCCTCGAAGCGCGAGGCCGTGTAGCAGATGCTCTTTTCAAGGTGCACCCTCTCCCCTGCCGCGAGCTTCCGCTCCGCGGTCCAGACAGCTCTGTTCGCCTCAGCCTCGGCATGCCCGTCAAGGCCCCGGTGCTCCACGGCACAGCAGATGGTAAAGCCGCTGTTTTTGGTCTTCTGCTCCATGGCGATCAGCGCCCCCTCGGCGGCAATGCGCCCGGTGAGCAGGCTCCTGTCCTTGCCGGCGGCATTGCGGGGGTCGTTCGGGTCCCCCTCCGCGATGACCGCAGGGGCAATGGCGCTCTGAAGAGCCAGGGTACAGGCGCCCTCCTCACACCGGAGGGTGAGACAGGCCGCAGCAAGCTCCTGCCGCGCAAGGCTCACAAGGCGGGCCGTCTCGATACGCAGCACCGCGCCGCCTTTGGTGTGCCAGGTGAAGCTGCGCCGGAGCGTGCCTGCGCGCATATCCAGCACGCGCCTGTGCTCGCGCACGTCGCTCACGCCCAGATCCAGCCGCTCCCCGTCCGCGCAGAGCACAAGGCTCTTTGCGTCCATGACGTTGCAGATGGTCTCGTGGTTTTTGGCATAGCCGTAGGCCTTTTCGCCGTAGACGATGGGTTCGGAATCAAAGACGCCGTTTAAGAAGCTGCCCTGAATGGTCTCGGCGCCGGCCGCAGCGCCCTCCTCGAGGTTGCCGCGCAGGCCGATAAAGCCGTTGGCAAGGGCAAAGGCGGATTCATTCTCCCGAAGGTCACGGGGGGAAAAGCCCTCCTCCGTAATCTCCCAGGGCTGATAAGGAAACTTTGCCATACAGATCCCTCCTTATTGTACGCAGTCGATCAGATCCGAAAACCGTGTGAGGTTGTAGGTGGCAAGTCCGCTGGAGACAGCATCCCCGATGGCGGCGGCGTCCATGCCGGCGGCAAGGGCGGCCTCTACGCCGGCCTTTGCGTCCTCCACCACAAGGCAGTCCTTCGGCTCAAGGCCGAGATACTCCGCCGCCTTGAGAAAGACCTCGGGGTCCGGCTTGGAGCGGGTGATGTTGGTGCCGTCGGAGATCTTGTCAAAATAGTCGCCGAGGCCGATCTGGGAGAGGATGAACTTGGTGTTCTTGCTGGAGGAGCCGATGCCGAGAAGCAGGCCCTGGGCGCGCAGCCAGTCCAGCGTCGCCTTCACCTCGGGCGAGAGATCCGCGGGGCTCATCTGCTTGAGAAGCTCCCGATAGGTGTTGTTCTTCTCCTCCGCCGCGGCGAGCTTTTCCTCTTCCGTGAGCGTGCCGTTATAGCGCTCGAGCACGATGTCAAGGCTTGCCATGCGCGAAACGCCGCGCAGACGGTTGTTGATGGACTCGTCAAAATAGGCGCCGAGTTTGTCTGCCAGGGCCTTCCAGGCCAGGTAGTGGTAATGGTCGGTGGAGCAGATCACACCGTCCAGATCAAAAATAATGCCCTTGTATTTCATCCCTGCATACCCCGTTTCCTCAGTGTAGGCGGCAGCCGTCCGCCTCATATGATACGATTATAGCAGAGCCTCCTGTCCCCTGCAAGCATCACTTGCAAATGTGTACCTCTCTGATATTGACCGGGAAATACAGGAAAATATTCTTGCTATTTCCCCGCTTGTCAACTATAATAGTCTAAATAATGATAGCTTCCACAGGGACTGGAAGATGTTGGAAGGAGGACTGCCCTGTATGCTTCAAATTTTGATTTACGGGATGATCTATCTCGGCAGCGCTCTGATGGTGTTTAACATCTACAGCTACATCCGCTTCTCCCGCGAGCTCAGCGGGCATGGGGGCTGGGACAGGGAGCGCCTGGTCCTGTTCATTCCGGCTGTTCTGCTGATCCTGTTTCTGATCGGCTATCTCATGATCGCCTTTTTCGGGAAGCCTGACCTTCTGGTGTCCGGCATTCTCTTCGGCGGCAGCATTTTTGTTTTTATCGTTGTGTACCTGCTGCAGCGCATTACGAACCATATCTATGAAAACGAACGTCTTGAAGCAAAGCTGATGGCGGCGGAGGCCACAAACCGGGCCAAGGAGGATTTCCTCTCCAACATGAGCCATGAGATGCGCACGCCCCTCAACGCGATCCTGGGCCTGCTGCGCCTGCTGGAGGAGGACAAGGGGATCCCGCCTGCCTGCCGTGCCAATCTTGACAAGATCGACGCGAGTGCCAGGCATCTGCTCACCCTCATCAACGATGTGCTGGATATGGGGCACATCGACGCCGGGACGCTCACGCTCAAGAACGCGCGCTTTTCCTTCGGGCAGCTCATGATGCAGCTCAACTCCTCCATCAGCGCCCAGTGTCAGGAAAAGGGCCTTGCGTACAACTGTGAGCGCATCGGCAGCATCGACGATGAATTTATCGGCGATGAGAGCAAGATCTGGCACGTTCTGCAGAGCATTGCGGAAAACGCCGTGATGTACACCGATGCCCCGGGCAGGATCCAATGCAGCGTCGAGCAGATCGGCGCGGACGACGATACGCGGACCCTGCGCTTCACCGTACAGGATACCGGCATCGGCATGACGGCGGAGTATCTCCCCCATGTGTTTGAGCCCTTCTCCCGGGAGGACGCAAGCCCCACCAATCCCCGCGGCGGCAGCGGCCTGGGCCTGCCCATCACCAAGACCATTGTCGAGCTCATGAACGGCAGCATCGACATTCAGAGTGAGAAGGGCGTCGGCACCACCGTTACGGTGGTCATGACGCTCGGCGCGGCGTCCGCGCAGCCTGCGGAGGAAGCGCCGGTGCAGGAGGCCGGGAAGGTTGAGCTTGCGGGCCGGCGCATCCTGGTGGCGGAGGATATCGACCTCAACGCCGAGATCCTGATGGACCTGCTGGATATGGAAGAAATGCTGTCCGAGCGGGCGGCCAACGGGCAGATCGCGGTGGACATGTTCTGCGGGAGCGAAGTCGGTTACTATGACGCCGTGCTCATGGACCTGCGCATGCCGGTGATGGACGGGCTGGAGGCTACGCGGCAGATCCGCGCCCTGAACCGGCCGGACGCCGGGACCGTGCCCATTATCGCCGTGACCGCCAACGCCTTTGAGAAGGACGTGCAGAGCTCCCTGGAGGCCGGGATGAACGCCCACCTGCCCAAGCCCGCCGATATCGACATGCTGTGCGATACGTTGCGGAGACTGATCAAACCATAAATTATTCAATCAATATCTTTGCAGACAACTGCAAAAGAGGGTAAAGGCGCCCTCATGGCGAGCGATGATGAAAAAAACCGCTGTATCAGCGCTTGCCCAAGGAGGAACAACATGATAAAGTCAGGACAGATCAAACGCCAGCGTCAGGTACTGGTGGTTGAAGATCAGGCGCTCAACCGTGATATTCTGGGCATGATCCTGAAAAACGATTACGAGATCCTGTACGCGGAAAACGGTCTGGAAGCGCTGGAGATCATTCAGGCCCATCTGAACACCCTGTCCATTGTCCTGCTGGATCTGATGATGCCCGTGATGGATGGCTTTGAGGTGCTTGCGCGCATGCGTGCCGATGAGCAGATGCGGAGCATCCCCATCATTGTGCTCACCGCCGAGAAAAATGCGGAGCTCAGGGCTCTGCAGCTTGGGGCGGCGGACTTCATCGCCAAGCCCTACGACGCGCACGAGGTGATCCTGGCCCGCGTGGCGAGGATCATCGAGCTGAGCGAGGGCAGACGGCTCATCCGCGCTGCCGAGCGCGACTCGCTGACGGGGCTATATAACCCTGGCTTCTTCTTTGAATACGCCGAGCAGATCCACCTCTATCATCCCCACTGGAGCATGGACGCCGTCGTCGTGAATATTGAGCGCTTCCACTCTGTCAACGACCTGAACGGCCGTGTGTTCGGCGACAGGATCCTGCGCACCCTGAGCGACGCCATCCGCGAGTTTCTGCGCGGGACCGAGGGCATTGCCTGCCGCAGGGACGCCGACCGTTTTGACCTCTACTGCCTGCACTGTGAGGATTATCACACCGTGCTGCAGTTTTTCCAGCAGAAGCTCAACGAGCTTTCGCACCGCGTCTCCGTCCGCCTGCGCATGGGCGTATGCACCTGCTTTGACGGGATCTCCCTGATCACGCTCTTTGACCGGGCGCATACAGCCTGCAGCCTGGTGCGCGGCAGCTACAAGACCCACCTCATGATCTACAATGAGGACATGTATAAACGCGAGCTCTATTCTCAGCACCTTCTCAACGATCTGCGTCAGGCTGTGGAGGAACGGCAGTTCCGGGTCTACTACCAGCCGAAATACGACGTTCAGTCCGATCCCCCGCGCCTGAACAGCGCCGAGGCGCTGGTGCGCTGGGTCCATCCGGAGCTGGGCTTTATCAGTCCCGGTGACTTTATCCCGCTCTTTGAGCGCAACGGCCTCATCCATGTGGTGGACAACTATGTCTGGTCGGAGGCGGCCGGGCAGATCGCCGCCTGGCGTGAAAAGCTCGGGATGACGGTGCCGCTGTCGGTCAACGTCTCCCGGACGGAGGTCTTTGATCCGGGCCTTGAAAAGGGGCTTTTGAAGCTCATTGCGGATAACGGCCTCAGCACGAAGGACTTCAAGCTTGAGATCACGGAGTCTGCCTATACCGACGATGCCGAGCAGCTTGTCACCGTCATCCAGAAGCTGCGTGAAAAGGGCTTTGATATCGAGATGGACGACTTCGGTTCCGGCTACTCCTCTCTCAACACCATCTCGAGCCTGCCCATTGATGTGCTGAAGATGGACATGAAGTTCATCCAGAACATCGAGGAGAACAACCGGGACTTCCGCCTTGTGGAGCTGATCCTCGACATTGCGCGTTATCTGAAGGTCCCGGTCGTGGCTGAGGGCGTGGAGACCGAGCACCAGCTCGCGCTGCTGCGGGACGCCGGATGCGACTATGTACAGGGCTATTATTTCTCCCGTCCGCTGCCTGCGGAGGAGTTTGAAAAACTGATATGCAAGGAAATCAAAGTGAAAAAGGAGCGAAAAGTATGACACTGCAGGAGCTGTACACCCGGATTGACGGCAACTATGACCACGCCGTTCAGATCATGAGAATGGAAAAGCTGATCAGCCGCTATGTTCTGAAATTCCCCGGCAGCGACCTCAACGGCTCCCTCATGGCAGCCGCTGAAAGCATGGACCCCACCCAGCTTTTTGAGCGCGCCCACGCCATGAAGGGCGTATGCGCCAACATGGGCTTTGACAAGCTCGCCGAAGCCGTCGGCGAGATCACCGAGGAGTTTCGCCCCGGCAATCCGAGAAAATATACAGACGACGAAATCAAGGACAAGCTCGCCAGGATCAACGACATGTACCAGCGTACGATCGACGGGATTCACGCGTATGAGCAGAGTCTCTGATACTTTCCGGGCCGTTCACCGGCAGTAAGAGGAGAGGAAGGTTCGCGCAATGAATACAAAGCTTTCAAACGCAGGCGCCGACGCCCCGCACAGCATATCTCTGCTGGGCGCCTGGGCGCTGTCCTTCGGCTGCGCTGTCGGCTGGGGCGCGTTCATGATGCCCGGCAACAGCTTTCTGCCCGTGGCGGGACCTCTCGGCACGGTGCTCGGCATTGTCGTCGGCGGGCTCATCATGCTCATCGTGGGCGTCAACTATTCCTATATGCTCCGCACATATCCGGACGCGGGCGGCGCCTACAGCTATGTCAAACGCAGCTTTGACCTCGACCACGGCTTTGTGGCCGCCTGGTTTCTGCTGCTGACCTATGTGGCCGTCATCTGGGCCAACGCTACCGCCCTGCCGCTGATCGGCCGTTTTCTGCTGGGCAGCATCTTCCAGCACGGCCTGCACTATCGCATCGCCGGCTTTGACATCTATCTGGGAGAGCTGCTGCTGGCGATCGGGGCGCTGGTCGTCTGTTCTCTGCTGTGCCTGCGCGGCAGGGCGGCCCTGCGTGTGCAGATCGTGATGGCCCTCCTGCTCTTCGGCGGGGTCCTGGTCTGCTCCGTGTCCGTCTTCTCAAAGCTGGAGGGCGGGCTCAGCTCCCTCGCCCCCGCCTTTGCCCCGGGGAGACCCCCTCTTGCGGGGGTGCTGACCATTGTCGCAATGGCCCCCTGGGCCTTTGTCGGGTTTGAGTCTATCTCCCACTCGGTGCCGGAATTTCGCTTTTCGGCAGCAAAGGCGCTGCCCGTCATGGGCATCGCCCTGCTCACAGGGGCTGCGGCCTATTCCCTGCTCGCAGTCATCGCCGCGACGACCCAGCCGGCAGGCTTTGAAAGCTGGCCTGCGTACATCGCGGCGCTGGGGGATCTGGATATCAGCGAGGCGGCGCCCACCTTCTATGCGGTGCGCACGGCCATGGGGCCCGTCGGCACGCCTGTCCTGGTCTTTACGGTGCTCGGCGGCGTCATCACCGGCCTTGTGGGCAACACCATCGCCGCAAGCCGCCTGCTGCACGCCATGGCGAAGGACGGGATGATGCCTGCGAAGCTCGGGCAGCTCGATAAAAACGGCCTGCCGAGATACGCGGTGCTGCTGATCCTCCTGGTTTCCGTTTTCATCCCGCTCCTCGGCCGCACGGCTGTGGGCTGGATTGTGGACGTGACCACGGTCGGCGCGGCCATTGTCTACGCCTACACCTCCGCCTGCGCGCTGAAGCTTGCGCGCAGGAGAAAAGACAGGTTTGTCAGCGCCTGCGGCCTCATCGGCGTCGTGATCTCGCTGATCTTCCTGCTGTATTATCTGATCCCGAACCTGCTGGCCGTGACGGCCCTGTCCAGGGAATCCTACCTGATCCTCGCGCTCTGGAGCGTGCTGGGCCTGATCGTGTTCCGCATGCTGCTTGTACGGGATCAGACCCGGTCCATGGGCCACTCCACCATCGTGTGGATCGTCATGCTCTCGCTGACGCTCTTCACCTCCCTGGTCTGGATGCGCCAGAGCTCCGTGGCCGTGGCGTACAACGCTGTGAACAATATCCACGAGTATTATGAGCAGCAGATTGACGACAGCGGCAATGGTACGCCGCCGGACCCGCTCGAGGCGGAGGAATACGTAGACAGGCAGCTTGAGAGCATCAGCGACGCGCTGTGGCAAAAAAGCCTTGTGCAGATCGTCTTTGTGGTCATCTCCGTGGTGACGCTTGTGAACATCTACGACACGATCCACAAGCGTGAAAAGAAGGTGGAGCGCGAAAAGGCCCTCGCCGAGGAATCCAGCCGCGCCAAAACCAGCTTCCTGTCCAATATGAGCCATGAGATCCGCACCCCCATGAACGCCATCATCGGCCTGGACAACATTGCCCTGAAGGAGCCGGATCTGCCGCCGCGCACGCGCGAGCATCTTGAAAAGATCGGCGCCAGCGCCCGGCATCTTCTGAGTCTTATCAACGACATTCTGGACATGAGCCGCATCGAGTCCGGGCGTATGGTCCTCAAGGAGGAGGAATTTGCCTTCCGCGACTTCCTCGATCAGGTCAACGTCATCATCAACGGCCAGTGCCAGGACAAGGGCTTGAACTATTCCTGCAACATCATCGGTCAGGTCTGCGATTTTTATATCGGCGACTCCATGAAGCTCAAGCAGGTGCTCATCAACATTCTCGGCAACGCCGTCAAATTCACGCCCGAGTCCGGCAGCGTCACCTTTACGGTCGAGCAGATCGCCCGCACCGCAGATCAGTGCACCCTGCGCTTTCTCATGAAGGACACCGGCATCGGCATGAGCAAGGAATTCCTGCCGAAGATTTTCGACACCTTCTCCCAGGAGGATTCCGGCACCGCCAACCGCTACGGCAGCACGGGCCTCGGCATGGCCATCACCAAAAACCTCGTGGAAATGATGAACGGTGATATCTCCGTGGAGAGCGAAAAGGGCGTCGGGACCACCTTCACGGTCACGGTAACGCTCAAGCCCTCCGCGCGCAGCTTCAGCCAGGACCAGCACGCGAGCCTCCCGAAGGGCCTGCGCATCCTGGTGGTGGATGACGACGAGGTGGCGCTGGAGCATGCGCGCATTGTGCTGCACGACATCGGCATCGAGGCCGACACCGCCTCTGATGCCCCCGAGGCGCTCAACCGCATTCGCTCCTGCTGGGACAAGGGCGAGCCCTACCAGATCCTGATGACGGATATGTACATGCCCGGGATGGACGGGCTTGCGCTGGCCGAGTGCGTGCGCAAGTTCGACAAGGGGCAGACCTCCATCCTGATCCTCACCGGCTACAGCTGGGACGATATTCAGGAACCGGCCAGGCAGTTCGGTATCTCCGGCATTGTCTCCAAGCCCCTCTTTACCGACAGCGTGCTCAACGAGCTGCACTCGATCCTGCTCAAGCGCGGCGACATTGCAGCACCGAAGCCGAAGCCCGCTGCCGCAGAGGAGCCGGACTCTCTCGAGGGTCTGCGCGTGCTGATGGCGGAGGACATCGACCTCAACGCCGAGATTCTGACGGATCTCCTGGAAATGGAGGGCATCCGCTCCGAGCATGCCGAGAACGGCCAGATCGCCGTGGACATGTTCTCGCAGCATGAGGCAGATTACTACGACGCGATTCTGATGGATGTGCGCATGCCTGTGATGGACGGCCTGAAGGCCACCGCCGCGATCCGCGCGCTCCCGCGTCCCGATGCCAGGGAGATCCCCATCATCGCCATGACCGCCAACGCCTTTGATGAAGATGTGCAGAATTCGCTGCACGTGGGCATGAACGCGCACCTTTCCAAGCCCGTAGAGCCGGAGAATCTCTATAAAACCCTGCGCGAGCTGGTAAAGCACAGGCAGTGACAATTTCAGTGTCACTCCCGTAAGCTGTGTTAAGCTTGGGGGGGAAGGACGCACGGTAAGAGGCGCGCCCTGCAGAACGGAGTTGATTCCTTGAAACAATATCGTGGTATCGGACTGACCACGCGCTATGTGGTGGTCGTCGGCCTGCTGCTGTTTGCAGCCAATGTGATCCTCGGTCTCGTCATGATGCGCCAGGCCGAGGCCGCCATGAAGACCATGATCCAGAAGAATATGCTGGACCTCTCCAACACGGCTGCTGCCCTGCTCGACGGAGATGCAGTCGGCGCCTTTACGGAGGAGGACGTCGGTTCTCCCGCGTATCAGGAGGCCCTGCGGGAGCTAAGCGTCTTCCAGAATAACGCCGACATTGAGTTCATCTACGCCGTCCGCCAGATCGGGGTCGACAGCTATGTCTTCATCCTGGACGCAGACCCCATTGACCCCGGCCAGTTTGGGGAAGAGATCCTGGTGACGAACGCGCTCGTTCAGGCCGGCAAGGGCATCGCCACTGTGGATGACGCCCCCGCCGAGGACCGCTGGGGCAATTTCTACAGCACCTACAGTCCGGTGTTCGATTCGGCGGGCAAGGTCGCTGCCATCGTCGGCATCGACTTCGGCGCCGAGTGGTATGAAAACGAGCTGAAAAACCACACGCTCTCTGTGAGCGTGGTGTCCATTCTCTCGATCCTGTTCGGCGCGTTCGTGATGGTGCTCATCACCGGTAAGCTGCGCCAGAAGTTCCTGGCCCTGGACCGGGAGCTCTCCGCCCTCGCGGGGGATGTGGACGAGCTTACCAAGGAGATCACCTCGAACCCCGGCTACAAGGAGAGTCTCGGCGCCTCGCCGCAGGTACCGGAGACGAAAGAGGACGGCGATGTGTCGGACGAGCTTGAGGCTCTCGGCATCAAGATCCGCTCCATGCAGGCGGAGCTGGGGCGTTATCTGCGCTATATGCGCGCCCAGGCCTTTACCGACTCCCTGACCCGGGTGGGCAACACCAACGCCTATCAGGAGGAGGTCCGCACGATCAACGAGCAGATCAAAAACGGCAAGGCTGACTTCTGCGCCGCCGTCTTCGACCTCGACAATCTCAAGCTCGCAAACGACGCGTACGGCCATGCCTGCGGGGACCGCATCATCCGCGGGGCGGCCTGGGCCATCTCGAGCGTTTTCGGGAAGGAGCGCACCTTCCGCATCGGCGGAGACGAGTTCATTGCCATCCCCCTCGGCATCACGGAGGAGGAGCTTGCGGAAAAGCGCCAGAAGATCCGGGATTCCATCGACGCCTTCAATGCCCGGCCCAACCATCCCGAGGCCGAGCTCTCGCTCTCCATGGGCTCCGCCTTCTATCGCCCGGGTGAGGACCACAATTTCCGGGATGTCTTCCTGCGCGCGGACGAGGCCCTGTATGAAAACAAGCGCGATCACCACGCGAGAAAGCCCTTCCGCCGCCCGGATCTGACCCCGTAAAAGGAGACGGATTCCCGCGCCGGTGCAGCGGCGCCGGATTAGAATGCCAGGTTTGAGCTTTGTCTGTATATTGGGCGCGTTGCAAAATGGCAAGCGTAGGGGCTGATGCCTTCATCAGCCCGTCAGGATAACCTGTAATTCAGCATAATTCCCGGATAAACATGTGAAATAGCACACGTTTATCCGGGAATTTTTCATTTCGGGCAGGATTATCAATCGGGTCGATCTGGGGATCGACCCCTACCGGCTGCGTCTTCCGTTTTGCAGCGCGCTGTGATACTATTTCTCGATTAAAAACGCTGAAAACACGTCTCATACAAGAACCTCTACGCGCCTTATGGCGCTATGAAAACCTTTAAGGGGTTAAAGGTTTTCATGAGGTTCTAGTATGATGTTTCGTCTTGCAGACGCCCTTTCCAAAATTTTCTTTCTTGGGTTGACAAGTGTAGTCTCCTGTGTTATGGTAGGCTCATAAAGACTACACGTGTAATCTCGCTTCTGTAAGGAGGATCATCTCATGTACAAAGATCTGGCACCGAAAATCGCCGATTCCGAGCTGGAGGTTATGCGGGTGCTCTGGCGCGCCGGGAACGCCCTGCCTGTCACCGAAATCCGCGAGAGTCTGCAAAAAAGCCGCGGCTGGGAGGCCACCACGGTCAAGACCCTGATTTCCCGCCTCGTCGCAAAGGGCGTGCTGCGGCAGGAGAAGCGGCAGGTATACTATTACTCCCCGCTCATCACCGAGGCGGAATACAACGACTGGGCCACCCATGACCTGATCAGCCGGGTTTATCACGGCTCAGCGCGGGATCTGGTGGCGGCGCTGGTACGCTCTGACGGGCTGAGTCAGGCCGACATCGACGAGCTGCGCAATCTGTTTAAGCTGGAGGAGCCATGACGATGCTTTATCCTCTCCTCAGCCTGACGCTGAGCGGCAGCGCGCTCGCGCTGCTGCTGCTCGCGCTGCGCTATGTGCTGCTGAAAAAGATGCCGAGCACAGTCTATTACTATGCGTGGCTGCTGGTGCTGCTGCGCTTTGTGCTCCTGCTGCCCGGTCTTGTCCCTGTGGAGCGTGCCGTACAGGAGCTTGGCCGGCCCGCGATCGGCGCTGCTTCCAACCCCCAGGCTGAACAGGCACGGCAGCCTGTACAAACGCTTCCGCCGGAGGGCTATGTTCCGCCTGCGCCGGTTTCGGCGGGCACAGTGGAAGCGGAGCCGACCGTACAGCCCGCGCACGCTCACACGTCGGTTAAGAATTATGTAAACTTCAAATCGCCCGCGTTCTGGATTGCTGTCTGGGCTGTCGGCGCAACGATCAGCTTTGCGTGGGTGCTGGCAAGCTACATGCTTTTCACGGCCCGGGTGCGCCGGAGTCTCAGCGGCGCGACGGCGGAGGACCGGCGAGTCTACCGCGCGCTGCCGGGGCGAAAGCCGCAGCTTTACCGCTGCGCGGCTTTCAACACCCCGCTGATGTTCGGGATTCTGCATCCGCTCATAACCCTGCCGGAGCAGATCTATGACGAGGAGCTGCTGCGCAATATTCTGCGGCACGAGCTGATGCACTACCGCCGCCGGGACACGCTGTACAAATGGTTCGCGGTTGCGGTACTCAGCTCCCAGTGGTTCAATCCCCTGTCTTATCTCATCCGCCGGGAGCTGAACCGTGCCTGTGAGCTGAGCTGCGACGAGATGCTGCTCCGGGGCATGGACCGCGCCGGCAAGCTCTCCTACGGCAACACGCTTTTGACCATGGCCTCCGCCGGGGCGCTGCCTGCGGGCGTGGTGGCCACCACCTTCTCGACCGAGAAACGAAACCTGAAAGAAAGATTGGAGCAGATCATGAACTACAAGCAAAGCGGCGCGCGTATCCTCGCCGCCGTGCTGACCGTGGCCGTGCTGATGGGCTGCGGAGGCATTGCCGGACCCGCCCCGGCTGCGGCGGACAATGCAGGCGGCGTCTCCACCGTGGACGAGCTGCTTGCCGCCATTGCGCCCGACACCGTGATTGAGCTTTCCCCCGGCACCTTCGACCTCTCAAGCGCCTCGGACTTCGGCGAGGACAGCCACAGCCCGTATTACAGCTGGAACGAGGTCTATGACGGCTATGAGCTGGTGCTGCATAACGTGCGGAATCTCACGATCCGCGGTGCGGGCCCGGGTGAGACCATACTCACCGCCGAGCCGCGCTACGCAAACGTGTTCCGCTTCTCCGGCTGCCAGGGTATGCGCGTGGAAGCGATCACCGCCGGGCACACGACGGAGCCCGGCTTCTGCACGGGCGGCGTGCTGTACTTTGACAACTGTGAAAACAGCACGGTGGACGCCTGCGGCCTCTACGGCTGCGGTATCCTCGGCGTCCAGGCGCGCGACTGCACAGGCCTCACCGTGAAAAATTCCGACATCTACGAGTGCAGCTACGGCGCGGTGAGCCTGCACCAGTGCCGCGATGTGCAGATCGAGGGCTGTGACATCCATGACCACGGCAAACGCGAGGGCGACGCCATGTTCCTCTTTGACGTGAACTACAGCGATAATGTTATACTCAACAGAAACCGCATTCACGCCAACAGCGCCCAGTATTTATTGAACAGCGATTACGCGCGGCGCGTCCTCTTCCTGTCCAACGAGGTAAGCGACAACCGCTTCCCCGCCAAGGTCTTCTCCCTCACCGGGTACGGCGTGACCGTGGACGGCTGTGCCTTTGAAGGAAACGACGTGAGCCATGGCTGGTACAGCGGCAGCGGCGTCTATGCCTCGAACCTCTACGGCGAGCCCCTGGAGGGTGCCATGCTCGCGGAGATGACGCTGCAGGAGCTCAACCCGGACGATGTTGCTCCGCCCGTTTCCCCCTCCGGTTCGCTTGAAGTGGCAAAGGGCGGCTCGGTCACGGTGACGACTGTGGATGAGCTGCTCGCCGCTCTCGGCCCCGACCGCACGATCATCCTTGATGGCGCGCTCTTTGATCTTTCGACGGCCTCCAACTACGGCGGGATCGGCACGGACTGTTATTACTGGATGGAGAATGTAGACGGGCCGCAGCTTGTGATCCATGATCTGAACGGCCTTTCGATCCAGGCACAGAACACCGAGTCCGGGGCCACGACCCTTGCCGCCATCCCACGCTATGCCGATGTGATCTCCTTCCGCAACTGCGACAATCTCTTCCTCGGCGGCTTTACGGCCGGTCACACGAAGGAGCCGGGTGCCTGCTCCGGCGGGGTGCTGAGCTTCCAGAACTGCCATCAGGTCATGCTGGAGAAAATGCGCCTCTTCGGCTGCGGCATCCTCGGCATCCAGGCGAGCCAGTGCAGCTCTCTCGACATTCTGCGTACCGAGATTTACGAGTGCAGCCAGGGCGCGGCGCAGTTTTTCAAGACCGACGGCATTCGCTTTGTCGACTGTAACATCCACGATGTCCCCTCCCCCGCCCTGCGCTTCAGCGAGTCCGGGGACAAAACCTGGAACGGAGAAGCCATCAGCGGTCTCGACGGGGACTACGATGTGGACGAAAACGGCGCGCTCGTCACAAGCGGCATTGAGAGCGGGAACGACGAATACGTGCTTGCCATCCCGACGGACAGCCCCGAATATGCTTTCCTGTCTGCCATGCAAAAGGCCATTGCGCAGGGCGATTGGGAGACCCTGGCGGACAACATGGCCTTCCCTCTCACGATCATTATTCCCAGCGAAAAGCACGAAACAAACTATGTCCACATTCCGGACAAGGAGACCTTCCTCTCCCGGGAGTTGAACCAGATCATGAATGCCGCGTATCGCCGCTATGTGGAAAACGCGCCGCTCGAAACCGCCGCTCCCAACATCTGGGGCTATGCCGCGTTGGATTCTACCCTCTGCTTTGCCTTCTATCCGAACGAGGCGCCCAGGGTCACAGCCCTGATCATCGACGCAGCCCGTGTCATGGGGGATGAGAAGGGGCTTGGGCGCTTGTGGCCGTATATGTCTGTCCCACCCACACCGATGCCGACAGCGGAGGGCATCCGTGTGATGTTTTATGAGACCGAGATCAAGACTGATTTCACGCTCTACCCCGGCGATCCCATTGAGCTGCGGGCGGATGTCACACGTCAGGGAACGCCGATCACATGGGGCTCCGATCACCCCGACATTCTCCGCGTGGAGTCAACGGGCTATGATACCGCGTACGTTGCCTGTGTCGATGACGGCAGCCTCCCGCAGACCTGCAAGCTCACCGTGCGCTGCGGCGATCTGGTGAAGGAACTGACCGTATATTGCCGGAGAGAGTGAGGGAGGTAAAAAGGATTGAAAAACACCGCATCGGGACGTTTTCCGATGCGGTGTTCTATGTTGTCTGTCTTCTTATTTCTTTTTCCGGCCGAAGATGCCGCGTCCGGCATCGCCGTCAAGCTCGCCCATGGAGGCGGCAAACTGGCGCAGCAGCTCCTTCTGGGAGCCGGTCAGGTTCTTCGGCACCTTGATGCTCACGGTAACGAACTGATCGCCCCGCCCGCCGCCGCGCAGGTACGGGATGCCCTTGCCCCGCAGGCGGAAGACCGCGCCGGGCTGCGTCCCCTCGGGGATGGTGAGCTTCACCTTGCCGTCGAGGGTCGGCACCTCCACCTCGGCGCCGAGGGCCGCCTGGGCATAGCTGATCTCCTGCTCGAGGAGGACGGACGTCCCGTCACGCTCAAAGCGGGGATGGGGATTCACGATCACGGTCACCAGCAGATCGCCGGCGGGGCCGCCGTTCACGCCCGCGTTGCCGCCGCCCGGCTTGGAGATGGTCTGCCCATCGTCGATACCGGCGGGGATATTGATATCCACCTTGTGCTGACGGCGGATGCTGCCCATGCCGCGGCAGCTCTTGCAGGGCTGGTGGATGATCTTGCCGCTGCCGCGGCACTTGGAGCAGGGAGAGCTCGACTGCATGACGCCGAAGGGGGTGCGCTGGTTCACGGTGACCTGGCCGGTGCCCTTGCAGTCGGGACATACCTCCGGCGTGGTGCCGGGGGCGCAGCCGGTGCCCTTGCAGTCGGCGCAGGTCTCCACCTTGGCGATGGTGACCTGTTTCTTGCAGCCGAAGGCAGCCTCTTCAAAGCCGATGTTTACGGTGGCGCGCACGTTCTCGCCGCGGCGCGGCGCGTTGGGATTGGCGCGGGTCGTGCCGCCGAAGCCGCCGAAGATATCGCTGAAGATATCGCCAAAGCCGCCGAAGCCGCTGAAATCTCCGAAGCCGCCGCCTCCGAAGCCAGCGTTGGGATCAAAGGCCGCGTGCCCGTACTGGTCGTACTTCCGGCGCTTTTCCTCGTCGGAAAGGACCTCATAGGCCTCGTTTGCCTCCTTGAAGCGTTCCTCGCAGGCCTTGTCGCCCGGGTGCAGATCGGGGTGGTTCTCCTTGGTCAGCTTTCTGAATGCCTTTTTGATTTCGTCTGCCGTGGCGTCCTTCTTGACGCCCAGCACCTCATAATAATCTCTTTTATCGGCCATTGGGGCCTCCTTTAGATTCGATTGAAAAGCTTTCCAATCGAGGACTCGCGTTTAACGAATACAAATCGGGAATATCTGTATACACGCATGAGGCGGAGTTGTATGCTCCGCCTCAAACCGTTTGACTGCCCGAATGGATTACTTGTTGTCGTCGTCCACAACGGTGTAGTCGGCGTCGTAATAGTCCTGACCGCCCTGGCCGCCGGGGTTCTGGCCCGCCTGGCTGGGATCAAAGCCTGCGCCGGGCTGACCGCCCTGGGCCTGGTACATTTTCTCGGAGATCTTGTAGAACACCTGCTTGAGCTCCTCCGTGGCGGCCTTGATGGCGGCGGAATCGGTGCCGGTCAGGGCGCTCTTGAGGCTCTGGAGCTTGGCCTCGGCCTCGCTCTTGTCGGCGGGATCGAGCTTGTCGCCCATCTCGCTCAGGGTCTTCTCGATCTGGTAGGCCATCTGATCGCCCTCGTTGCGGGCGTCGACCTCTTCCTTGCGCTTCTTGTCCTCGGCGGCGTACATCTCGGCCTCCTTGACGGCCTTGTCGATGTCCTCCTTGGACATGTTGGAGGAGGCGGTGATGGTGATGTGCTGCTCCTTGCC